>CABMCB010000060.1 GCA_902384455.1 uncultured archaeon
CAGCTTATTGCCGGAGGAGCCAGCGGGGGAATTGTAGTGGCTAACGGTAAAGTCGTTGGCATCCTTGCCGACATCGCCTCGAATGGCAGTCACACCGTCTATGCGGTGAGGATACAAGAACTCGCAGCCTTCGTTAACAAGGTTCAACCTTACCTTCACGCCCGTCTTTTTCCAGAAGATACCCGCTATATGTCGCCTGTAGCTGCCGACGCCTATCCGCCGTATCTCGATGACCCGAAGACAACAGACCACAAGCGACAAGAAGAGTCACCGGAGGTTAAAGCAGTCCGTGCGAGTGCGACCAAATTAGAAGATTCTTTACGAACTTTTGTTGCAACCCAATCCTTCGAATGGGGCAATGGTATGAAAGAGCCGCAAGCACACGCTGAGTATGAAATTCAAGTACTCAACGGTTGGCAGAAATTCCGTGAACCGGGTACCAATAAGTTTCACGACAGTGTCGAGTTTCCCGCCATCAACAATACCATGGTGCCGGGAGGCGAGTGGTCTGAGTTGCCAAAGATGGTCGGCAATGATTATAAAATGCATGTCCGCCTTGCGGGTACCGTGACAGTCGCGGGCAAGACCTACAAGGTCTTCCAATGGCGTGCGGGCATCGAAGATGAGGTTTGTCAGTGGCGTTCCGTGCTCGACCTTGGTTTCAAGTCCATCAACAAAGACCGGTGGGTCGCGTGCCAAGGCGAAGTCTGGACGGATGTAGGTTACAACATCGTGCGAATGTCCGAGCACGATGACCTCGGCAAGTCTCGTTGGCATGATTACCAAGCCGTGGTACTATACGACTGGCTCAAAAGAGAGGGTGAGGAGCCGTTGACTATACCCATAAGCATCGCAACACAGGTTGGAGACAAGGATAAAGTTTACTGGTGTCGCGGATTGTTCACTGATTATCGTCAATTTCAGAGCGCGGTTAAAATGCGAAAGGCGTCAGCGCGATGAATCAACCAGCAAACCGTTCCACACGAATGTTCTGCGCCGAACTCCCGGATGAATACCGGGGTGGTCTGTGGCTGACACACTTCTTCCGTTCCGCTCGGACGGTGAGCTTGTGTTTTGATTCCCGGCAACCACACCCCATCTTGGAAGTGTTGGTCTCCGAGACCACCGAATCCCCGAACATTGACACCTATTGGGGTTGGTGGTATAATAGAGAGCAGAAATTCACACTCGTCTACGCCAAGAAGATGCTTGTCGAATTGTGTTTTCCCTACGGGTCTAAGGTCGAAGAAGGGTGTGGACGGGGTAATCTCGTGCCCGTCAATGTGAAAGTCATTCGAAAGGTGGGACTATGAACGAACAGAAGAGAATCGAGAACGGCTCAATTGCGATGACCCGTGACGCTGAACCGTATATGGGCGTCATCAAGGTTGCCCGCTGCCAAGGTCGGGCTGACCTGTTCGACTCCGATGTCGAGCACCAGCACTTCATCGAAGTCTCAATCTGCCACGCCGAGAAGACCCGGCAACTGAGTCAGAACTGGATTCACGGTCACGAGGAAATCGTGTCCGTGTGGATGTCTGAGATTCAATGGGCGAATTTTGTCTCCAGCTTCAACCAAGGCTCCGGGGTGCCGGTCACACTCAAGCACATCGACCGGAAGCGCATCGCGCCGCCCCCGCCGCCCGAGCGAGAAGCCTCAAAGTTCCACCAAGAGGTCATGGAGACCGCTAGTGATAGCCTGTCGGCGCTCAAAGCCGCCGTGGGTCGTCTGGAATCCGCGCTAGTGCCCAAGGCTAAGGCTCCCAATAAAGCTGAGCTAAATGAACTTCTGGGTCTGTTGCATACCGCCCTCCGGGAGTTCGAGAACAACATCCCATTCGTCGAGAAGCAGTTCGACGAGCACATGGAAACCAAGATTGCCGAGGCAAAGTCCGAGTTCGAAGGCTATCTGCAACGCCGGTTGCGGGAAATCGGGCTGGAAGCCGCTCTGCTCAAAGATGCGACCGCCGAGGCTCCAAGACCTGCCTTCTTGACAGAAGGCTCAGAAAAGGGCTAGGATTGAGACTGGAGGGTATCTGACATGATGTGTGAGCCAGCGGACGGCACGGCAACGGCCAAGCCTCCCAGAATGGTTGATAGCAACATCGAGTTTAAGTTGAAGGGTTACCGGACTGTCCGGGTTGTGAAACCATGGAAGGTCGGCTATGTGGACTCGTACACGAGCCACGGGTTGACCATCAACATCAACCCACGCGAAATCATTGAGAACTATCGTGCGGGTCGCAACTTCCTTCAGGGTGGGTTTTTCAAAGCCTATTACTACCCTGATGGTGGTCACGGCAATCGCCTCGAAAGCGGTGACCCGATTTTCTTCTCGGACATCATCGACTTTTATGCCATCGAGCCGCCACCGTGCACGATTCCGTGGTGTGTCTCCAATACGCCCAACCACGGCGGCGAGTGTCTCATTGATTTGGAAAAATACGTCGCCATCAAGGGCATCACGACCGAGGAACTCGTGACAGCGACGACGAACTATCTGAAGAACCTGACGCCAGCCGAATATCTGACCCTACTCTGTCGTGTCTTGAGCGGTGGGAGCATCATCCACAATTCAGCGACTAAGATTGTGACCGGCATTCGATAAAGTTTGAAGCGGGGGAAGTACAGACTGGGAGGTCTGATATGGGTAAATTTGATTTGAAAATCTCGATTGCATTCATTCTGTTTCTGACTTTGGTGCTCGTCGCTTCAGCACAGACGGTACCGCCGAAGTTCGTTGCACCCGACCAGTCGTTCTCGATTCAATTCCCGGATACGCCAGCGGTCTTGCCCGGCACCGGGACGGCAGCCAACGGCACTCCGTACACATCCACCACGTATTACACAGTATACGGCGCTGCCTATTATAGCGTGTCGGTTACGGATTACAACTTCGTTGTGGATGTCCCGGCAGATTATCAGAGAGCCGCGAAAGGGGTGCTAGGCTCCGGCACGCTTATAGTTGACCAATCAGCGGTAGTTGACGGGCACCCGATGTATACCATGATTTTCACCCAGTACAACAAAGACATGCAGGCCGACATCAACTCTGCGATGGTCTTCGTCGCGGTTGGCAAGCGGATGTATATCGTCACGTTCTTGATTAAGAAATCGGACGACACATCCACGACGACTGAAACAGTTGTCAACTTCGTGAACTCGTTCAAGATACTCTAATGAACCCATTCCGGGCAATCTCGCACTGGTTTCGCATTCGTCGAGAAGAGACTGAGCGGCGGCGCTGTGTGCTCGTCAATTTCCGGGCTGAACTCGCTCGCCTCCGGGCTGAAGTGGATGCCCGTTCACTCCCCTGCGGTCACAAGTACTCAAGTTGGTGCTCAATTTGTTCGGCTCACATGTTTTACAACGACGCCTGTCACAACTGTCAGTGCGGTCGCTGTCTTGAGTGTTATCCTTCGGACATGAAGTCACCGTTGAAGTTCTTCACCGTGGATGGCGCTCCCGCCAACCCGTTTCCGAACCTCGACCCCTGCCCTGACTGCGAGCATCCACGACATGAGGGACGGTGTCCATTTCCTGTTGTGTACATGAGTCCCAACTGTTCCACTGAGGTTAGTACTGTCGAACAGTGTGCTTGTGGGACTACTGACGAGGAATCAACATGAGCACTGAAATCGACGGAACAGTTTACATCGTGGATAACATCATCAGACCAGACGGGGATGAGTGGGATAGTCCCGGCTGGAATGATTTCTGGGCACCCGTCGAGCGGCGCATCAACTTCGAAATCGACGAAGCAAAACGCGC
>CABMCB010000061.1 GCA_902384455.1 uncultured archaeon
AAAATATGCTGCGTGGCACATCGGATTTGGGCGCAATGTGCGACCAAGCCTATGGCATTCGGAAGGACCGCGTGCTGTACGCGAACGGCGACGGGCCGATGGAAATTGACCTCGTGTCCCTCAAGGACCGAGAACAAATCGGGCAGTTGACCACGCTTCGGCTTGCAGCTTCCAAACTCGCTCCGAGCGGGAATCTCTTCCCAACTGTTTCCATAATCCGCGAGACTGGCAATTTCAAGGTAGTCAGCAAGTCCGAAACCTTCCAGCGGGACATCAACCATCTGGTGACGTTGGTCCAGCGTGATTCGAGAATCCCCATGAAGGAACTCGTGCGACAGTCTGGTTTGAGCGAGTATGACGTGGAGTCGAGACTCAAAGACCTCGGATGGCATCGAACGAAGGGCGGTAAGGGCGGTGCTTCTCCGTGGCATCAAGACGGCTCCAGTCCATGCCCGTTCGCCAAAGACGAGGCGAAACCCGAGCCGGAAAAGACCGTGGCTCCTGTGCCTTCTAGACCACGCAGGCCGGGGACCAAGGAAGCCATCACCATGCTTTCTAGCCTGCTTGAAGGGACCGACCCCGAAGGCGAGTACGTGGAGGCTCGTGACGTGTACGAAGAGGCGAGCCGACTGGGTATCTCGGACAACGTCCTCGAAAAGGCAAGGAAAGCGTTGGGTGTGGTCATCGGCACGGAATGCGGATGGAGCCTACCGGCTCCGCAGACGACTGTGGAAACCACCGGTCAACTGGCGAGCGTAGGGTGAAAACCAACGTTGGCTTACCACCGTTAGGTGAAGTCCGGTACCCATATACCGGACGTTTCACCTATCGGTAGGTGAAAGCGTTCGGTGAAGCGTTCGGAAAGCGTTAACGGTCACCGAACGCTTCGCCTATCGGTCCTAAGTATTTGCACAATAAAGACTTACAGGTTGCACAAAAGCGATTTTTGAAAAAGCGATAGGTGAAGATTTTTTCTGGTTGCACAAAGCGTTCGGAAAGCGTTCGAAAACGAAAGTGTTTCACCGAACGCTTCGCCTATCGCTTTTTTCTGCGCTGTCAGGCATTTCCTAGAAACTTCGTGCTCCGAACGCCCAAAACCTGATTTTCGTGTAAATCAGCTCTTAAATCGTTTAGTTTCAATAAGTTATATTGTAAAAGAGGTAAGGATGGACGGTTTTCGCCTAATCTTCACCCAAACGATTCGTAAAGCCGCCAGCCGTGAAGCGGAAACGGGGCGTAGGCGCACGATATCCATGGCGACGAGCCAACAAGGCTTCCCTCGGCTCCAAGCCCTTCTCAGAGGCTCCGTAGGCGATACCTAACAGTTGGGTTGTTAGCGGTCGAGGACAGAGCGGGCGGCTGGCGAACCAAACGGATGGGTTATCCAAGCCAGAGGGCTGGCATGGGAAGCCAAGGCTTACAGTGGACTCCAAAGCCCAAAACGCAACACTTAATGCCAGATTCAGTTTTTGGAAGCCCCCGAACAAAAGGACTTGTAGGCGGCGAGGGCGGAATAACGCAACAGTCCGCGCCCAGATTGTTGCGTTTCTAGAAGGGCACAAAATCAGGGGTTGGGCAAAGAAAAACCCGCCCAACATCGGCGGGTCGTTGGAGCGGTCTGTTTGCGGGTCAGAAGAGGTTACTGGCAGCACGTTGGACGGCAGTATCGGCTTGCGAGTCAGAGACGCCGACGTAGCACAACGTGGATTTATAGGAGCGGTGCCCAAGGGCTTGCTGAACGTGAGCCAGATTCTCGCCAGCGGCTACCATGTGGGAAGCCAGCGAGTGCTTGAGTACACGAGGGTTGCGCTTCTCTTGCGGGATACCAGCCGCCGCCGCAACATCCTGAAACATACGCCAGAAGGCAGTGCGGTCCATTTCGCCGCCCTTCTGGGACGTGAAAACGAAGGTCGATTGGTCGTCGGCGGGGCGTTCAGCGAGCCAAGAGCGTAACGCCTTCTCTTCGTCAAGAAGGGGCACGCCACGCTGTTTGCGGAATGCCTGTTTGGTCTCCAACGAGTCTTTCAAACGGCGAATCGTCAACGCGTCGTTCTCTTTGTCGATGTCGGCAAAGGTCAATCCGCAGACTTCGCTTGCCCTCAGAGCGTGCCAATAACTAGTGCAAATCATAGACCATGCACGATTTGAGTGTTGACGGGCAGCCGCAAGCAGAGACAAGAGTTCATCGGGTGACAGGAACAACATCTGATTGCGCTTTTTCATCGCTTCACCTTTGCCTTTCGTGGTCTGCCGCCCTTCTTTCCATTCTCACGAGCAGCAGCGGCTTTGGCTTTCGACGTTCGTCTGCCAAGTTCGGCCATGACTTTGGAGATGAGCCTCTTATCCACGGTAAGAATTGTAACCTATCCGTTGGGTTTTGTCAAGCACAATCGGCAATCGTTGCAACGATTCGCGCCGCATCAACCGAGCCGAGCCGCGCAAGCATCGGCAACGCCCCGAAATTCAGGGGAGGAGAATTCCTCCCTCGTGTCGATTTTGTTTTTCGTTGAATGTTGCAAAAGTTTTTGCGGGTCCCATGTTTGTAAGGGGGCGGCAGGTATGGGTGTGTGGAGCCCCCGACGCCTCGTCTTTTGTGCTGAGGCTCTACGTGGTTGTGCGACATCTTCCGAGCAGAAAACGACAGAAGAAACTAACAATCCTTTTTCTGAGGGTGGGGCAGTGCCAAGGGGCTATCACAAATTTTAAGGTCCCATTTTAAGGGACCAGTAGCAAAGGAAAGAAAATGCAGACTAAGCTCGAAATTCAGCGTCAAGACTCTCAAATCGCTCTCGGACTTCTTGATGAATATCGTCGGGAAGTTTTCGAATCGACGTTCCCAGAATTGAAGCATATTTCTGATTCATCTTCTCGTGAAGAGCGGGAGATTGCCTCGCGGAGGCTAAACGAGCGTCTAGGAATTCCTTCAGATTCGGGTGCTCTGTTAGCAAAGCCGTGAAGGTGGCCTGACGAGCTTCAATCTCAGTATCCGCCTCTTTCAACAAACGCCACGCTCTGGCGAACTCCTCAAACAGGAACTCTTCTAAATAAGTCATCGCTTCTCCTTCAGAGACCCGATTGGATTTTCATTTCAAAGTGTAGTGCCACCACATCGTGGCAAAGGATTTTTCCCATGAAAACTGAACAGGAAGTAACACCGCTCCAGAGCGGCTCAAACGAAGTGTCTTCGCTGCTATCGACTGAAGCAGTCGAAAAAATCAAGGCGAAGGAAACCGCGCAAATTGCTGTCCGTGAGGAACGGCGTCAGAAGAAATCCGCCGCTGAAAAGTTGGCTGATGTCCTGCGCCGTGAGGAACTCAGAGAACTCGGAAAGCAGCGCAGCCACGAGGAAACGAAAGAGTTCAACCGCCTCGAAGCCCGAAGACGCAGAGCAGGCAAATCACCGAAGGACAACGCTCTTGCGGACGTTTTGAACGCTCAGGAATTCTGGAACGCCAATCGACTTCTTCTTCCGAAGAAAAAATCGGATGAATACTTAGCGCAGCAAGAGCGGGTGTTCGACATTTTATTTTGGATGAGTGACGGGTGGCGGGAGCCCCAAGCCCCCGACTTTGTTTCGCTCGGTGAAGGTATAGCTGATTTAGAAAACTTTGTCAGCGAGCACGGCGTCATTAGCGACGACCCGAGTTCATACAAACACCACACGCTTCAGGACTTCGTCCCGAGTTGGGGAGTTTGGGCGGAGCGCGACATCGAGAGCGACCCAATCTGGGGTTACGTCGAACCGTTTTATAAAGACGCGGAACGCTTCAAGGCTCTGTGCTGCGAGTCGCCAGCCACCGAGATTTACGCCCGCTACGGAATTCGAACCGCCTTGCCTGCTTTCCACCTTCGAAAGTTTTTGAGCCGCATTGAGGCACACAAAAACGGAGTGCATCGCAGCGAATCAAACGAGAAATGCTGGCTCTGTCAATTCGAGCGGCAAAACAGGAGTTTATGAAATGGCACTCACAACAATTAAATTCGGAAGGACAGAAGACCTCAGCGATTCCGCACTTGAACGCTTTCACAGACTGGCCAACACAGACTTGCAAACGAAGAACTGCCGCGCTCGGAGCGGCGATTTCCGCTGCACATTGGACGCCCACCACCGAGAACTCGGGACGGCGCACGTTCACAGGAACGCAAACGGAACGCTTACTGCTTTTCGAATCGAGGCGAAAAACGATGAGTGATATCGGCCAAGAACTAACCGACATTCTTCTGCGACTTACAGCGACCGATGTTGAGTTGCTTCGCTCATTCATTCGAATGCAAGCGACTGGCGAAGCCGAAGATTTGGGTTATCTCGCCCAGAAGAAAGCAGCGCTTACAGCGAAAGCACTCCGAATCCTTATTGACGCCGAACTGATAGCCGAAATGGATGCAAGAGACGCTATTTCAAAAATCATGGAACTCATCGGCGAACTGGAATTCCGATGCAAGCAGGAGGAAATACACAAATGAACCAACCCCGATTCGCCCCGCTACCGCCCGACTACAAAGGGCAACCGTGGAGCGTAGTAACGCTTCGCGGTCTGAGTTCCGAAGAAATGAGAAAAATTCTGAGGCTTTACGGAGCTTCACAAATAAACGCAGCACTAAATGCCCAACACGGGCGGGAGAAATAAAAATGGCAACAAAAATAAATACAGGCGTGGGCGACCCGCAATGGGAATCGTGGAGTCTCGAAAGAACACGCGAAGCGATAGAGCGACTCGACCCCACGAGAACGACGCAACAAGCGTTTCTCAACATGGTTAGGGACCGCATTTTCAAAACAGGTCGTCTCGATGACGAAAAGCACTGTTCAAACGTCATCCGAGAAATGATGCGGACGGGTGAACTTCCGCTGAAGTTGGAAATCCAGAATGCGTTAACGGAGGCGTGGCAATCGAGCCCGTACCAGCGATGCGATGCCAACGACTTGCAAGTTTTGCAAGAGGCACTCGGAGGAGGGCTCGTCGATATCGCCGATGCGCAATCGCTTCTCGAAATCATCGAACGCCTCGGAGCGCAGCAAAATTGGCTGCTGAACCCAGAAGGCGAACATCAGCGCCAGGAACAACGAGCAGCCGAACATCGTCAAAGTTTGATTGTGCGAATTGCAGAAGGTAGAGCCACCTATCCACTTTGGGCAACACGATACGGCGGCTTCAAGTGGCTTCAATGCTCGACGCTCGAACATGAGCCAGACGCAATGCTCGAAGCCCTCGCCCAACGGGTACCCGAGTGGCGGTCGCAAATCGATGGACGACGTAACCCAGAGCAAAGAAAACAATTCAGCGATTCGCTTGGACGCGATGTCGCCAAAATATAAGGAGAAATGAAAATGACACACGAAGAATTCACCATAGCAGCGACACAGGTTGCACAAGAGTTTTGGGACAAACATCGTCCATCAAATTTGTTGTTCACGGAAAACAACGCCAATGAGCTTGCGCAAGGTATCGTGAATTTTGTGCGATACAGCGGAGCGATGCCGGGTCCAAAAGACATTTGCGCAATCGTGAAGTTTTTGGGCGACATTGAAAACGGCGGCAAATTGCAGTTCCACCATCCGCCGAAAGCGGTCGGTGAGCAGCCACCCCCGCCACCGCCGCAAAATCCTGCGGACAATCTGCCGTTCTGGGAAGTCAAAGAACTCAAATTCTTACGAACGGTGGAGGATGTACAGCGCTTCAAGGCACGACTTGAGCGAGACGGTACCGGATATTTGTCGGGATTCAAGCGCTTGCGACCTGAATCACAAAAAGACTACGAAGAGTTGAACGCCCGTCTCACCTACATTGTGCAAAACGAACTTGATGCTTCTCACTGCGAGACGGACGCCCCCGCACAACCAGCAAAGCCGCGCGTAACAATTCCCACTTTGATAGCGCAAGCAAGAGCGGCTGTCGATGCGATGACGGTCGGAGATGTTGGGCAATCGGGAAGTTCTGCGGGTCGAAGGCAACTTCTTCAAAACAAGAAACAACGCCTTTACAACGAAATCAGCAAATTGTGGGGCGAAGGTATTCCGCACAACGTGATTCTGGAGCGCACAAAAGACGCCATCCGAGACTTCGGTTCGAGCAGCATTCGGTGAAAATGGAGGAAAAAAAATGGACTCTACTATTTTTGAAAAGGCCGTAGGCATGTTCTGGCGTGGACACTCTCCGCTGTTCGTGGCTCAACAGTTGGGCGACGAGAACCTAGACACGATTGACGACGCAGCGGAGTTTGTCTCCGAACGAAAACAGAATGCAGTGGAAATTTCGGAAACGATGTTCAGAGCGGGAGCAAAACACCGAGCAGTTTTAGACGCTCTGCGAGACTTAGAAATACCCGACCATAACGCAGCCGAAATCAGTCTGGCCGCAATGGCGACCGCCCGCCGTGAGAAAGAGGAGCAAAAGGCATGAACGAAAATCTAAGCGAGGCTTTGAAAGCAATTCAAACGCAGACCGATGAATTGCAGCGCCAGAAAACGGAACTCGCCCGAGGACCGAAAGGCGATAGGGGCGAACCCGGAATTGGAAAAGATGGGCGGGATGGCATCAGTCCGAAACTAACGATTGGTCAAGTTTCGTCGGGCGATAATCCCCACGCCGAAATTCGAAACCTTGGCGAGGGAATCTTCGAACTTAATTTAGTTCTGCCTCGTGGCGAACGCGGTGAAAAGGGCGAAGCATCAACAATTCAGGGACCTGCGGGGCGAGATTCGTCGGTACCCGGACCAGCCGGAAGGGATGGCGTCAGCGTGAAAGGTCCAAAGGGCGATGCCGGTTCGATGCCGGAAGTCAGAGTCGGACAAGTTTCTATCGGTGATGCTGCGGTCAAAGCGAAGCCGTTTGAGCGAGGAGTGATTCTAGACTTTACGTTGCCAAAAGCGAAGGACGGCGTTGACGGAAAGCAGGGCGACCCCGGAAGGAGCGGTTTTTCGGAAGACGAGATTCGAACGATTGTGACCGAAACGATTATCAAAACACTTTCGGACGTGGGTGTCATTTCCGAGCAAGCCGAAAAACTCATCCGAGTCCGAACGGAACTCAAACGAAAACTACATGAGGTAGATGCCCGACACATTTCCGAGATTTCGGATTTTGTTAAACGCGTGGACCGGATTTTCGAGAGCTAATAGGTATGAACCTCGTAAAGATTTCGCCCACGGTTACAGCCGCGCAGCGATACGACCCGCGTTTCACCAAATTGCTGAAGCAAAGTGAAGCATTCTTCAATTGCCGCAAGCCCTGTTGCTTTGGCGAGAAGTTCCGCGCAATGCTTTGCCTTCACGAAGGAGCCCATGCGTATTTCGCACGAAAGGCGGGAGCGACCAATATCGTATTTCATGGCCCGGAAATGTTCTGGGACTCACGGCCAGAGTACAATCGCCCTGCAATTTCAAAATCCAGCGTGAGCTGGGATGAGCCTGTTGGCGGCTTCACTGGCGAAACCGCGAAAGCGGATTTGGCTGGCTTCATTTGTCGTCGAGAGATGACCGACAGCCCCAACGACGAAATCGCGATTAGTTCGGACATCGCAACTTGCCGAGGACGTTTTGACCGCTACATCGGCACTGGCGACGAGGCTTTCAAGAAGCTCCTGAAAGACGTGGAGGCGGCTTTGTTGGTGGACTTGAAGTCGCCGTCTATTCGGGCGGAAATTTGGGCGGAAGCAAAGCGATTTGAAAAGCAAATATTTCCAGCCCCTAAGTTAACGTCGGACATGCTGAGAGCGAAGCGACTCGGCTGGATGCCGTGAGAGAAAATAGCACAGCCCTGATTCGAGCCTCGAAGTGAGTCTGTATTGGCCTTCACCTTTAGTGAAGTAATTATTTCGACATACCTGTACCTCGCCCCGATGGTGCTGTCGGCGTTACGACGGAAACTGGGAGTCACACCGGAGGCACGCTATGACAAGACGCCGAACTACGGTTACCGTAAGCGAAGACGATAATCCGTCTCGGCGACGCTCAAAGAAGAAATCCAGTGCGGTTTTGGTCGCTATCATACTTGTGCTGTTGGGCCTAATCGTAGCCAGTCGGAACCAACGGCAAGTCGTCCATTCTCAATCAGTGTCGGGGCGTCGGTAAGATTTCAGTGTCTGCAATATGCTGATAGGCAACGAGATGCCAAATCTACTTGACAAACTTAGACGCTAAGTTTATTCTTTTCTTGAAGTTGGTACACGAACATGGCAAAACCTATTGAAGCAACACCCATTCTGAAGGGCAAGGATGCGCGGGCACTTCTTGCGCGGTTGAATTCCGCCGTGATGACGCCGGAGCGGATGCAGTATCTTGAGTCGCTGGCTGCGGAAAGTAAGCGCAGCGAGAAAAAGTAAATCTCTTTGGCAGTTCATGCCTTTCCAGCCCCCTGCTGACCTCACAATCACAGATGCTGACCACGAAACGCAGGATATAGCTTCGTTCACGTGTGGCGACGCGGATTTAGAAGATTTCATCAAGACTGAGTGTATCGCGTGGGGGCAACAGAGGCTTTCTGTAACCAAAATCGCCCTGCTAGACACCGCCGTGGTTGGGTATATAGCGCTGGCCGCTGACTCTATACCGCTGGAGTTAAAAGAGCGCGGGTGGCTACCTAGTGGCGTAACGACTCAGCATATACCCGCACTGAAAGTGGGCCGACTCGCAGTTCATTCGGGTCATAGAGATGCGGACATCGGTACTGCCCTAATGCGCTACGCGCTCGGGGTGGCTTTTCGACTTAGCACTGACCTTCACGTCGGTTGTAGATGTCTCACTGTGGATGCGTATCCGGCGTCAGTTAAATTTTATGAAAAACTCGGATTCGTGAAAAGCGAGCATCGGTGGTTCAAGAAGCGGACCAACGCAGCTATGTACTATGACATTGTCGG
Source organism: uncultured archaeon (assembly GCA_902384455.1). GTDB lineage: Archaea > Altiarchaeota > Altiarchaeia > IMC4 > SCGC-AAA252-I15 > CABMCB01. The sequence continues at coordinate 8,857 of CABMCB010000061.1, forward strand.
CGGTCAGCCTTTTTGAAGAGCAGCCGTCGTCGATTCTCTACTTGAGTCCCGTTTCTCCGACTTGAGGTCTCTACCTTGCATACCGAACAATCTTCGAGGTACTCTTTGACTGCGGTCGCCAGCAAATTCCGAGTGACCGCAACCAGTCAAATCTTTGACAATAGGTAATGGGGGCGACCCGACTTGAACGGGCATACTCTCGCTTAGCAGGTGAGCGCTCTATCCAGTTGAGCTACGCCCCCATTGTCTAACCTCACGGTCTTTCGACCGAGCGTTAACGACTCTTCCCTTCAAATTTTCTTGTAACTCGGCATCAACCTGAAGGACGAGGAAGGTCATTCTGGTTTTTGCCGCAACTCCAAATACACTTTGAAAAAGCTAGGCTGCTTGATTTGCAGCCCTACTTTCTCAAAACGCGCGCTCATCTAAGCGCACGCTCTCGCTAGGTTTTTCGGTTAAAACCCGGGCCGGTTTCGTGGGTCTTGTCGCACGAACCCACCGCGAGAAGGTCTCGACGGGTCCGCCTGGCGCTTCCACGTTCCCCCGAATCTGTGGAAAAGTATCGGCGGATGCAAATTTCCTGTCAAGATAAAAACGCAAACTGTGGATGTGTTTTTCGTACTGCACCTACATCTAGTGGCTCGTTTTCTTATCGCCTACTCCGCAGTCTAACCGGGTCTCTACCAACCATCGGCCAGAGCCCGACCAAACCTCAATTATCCGTCGTGGGTCAAACCACCAAAACTGCCATGCGCTTCTCGTCGCCTGTCTCGCTGCATCGAATAGGCTAGCCGCTTCGCATGAATACTCGTGTTTCGAGTTGTCCTGCCCGGTAAGAACTACTGTGACGCGCCGCATGCGTGCTCCTGCGGCAGAGGAGGGAACTGAATTCTATCAAATCTTCTTCGCGGAAAGTTCAAGCCCGACGGATTTCACTGTCGTCGCCGGAGTGTCCTAAAATGGCGATATGGCAATCGGTTCACATACCATTCCCGCATTTTATCTCGCTCAGTTCGCCGAACCGAGCGGTGAGGACACGCGTAAATGGACTCTGTGCGTGTACCAGAAAAACAAAAGACCGCGAATTAGTTCGACTGAGCGTCAAGGGTTTGAGAACGGATACTTCGGTCCGATTCGGGATGACGGGAAAATTGATACGGATTCGGAAATCTCACTCGAACAATCGCTCAGGGATATTGAGAAGCGCTCTCAAGAAATGTTGGTTTGCGCCCGAAGTCCAGTAGCGGATTTAACGTCAAATCAAAATCGGAACAAACTGGCTTTCTACATGGGCCTGCTATTTGCGAGGGCCACGTCGAGGCAACGATTTTCGCGCGGCAATTCAGCCAAGCTGAAAGTAACGCTTGAAGAACTGATGCAAAATGAAGCATTTGTTCGCGACCTAGCAGATTTTTACAACAACAAACGCGGGGTTCCAACTACACGGGAAGAGGCGATAGAGAGTCTTCGCAGTCAAGCGGATAGCCTCGTTGACCGAAAGTCTGTGCACAACGCATTTATCAGAGACCTTCAGACTCACGCAAACCAGTGCGGGAGCTTGCTTTTCGAGAAATCATGGCAAGTCTGGGCAGCCCCGCAAGGAGTCGGCTTCATCACATCCGACAATCCAATCGTGAGTTTTGTCGAACTACAGCCCGGACTTTGGCATCCAGGCTACGGGTTTGGAAGGCCAAATGCGATAGTCGCCTTCCCGCTGTGTTCATCCGCGTGCCTGATGATGGGAATTACGGGTCCAGAATATCGAGATGTGACAGTGGATGACGTAATTAGAGTGAACGAGACCGTAATCCGTTGCAGTCACAAGTTCGTGTATTCCCGAACTCACGACGACCAGCTCAACACTCTGATTCAACAAATTGGGGGAACCTGTATCGCCGGAGTAAACGCGTTCGTTGGTCAATTTCCGAATTCAACGACACTAGAAGATTACCTGCGGAAGAAACTTGGCATGAGGCCACGCATCTTACTTTCGGAGCCTTCACAACCACAGTTTTCTAATTTCACCTAGATTTAGATGCCGGACGCTCGTTCCTCGGCGTGTCCTAATGAGGTAAGATATCTTGAATGGAACTCCCCGACTTTTTGGAACAAACTGAAAAGCCTTCTGGCTCTGTTCACAGCAAAATACAATCAGCCGCCGCGGTTGTTACCTGCATTGCTGCCGTGGCTGCCGCCATCTCGGCATCCAAAGACAGAACCATCGCCTGGATACTCATAGCAATTTGTGCGGTCGCAGTCTTAGTGATGTTGTTCCCTTTTATCCAGAGCACGGTAGCGTCTGCAAAGAAGCGAAAAAGGCAGGCGGCAAAGAATGTGGCTGCGAAGTCGAAATACTCGGAACTCGTAAGTTTGGCAAAGCGATTTGGAACATTCACGAATACTGGCGACCCATCCAACATCTTGCTCATCATTCAGAATTCCTGTGCAAATGACACAGATAAATATTCCGAAATTTGCCCGCCTGACTACATGAAGGATGTATTCCCGATATTTCTTCAGCACTTAGAGACGAGGCCACCAGAAAACGAAGCTCAATTCCTGTTGAGTATTCAGGAGTTGTACGCGTTGGTAGCGTCTTACACCCGAGAGTATGTCTCGGAGCCGTTTCGAAAAATGCGTCTGAAGAAGTGGCCATTGCAAAATCCGTCCGTTCTCCATGAGGCCATGGGAACAGCGAATCCGTCGAATCCCAAGCTCGGCCCGTGGCTCTATAGCTTGCCTCCCCACTATCGGGAGTCTGCTGAAGCTCAAATCGAGGATTTTCGTGAACGGTGGGCAAGCTTTCAAGACGACATGAAGAAATGGATGGTTGGTATAAACGAATCCTTTGGAACAACTCTTCATACCTATTTTGAGCGCCCCAAGAAACTGTAGGTTTGGGCACAGTGGGTTTCACGCCGCCATCGCTTCTGTGATGAACGAATTCGCAATGGACCAGGATACGGCCAGATATTGGGTAGCGACGGCGGCGGAGCGGTCATGAAGGGTCGCTTTTGTGGTAAATTTCGCTTAGATGCCAATACGTTTTTCGAATTTCTCTCTTTCCAAACTGGACATCTCTAGACTCGCGTTGATATGCCGTACGGCTGTCAGACGTTTACGACGAAGAACTCGTCAGCAGACACTCAGATTCTCTCTCATCGCGACGACTCGTATTCGTCACTGGCGTGTATGGTTGTATGTGAAGGTATCGAAGGCGCGCCTATTCGCATGGGCTCTGGTCCCCACTCTACTCGTGCTCGCGATTGGCGGGACCGTGTTCCGCCATCGGTTTCAATGGCAGACAGCTAGCGAAACCCTTGCCAACAAAGGCATTCTGTCGCAGTTGGAGATTGCGGTAGGTGCCGCCATGCTTGGTGTAATCGGCATTGTGTTTTCGCTTAGTATTTTTTCAATCCAGCAGGTTTCCGAAAGAGGCACAACACTTACTCTACGAGAGTATGCGCGCGATTGGGTTTTCCAGGTTGTGTACTGGACTCTTGCATTGTTCGCATCGTTAGCGATGCTGAGCTCCTTGCGGAAAAATGAGTCTGGTCTATTTCGGGCATGCCTAACTTTCGGTATTTTGGGTGGGAGTTTTCTGATTCTCAAGGTTTATTTCGACCGCACCATGAAGTTTCTTGACCCGCATTTCACGATTGCGAAGGTCGCGAAGAGAGCGGAAAAACAGCTTAAACAAATTCAACGTCTTGAGCACGTTGTTCAGAGCGAAATTCGTCATCAGCGGAGCAGGAGACGTAGATGAGCGCCGCACGACAAATGAGATGGAAGGATTTTCGTTTTCATTTTTTTGACCGGAATCCCCAACTCTTTGCGGCATTTGAGCTATCGCTCGAAGAACTACAAACGATGGTTTTCGATTTCTCAAATCGAAAAAAATATGACCTAAGCCAACACGCTCTCAACGAGCTCCACAAACTTTTATCAGCTTACATAATCGCACGTAGCGACTCTCTTCGAATACCTTCCGCTACGATGGCAGTATTCTTGCCATCCGAGAGAAGATTTGATTCCGTCCTTACGCGGCAGTTGGAGCGGTTGAAGGCCCACGCGACGCGAGGTGTTTCCAACTCAGACCAGGAATTTGTTAAAGAAGTTGTATCAACCCTTGGGGGTCTCAGCCTCACCTCTTTGAAATCACGCTCGTACTTTGACAGGGCTGGCGAGAATTCAGTTGCCACGCTCATCGCTGGTTATCTAAATGGAAGTATTCAGGAGGCTGCAGTACGTAAGCTCGATGATGTCGCATTGGATGGTGCAGACCATCTAAGGGATTTGTGCAAAGCCTTAATTGAGAATGCGCTTTACTCGGCTGCAATAGGTGTAGCTAACGACCTGGAAAAGCTAGCGACGATGAGTATTCTCAGCACGAACGATATCGTCTTGAACGCTGCGGTTCGTGCCTTGGCGGATTGTTTGTTGCACAACTGCATTCACGGCCACGCTGGGACCCACGTCGGCACACATCTGCTTGAAAGTCTGTTTCGTATTACAGGTGAGCGCCTTGCAAGCCCTCTTAGTCTCGATATGACCAAGGTGTCTTACTCTATTGGCCCGTTCGTCAGTCCGACAGAGCATTCGAGCTTCGCTGCTATAAACATAGGTATGGTGAATGGAATCGCTGAATTCTCTCGGTCCGGCCAGCATGAGGATGCAACCCGATTGATGTCCCTGTATGAGGAGTTACATAAAAGAAGCTGGCTCGATTTTGCTGAACTTGGTATCGAAGCGGTAAAGAAGAATTCTTTCCTGCTGCACTACATTAACAGCAGTATCGAAGAGACCGTTAAGGCGCATTTTTGGTTGTTGCACGCTTTGAAAGACCTCCCACGAATAGAGGAAAGGGGCCCGGGAACCGTCAGTGCTCAGTATTACCGGGATAGATTTCGCGACGAACTAGAAAGCAAAATCCGATGGGAAACAACTGGTGTGTATTCACGAATCATTCCGGCGATGTTTGAGCACAAACAACTTAGCTACCTCAATGACACGGTCGAAATGCAGGTTCTCTTTGCGTTTTGGGCGATGCGCGCTCACGTGGAAAATGTGGCTGGTGAGGCTTCGAGCAGAATTTTCAAAGCATGTGAGCGACTGCAAGACCCACAGTACAAAGATTTCTACGGTTCAGCGCGGCTTGCCATTCACATCGCGCAAATTGGAATCTACGCCATTGCAGTAGATGACCAGCAAATATATAAAACCGCAACGGAACAATACAGCACGTTGAGACGAACTTTCCTAGAGCGATACCCGGACACGCGCTTTGTGGGTGACTTTGAATCTGCGAAGCGTGAGCTCCTTGAGGACAGATGGAGGGGGCCACATTTTGACGAGCATGAGAGAGAGTTTTTCTCGACTGTCGCTCCCGAGCAGATAGAGAATTTTTTCAGTAACTTGGAATGATAGGAGCCCGGAAAACTAGGTATCTAGTTATCAATATGAGGGTCGGAAAAGTGGCATTTTGCTCGTAAGCGACACCAAAACAAGCATTTAGATTTTGACCCTGTTCGGCTACGAACCAGAA
>CABMCB010000062.1 GCA_902384455.1 uncultured archaeon
GGGTATAACTTTTTATTTATTTATCGGATTGAACCTTCGACACTCCACCGTGTCGTGATTCCTTGGGCCTTATCTGGACAACGACAGGGTGTGGCCATCCAATCGTGCTGATTAGAGCAACACCTATCGGGAGGCGTTGGACCTCTTCGTTCATGGAAAAGGTGAATCCTTCCAACGACTCGGAGACCGCGCCCAGGTCCTCGGGGTTGGTCAGTTTGTGAATAAGGAAGGAGTGACACTGGGTCAGCACGTTCTTCGAGACCCTGGCCGTTCTTTGTGAGACCACACAAAGACCGATACCGAACTTACGACCCTCCTGGGCAATAGTCGTAATTGGAGCGGTAGCAATCGTCCGGGTCTGCTCGGGAACGAAGTTATGAGCCTCTTCGATGACCACGAAGCACGGTGGAAGTTTGCCGACCTTGGCCTCTTGCCATATGCGTTTACAGATACGAGAAGCACATAGGGTCTGAATTTCGGAATCGGCGCCTCGAAGATTGATAATGGTGAGACCCTTCTTGACGATACCGCTCAATTTGGTAGGTATGTCCTGAAACAGTGGCACGGTCCGCAGGCGCTCGAGTTCGCTGATAACTCCATACTTCGACATGGACCGTTCCCGCTCGATTATCTTGATGAGATTGATGAAGGTGCGCTCTATGCGAGAGCGGTCACAGGTGTGAATGGCGCGTTGGACAAGAGACTTCTGTGACTCGCTGGCACCGATGGATGTTATAGCGGCAATATCTTCGGCGTCGAGGTTTCGTTCGTCGAAGCGCAGGGGTTGAGCGGTCTTATTGGCGTCGACATCTGGGGAATATTCTCTTATGTCTCGATAATAGGCGCGAGGCGTGACACCAAACTCGGGCATCCTGGCGAGGTCTCGTTTGTTGTCGTTCTGGTAGGCGGCACTGATGTATTCACCGTGAGGGTCGATGACAATGACCGGTACTTCACGTTTAACCAACTCTTCGATGAGAACACCGACGGAGTAAGACTTGCCACCGCCGGTTTTTGCAATGACGGCAAGGTGATGGCTCATGAGCGAAGGCCAGTGTAAAAAAGCCTTGATGTCATGACCATATATCTTACCGACATAGAGACCTTCGGAGGTCCTGGACTGAACTCCGAGCACATCACGGATGAGCATCGTCTCGGCGTATCGAATCTCCGAGCCGATGTCCGGAGGGACCTCGACACGCTTCGGGTTGCCTCGACCGTCGGAGTGTCCGAGAAGGTCTACAACAGCGGTCTCACGCTCGGCGGTTCTGGTCAGCGACACGACCTGTGCAAGCACTGGCGCTATCGGGTGAGACAGTTCGAGGTATGCACCTTGCGGTAGTCTGGAGTCGAATATCACGAGGTCCGCCTTGAGCGTCGTGGCACTGGTTACTTTTCCGAGCGACATATCATAGACCTACCGATGATTATCAGTATGATTGCGACACTGAACATTGGAATATAACAACATCCGACCATGTCGCCAGCGAACATCGAGACCGCCAAACCTATGGTGCAGACAAGGAGTATAGCACCCATCAAAATAAACATCGCCGCCGAGCCGTCGTAGTTTTCATCATCGTTCAACTTTTTTCACCTCGAACCTAACACGTTTATCAGGACAGATTATTTTGATAGTTCGACGACCATCGAGTTTCAGGGTCAGGCGGTCACCCGGATTGATGTGCATCAGTTCGGCGATAGCCTTGGGTATCCGTACGTAGGTGGTATCGTGAACCAAAATGGCGTTGGTTGTGACCATGTTTGAGTTCCCTCAAACAACAGTATATATATCTAAATAGATATAACTTTCTATTGGGTGAATTACATGACTGAGAAGAAGAACGAGGACGAGGACGACACCATAACGTGCTCCAAGTGCGGGACGACCTTCGAGAACACCGCGGACATCCGCCGGATAGCCAACAAGTTGGACAAGAAGGGGAAGCCCTTTACGTGTCCGGACTGCCTCGCAGAAGCAGAAGCCGAGCGCGAAGAGGCCGAGGCCGAAGAGGAAGAGGCCGAAGAGGAAGCCGAGGAAGAGCAGGAAGAGGCCGAAGAGGAAGAGGCCCCACCCGCGAAGCCGCAGAACAAAAAGCCCAAGAAGTGACGTACGCTACACCGCGTCACTTCTTTTTTTCCTATACATTTTCTATAGCACCATTTCTGCATGAAAAGTATTAAATAGCCACAAGTGCATACACCTGGACAGTGGTGGGGTATAGCGATGCCGAAGGTCAGCAAGACACTCGTCGTAACCGTCAAGCAGGGGGTCCTCGACCCAATCATCGAGGCGTGTAGGAACTCGGGTAGGGAGCAGTGCGGGGTCCTCGCAGGCACGGGCGGTTTCATTTCATACGCGACATTGGTCGACAACATCGCAATCAATCCCGACGCTTTCGACATGGACCCGGTGGGACTGTCGAAGGCGCTGGACCACCTCGACGAACTCAACCTCGAAATCATAGCGTTCTTTCATTCACACCGGGGGGAGTCGGCGCAACCGTCCCCAGTCGACTTAGTCAACATCAAGGATGTTCCGATGATGATTATATCGTCGAAGGAAGTCAAGATGTGGAAACCGGACTACAACACGACAACGCCGGTCTACCGAGAGATGCCGTTCCTGATGAACATGCCTAAATCGCCGTTGCTAAATAAAGATGACGGCTTCACGGTCACGATAAGGCTCTCGAACGAAGCGATGAAGGCGATTCCGTCCATCATGGACGCATTCTTCCGCCGGGGCGAACCGAGGATGGAAGACCGGTTGCGGGACCTTTCCCAACTCACGGCGATGATAGGCGCGGTGCAGGGTCGGCCCCAGGGCCAGGAAATCCTTCAGGCTCTTCAACAGAATCTCGTGGGTGGAGTTCTCGGCCAGGGCGTCTGTATGAATCGTCCGTCAGAAGATTTGACTATTACGAGCACCCCGCCGCAACCGAGGCCGGTCGTGCCGGAGCATATTCATCACTACGCATGGTCTCATAAGACACCAGACGGTAAGAATATATGGGAGTGTTCTACCGAAGGGTGTAATGCCATGATTACAATCAATGGTGAAATCGGTCCAAAACCGGACCAACTTTCCAAAGAAGGCGGTCCGGTCATAGACGTAGAGGTGACCAAGGATGACAGCAAAGAAAAACCAGGAGATACCGGAGGGGATGGTCCAGTTACGGAAACTGGACTTTCAAGCGGGGGACAAGATAGAACTGGTCTCGGTCAAGGACCTGAAGGCCAAGATAGACCCCTGTGACCTCATCGTGGACGAAGACCTGAACAAGGTCATATTCCCAGACGAACTCGAAGCACAGGTCAAGACTGGGAAGGTCAAGCGAGTCCGGACCATACCTCCGATACGTGGCGGTTAAAGTGGGAGCCAACCTGAAGGGATGGGCGCTCGTCGAAGAGGTCCTGGGTCCAGAGGTGACCCGGCGACTCAGGAGCGGTCAACCGTTCGACATAGCGGCGTCCAACGGTCAAATCTATCGCATACAGCAGGGGCACGGTCTCGTGAACCTGACACGCATGGAGCGATATTGCGCCCACCCCGATGGTAAATACAATTTCCCGGACACGGTCATCATCTGGTATGACTATATCACGCTGAAGCCGGACGCACTCGAGAAGGTCGTTGGCGGTCAAATGGATGGACACCGGTTCATGCTGAGGCCGGAAGATATCGAGCACCCACCGGGTGACAACTGGATAGCATACAATAATCACGAACCAGAAGAGCCGGTACACGACATACCCGCCTCTTTACCGAACGCGGGGACGCTCACGCTCAATGGAGCGGTGACCATGACCAACGGTATCATGCCGGTCAGGAACAATGTCGTCGACCGACTCAGAGCCTATCCCGCGCCCTATGAGATAGCGGCGATGGTCGCGCAACGGGGCATGATAGCCGGGTCGAACATGGAAGAAGTGATGCACAACATTCCGCCGGGATTCAGAGAAATGTATCAATCACTATTAGTAACAATGACGAACCTCATAGCGAAAGGAGACCTTACAATCGAACGGGGGATTTCAGATGACGGACGAGAAAGGATTGAGTGTGAGCGACAGGATGAAGAAAGTTATCAAGCGTATCAAGACGGAGAAGATGCAAGTTTCGCTTGACATCGACGCGGACCGGGTGACCATCAAGGACGCAGTCACGGGCAAGGCACTGCTGTCCTTCCTGACGACCAAGGTCGTCATCGAAGAGAAGATGCTGTGCGGGACCGAGGTGATGTCGCGGCTCGACAAACTCCGTGACAAGATGATAGATATTAACGAATCGATGAAAGAGAATCACACAATGTATGACGCGGCAAAAATACGGATGGAATACGCGGAGTCTGCCTTCCGAGAGGCGAATAAGGTCTATGAAGAGATACGCGGACTACTCGCCGACGCCGTCAACAAGAAGTAAAGTTCGAGCAGGGCCGACGGAAACACGAGGGAGTGGAAAGGACCCGAGACTTACCGCTCAACCCCAGAACCTACGGACGTCCGAAGTCTCGGCCCGGTACTTCCCTTGTGCCGGACCCGGCCCTGCAATATCACACATCACGCCCACTTGGTAAACAGCCGGGTGAGAGATACCAGGCGGTCCGCGTGGCGACCGTCCCGGCGGCCACGCCCAGGGGAATAAATATGGAAGACATGGAAAGATTTGAAAGTTATATTAAGGACCTCAAGGCCCTAAAGCGACTCCGAAAATCTATATTGTCGATGTTGCTGTGGAAATTTCGTGACGCGCCCATCGAACTTCAAGAACTCTCAGAGCATGGCGGGGACGAGGATTACATTCTCGTGGTCCCTAATGGGGTGAACGCTCCGGTCTGGGCGGATGAACCCGGTCCGCTCGGGTCCAGTTCTGTTCAGGTAATTATAAGAGAAAGTTATACAATATACATAGGAGCACATGCGTAGGAAACGGTGATATAAATGGCGCACTACTCGACAGCGAATGTGGTTCATGTTCGATGCGGAAAATGCAATAAGATATTTCACGCGACCGTACAAGAGGTCTCTGGTAATTACAGCGTGACCTGTCCGCACTGCGCCTCGTCGGACTCGGTGACGACACCATACTGAAGGCGATGAACATGGCACCAAAAAGTGAACATTGGATACAGACCTTTACGGGCAAGTTCTTCTACCCGCTTGAACCAGAAGAGAGTGATTACTGCATCGAGGATATCGCACACGCGCTCTCGAACATCTGTCGCTTCACGGGCCAGTGTGACCGGTTCTATTCTGTAGCGCAACACAGTCTCATTGTGTCGGAACTCGTGCCCCCCGAATTGATGGTTCAGGGACTACTGCACGACGCGAGCGAGGCGTACATTACTGATATCGCGAGGCCGCTGAAGCACCTCCCGGCATTCGATGGATATCGAGAGATAGAGCGACGAACCCAGGCCGCCGTATTCAAGGCGCTCGGAGTCGAGGATAAGGGACACTTGGCGATTAAAACGGCAGACGGATTATTGCTCCGGAACGAAGCGAAATGCCTGAAGTTGCTGACGCCGGAATGGTGGCACCATCGACTTCCCGACCTCGGAATCGACATCAAACCCATGTCACCAACAGAAGCCGAGGCCGCGTTCCTAAAGAAGTGGAGGGAGCCGCGCCCGAACGAAGGACCTCAGCACTACACCATGCGAAGATTCTACGAAGAGACGCGAGAAAAAGGGGCCTAAAAATTAATTCTGGCCGGGGCGAGTCCGGCTCCTCTTCATGAAAAACCGAGGTCAAAGGTTTAATCCCAGGGAAGGAACGTGTGGTCGCACATTTTCAAAGGCCACATCTTTTTTCCCTTCAAACTTCCGTTTCCATCATTTTAACGAACGCACATATTTTAACCCTAACCACCTATCGACGGTAATTTCCGATTTGTTAGTAGGACTCGGAAGTAAATTAATTGTGCGAACGCACATATTTCATTTTGTAAAATATAGGGGGGTCTTCATGAAATGACATGAAAAACCTGTGAATGAGATGAATAGAATGATAAGATGAATAGAGTGAATGCTACACATAGTATGGGGCGCGTACCACACCGCCAAGCACTTCCGGATTCGGTTATCAAAACGGAAGTTTTAAATATCCAGGATGTGTTACCTATTATCGAGACCATGACACCGACACCAATCGCTCATCGTGTCCCGTGCTGTGCATTCTGCAATGGAATATACGTCTGCGACGGTGGCAAATGCCCCGCCAAGTTCGATTCCTCGAAGTGTCCAGGCAAGGACGCCTGTACCTTCCAGTGCAAGCACTACGATGGTCCTGGTATGACTACGAAGGTGGTAAATTCTGCCGTACATCAAGCCTGAACAGAGAGTCGAGGTCGACAGGGCGGTCGCATCTCTCATCAATGCGATTCGTGACACATGCAAGCACCGGATGGTTGTGAAAAACGGTTCTTTTGTAAGCACCGTAGAGTCTCCGGACATGGTGATAGACGACGGCGTCGTGAATTTTGCGATTACAAGACTGTTGAAAGGACTGTACGGGGTATCGTACAAGGACATAGAACGCGAGATGGGCCTGCTCGAGTGCGTCAAGCAAGAGGTCTACAGGAGACTGGCCGCACCTTATGAGGACACGAAAATCAAAGAGAACGGAGACGTCTTCTGATGTGGGTTCTCGGTCTGCTCGGGGCGCTCGGGACTCTGCTCCTGCTCAGTCTAATCTTCTATATTGCCATTGCGCTCCTGACCGACAGCGACGAAGCGTCTATCTTCATTGCTGGCATGATATTCCTGTTCGGACTTGCCATTTCCCTCATGGGTGTCGGGTGGTACGGTTGGTGGGCGTGATGGAACTCATCGAGGTTGTTCGGTTGGTGGTCGCGGCGGACCGTATCGACCCGATGAGGCGCAAGAGACTCGAAAACACAATCGGTGAGCATTTTATTCCAGTCAACCCCAAGGTCGCGATGGCCATCGCTCGAAAGAGCAAGAAGAGGGGTCCGCGTGACCGTAAAACTAAAACCTGACACCAAAAGGTATAGAAAGAAACTGATATTCAACAAAAGATTCCGAAACAAGAAATACATATGGATGGAAAGCGACATCAAATATCTGTATGGTCATGAGAGAAGGTGCGGACATTGCCTGAAACCGATGGTGATAACATCACAACTCACACATTACTGTTCGAGGAAGTGCTCCAAGGCCGCGGACGCCATGAGGCACTATCATCACTCAAAGGAAGAGAAGCGAAAAGCCTTCGCAAAAGCGCGACTCCGTCGACTTCTCGGTGCCCGAGCGTGGAGGATACGAATGGTCGCGGAAGGGAGATGTCCCAGGTGCGGCAGGGAGAACGACCGGCTCGGAGTCGGAAAATTATGTTCATTGTGCCTATCGGAGGCATCGCAAAATAAGTAGGAGGATACAACATGAAGCATCTGAACTTCATAGACATGACGACGTGGGAACGCGACGAGACCGGGCGCCTATGCAGGATAAGATTGCCATACGACCCGCCTCCGGAGAGTTACTTCGTTGTGTTCCTGGGGGATATACATGACGGGAATGCCGCACTGAGCGTTCCCGCGCTCAACGCGGTCAAGCACGTTGTCAAGTCGAAGAAAAACTGCTTCGTGGTAGGTCTCGGCGACTGGATGGAGTGTATATCCGTCACCGACAAGCGCTTCTCCTTGAGCGTCCACAAGAACAGAGAGGCCCGATTCAACGCCCAACGCAAGGACGTCCAGCAAAGACTCGACGA
>CABMCB010000063.1 GCA_902384455.1 uncultured archaeon
AACCAAAATAAGCTTCATCAACGAAATAGGCAACATCTGCAAGAAACTGAACGTAGACACATACGACGTAGCCAAAGGAGTAGGACTAGACCACAGAATCGGCCAACACTTCCTCGCAGCAGGACCCGGATTCGGCGGAAGCTGCTTCCCAAAAGACGTCAAAGCACTCGTACGCAAAGCCCGCTCAATAAGCTACGACCCTCAAATCCTCAACGCAGTACTATCCGTCAACGCAACACAACCCCACAAAGTGCTGGAATCAGCCGAGAAACGATGGGGGCCAATGAAAGGGGCTAAAGTCGCCTTGCTGGGTCTTGCCTTCAAGGAAGACACGGACGACGTGCGAGAAAGCCCCGCCATCACAATAGCTGAAGACTTCTTTAAAGCTCAGGCGAAAGTCACCGCTTATGACAAAAAAGCGGTTGAAAACGCCAAAAAAATATTGGGCGAAAAAATCTCGTACGCGACATCAGTCGACGAAGCACTCAAAGACGCCGACTTAGCCGTCGTCGCCACAGGATGGAAGCAATTCGCAACGCTTAACGTCCACGTAATGAAGAAAAAAAGGGTGCTGGACACACGCCACGTCGTGAAGAAGAATCTACTGCCCAAGGACACCGAATACGAAGGGCTGCTATGGTGAAAAAAATGAAAGCAGTAATTCCCGCCGCAGGACTAGGAACAAGATTCCTACCCGCCACAAAATCACAGCCAAAAGAAATGCTGCCGCTCGTGGACAAACCAGCAATACACTACGTCGTAGAAGAAGCAGTCGCATCAGGAATAGACGACATAATCATAGTCACAGGCCGCGGGAAACGCGCCATAGAAGACTACTTCGACCATTCGGTGGAGCTTGAGATGGCGCTTGAGAAATCCGGCAAAACCAAGCTGCGCGAGGAGATGGAGGCCATAAGCGAGATGGCGTCCATACATTTCATACGCCAGAAGCATCCGCTGGGTCTTGGGCATGCGGTATTGACTGCGGAAAAGCACGTGGGCGACGAACCATTCGCAGTCCTTCTGGGAGACGACATAATATACGGCGAAAAGCCCGCCACACTGCAGCTAATCGAACGCCACCGCAAATACGAAGGAGCACCTGTCATCGCCGTGGAAGAAGTGCCTCGGTCGATGATATCCAGCTACGGAATAATAAAAGGGAAAAAGCAGCCGGACGGCGCCTACATCATAGAAGACTTGGTGGAAAAACCCAAGCCGGAAGACGCCCCAAGCAACCTAGGAATCACAGGCCGATACGTATTCACCCCCGACATATTTGACGCCCTCAAGAAGACCAAGCAAGGATTCGGCGGCGAAATACAGCTCACCGACGGAATGAACATCCTGCGGAAAAAAAGAAAAATGTACGCGTTCACATACGCCGGCATAAGATACGACCTAGGAAGCAAACTAGACTACCTGCGCGCAACAGTAGAATTCGGACTAAGAAACCAAGAAATAGGCGAAAAATTCCGCGCATACCTAAAGAACGTCAAACCATGAACATAATAGTCACCGGAGGAGCCGGATTCCTCGGAAGCCACATATGCGAAAGACTACTCACAGAAGGCCACGACGTAGTATGCATGGACAACTACCTAACCGGCAAAGACCAAAACATAAAACACCTCTGCCCCAACCCAAAATTTACGGCCGTAAAAACAGACGTCTCAAAACACATAGAATACGAAGGCGACGTAGACTTCATACTACACTTCGCAAGCCCCGCCTCACCCAAAGACTACCTCAAATACCCAATACAAACACTCAAAGTAGGAGCACTAGGAACACACAACACACTCGGCCTCGCCAAAGCCAAAAACGCAGGATTCCTTCTTGCGTCCACAAGCGAAGTATATGGAGACCCCTTAGTTCACCCGCAGCCGGAAACATACTGGGGAAACGTAAACCCCATAGGGCCTAGAGGAGTCTACGACGAAGCAAAACGCTACGCTGAAGCCATGACTATGGCGTACCACAGGGCGCACAACGTGGACACACGCATAGTCCGCATATTCAACACATACGGGCCCAGAATGGGCGTAAGCGACGGCAGAGTAGTGCCGGCTTTCCTGTGCCAAGCCCTAAGGAACAAGCCTCTGACGGTATACGGCGACGGCAAACAGACGCGCAGCTTCTGCTACGTAAGCGACCTGGTCGACGGCATAGTCCGCCTTATGAAAAGCAGCGAACACGAGCCTGTCAACATAGGCAACCCGCGGGAGATGACGGTCCTACAGTTCGCGCAAGCAATAAAGAAGGCGGTCGGAGCCGACGTCCCAATAATCCACGAACCCCTCCCAATAGACGACCCTAAGGTGCGCCAGCCGGACATAACCAAAGCCCGCCGCATCCTAAAGTGGGAGCCTAAAGTGACGCTTGAAGAAGGACTGGAAAAAACAATCCCCTACTTCAAAGAGGTACTTGCATGCGAATGCTAGTCACAGGCGGCGCAGGATTCATAGGAAGCCACATAGTCGACAGACTACTTATGGAAAAACACGACGTCGCCGTCGCAGACAACCTCTCGTCAGGAACGCGAGGAAACGTCCCATTCGGAGTGGAATTCTACGAAGTAGACCTCACAAGCCCAGGCCTAACCGAAGCCATAACAGAATTCAAACCCGACGTAGTATTCCACGAAGCCGCACAAATCAACGTCCGCAAATCCATAGAAAACCCAACAACCGACGCCAAAACAAACATAATCGGCTCCATAAACCTACTCGAAGCCTGCCGGAAAAACAACGTGAAAAAAATAATCTACGCCTCATCAGGAGGCGCAGTATACGGCGAACCACAAAAACTACCCGTACCAGAAGACCACCCCATAAAACCCCTATCACAATACGGAGCAAGCAAACACGCAGTAGAACACTACCTAGAAATATACCGCCAAAACTACGACCTCAACTACACAATACTACGATACAGCAACGTGTACGGCCCCCGGCAAAACCCCAACGGAGAAGCAGGAGTAATAGCGATATTCGCCAAAGCATTCCTCAACGGCAGCCAACCGGTGATTTTCGGCGACGGAAACCAAACCCGCGACTTCATCTACGCCGCAGACGTCGCGCAAGCAAACCTACTTGCAGCCCAAAAGAAGACGCCGGAAAAAACATTCAACGTAGGCTCAGGAACAGAAATATCAATCAACAAAATAACCGACCTAATATCCAAAGCAACCGACGCAAAAACAAAGCCAAAATACGGCCCAGAAGTGCCAGGCGAAGTACGACACACATACTTGGACATATCGCGCGCCAAAAAAGAGCTCGGCTGGCAACCCAAAAAGAAAATAGAAGACGGAATCAAAGAAACAGTCGAATGGATTAAGAACGGAGACTAACCCTTACTTATCGTCCTGCCTTCCAAGCCCTTCTCCAAAGCCAAAGACGCCGCAACAACAACCAAAACCACCCCTAAAACCAAAGAAAAGGAAAAAGGGACGCGAAGAAGGAAATTCACATAAAAAACAGCAACAGGAACAACCGCAAGCGACAAAGCAAAAGACAAAACAACCCTCTCAACCAAACCCACTCCAGACGAAGAAAAAAAAGCACGGAAAACCGCATAACCCGGAACAAAAAACACAACCAACCCCCCCAACAACCGCCCGCAACAAATCAAACATCATCAACACACCACCCCCACAGTAAGGTCACACACTATCACACACTATACAATACTATAATCCACCCCCTTTAATACCGCCAACCAAAGCAAATACTAAACACAAAAAAACAAAGGGTGGAACAAGTGATAAAGATAGCGGCAAGCATACTCTCAGCAGACTTCACAAACATGGGAGACGCCGTAAAACAAGCCCAAAAAGGAGGCGCAAACCTAATACACTTCGACGTCATGGACGGCCACTTTGTCCCAAACATAACATTCGGAAACGCAATGATAGCCGCCCTCAAACCCCAACTAACAAAACCAGCAGACGTACACCTAATGATAACAAACCCCGAAGAACAAGCACAAAAATACATAGACTCGGGAGCCAACTACCTAACATTCCACATAGAAGCCACAAAAAAACCCGAAAAACTAATACAAAAAATCAAAAAACAAGGAGTAAAAACAGGCATCTCAATCAAACCAAAAACACCACTAAAAACAATAACACCCCTACTACCAAACCTAGACCTCGTACTAATAATGAGCGTAGAACCAGGATTCGGCGGCCAAAAATTCATCCCCACCTCACTCGAAAAAATAAAAACACTCAGAAAAACAATAGACACAAAAGGATACAAAACCCTAATCTCAGTCGACGGAGGAATAAACGCCCAAACAATCCACTCCGTAAACCAAGCAGGAGCAGACATAGCAGTAGCCGGATCCGCAATATTCCAAACAAAAAACATCCCCCAAGCAATAAAAAAACTCAAGGAGGCAGCCCGATGAAATCAACGGCAGTTCAGAAATACGATTTCATAGCTCTCAAAGAGAAAGCCAAGCAGATACGCCGCCACATTCTAGAGATGACGTACGCTGCAAGCAGCGGGCATCCCGGCGGAAGCATGAGCATAGCCGACATAGTCACTGTTCTATACTTTGCCGTAATGCGCTACGACCCTCAGAACCCCGCGTGGGAAGAACGCGACCGCTTTGTACTATCCAAAGGGCACGGGGCGCCGGCGTTGTACTCGGCACTTGCGGAAGCAGGATTCTTCCCGACCAAAGAACTCAAAACGCTAAGAAAATGCGGCACACGCCTAGAAGGCCACCCTTCACACCAAAAAGTCCCAGGTGTTGAAGCAAGCACCGGAAGCTTAGGCCAAGGATTCAGCATGAGCGTGGGAATGGCGCTTGCGGCAAAAATAGACAAAAAGGAAAATAGGGTCTACGCTTTGCTTGGGGACGGCGAATGCAACGAAGGCATAGTATGGGAAGCCGCAATGGCCGCAAACCACTACAAACTCGACAACCTCACTGCAATCGTGGACCGAAACCACTATCAAATCGACGGCGTAACAGAAGACGTAATGAGCCTCGAACCATTCGCGGACAAATGGCGCGGATTCGGATGGAACACAGTCGTAATCGACGGTCATAATCTCCATGAAATATTCGATGCGTTGGAGCGCGCGGAGTCCACTAAAGGAAAGCCGACGGTCATAATAGCCAACACTCTCAAAGGCAAAGGAGTCAGCTTCATGGAAGGCAAAAACGACTACCACGGGAAGCCCCTACCCAAGGAACTGCTCGATAAGGCGCTGGAGGAACTGGCATAATGACGGAAGAACTTACATTCGACGAATACGCAAGCACGCGCAACGCCTACGGGGAAACGCTCGTAGCGCTCGGCTCAGAACGCCAAGACATAATAGTCTTGGACGCAGACCTATCCTCCAGCACACAAACCAAGCTATTCTCCACAAGATTCCCAGAACGCTTCTTCAACGTAGGCGTCGCAGAACAAAACCTAATAGACATCTCCGCCGGAATAGCATTATCCGGAAAAACAGTCTTCGCAAGCACATTCGCCATGTTCGGCACAGGCCGCGGATGGGAGATGATTAGAAACACGCTCGCATACGACCAGCTAAACGTCAAACTAGTGTTCACTCACAGCGGCCTGCTTGTGGGCCAAGACGGAAGCTGCCATCAAAGCCTCGAAGACATAGCTATAATGCGGGCGATACCCGGCCTCACAGTGATGATACCTGCGGACGCAAACGAAACCAAGGCGATGATACGCTACGCGGCAGAAACGCCGGGCCCGTTCTACATACGCCTTTCGCGAGAGAAAACGCCGGTCCTATTCAAGGAATACCACCATAAGCCGTCGCAGCCCTTCGTGATAGAAGACGGAGAAGACGTCACAATATGCGCTACAGGCGTGATGGTCGCAATGGCGCTTCAGGCAAGATGCCGGCTATCAAAAGAAGGCGTATCCGCCCGCGTCATAAACATGAACCAAATCAAGCCGCTTGATGCCGACTTCATAGTCAAAAACGCCAAAGAAACAGGCGCAATAGTGACCGCAGAAGAACACAGCATAATAGGCGGAATAGGCAGCGCAATAGCGGAAACACTCGCCGAACGCCACCCAACTCCTATGCGCCGCATAGGCACACAAGACAAATTCGGAGAATCCGGCCTAGGATTCGAACTACTTGAAAAATACGGCTTAACCGCGTCAGCCATAGCAAACGCCGCAAAAGAACTGGTGAAGCAAAAATGATCATCATACTGCGAAACGACGCAACCAAAAATCAGATAAACGACGTTCTCGCGAAAATCAAAGCTCTACGCCTTAAGCACCAACTCTCAAAAGGAGTCGAAAAGACCATAATAGGCGTCATAGGAGACGAACGCATCATCGCAGGCCAACCGTTCGAAAACATGCCTGGCGTGGACAGCGTCATACCAATACTTAAGCCCTACAAGATGGCAAGCAGGGAATTCCACCCCCAAAACTCCGTCGTCAAAATAGGCGACGCCAAATTCGGCAAAGCATTCACCGTAATAGCCGGACCATGCGCAGTAGAAAACGAAAAACAAGTCATGGAAACAGCCCGCGCAGTCAAGGCATCAGGAGCGCAAGTACTTCGCGGAGGAGCATACAAACCAAGAACAAGCCCATACGCATTTCAAGGACTCGGTGAAAAAGGCCTGAAAATACTCGCTAAAGCCCGCGACGAAACGGGGCTGCCGTTTGTCACAGAAGTCGTTGATACGCGCCACGTAAAAACGGCGGCGCAGTACGCAGACGCCCTCCAAATAGGCACCCGCAACATGCAGAACTTCGAGCTACTTAAGGAAGTAGGCAAAACAAACCTTCCCGTAGTCCTAAAAAGAGGAATGTGGGCGACCGTGGAAGAATGGCTTATGAGCGCGGAATACGTCATGTCCGAAGGCAACCCCAACATAATACTTTGCGAACGCGGAATACGAACATTCGAAAAGGCGACGCGCGCAACACTCGACGTATCCGCAATACCAGTCGCAAAATCACTCTCCCACCTGCCAGTAATAGTAGACCCAAGCCACGCAGGAGGAAAACGCAGCCTAGTCTCACCGCTTGCGCTCGCAGGGGTAGCGGCAGGAGCAGACGGACTAATAGTGGAAGTCCACAACTGCCCAGACAAAGCCCTATGCGACGGACCACAAGCATTGCTTCCAAGCGACTTCGCGGAAATGATGAATAAGGCAAAAAAAATAGCGGCCATAGTAGGGCACACTTAATGAACACAGTCACAGTCCGCCTCGGAAAACGCTCATACCCCATTTACATAGGCGAAGGCACACTCAACCAACTGGGCGAATTTGCCGCCAAAAAAATTTCGCCAGGCCGCTGCGCAATAATAACATCCGCACCCATCGCACGCCACCACCTGAAACCCGCAGTAAAAAGCCTCACATCCGCAGGATTTACGCCCATAATAATCGAAATCCCCGACGGAGAACAACACAAAAACCTCGCAACATACTTAGCCGTAATAGACGAACTAGTCAAAGCCAAACTCGACAGAACATCCACATTATTCGCCTTAGGCGGCGGCGTAGTCGGAGACATCACCGGATTCGCAGCAGCAACATACCTGCGCGGAGTACCCTACGTACAAATACCCACAACACTACTGGCCCAAGTAGACTCAAGCGTCGGCGGAAAAACAGGCGTAGACCATCCGCAAGCAAAAAACCTAATCGGCGCATTCAACCAACCAACACTCGTAATAACAGACACCAAAACACTCACAACACTCCCCGAAAGAGAATACACATCAGGACTCGCAGAAATAATAAAATACGGCATCATAGCAAGCCCCAAACTATTCAAACACCTCGAAACACACAAAAAACAAATAACACAAAGAAACCCAAAAACACTCGAACACATCATAACCGAAAGCTGCAAAATAAAAGCACACATAGTAGCAGCAGACGAAAAAGACGCCGGAATAAGACAAACACTAAACTTCGGCCACACAATAGGCCACGCAATAGAAGCGGCATCCGGCTACAAAAACATACGCCACGGAGAAGCAGTAGCCCTCGGAATGATAGCTGCAACCAAAATATCAGAAGACGCTGGACTAACCCAAACGGAGGCAGAGCGCATAAAAAAACTCATAGCAAACCTAAACCTTCCCACAAAAACAAACGTCAACATAACCAAAACATTAACCGCAATAAGCCACGACAAAAAAAGGTCAGACGGAAAAACACGCTTCATAGCCGCCCAAAAAATAGGTTCAACCTGCATAATCGAAAACGTACCCAAAAACACAATACAAAAAGCGCTAAAATCAATCGTTAAATAAAACAAAAAACAAAAAAAAAGACACGGAAAAAATGGAATTCTTCCTCGACACCGCGGACACAAACGAAATAAAAGAAGCACTATCCTGGGGCATACTCGACGGAGTCACAACAAACCCATCGCTTGTCGCCAAAACAGGCAAAACATTCGAAGACGTCGCCCAAGAAATAATAAAACTAGTGAAAGGCCCAGTAAGCATAGAAGCAGTAGCAACAGACACATCAAACATGCTAGAAGAAGCCCGCGAATACGCAACATGGGGAGAAAACGTAGTCATAAAAGTCCCCATGACGCCAGAAGGAATGAAAACAGTTGTCACACTCACAAAAGAACAAATACCCACCAACGTAACACTCGTATTCTCAGCAAACCAAGCATTAATCGCCGCAAAAGCAGGAGCAACATACGTCAGCCCATTCATAGGACGCCTAGACGACGCAGGACAAAACGGCCTACAAATACTCGAAGACATAGTCACAATATACGACAACTACGACTTCACAACCAAAGTACTTGCAGCAAGCCTGCGTCACCCAATACACGTGCTGGAAGCCGCAAAAATAGGCTCCGACGTAGCCACAATACCCATAAACGTAATGAAACAACTCTTCAATCACCCCCTAACAGACGCAGGACTCAAACGATTCATGGAAGACTGGAAAAAAGTCCCCACAAAAAAGAAAAAATGAGCGAAAAAGAAATCAAAGCCCAAATAGCAGAAAGCATACGCACAAAACAAGCAGTAGCAGACAAACTAACACCCCAAATAAAAAAAGCCGCCAACCTAATAACAAACACCCTCAAAAAAGGAAACAAAATACTCCTAATAGGAAACGGCGGAAGCGCAGCAGACGCACAACACATAGCAGCAGAATTCGTCGGACGCTACCTAAAAGAAAGAACCGCGTGGCCCGCCATAAGCCTAGCAACAGACACAAGCGCACTAACCGCCCTAACAAACGACTACGGCGGACAAACAATATTCTCCCGACAAATAGAAGCACTCGGCCAAAAAGGAGACCTGCTCATAGCACTATCCACAAGCGGAAGAAGCCCAAACATACTAAAAGCATGCGAAACGGCCCGCAAAAAAAAGATGAAAATCATAGGCCTAACCGGCGCCAAAGGCACCAAACTAAAAAACAAAAGCGACATAACCCTCATGGTACCCTCCACCGAAACACCCCGAATACAAGAAAGCCACATAACAATAGGCCACATACTAGCAAGCCTAGTTGAAAACGAACTCACAAAATGAAAAAAGCACTAATAACAGGCGTCACAGGACAAGACGGAAGCTACTTGGCAGAACTACTACTATCCAAAAAATACGAAGTATACGGCTTAGTCAGAAGACTATCCACCCCCAACTTCTGGCGCATAGAACACATCCTAGACCAAATAGAACTCATCGACGGAGACCTAGCAGACGCCGCCTCACTAAACAACGCAGTAAAAGCGGCAGAACCCGATGAAATATACAACCTAGCAGCCCAATCATTTGTGGCCACAAGCTGGAGACAACCGCTACTCACAAGCGACGTCACAGGACTTGGCGCCACAAGAATGCTGGAAGCCGCAAAAAACTATACCCCCAACGCCCGCTTCTATCAGGCGTCCACATCGGAAATGTACGGGAACTCCTCGATTGACGGTAAACAAACGGAGAAAACGCCGTTTCACCCCCGTAGCCCATACGCAATAGCTAAACTGTACGCCTACTGGATGAGCGTCAACTACCGCGAAAGCCATAAAATGTTCATCTGCAACGGAATACTCTTCAACCACGAGTCGCCAAGGCGAGGAATAGAATTCGTGACGCGGAAAATAACGGACGGAGTAGCAAAAATAAAACTCGGACTAGCAGACGACATAACCCTCGGAAACCTTGATGCGCGTCGGGACTGGGGTTACGCAGGAGACTACGTCAAAGCGATGTGGCTGATGCTGCAGCAGAAGGAACCGGACGACTACGTAGTCGCAACAGGAATATCACACTCAGTCAGAGACTTCGTAACAGAAGCATTCAAAGTCGCCGGCATAGAAAAATGGGAAAAATACGTCAAACAAGACCCACGGTACATGCGCCCCACAGACGTCCAATACTTAGAAGGAAAACCCGACAAAGCAACACTAAAACTCGGCTGGAAACCAACAGTCCAATTCCAAGAACTAGTCAAAATGATGGTCGAAGCCGACATAGAAAGGCATAAAAAGTGAGAGCCCTAATAACCGGCTCGGAAGGATTCGTCGGCCCCTACCTCTCAGAACTTCTTTTGAAAAACAACTTTGAAGTCTACGGAACATACCTTACGACCCCAACAACCATCGTAGACATACATCAAATACAAACGGACATAACCCAAAAAGAAGACGCAAAAAACGCAGTCAAAGAATCCAAACCCGACTTCGTATTCCACCTTGCCGGATTCAGTTCAGTCGGAGAGAGCTGGAAAAAACCAGAACTATGCCGCCAAATAAACGTGGAAGGAACAAGAAACCTACTTGACGCAATCAAAGAATCAAACACAAACCCGCGCATACTAATCATATCCTCATCCGAAGTATACGGCATACCCAAAGAAAACCCCATACCCGAAACACACACCCTAAACCCCATAAGCCCCTACGCAAAATCTCGAGTAGAACAAGAGCAACTAGCAACAAAATACGATCTTGACCTAGTAATATCCCGCAGCTTCAACCACACCGGCCCACGCCAACCCAAAGGGTTCGTAGTCCCAGACATAGCAAGCCAAATAGCCTCAATAGAATCAGGAAAAACACCACCAACAATCGAAGTGGGAAACACCGACGCAATAAGAGACTTCACCGACGTACGCGACATAGTAAAAGCCTACCTAACAGCACTACAAAAAGCGCCCAAAGGCACATACAACATAGCCTCCGGAAAAGGAACCCAAATCAAAACAATAATAGAAACCCTTATATCCTTCTCAAACACAAACATAAACCTCCACAAAAACCCCGAAAAAACACGGCCACTAGACACCCCAATCCGCATAGGAGACCCCACAAAAATCCAACAAACAACCAACTGGAAACCCACAACACCACTCAAAAAAACACTAAAAGACACACTCAAATACTGGAGACAAAAACAGCAATGACAATCCTAGTAACCGGAGCAGCCGGATTCATAGGAAGCCACACAACAGAAAAACTGCTAAATGTGGGCCATGAAATTGTGGGAATAGACGACCTAAACGACTACTACGACCCAAAACAAAAACAAGAAAACCTGAACATACTCTCAAAAAACAAGAAATTCACTTTCATAAAAGCAGACATAAGAGACGCCAAAACAACAGAAGAAACATTCAAAAAACACAAGCCAACCGCAGTAATACACCTTGCCGCCCGCGCAGGAGTACGCCCAAGTTTACTAGACCCCGCACTATACATGGACGTGAACGTCAAAGGAACAGTCCACCTCCTGGAAGCAGCCCGAAAAAACGACGTAAAAACATTCATATTCGGAAGCAGCAGCAGCGTCTACGGAGCAAACACAAAAACCCCATTCAGCGAAAAAGACCCAGTAGAACAGCCTATTTCACCATACGCCGCAACCAAACGCGCAGGAGAACTACTTACCAAAACATACCACAACCTATACAACCTAAACACAACAAGCCTACGTTTCTTCACCGTATACGGACCAAGAGGACGGCCGGACATGGCAGTATATACGTTCACAAAAAACCTTCTTGAAAAAAAACCAATCACCGTGTACGGCGACGGAACGTCAAGCCGCGACTACACCTACGTTTCGGACGTAGTCGACGGGATAATCTCGGCTTTAAATAAAAGCTATCCCGACGAGATATTCAACCTGGGGGAATCCCAGACTGTAACGCTAAACAAGCTGATTCAGACTATAGAAAAAGAGACAAACAAAAAGGCAATAATAGAAAGAAAGCCGCTTCAGCCCGGCGACGTAACAACAACCTACGCAGACTTAACTCACAGCAAACAAAAACTAGGCTATAACCCCCAAGTGAAAATAGAGGAAGGAATACATAAATTCGTGCAATGGTACAACACAAAATGAAAAAACTCTCCATCATAATACCGGTCTACAACGAAGAACAAAACATCCCCCTACTGCATGCGCGAATAAAACAAGCATTAGACACCCTAAACAAACCCCATGAAGTAATTTATGTTGACGACGGAAGCAAAGACGGAACATACAACGAACTTATGAAACTGTTCGGAGTGAAAATAATCAAATTCCGCAAAAACTTCGGGCAAACAGCCGCATTAAATGCAGGAATCACTCACTCTGCAGGAGACGTAATAGTCACATTAGACGGCGACCTGCAAAACGACCCAGCCGACATACCTAAACTCATAGCCAAACTCGAAGAAGGATACGACGTAGTTTCCGGATGGAGGAAACACCGTAAAGACCCCCTTCAAAAACGAATATTTAGCAAATTCGCCAACCGCATCCGCAACCTACTGATTAAAGAACAAGTCCACGACAGCGGATGCAGCCTCAAAGCCTACAGAAAAGAATGCTTTGACGACATAGACCTATACGGTGAAATGCACCGCTACATACCAAGTTTACTCGCATGGAAAGGATTCAAAATAGGAGAAGTAGAAGTCACACACCACCCCCGAATCAAAGGGAAAACAAAATACGGACTCTACCGCCTACCTAAAGGATTCCTAGACCTGATCAACATATGGTTCTGGAGAAAATACAGCACACGCCCACTACACATATTCGGAGGCCTCGGAATCATCTCAATACTCATGGGAACCGCACTCGGAATGTACCTGTTATTCGTAAAAACAGTTTTCCATGAATCCCTCACAAGCAAAATCACGCCGCTAATAGCCGTACTACTCGTAATTGTAGGAGTCCAATTCTTCATTTCCGGACTTTTGGCAGACATTTCCGCCAAAAACTACTACCTTCACGAACAAAAAAATCCCTACTCAATCAAAGAAATAATAGAAAAGTGAACGTATTATTCTTAAATTACGAGTATCCCCCGATTGGCGGCGGAGCGGGAAACGCCACTAAATACCTGCTTAACGAATATTCGAAAATAAAAGAGTTACGCGTCGATTTAATCACGTCTGCGTTAGGCGACAGAATCGAGGAAGAAAAAATCTCCGAAAATATATCACTTATTCAGTTGCCTATACGCAAGAAAGACATCCATTTTTGGACTCAACGCGAAACAATTTCCTACGCTTTAGCCGCCCAGAAATACATAAAAAAATCAGGCGTAAAATACGAAGTCTGCCATGCATTTTCAGGGGTTCCTTGCGGATTCATAGCTCAGGAGCAAAGGAAAAAGCAGCCGTACATAGTTTCTCTGCGCGGAAGCGACGTACCCGGATTCAACAACAGATTCGCACTTCAATACGTTTTTTTGAAGCCCCTAATACGTAGAATGTGGAAGCACGCGTCAGCAGTCGTCGCAAATAGCGAGGGGCTTAAGGAACTTGCTCTTAAAACGAATCCGAACCAGAAAATAGACGTAATCCCCAACGGCATAGACACGGCAGAATTCAAGCCCGGCAAAAAGAAGAACGATACATTCCGAATAATTACAGTTTCCCGCCTGATAGAACGCAAAGGAATACACCACTTAATTGATGCGGCACCCAAAGTCCTAAAAGAAAACCCTGATACCGAGTTCGTAATAATCGGCGAAGGCGACCTCGAACAAAACCTAAAGGAGCAAGTAAAAATGCTCGGAATAGAAAAAAACATTAAATTTATGGGATACATGCCCCACGAAAAATTACCTGAAATATACGCAAACTCAAGTGTTTTCGTACTCCCCAGCCAAAACGAAGGAATGAGCAACACAATAATGGAGGCGATGGCCGCAGGGCTTCCGGTAATAACGACCGAAACCGGAGGCAGCAAAGAATTAATTAAAGACGGAATAAACGGGAAAATAATCAAACAAAACAATTCACAAGAAATAGCCGATGCAATAATCTCTTACGCGCAAGACAAAAACAAAATAATGTCGCACGGACACAGTTCACGGGAAAAAGCCCTAAACATGAGCTGGGAAAATGTGGCAAAAAATTACGCGGAAAAATACGCGGAAATAATCAGATGAACTGGAGAAAACCCGTACTTCTGGGATTAATGCAGGCGAACGGCATGAATGTGAAAGGTAACCTTGAGTTCATCCATAAACTTGAAAAACAAACCCCCGAGGAAATACAGAAATTCCAGCAAGAACAACTTAAAAAAATACTGCAACACGCCGCAGAAAAAGTACCATATTACTCTAAAATATTAACTAAATCAGAAGTTTATGCGGACGGAAAAATCAACCTAAAAAATTTCCAAAAAATCCCCCCCTTAAACAAGGAAATAATACGAACCCAAAAAACAAACCTCCACTCAACAGACAAAGACGCACGCCAATGGTACAAAAATAGCTCTGGTGGCTCAACAGGAGAACCCGTAGAATTAATACAAGACCGTAACTACAAAGCGTGGAGCTTTGCAGGCAAAATGTACTTCAATCTTCTCGCAGGAAAAGACGTTGGAGAAAGAGAAGTTCGGATATGGGGATCAGAACGAGACATTATATCCGGCAGTCAAACAAAAAGAGCGCGCTTTGAAAACTGGCTGTACAATCGGACAATTCTAAACAGCTTTAAAATGACGCCTCAAAAAATGGTGAATTACGCAGAAATAATTAATTCAGAAAAGCCCTTATTGATAGAATCTTACGTGCAACCAATGTATCAGTTCGCGATTTTTCTGCAAGAAAATAATCTACAAATTCGTTCTCCTAAAGGAATAATAACTTCCGCAGGAACATTAACGCCTTCAATGAAGCAGGAAATAAAGAAAACATTCAAATGCAGTGTACACAATAAATACGGGAGCAGGGAAGTAGGTGACATGGCATGCTCCTGCGAAAAAGACGAAGGATTACATTTAAATCCGGCAACACACGTCATAGAAATATTAGACGATAAAATGCAACCTGTAAAGTCCGGAGAAATAGGCTCAGTCTACGTCACCACCCTACAGAATTATTCGATGCCTTTAATCCGATATAAAATAGGCGACTTAGCAGTTTCAGCCAGGAAAACAATATGTTCTTGCGGAAGAAACCTACCGTTGATTCAACACGTTGAAGGCAGGGAAATGAGCGTCTTCAAGAAAAAAGACGGAACAATAATTCCAGCGGAATTCTTCATCCACTTCATAGGCGTAGTACACAACAAAGGTTTCATAGAAAAATTCCAGGTAATACAAGAAGACTACGAAGCAATAACAATAAAGGCAGTAATAAAAAACAAAAAAGAATTCGAGAAAAACAAAGACGCAATAGAAAAATCCATTAGAAAAACAATGGGCGAAAAATGCGAAATAAAATGGGAACAAGTCAACGAAATACCCCCACTCAAAAGCGGAAAATACCTATACACGATAAGTAAAATAAAATAATTAATGAAAAATTCAGTTACCTTCGCAATTGTTGGAGATTGTGCAGGATGGAATCTGCCCGAAAAAATAGATCCGTTATCTAATGTACGGGAGACACTCCAAACAGCAGATGTTTTTTTATTCAATCTTGAAGGGCCAGTAATACACCCTCTTAACAAAATCAAGATAACCGGATTCCCGACCCTCAAAATAATGCGTTATGCACTAAAAAAACTGGGTAAACTCCAACCTCCCGTATACAGTATTCCTGATTTTCTATCCTACATGAAACCATGTAGTATCAACATTGCGTTATTAGCCAATAATCATATTTTAGATGCCGGAGAGAACGGATTATCAGAAACTATTAAACACCTAAAAGATAACAAAATACTATATACTGGTGCCGGAGAAAACGAAATAATTGCTCGTCAACCAATAATAATTACCTCAAATGGTTTAACTATCGGAATAATTAATCTTAATCTTATTGGGTGGACAATCTTCGGAAAATACTTTAATATCTTTGGCGCAAAAAAAAGAAAACCCGGATCAAGTTTTTATACGCCAAATGAACTTGAAAAAGAAATTAAAATTTTAGATGGAAAAGTAGATTCAATTATTGTTTCAATCCATATGGGAAAAGCATTCAAAAAAGAAATTCCAAAAAAACATATGGAATACTTTTCGATACTTTACTCAAATAAAATAGATCTAATCGTTGGACATCATAGTCATGTATTCGGCGAATTGGTCCATATTAATGGAAGAAACGTAATAACTTCATTGGGTGATTTTATTTTCAACCACGGATCAAAACACCCCCAACCAGAAACAAAAGTAGCATTCCTAACGCTTGAAAAAAACAAAACGCCAATACTAACATTGAAAAGTGGAACATTAGAAAACGGAATACCCCTCTTAAAATAAAATTACTATAACAATATCCAAATTACCTTATGAATAAAGAAACATCAACTTTCCTGCTTCAGCGGTTCAGACCTAAATTACTTTCATCCATCTACCTTAGTGCAAAATATAACTGCGTAGTTGATCCATCAGCAACAATCTTCTTTCCCTCTAAAGTAAAACTTGGAAAATCCACAGTTATACGAAAAGCAACATTAATTGCTAAGACCTCTAAATCTAAAGGAATAGTAATCGGAGAAAATTCACTTATTGATGATTATGTCATATTACATTCACGCGGCGATTCGATTACCTTGGGTGACCATGTCCACATTAACCCTTTTTGTGTAATTGACGGTCACGGAAATGTTAAAATAGGTAACAATGTTGGGTTAGCATCTCATGTCCGACTTGTAACTAACCACGTAATACCCCCGTCAAACGAACTAATACGAAATCAACCCATCACTAAAAAGGGCATAAAAATTGGGGATGATGTATGGGTAGGTACTGGAGTCACAATAGTAGATGGTGTTTCCATCGGTGATGGATGCATAATCGGTGCTGGTTCAGTTGTTCTAAATGATACGCCCGCCTACACAATCTCTGCAGGAGTTCCTAGCAAAATTATCCGTAAACGACAATGAAAAAAATTAATTCGACACAATTAATAAAACTTTTTATCACGCTATTTTTGATATATCTAATATCCCTACACGTTCAGCCCTCAGAAGTTTATAATAAAATAAAAAGTATAGACCTGCGGATAATCTTCCTAGTTCTCTTAATTACCCTATTCAAAACAGTCTTAAGTGCCTATCGATGGAAAGAAATATTAAATTCATTAAATATCCCCCTTCCCGAGTTAGTAATGATAAAATTATACTTTATCGGCTCTTTCTTCAACCTATTCCTCCCTTCAAACGTAGGTGGTGATGTCATAAAAGCGTACAAATTGAATAAAATAGGCAATCACGGACATCTATCCTATTTCTCTGTGGTAGCAGAACGGATATCCGGTTTAATCCCACTTTTTATATTGGCTATTATAGGTTCAATCTTATCACGCGATAAACAAATTTTTCTTTTTTTCTACCCTGCTATACTCGGCTTTATATCTTTCATAACCGCCACAATGTTAATTTCAAATACAAAATTTATTGACTTTTTAACAAAATTAACAAGAAAAATTCCCCTACTCCCAAATACAAAAATACTAATTAAAATAAATAAAGCGACGATCATGCTTCTAAAAAATAAAAAGAGTCTTATTAAAATTTTGGCTATTTCCTTCATAGTTCAATTATCCGTCGCAATAAACAGTTATCTTATAGCAAATTCAATGGGATTGAACGTAAATCTTCAATCAATGCTTGTAATAACCCCCATAATAATTCTCATGACTACAATACCAATATCCTTAAACGGTTTTGGAATTAGAGAAGGATCATATATATACCTTTTTTCATTTATAGGAATTTCGGCAAACGATTCACTAGCGATATCTCTAACAGTACTAACCGTAGTATATGCTGTAGGTGCAATTGGCGGAATATTCTACCTACAAGAGAAAAACACGGTTATCTAAATTTTATGGTATGCTGCTGTTGCTGATATTCCCATCCATACTATTTCCTCCGTCATGTTTCCATCTATACACTTGTATTCCATCAACGTTCTGTAGTGTGACTACGTTTATGCCGGCGACAGTAAAATTACCTTTTTTTGGGAATCCTTTACTCCATCCGCCGTTTCTGCGATAGTCTAATATCATCAGTCCCTGAGAGTTGTTTTCAATAACCCCTGCGACAAAATCAAATCTCTTGGAATCGTCGTATTTATACGGATAAATCCTGTTTTGAGAAATATTAAAGGTTAAGGGCAAGACATAACTAAAAAACGTGGTAATAAATACGTCCTTATCTTCGATTTCATTTCCTAAGAAAGATACTGTGTTGTTTACTCTGTCGTGATGTTCGTTCGTAGTCTTGACATAACCATGATCGTCTGATGTTATCGGGAAAAGAATGTTTGATGATTTGAAAATAGAAAACGAAAAAAATACTAAAAAAATAACAAAAACATATTTCAAACGCCGATTAGAAAAAATGTTGATTGACCTGAAAATAGAAAAGAGCGACGTAGAAATTAGTACTATGAAAAAAGGCAGTGCATAAAAAATATATCGTGGCCTAGGATACCTATCAAAAAAGTATAAAAAGAATATCTCATACGAACCAAATATCATTAAATTCAGAAAGTACTCTTTATTTCCGTAACGCGCAGAAAATAATATTCCTATTCCTACGAGGAAAAAAACTATATACGTTGATTCATTGTCTTGCCACCAATGCATGGGCGTTCCGACGGGATTAAAATAATATTCGGACCAAACGTATTCACCGTCAAAATCTTCGTAGGATATGTGATTGCTGTTGATTGCAAAATAGACGAGAAAAAGACCTAAGAACACGGAAAAAAACAAAATTGAGTATCCGATTCTTCTATTATCATTAAAAACCTTCCTGATAGCTCTAAACTCGCTAATAAAAAAGTACATTCCAATTACTGGAAAAAGAATAAAACTTGTCCTTAAGCTTGACAAATAGTCGACTTTAAACGCATAAAATACGAATGCAACTATAACTAATGCCTCAGAAGCGATTTTAAAATTTTTCTTTTTACTATACGAAATTATTGATTCTATCAAATCCAAGGCTATAAGACAAACTATTAAAATAAAAAAAGGATAATAAGCATATTCTCTGATGTTTCTTGAAACACCAATTGCCCACGGTGATATCGCCCATAAAAACGAGGATAAAATCCCTATATCCTTAGATATCCGTCGTCCAAGAAAATACAAAGGAAATATTGTAACGGCTCCAAAAATAACTCCCGGTAGTCTCCCCCAAAATAAATAATCATAAAAATTTTTGGGTTGGCCTATTTCATAAAATAATCTGACGGCATAAGTAACAAGCATTCCTCTGGTGTAGTCTGTTTCCTTAAACTCAAGAAGGTCCTTAGCCGCAATTATGTGCGAATATTCGTCTGTATACGGATCTAAGATGGTTAAATTCCAAAACCGCAAGAAAAAGCCAATAAAAAAAATAAAAATCAAAATCAAAAAATAATTTTTTCTCTTGCTAAAGGCCCCCTTATTAAATATGCCCCTTTTAGGGGCTGCTTCATACAAAATAGACGCGATTACTAAGCAAGAAGCAAACAGGCATAGGTAATCTGTTGTACTAGATATCTGTCCCCCTAGTTGCCATATAACAAATACGGAAACAAGAAAAATAGAAATTACTTTGGCTAAAACATGTATGTCCTGTGTTTCATTCCACTGTTTTACTCTCGTGTAAAGTAGAAAAAGAAAAAATATTACGGTGGCAATCAACGCCCCCAAAGCGATATACGGATCATCGTACCTCTTGAATATTTCAATGGAAAATAATGGGATGGCCAAAGCTATCGTAGCCAGCTTAAGATACGGGCCTATTCGCAACAAAGAGTATATACCTCTGCTAACAGAACCCAGCCTTTCGCCAAACAAATCCCTTTTCATCTGGCAGTTAGTATACTCTCTGTGGAATATAAAGGTGCTTGTCTTAAACAAGTTATGTTTGTCGTGTTGGGGGTTACAGAATGCGTTTAGACGATCTGAGGAGTGCTGTTTCAGATGTTTTCTTAGGTCTCTTAGCATTCAATCTGTTTCTTTATTTTTACAAACAACGAAATCCATATTTTTATCCCTTCTTAGAGGATAAGGCGCTCTTTTCCGTTGCTTTAGTATTTATTCTTTTCGTACTCTTGTACCTGCCATACCAGCGTTTACTCAACTTTTTTTCGTACACTTCGGCTCATAGACAGGCGGGTCTTAATCTCATTTCGTTTCATAAGTTACGAAAAATAGGGGCCCGTACAGAGCAGTATGCCCCAATTGAAATAAGCCAGGAGCAGTTCGTTCAGATTGTTCTACTCGAAGTGTTCTACCTGCTATTATTCCTTTACCCTGCTATTCTTGTTTTATCGGAGTTCGGTTTATTTCCCTCAGACTTAGATTCGCGTTACTTGTTTGTTTCGCTTGTTTTTTTTGGTTTGGTGAATTTGTTTTTCCGGAAAGATGCTGTTCCCTCACCAATTGTTCATAAAAATAAGTCCCTTCTACTTTTGCCTTTGGTTTCGGCGTTAATCGTTTATTTTGGTGTAATGCCGGCGACGTTAATCGGAGTAGTCATCAGTCTTTTGACTGCAATACTTGTCGCCGTATTAATAGAACTGCAGACTTCTCACGGTAGCAGTGTTTAATCGTCGTTGCCCCATCGGTAGAGGTTTATTGCTCCTGCTTGGCCTGGTTTTGAGGGGCCGGGTAGCCATGTTGTTTTGTTGGTGAGGATTGGCCAGTAGTCTTGTGGTATGCGGTTTGCGGCGAGGGAGTCGAGTACGAGCCACCCGTGTGTTTCATTAAGTATTCCTGTGAGTTCGTCGGCTGATGTTATCGCCGGAGTCATTGTTTGTGCGTAGTGGGTTTTGTTTGCTGTGAGAACTGTTTCTACTGGGAATCCGGATATGGAGAACGCCAGCCAGTAGTCGGGTTTGAGTCCGTACCATAGGGCTACTTCGGGGTAGTCTACGATTAGTGTGTCTCCTTGTTTTATGTTGTCTTTGAGGTGGGGGTATACGCTGTTGAAGTCTGGTTGGGGTGCGCGGGATTCGAGGTAGTATGTTGTTTGCGGGGTGAAAGATAATTCTCCTGAAATGGAAAACAGGAGGATTAGTATTGCGATGGCGGTTGTTTTTCTTTTTCCCCAGATTTCTTTCGCAACATAAGTGAGCGCTTTTGCGGCAAACATTATTATAAATGGCAGTAGGAAATACGCGTACCTGAACCCCAGTAATTTGATTCTGTAAGATATGAAATAGAACGGTATTATGAAGGCGAGTACGCACAGTAAGGTGGGTCTGCGCGTGTCCTTCCAGTAAAGAAGTAACCCTACAACGGCAAGGTAAATGGAGGCTGGAAACGCCGTCTTAAAGTAGTCGACGTAAGCCGGAAGATAATTCATGCTTGAAGACAATACTGCAGAAATCGTGTGAAGATACATCTCAGAAAAGACCAGTCCCAAACCAATAAATAGTCCGGCAGCAACCAAAGTCTTTTGCGGCATCTTCATTTTCCTGCCGCCAAGTTTCATGTCCAATGCCGCATAGGCCGGGTAAATCAAAAGAAGAGAAAAGCCGAACCGGTGGGATAAGAAGGCGCCAGCAGTCGCAATCAAAGTTAAGACTGCCGTCTTAGTCTTTCTGTCCTCCAAGTACTTGTAGAACAGAAGCAGGGATAGCAGGTAGAAGAACTGCAGCTGCTGATACATCCTAGCCTGTCTGCTCCATGCGATTTCCACGTACGAAAAGGTTATTATGTACGCCGTAACTGCCCCTGCAGTATTGCCGAAAAACTTCCTTGCGGCTATGTACGCCAAAGGAATCATCAATGTGCCAAATATTGCGCTAGGCAGTCTTGCGGCGGCTTCGTTCACGCCGAAGACTGCCATGCTTATGGTGATGAATGCGGTGTTAAGTATGTCTCTTTCATATACGCTTCCGCCGGGCATGTAGGGTACTAAATGCGTTAACATTCCTTTGGCTGCGGTTGCAGAGTAGACTTCGTCAATCCAGAATGACTGCGAGCCTAGGCTGTAGAACCTGAGCATCCCCCCTGCAAGAGTAAGAGCTAGGACGACGTAGAATGCCGTTTTATCGCCAAACATCTCATATACTCTGTTTATACGCATCTCAAGACTATTGTAGATTGTCGTTTAAAGTGAAAACGGAAAAAAGAAGGCGGACTGAAAAAGACAAGCCGAATAAGTCCGTTATTAACGAGGCGGTACTTCGCGACGTGACTCGCTATCTAAACATAGTTTTCGTAGTTGTCGTCCTGCTTGAAGCAGCAAAGATACTAGACATAAGCAGTGTGCTTAGACTGGATTTGTTCGCTGCCGTAGTTTTAACGCTTAACGTGATAACCCTGTTCAGTTCTAGAAGCAAAAAGGCATCCAAGTAGTCAGTCTTTCGTCCATTGCGTTAGCGGTGTTATGTGTTTGTGTCTTGTAGGAGCCATTTCCATATTGGGGTGATGGTTATTTCTCTGTTGTCTGTTCGGAGAGTGTCTTCTTGGTTGTATGTTAAGATGAGGCCTTTGTTGAGGTTGAATTTGTTCATCGCTTCCGTTAGGCCTTTTGTTTCTCTGTTTTTATTGTCTTCGTTTAGTTCATTGCAGACTTGTATTGCGCGGGTGATTTTTACGCCTTCTTTGATTACGAAGTCGCATTCGTTTTTTTCCCTGAAGTAGTAGATGTCTCGGTATTTTCTCCTTAGGTTGAGGAATACGGTGTTTTCGAGCATTCGACCGTTGTCTTCGGAGAAGGAGGCTGAGTTTGTGTTTGACATGCCGTTGTCGATGCTATACGCTTTTTTCGGGTTTATGAGTTGTTTTTTCAGGGAGTAGTCGAATTTGGGTATTGTAAAGAGGAGGTAGCTGTCTTCAAAGTATGATACGAAGGATATGGCACTGTTTGTTGAGCCGAGGTTGAAAGTCTTTTTGAGTGATGTGTAGGAGAATTCTTTTCCGATGTTTGTGAGGAGGTAAAGGGCCATTTCTCGTATGGTTTTGACGTTTCTGATCTTGTGTCGTACTGCTATATCCCTAACAAATATGTCGTTCAATAGTTCTTGGAGTACTCCGGCTCTGCCTATTTTGAGGTAATCTGGGAAGCCTCCTTTGAGGAGGTAGTCTTGGAATGTTTTTATGTTGGTTTCTTTGCCTGTGAATTTGAGAAACTCTTTGAATGAGAATGGGAACAATTCTTGCCTTAAGTGTCTTCCTGTGAGTCGTGAGCCCAGTTCTCTGCTTAGGAGTGAGGCGTTGGAACCAGTTATCACTACGTGTTTCTTTTTATCCAGCATTGCCCGCACATAAAGCTCCCATTTTTGAACGTTCTGTATTTCGTCGAAAAAATAGTGGTTTTGGTCGCCGTATTCCTCGTGGAATATTTCATCCAGCTTTTGGAAGTCCCCTACTTCAAAGTCCACTACCCGCGGGTCCTCAAAGTTGAGGTAGTAGAATCCGTCAACTTTCTCCATGAGCTGCCTAAGCAGGGTGCTTTTGCCGCATCGTCTCACCCCCGATAAGATCAACGCTAACGGTATGTCCAACTGCATCTGCGGGTATACGTCTCTTTCAACACCTTTGTCAAAGAGCGAAAGCTCCTCCCGTTGTGACTTTACTACGCTTCGAAGGGTTTCCTTGAGTACCACTTTATACTATACACATTAGCTATATAAATTTGTTCATTACTAATGCACAATCTTGTTCATTACTAATGCACACTTCTACCAATGTTTTACTAAAATTGAACTGTAGTCTAATTTTAGTCGTACTAAAGTTAACGTATATCCAACTTTTAGTAATTTCTATTTCGTCCATTCCGTTAGTGGTGTTGTGTGGCTTGGTAGTTTGTGTGTTGGGATTTTTTTGATGTTGAATTTTTGGTATCCTATTTTTTCTTTGCGAAGTAAGGTGAGGGCGTTTTCTGTTATTGCGGGGGCTATTAGTATTGCGTGGGCTTCTTTTTGCACGTTTTGTTTGAGCCAGTCCAGGTACCTTTTTGTTTGCAGCGCTGCGGGCAGGCCTGCGCGTTCCGCTTTGAGTTCTACTACGACATATGTTTCCCCTATTTTTCCGTAGAGGTCGAAGAATCCAAGCGGGCTTCTGTATTCAATGTGTTTGAGTCTGAAGTTGGGGTCTATTTCCTGAGGGTTTTTTGCGAGGTAGTCGCGCATGTCTTTTTCCGTGTGCGTCAGTTTTTGTTTGCTTGGGTCGGTGAGGTTTGAGAAGCTTCTGTAGTCTTGTATTTCCTTGATTTTGATTTTCATTTCCTCGTGGGGTGTGGTTGTTTTTTGGATGAAAATCTGGAGGTTTCCGTCTTCTACGGTGGCTGCTAAATCTGAGGGAGGGCTCATCCAGTTGAGGGGCTTGAATCCTGTGAGGCTGTGGACGATTATTGTGTTGTCCGGTTTGAGGATTATTATGCGGTCTCCGTCGTCGACGACACTTCTGCTTCTGCCCCAGTATTCTATGCGGCAGTTGGCAACCAGAATGACGGCGTTTCTTTCGTCCGCGTCTTTGTTGAACCTTTCAGCCCATGATTCCATCGTGGTTAATCTTTTTGGCGTGTTCTCCCGTATATACGATGTATGATTCCGGGTGATATGGGTGCTTTTGAGGGTTGGCGCCGTAGGGTGCTTCAAAGCGTTCTTGCGCCGTTTTTTTCAGCGTTAGATGGTTTAGGCGTAAGTCCAATGCAGTTGTCTACATTGTCTCTGTTTTTTTCAGTCATATCGGCGTACCTTGTATTGTCTTCGTCTTGGCTGTGGACTGTTGCGTTGTTCATCGCGTTGCTTCTTGATGCTTTAGACGGGGGCCTTGCAGTTTTTCAGAAAAGTGTTAGCGGGCGCGGAGAATTCTTAGATTGGTTTATGGACAGGGTCGGCACGGTTTGGGTTATCTGCAGCGTTTGTTTGGCGTACAGGCTGCCTTTTTTGCTGGCCGGGTTTCTTGTTTTATTCCATCTGTTAAGTTCGGCGTTGGGAAAAATTCTGTTGATGCGGGGTGTCAGAAAGTCGAGTGCGTGGGGTTTCAGGACGCTGCTTATTTGCTGCGCTATTGCGGGAATAATTCCGGCGTACCTTGTTTTGTCTCTTATGGCGTTTGTTTTTGTGACGTTGAAGTTGTCGATTCAGTTGGCAAGAACTTATTTCGCAAGGAAGTAGTTGCGGAAAAAATCAATGGGCGCAGTGAAGATGCGAGAGTAGCCGTACTTGCTTTTCCCCTTCAGTCGAGGATAGTGTTTGACAGGCGTTTCAGTCACTTTGTACCCTTTGCGGGCAAGGAGAATCGTTATGTACCTGTGCATGAAGCCCTTAAGTCTAAGCGACTTGGCCGCTTCCTTCCGGTATGCTTTGAATGTGCATCCTTGGTCGTGCAGGCGTACGCCTGTTGCCATGTAAGCGCAGAGGTTTGCGAAATCTGAGAGAACAACTCTTCCCGCAGAAAACTTCTTGTTCATTCTGCGCCCGCATACGAGGTCGAATCCTGAAAGCTTATCTACAAGCGAAGGAATGTCTGCCGGGTCGTACTGTAGGTCGCCATCCATCGTAACTACCACTTCGCCGCCAGCTGC
Source organism: uncultured archaeon (assembly GCA_902384455.1). Taxonomy (GTDB): domain Archaea; phylum Altiarchaeota; class Altiarchaeia; order IMC4; family SCGC-AAA252-I15; genus CABMCB01. The sequence continues at coordinate 25,892 of CABMCB010000063.1, forward strand.
GGTAAAGCCCGCCTGAAGAGCGCTACTTTGGCCCAAGTGTTCTGTGTGGACGGGTTTTATTCTGCCGTCCTTTGCAGCGTTTTCCTCAAGCAAGGAAAAAGTTTTGTCCGTGCTTCCGTCATCAACTATCACAAACTCATACTCTCCCTTAAGCGAAGTAAGCCGGTTAAGAAGCTCAACAACATTCTCCTCTTCGTTGTAGACCGGTATTACGACTGAAACAATCATTTCCTATGAAACACGTTGTAGCTGCAAAAAGGAATAAGTCTCCCGTCGGAGGTCGCATAGTGCACTCCGCATTTCCTTACCCGGCTTAAGTCGAAGTTGTAGGGGTCCATAAAGTGCATGCAGCCGACGAACACTGCTTCTTTGAGGAAAACTTTCTTTAGCGGCTTGTACGAGCGCTTCAAAAGAGCCTCAACCAGCTGCTTTTTGAGTAGGGGGTGCTTGATTAGGGCGATTTGCTTAAGGAGCGTAAGCGATAAGACGGCCCTTCTTTTTGAGTCTTTTTTCTCGGATGCCTCAATGTAGTCTTCAAGCGTTTTTAATAGTTCTTGCGCGGGCAGCACCCTGTTTATGGGTTCGTATCCGTTGGGTGTGGAAAGAAGGTACGTCCCCATTCCGCAGCAGGGGTGGAACGTCATATCCGGCTTAGGCTTCTTGTTGACGTGGCTCATGAAACTGTAGACGACGCCCATCAAGTTGAGGGGAAGAAAGTCCTCTTTTTTTATCTTCCCATTAGTCTGCTTTTCAGTAAGAGAAATGAAGTCGTAAGTTGTTATGCGCTCTCCCATCTTAGCGCGGCCTGTGTATGAGACCGGCTGCACGACTATTCCTCTTACTACGTCTTTGTTTTCCATTGCGAAGCGTATTATGCTTCCTACCGCGTGGTCGTTCACGCCTTTGGCAAAAGTCACAACGAGAACTATGTGTCGGAATCCTTCGCGGCGGCAGTTTTCTATCTCCCTGATTTTTTCTTTCAAAAGAGGTTTCCCGCGAAGTTTCACGTAAATCCCGTCTTCGAGTCCGTCGAATTGCAGGTAGAGGACATTCATTCCTGCGTTCCAGAGTTTTTTGGCGTATCCAGGTTCGTTTGCGATGCGCAGGCCGTTTGTGCTTACTATTACTTGTTGGAATCCTTTTGTTTTTGCGAGTTTCACCAGTTGGGGCAGGTCGTCTCTTGTTGAGGGTTCTCCTCCGCTGTATTGTATTGCAAGCGTTGGAGTTGGTTTGGTGTTGCGGAGTGCGTCGAGGGCTTTTTCTATTTCTTCTTTAGTCGGGTCTTTCTTTTCGTGTTCTCCTGCTTTGGCGAAGCAGATGGGGCATCTGAGGTTGCAGCGGTCTGTCACGTCGACGACTCCAAGGACGGTCTGCGTCTCATGTTCGTTGCATAGGCCGCAGTCTGTTGGGCATCCTTTGTCGCGTTTTGTTTTTGGGTTTGCGGGTGGGGTGCCTTTTTTGCTGTATTGTATTATCCTCTTATAGTGGTTGGTGTCGCCCCAGTATTCGTCTTTGAATTGTCCGTGTTGGGGGCAGTTTTTTTGTAGGATTATTTTGCCGTTTATGTCGGCTATTTGTGCGTCTACTACTTTCAGGCATGTTGGGCAGATGCTTTTGGTTTCTGAGAGAATCACAGTTTATTTCCTGTGCGCGGCGGCTTTAAAGGGGTTGGTTTAGAACGTCTTGAAGAACTTCATCTCAGTTAGGGGTTTGTCTTCGCAGTATTTGTCGGGGTCTGTGCTGCAGCAGTCTTTTCTGAGGCAGACATCTTTGTAAAGTCTGTCGTTGTCTATGCATTCGCCTTGAATGCATGTGTCGAACGGTCCGCAGTAGTCTATCTGCTCTTGGGTTTTTTCTTTGACGCAGTGTGATTTGGCGGTGCCGGGTCTTTCGCATCGAAATTTCACGTGGTCAACGTAAGGCTGGTTGTCTGTGTCGCAGTACGGGTCGCTTCTGTGGTTTAGTCCGCAGTCGCTGTCTTTTTGGCAGTTTATTGGACATGGGTTGCAGTTTGGTCCTCCGCAGTCTGTTTGTGTTTCTCCTTGGTTTTGTATTCCGTCTGAGCAGGTTGGGCAT
>CABMCB010000064.1 GCA_902384455.1 uncultured archaeon
AAACCGCACCCGCACCCGACTCCTGCCCGGCTGGATACCTCTCCGTGTACGACAAACTATCCCTCCCCGACACCGGCACTGTTACCTTCGGCACTGGGGTCTCAGTTTGCTACAACTGCCAATGCTTAACCTGCGACGCAGGATACTACCTGGTTTCATACGGACTCTGCCACCCTGAAAACTGAGGCGAAGACGACGACCTCTGCCCGGACGGATACATTTACGGGTACGACAACCTATGCCACCCCGAATGCGGAAACAGCGGAACATACTGCACAGGAAACTCAATGTGCTACAACGGACAATGCCTCATCTGCGACGCAGGATACTACCTGGGAACAGACGGCAAATGCTACCCCGAATTAACCTGCGACAAAGGATACCTACTTGGCGAAGACGAATTATGCCACCCTGAATGCGGAAACAGCGGAACATACTGCACAGGAGACTCAATCTGCCTCAACAACCAATGCCTCATCTGCGACCCAGGATACTACCTAGCAACAGACGGAAAATGCTACCCTGAAGAAGAAAACTGCGACTACGGATACGTCCTAGGAGAAGACGGCCTATGCCACAAACAATGCGGCCTCGAGAAGGTGTATTGCACTGGGGATTCGCAGTGTTATTTTGGTCGGTGCGTTAGTTGCGACCCAGGGTATTACTTGGGGACTGACGGCAAGTGCTATTCTGAGAAAACTTGTGAATCAGGATACCTTCTGGGAGAAGACGACTTATGCCACCCCGAATGCGGCAACAGCGGAACATACTGCACAGGAGACAGCCAACGCTACAACGGCCGCTGCATAAGCTGCAACCCAGGATACTACCTAGGAACAGACGGCCGATGCTATCCGTAAAAAACGTGTAATTCAGGATACATTCTGGGGGAAGATGATTTATGCCATCCTGAATGTGGAAATTCCGGAACATACTGCGTAGGCGATTCGCAATGCTATAATGGGCGATGTGTAAGCTGCAACGCCGGATACTACTTAGGAACAGACGGGCGGTGTTATTCAGAGAAAAGCTGTAACTCAGGGTACATACTAGGCAACGACGATTTGTGTCACCCAGAATGCGGAAACAGCGGAACCTATTGCACAGGAGACAGCCAATGCTACAACGGAAGATGCCTCTCCTGCAACGCCGGATACTACCTAGGCACAGACGGCAGATGCTACTCAGAAAAAAGCTGCAACTCCGGCTACATCCTCGGCAACGACGACCTATGCCACCCAGAATGCGGCAACAGCGGAACATACTGCATAGCCGGCTCAATATGCTACTACGGCCGATGCCTAAGCTGCGACCCAGGATACTACCTTGCAACAGACGGACGATGCTATTCGTACTGAAACAGAAATTAGAAAACTACAGATAGTCTAAAGCCCCCGGGGGGAGTTGAACCCCCGACCTACTGATTACAAGTCAGTCGCTCTACCACTGAGCTACGGAGGCGGCTGGTAGAGGATTATATGAGGAGGAATGAGTATTTATGCGTTTTGTTGGCTTGCTTTTGTGTCTCCTTTTATTCCGAGAATTTAGTTTGGCGTGTTGGGTCACTGCGTCGAGTGTATGGAGTTGTCTAGAGTGTATATTTGCGCGAACCCTGGTTTCACGTCCAAAAGCGCCCAGCAGGCGTTCTTCTGCTTTATGTTCTTGCATTTGTCAAGAGGCAGCCCCAGCAGCGTGGAGAGGATGACGCGGTTCACCACGTTGTGGCCTACTGCTAATATTGTTGGGTTTCCTGGTTTCTGCGCCATCTTCTCGATTAGTGGCATTACTCGTGTTTGTACGTCAATGAGGCTTTCTCCGCCGGGAATTTTCTGCTGTGGATTCTCGAATATGTCAAGTAGGATGTTGGGGTATTTCGCGTCGGCTTCCTCGTGGCTTAATCCCGCAAGCTCGCCCATGTCAATCTCCCTCAGTTCATCGCAGTAGGTTACTTTGCAATCATGACACGCAAGGACTGCATCGCAGGTTTGGCGCGCGCGGTTGGCCGGGCTGCAGTAGGCCTCTGAAAACTTTTCGTTAGAAAGTCGCGCAGAGAGGACTTTGACTTGCCGCAGTCCGCGCTGCGACAGCTCGCCGCCCTCTTTTCCTCCGAGTATCACGGACTTGGTGTTCGCGGTCGTCTGCGCGTGCCGCACCAAAATGAATTTCATACGAAGATATAGGGGTGAGGAAAAAAATATGCCGCTAGCCCCCGGGGGGAGTTGAACCCCCGACCTACTGATTACGAGTCAGTCGCTCTACCACTGAGCTACGGAGGCGGTGATAGGGGATATATCAGGCTAATGGTTATTTATGTGTTTTTAGAAGAAGTTTCATGGCTGCTGCGGTCGAGGCTGCGGCGGTTGCGCTGGTTAGGAGGGTGACGGGGAGTGTGATGCATATTGTTGATGCGGTGAATGCAGCTGCTGTGATGAACATTCCTTCAAGCTGGGAGCCGCTTCCTCCCAGTGAGAGTAATACGAGGACGACGAGTGAGAGCATGAGGGAGAAGATGGAGAGTGCGGAGAATGTGAGTAGCCCGTAGGTTAGTCCAACCGTAATGCTTATCGTTTTTACGTCGCCTTTTTTCTTTAGGCCGATTAGAAATGAGGATATTGCAGTCAGCAGTAGTATGAGTACTGCAGGGGTTATGAAGAGCAGCGGCCGGTCTATGATTAGCAACAGTAGGATTTGTGCGGCTGTTGAGGAGATAAATATGAGTAGTGACGCCAAACCAGCTAGTATTTCAAGTATATTGGGGTTGTTCAATGTTTTTTTCTCCGGCGTATGGTACGGGATGGGTTACTTTATTAGTTTGATTGAGTTCTTTGTTTCTTTTTGTTGCTGCCGCTGTCGCGGGTTACATTATTTCCTTAACTATTTTGTTGACTAGGTATCCTGTGGCCGCGCTTAATGCGAGTATTACGGCGTATATTATTGTGGCGGATGTGAGGGAGGTTATGTAGTGGGCGTCGCGCAGGTAGTTTAGGAAGATTACGTGGGAAAGGTATATGCCTAAGCTGTTTTCACCCAGGAAAGACAGAGATTTTAGGATGGGTGCTGGGATAAGTTTTCCGTGCTTTTGCAGGAAGTGCAGCGTAGCAAGGAAAACAAGCGCGGAGTATGTTATCAGGTACCATCTGTCAAAGCATATTCCGTAGACGCCAAACAGGGGAAAAAATAGTATGGTGAGGGTGTTTATTGTTGTTGTCGAACGTTTTGTGTTTGGCGTTGCTAGTCGGCTGCTTATGAGCATCCCGAACACCAGGAAGAACATTGTGAGAGTCAGGATGACTGAAGGCGGAAACATCTGCGAACTCAAATCCAAACGGGATAGCAAGAACAACGTTAGGAGTAGGGGGACCATTAATTTAGGGGTTCTATCAAACGCTTTGGCGAAAAAGGGGAACGCGATGTAGGCCGTAAATAGCAGGGGAATGAAGTAGTACACCAGCAGATTCCCCTGAGCTGTATCCAGGAGGAAGGCCTTAAACGTCTTTATGAGCCCGTCAGACGCGAGGTTAAACTTGTTGGGAGTACTTGCGAAAACAAGGGCGCAGAAGAAAACGTACGGCAAAAAGACTCTTTTAATTTTCGGCATAAAGTACCGGCCAAAAGACGAGTATTTTCCAGTCCTCTGCTGAAGCATCAGCGCGATTCCCGAGCAGATGAAAAAGAAGGGTACTGCCCATTGTTCCAGTCGTTCAGTCAGGTAGGCGTCGCATTCAAGAGAGCAGCCGGAAAAGACGCATTGACCAAGCCAAGGCGTGAGTCCGGAGGGGAAGTGTATCAGTATGACTGCGAGAATAGCAATCCCCCGTATGTAATCCAGTTCAGGTATCCTCTTTAGCGGAGCTTTTTGCGTTGGCGGCATATCAGGCGCTTTTACGCCCCACAATGCGTAAATCAGCAGCAGGAGAAACAGCAGCGGAGCGGCGGCGATTAAAACGGACATCTTCAGCGAAACATTATTGGGTGTAATGAGCCCTAACGCCTAAGTTCCTTGCTACGTTTTGTTGCGGCTGCGACAGTATCCCCGACTATCTTTGAGAAGTCGCTTTGGGTTAAGACTTTTAGGCCTTCTATTGTCGTGCCGCCGGGGCTTGCTACCATGTCGGTGAGTTCTTTAGGCGTTTTCCCCGTGGACAGTATCATTTCGGCTGCGCCTTTTGTGGTTTGCGCTGCGAGCTTCAAGCTTTCACTGTAGGATAACCCTTGTTTTTCGCCTGCTTTGGCGATTGCTTCTATGAATTGGTAGGCGTATGCTGGTCCGCTTCCGGATAGGCCGGTTATTGCGTCTAGTTGGTCTTCTGGTACTTCTGTTGCGACGCCTATTCCTGTGAGCAGTTTTTTGACGTAATCTGTGTCTTCGGTTGTTGCGCGTTTTCCTTTGGCGTAGCCTGCGGCAAGCAACCCCACCATTGCGGGGGTGTTCGGCATGACGCGTATTACGCGGGCGGCTTTGTCTAGGCGTCCTTCTATGTAGCCGGTTGTTATGCCTGCTGCGATGCTTACGAATAGTTTCCCGCCGCTTTCTTTTTTGATTGCTGATAACGCAGCCTCCATCGTTTGGGGTTTGACGCAGAGGAATACCACGTCGCTTTTTCTCACAAGCTCCGCCTCGTTTTCGGCGGCTTGAATGTTTAGTTCTTTTGCCGCTTCAGGGCGGGGGTCGTATGCTAATACGTCCTTTTTAGCAACTAGCTTTTTGTCGCAGAAAGCGCTGATGAGCGCGCTTCCCATGCGTCCTACACCTAGGAATCCTACGGTAGTCATCGTCTGGTTATCACCCTATATGCGTAGAGGAATATAACCACCGGGAAAGTCGTGGCGCACAAAGCGTAGACGTGCTCTGAAGGAAGAATGCCAAGCAGAGGGTTTCCTTTGAAAGGCCAAAGGATAGGCATCTCAGGGTAGAGTATTGCGTCGAGCAGTATGTGGCTTAATGAGCCAATTAGCGCTGACGCAGCTACGCCTTTTGGAGTGTATTTTTGCGGCAGGTGAATGGCCGATTGGATTCGCATCAGGGGGGCGCGAAGATTCCATACTGCTGCCGCGATTATTGCCGCCGAAATTATCGCTCCTGGTACGTTGTGTAGTATTGTGTGGTAGAAGGGTTCGCCGCGCGCCAGATGGATTACGTGTTCTGCGTCTGGCGCAACTGAGGCTAATGCGAATGCTGCGATGCTTCCCGCAGGGTAGATTAGCAATGCCAGAAGGAGCGCCGGCCCGAAGTGGAATGGAGTAAGCGGCATCGAATGTAATTCGGCTTGCGCCGAAATAAACGCCAGCCTGTTTTAAACGGAGATGTAGATGAGGTAACCATGAAAATAAAAGCGTTCGCCGCTTTAGCGCTTGGATTCATTTTGATTGCGACTATGCTACCTGCCTCGGCTGTGCAAATTATCGTCGTTAACGAGACGGCCCCGCAGATTTACACGTTAGATGAAGTTACTGTGTCCGGCGACCTCTCAGGAAACGATTTGTCTTTCACTGGCACGGGAGACGTCATAAGCGGGGAAAACGTCAAAGTCTACTTGTTTGGGGGAGGCGAAGACGTACTTGTCAGGAACGTATTAGTAAACCGGGTTCAGACTCCAGTAGCATTCGACACCAAAGGATTCTTCTTCATAACAAACACCACAGGCCCCATGAAGATTCAGGGGGAACTTATTCTAAGGAAACCTGGCCAAGAATCGGTTTTCGTTCCAGGACCCATAAACCACCTTAAGTTCGATTTGACAGGAGGTTACGCGGTTGACGGCGAACGGTTTGGCGCTATAAGCGAAACCGTAGTCCTGCAACGCAGTAAAACAGGCGCCCGCACAGTGCAAGGCGCATTCAAGTTCACCTACGCAGAAAGAAACACGTTCCAGTACCGCCTTGATTTGACAAGCTACGGGGAAGCATTCGGCACACTCAACATGCCGCTCATAAACGGCGAAACAGTACAATCAGTGGAAGGCACAGGAATACTAGACTGGAAGCAGGAAGGAAAAACATTGCGCATAGAAATCTCAGGAGACAAAACAACCGTCACAATAGACGGATTCTTCACCAACACAGACCAACTGACGGTGCCGCTCAAAGACGGCCGCCACCATGTTATTGTGGAAAGCGACCCTGAGAAGAAGATTACTGTTTCTACTGCCGCCAAGGAGCTTGACGTGTCTGAAAGCCCCATTCCGCCTTCATATGGTAATGCCCGCGTGTTCCTTGCGGCAGACAACGAGTTCATTAAGGTTTCAGTTAAGACACTGGAGCTCGCGCCTAGTTTGGCCGCAAGCGTTAGTGATGCGCAGCATATCATAGCGGTCACCAGTGAGGGTAGCGTGTTAGGCAACTTGGTGTTGTCTTATGCTAACACTGGGGTGGATTATTTAGAGATGAAGAACAAAGGAAAGCCGCTTTATGCGGCGACAGGAAGCGGTCCCGTGAAGTTGACGACAGATGGGGGTAAGCTGTTTTTGGCTCTGCCTAAGCAAAATTATGGCAGTCTTGATTACTTGTATTTCATGTCGAGGGACCCGCTCGGTTTCGTGGATACTATTGATGTTCCGGGTGCTGAAACCGACATGCCTGAAACTCAGCGGAGAACCACTGTTTATATGCCCAAGGACTTTTTTGTTTTGTGGACTGAGGGCGCCGAAGGAGGAAGCGAACTGCCTACAGCTAAGGAGGTAGTGGCTTTCGTAGTTGTCGTTGGATTAATCGCTTACGCTTACCGGAGGAGTGCCGTGTTCACCTTCGCGTACATTGTTGCCGCATTGGGTGTTGCCGCTTTTGACGGAGGAATATTCCTCCTGATGCTGCTTATTACAGTCGCATTGATTGCCCGCAGGCACATGCCCAAGGACGAGCGCCTTAAGTACGTTGCGGCGGCTCTTGTGGTTTTAGTTGTGGGTTTTGCCGCAGTCATTGTGCTTGGAGGATTCCTTTTTGCCGCTCTCGGAGTTTTTGATGGTGGAACTTCACCTCCCGTGGTGTATGAGAAGGGATTGGATTATGCGACCGTCTCTCAGGCGCCTATGCCCGAAGCGTTGGGGAGAAACATAGCCATGCTTTCGACTGGAGGCAAAGAAGGTAACATAGCGGTTCCAATCAGGGAAGGCGTGTTGCCGGTGAAACTGCAGCTGCCGTCTTTGGGTAAGCAAGTTTCTTTCACACACTACCTCGTGACTTCCGGAAAAGTGCCTGACGTCCGAGTCCACATCCTAAACAGAAACGCAGTCTACGTACTATACCTGATTTCGTTGATTGCAGGCGCATACGCCATATCCACAAGCAGGCAGCATACGCAGGCGAAAAAACACGCAGGGTAAGAGCCATGAAGGCGCTTGTAGCGTACTACTCGCGCACTGGCACTACTAAGAAGGTGGCTGAAGCCGTCGCCAAAGAACTTTCCGCAGACTTAGACGAAATAATAGACGAAAAAAACAGGGGCGGCCCTCTGGGTTACATAACCGGCGGAAGAGACGCTTTCCTCAAAAAGCAGACTACAATCAGGACGCAGAAAAACCCAGCAGACTACGACCTCGTAGTCGTAGCGACACCTGTGTGGGCAGACCTCCCAACGCCCGCTGCGCGGACGTACATAGAGCAGAACAAAGGGAAAATAAGGAAAAACGCCTTCCTAATCACGCAAGGAGGAAACAACCAAGAAAAACCCCTAAAAGAACTTGAACTCATCGCCGAAATGAAACCGGCGGCCTTTCTTGCGTTGAGGACTAAGGAGGTTGCGGACGGAGAGTATTCGGCGAAAGTTAAGGAGTTCGCAGGGAAACTGAATATTTAATTTACAATCTCGGCTTCCCTGTGTTTTCTGGCTATTGTGTCAGAGAGGGCGTCAAGTGCAGCGTAGTCTTTTTCAGTGGGGTGGCCTTTGACTGAGACTGCGCCTATGTTTTCTGCGTTTATGGCTGGCGTTAGTGCGGCGATTTGTTCGGGGGTTTTGCTTGCCCACCCGTAGGAGTTTATGACTGCGACGTATTTTGTTTTGGGTTTGAGGGCGTTAAGTAGCATTGCCGCGTATGCGACTGTGGGGTGCGGTCCCCCCAGGAATGTTGGGGTCGCTATTACTATTGTTGCGGCGTCCATTGAGGCGACCGCAAGTTTTCCTGCGTCCGTTTTCATCAGGTTGAATTGGTAGACTTTTACTCCTCTCTTCGTCAAAGCGTCAGACAAGTGGCATACCATCGCGTGAGTGCTAGCATGCATAGACACGTAAGGTATTACCACCGCGTTTTCCACCTTGTCGGAGGCCCATTCACGGTGGGCATTTAGTATGAACTGGGGTTTGTCGTAGAGGGGTCCGTGGCTTGGCGCAATGATTTGGACGTCAATTGAGTCTATTGTTTTAATGTGGTTTCTTATGAGAGTCTTGAAGGGCATCATTATGGTTGCGTAGTATAGTTTCGCCGCTTCCAAAACTTTCGATTCGTCTTTGGCGTACAGGTCGCTTGTCGCGAGGTGGCTTCCGAACAGGTCGCACGTGAAAAGTATTTTGTCTTCTTTTATGTATGTGAACATTGTTTCAGGCCAGTGGACCCACGGGGCGAGGATGAACTCCAACGTTTTGTCTCCGAGGCTTAGGGTGCCGTGGTTTTCGACGACGATGAATTTTTCTGCTGGAACGTGCAGGAGGTCAATGAGCATTCCCCTGCATTTTTCATTCGTCACCACCTTGGCTTCAGGATGGCGCTTCAGCATTTCCGGGATGGAGCCGGAGTGGTCTTGTTCCGCGTGGTTGGCTATGATGTAGTCGATTTTTTTGACGCCGACCTCCTTCAGGTTTCCTATGAGTTCATTTGTTTTAGTTGGGTCTACTGTGTCTATGAGGGCGATTTTTTCGCTTCCCTTAACTAAATATGAGTTGTAGCTTGTGCCGTCAGGAAGAGGAATTACTTCGTCAAATATGCGCCTGTCCCAATCTACGGCACCAACCCAGTAGACGCCCTCGACGATTTTTCTTGCAGCCATAACGCATCACCTGCCGTCCTGTATTTACCTTGAGTGTTAATAAAAACCCGCAGCCAACGCTTAATTAGCATATTGCCGTATCATTAACATGGCTGACGGAACACGGCAGTATTCGCTCAATAAGGTACTGCTCCTTTCGTCCTTCCTGCTTTTTGCCGCCCTCCTCATCGGGCAGACCTCCAGCACCTTCGGGTTTTTTATGACCCAACCTAATCCGTCCGCGCTCCCACAAGCCATTACTACGACATCAATCCAGAACAGACTACCCACGACGACCCAACCCCCCGCAGCAATAAGCCAACCCGCAACTCAACAACCGCAGACAGCTTCCCCCACTTCGACGGCAACGCCGCTAGCACCGACCTCATCTGGAGGCTACTTCCCCAACATAATCGGGCTTTGCACAGACAACTGCCCCAATGGCGTCACGATAGAATGCGACGCAGATACCTTCTGCCCGCAGTATCCAGCGTGCGCTTCGATAACCCCCCCAAATGACTGCATTTCCCACCTAAAAGCCAGTACTTGTACGAACCTCGGATTCACCAGCGGCTGGACTCAGCCGTGGGCGTACATAAACAATTTCGACTGCGCAGACTGGGTGCTGACAAACCCCCCGTATTCCACAGCCTCAGTAGCCACTAAAATAGAGGAGTGCTGTATCTGGATTCATGAGAACGGCCATCAATGCCCCCACCCACGAGACAACATATGCCATGAGATGCTGAACGAAGGAGGCCCCCAGAAGAAGTGCTTAGAGGAGGCAGCAAAAACCATCTGCGCCTCAGGTACCCGACTTTCCGACTGCACTCAACTTTGCGGAGCATTGTATACACTCAAAGTCTGGCAAGTCAAAGATTCCTGTAGATGTCGAAGGAAAAATTCTTCCCCCAACGGCGCAATAACAGGGAAGGACTGCTGCGACTGCTACGATGAATGCGTTGATAAAATCACTGCATATCAACCGCCACCTTATTGCACTGGATTTGTTCCAGCACCAACCATAAGCGACGCAAAGGCTAGCTGCGCTTATGAGGGCCCATCTCACAACTGCAACTATTTCGGCGGCCCACCCAATTTTGACGCCAACATCTGCCACCCAGCTGCTAGCGGCGACTGGAAGTTCGCCGGCGGTTGGGCGGGTGAGACGACATTCGACTTCTGCGGGTCTTTGAAGGCCGTCGCCTGCACATCAAACCCAGCGGCGTGGGTGGACGGATCGACGTTCAGCGGCTCGACAGGCGGGTGTAGCCAGCAGAAAGTCAAGGAAGTAAGTGACTTCACCTGCAAAGTAGACCCCGTAGGGCTCGGAGGACCAGTTGGAGGGATATACAACTTCGTGTCCGCATCGGCGACCTGCAAATGCGAAACCCCGATAAGTTAACTGCCGGTAACTTGGGCGAATAACCGGTATTCAACCAAGCGCAATTATAAGCGCTCCAACGACGATTAAAAGGCCTCCGACTGCTATTTTAGCCGTGACTCGTTCACCGAGGAGAATTGCGGCAAGTACTATTGTGAATACTACGCTCAGGCGGTCTATTGGAGCTACCTGCGACGCCTTACCCAGCTTCAAAGCCAGAAAGTAGAAGAGCCACGAAAGCGCCCCGGCGACTCCAGATAATACTATGTACTTCATCGCCACGGAGTTTGAGGTTACAGCTGAAACTTCGCCCAACTTACCTTGAAGCAGAAGAACGCCCAACAGAAACAGCGCCATAATTACCGCCCTTACCGCAGTCGCAACGTTGGAGTCAACACCTTGGAGACCGACTTTCCCAAATATGGCGACGAGAGAGGCAAATATCGCGGAAAGCAGGGCGAACAAAAGCCAGCCGGATTCCATGAGGTACTATGGTTTGGAGCAGGTAAAAAGTTTATCAATCGTGCACTGGCACTATGTGGCTCCATACGGCAAGTTCCCTTTCTTTTTTGCGCCAGTCAGGTTCAGCTTCCGCCAGAGCGCGGCGGTACCCTGGCCCGTGTTGAGCGTGCAATCCCGCCTTAAGGTGAGCCAGCTCATGCACCATAAGGTACTCAAGAAGGTCTTTGGGCAGAAACAGTGCGCGCACAGAAAGGCGGACTATTCTGTCGCGGCAAATGTTCGCCCACCGAGTGTTTTGACGCGTTATTTCAACGTCCTCTATGGGCGTTTCTGCGTTGAAATATTTCCTGCTTATTTCGTCGGCCAAAAGTAGAAGCCGCGCATATTCGCTTTTCGCCCAATGCTCACGGATTAACGCTGAAACAGCTCTTCTTTGAGTCTGATAATGCATGCCAGACGGAAGCACGACAAGGAGTGTGCTGCCTTCAATGCGGGCGGCCGGATGCTTCCTGAATTCGGTTTCCTTTATGGATAGGATGAGCCATTTTCCGCCTGAACGTATCGCTTCGCCGTCTTCGTATACGCGGCGTCTTGGGGGCACTCTGATTCGGCGGACGAGCTTTTTTCTGACGCGCTCAACAAGCGTTGCGGCGACTTTCTCGGCTTCCGCCTTAGGAAGCCGGTTGGATAATATCACTTTGATTACGCCTTCTTCAGGGTCAAACCAGGCTGAAGAAGAACGCTTGCTTTTTTGCGTCACAACGACTGGGACGGCAGAGTAGTCCACGGCGAGCACCGGCTTAAGGCTTCCATGCCCGGTTAAGCGGGCGGTGAACGTATTTCCTGGCTTTTTCCCCTACGTAGTCGGCGACTTTCTGGCCGCTTCCTTTTAGAATCCATTTGTAGATTATTAGGCCTTCTAGTCCTACTGGGCCGCGGGCGTGTATTTTGTTTGTTGATATTCCTATTTCGGCGCCTAGTCCGTATCTGTATCCGTCTGCGAATCGTGTGCTTGCGTTGTGCATTACGCTTGCGGAGTCTGTTTGGTTTAGGAATGTTGAGGCGGCTTTTTTGTCGTCGGTTATTATTGCGTCTGTGTGGTGGCTTCCGTATTTGTTTATGTGGGCTATTGCTTCCGTAAGTGATGGGACTGTTTTGATGTTGACTTTGAGGTCGTTGTATTCTGTGTAGTAGTCTTCTTCGGTGGCTGGTTTCACTTTTTTGCCGCCGATTTTTTGTACCTGCGTGCTTCCTTTTATTTCCACTTCGTTTTCTGAAAGCGCTTTGACTAATGTAGGGATGAATTTTTTGGCGACGTCTTTGTGGACGAGAATGGTTTCCGTAGCGTTGCATACGGCGGGGTACTGGCATTTGGCGTCCACGCACAGGTTCTCCGCCATCTTTAGGTCGGCTTTGGCGTCCACGTACATGTGGCAGCGTCCTGCGGCGTGGCCGAGAACAGGTATTTTTGTGTTCTCCATTATGTGTTTGACGAACTGGTTGCTTCCGCGCGGAATCATCAAGTCCACGAGTTCGTCTAGGGCCAGCAACTGTGCGACTTCTTCGCGGGATGTGAGAACTTGAAGCCAGCCGTCGGGTATTTCCGCGACTGACGCGGCCGCTTCAACGAGTATTTTGGCGAGAGTTTTGTTGCTTTCGTCTGCTTCGCGGCCTCCTTTCATTAGCACTGCGTTTCCGCTTTTGAGGGCTAAGGAGGCTATTTGGGGTACGGCGTCTGGGCGGCTCTCGAATACTATTCCTAGGACGCCTATGGGGACTGTGACTTTGTAGAGGGTTAGTCCTGCGTCGAGTTCGGTGCAGGATAATGTTTTTCCTGTGGGGTCGGGCAGGCGGGCTACACTTCGTATTCCTTCTGCTATGGCGCCTATCTTGCTTTCAGACAGCTTTAGGCGGTCATACAGCGCCTTAGACAGCTTGCCTTGTTTGACGAGTGTTTGCGCAGCATCAAGGTCTTTTTTGTTCGCCGAAAGAATTTCTGCGCGCCTTTTTACGACGGCGTCTGCCATCGCCTTCAGCGCCTTGTTTTTCGCCTCTTCAGGCACGTTCGCCAACTGCCATGAGGCTTCGCGGGCCTTCTTCGCCCTTGATTTGACGTCGCTTTTCACAGTAAAATGATGTTGTCGTGGTGGATTACTTCCTTTTTAGACGTTTCCCCAAGAAGCGCTTTGATGTCTTTGGTCTGGGCGCCCTTGAT
This sequence comes from uncultured archaeon, assembly GCA_902384455.1. GTDB lineage: Archaea > Altiarchaeota > Altiarchaeia > IMC4 > SCGC-AAA252-I15 > CABMCB01. The sequence goes on from CABMCB010000064.1 coordinate 13,017, forward strand.
TTTATCTGCGTCCTTGCGCCCCAAATTGATTATGCCGCGCGCAAAATCGCAGCCCCTCTCATCGGCTACGCTAACCAAATCCCCCTTCTTGAAAGAGCCTTCAACGCCCGTCACACCTGAAGGAAGAAGGCTTTTTCCGCCTGACAAAAGAGCTTTCTTAGCTCCCTCATCAACGCTCACCTTACCTTTAGGCCGGCCTGAAAACCTCATCCATACGTCCCGGTCGGAATGCTCTTTTGCGGGCACGAACAAAGTGCCCACTTCCTCGCCGGAAGCCGCCTTAAGTATCACGTTTACCGCGTTCCCGTCAACAAACACGAGAGGAATGCCGGCTTTCATGGTTATTTTTGCGGCCTCCAGTTTGCTTTTTATTCCGCCTACTCCTCCGTGTCGGCTTTTTCCTTCGGCGAGTTTTTCGACTTCCTTGATGTCTTGGACTGTTCGTATGGGCGTCGCTTTTTTGGTGCGCGTTGGGTCTTGTGTGTGGAGTCCGTCGGTGCTTGAGAGCATTATGAGGAGGTCGGCTTCGAGGCTTACCGCGGTTTGGGCTGCGAGCGTGTCGTTGTCTCCGAACTTTATTTCAGCTACCGCTACGGAGTCGTTTTCGTTTATTATGGGCACTACCCCCATTTTGAGCAGCGCGTTGAATGTGTTTCTTAGGTTCAGGAAGCGCGCTCGGTCTGCGAAGTCGTCGCGCGTAAGAAGTACTTGACCCGTCTTTTGGCCGCTTTTTGCGAAGAGGTCGTCGTATTTTTTCATCAGCGCGCTTTGGCCTACTGCGGCGCATGCTTGGAGGGTGTTTATGTCTTTGGGGCGGTGTTTTAGTCCCAGTTGGCTTATGCCTGCGGCTATGGCTCCGGATGAGACTATGATGACTTCGTGTCCTTCCTTTTTGAGCGCCATTGTTTGGCGCACCAAGTTTCCTATGCGTTTTTCGTCGAGCCTTAGGTTTTCGTCGGTGAGGGTGCGTGTTCCCGCTTTGACGACTATTCGATTGTTTTTCGCTAGGATGCACTTGCGGTCCATTTTACTGCTTTTATTTTGGATTTGCCGCCCTATTAAATTCCGGCATGAGAGTTTCAGTGTTGTTTTCAGGCGGCAAAGACAGCGCCTACGCCCTGTATTGGGCGTTAAACCAGGGTTGGGATGTGGCCGAGCTTCTGACCTTAAGGAGCGGGCGCGACGACAGCTACATGTTTCATGTGCCTTGCGTGGACTTGACGCCTCTTCAGGCTAAGGCATCTGGTCTTCCTCATAGGTTGGTTGATGTTTCGGGCGTTAAGGAGGATGAGGTTGACGAGCTTATCAAGGCTTTTGATGGGGTTGACGTTGACGGCTTTGTTTCGGGGGCGTTGGCCAGCGAATACCAGAGGACTCGGCTTGAGCGCGTTGGAGAAGCAACAGGCCTTAAGTCTTTCACTCCTTTGTGGCATAAGGACCCCCGTATGCTACTGTTGGACATGATTCGCGGCGGGTTTGACGTGCGTTTTTCTGCTGTTGCGGCCGAGGGTTTTACTGAAAGTTGGGCTGGCCGTCGGCTTGATGAGTCGGTTGTTGAGGAGTTGGTCCGGTTGAATGGGAAGTTTAAGGTTCATGTTGGCGGCGAAGGCGGGGAATATGAGTCGGTGGTTTTGGACGCCCCTTTTTTCTCGCGTAAAATTGAGGTTTCCGATTCTTACGTAGTAAAGACCGGCCCTTCAGGATACAGGTGGATGGTTAAGAAGGCGGCGTTGATTGGGAAGTAACTAGATTATTTCTTCGCCGTGGATTATGTGTAGGCCTACTTGGTCTATGTTGAATGGGACTATTTTGGTTAGGTGTTTTGTTCCGCGCATTTTGAGCACTTCGATTGCTCTGCGGCGTAAGCTTCCTTTGCGCAGGTTGTATAGTATTACGACTGCGTCTGTGGTGTAGCCCACAAGGTTTTCTTGGGTGACTGCCGAGGGGTCTGTGCGGGCTTCGCTTGTCGCAACTATTGTCGCCCCCGTGCCCTTGAGGTATTGGAGTATGTTGTGGATTTCCCAGCGTCTAAGGTACGGTCCCTCGGACATCATTTCCACCTGGTTCATGCTGTCGATTACTATGCATTCTGGGTTGTACTTGTCAAGTAGGACGCCTACTGAACTGCTTTTGGGGTTTCTTATGAGCTTGACGATTTCCTCGGGGGTGGTCTGGGTGATAATCAGCTTGCCTTCTTCCTCAAGCTTGGGCAGATTCCAGTCGTACCTCTTGAAGTTCTCCCTCATGTCGGCGGGCTCCTCCTCCATCGTGAAGTAGACGCCTAACCGGCCTTCTGCTGCGTTTTTTGCCAGGAACTGCATGGCCATCGTGCTTTTGCCTGTTCCGCAGCCGCCGACTAGCAGGTTGGCGGATTTTATTTTTATTCCGCCTTCAATCATTTCGTCGAGCCCTGGAACCCCGGATGGTAAGCGACCTTCAGTCATTTTGGTGAACGTTTGTGTGAATTGATTGGTCTCTTGATTTTAAATAGAGGGAAAGGTTAATGGGGGGTGGGTGAGTGCTTTAAATCCATGAAAAGCCCACTTAACCACTCTATGGTAGCTTATGTTAAGGTGCCTGATTCGGATGAGGCGATTATTGCCGAGCTTGACCCTCTGGTCGCGCGTTGGTTTAAGGGTAGGTTCACTTCTTTCGCTCCTCCGCAGAGGTACACTATTTTGCCGATTCATCGGGGAGAAAACATCCTTGTGTCTGCGCCAACAGGAAGCGGGAAGACGCTTACTGCGTTCCTTGCCGTCTTGAACGAGCTGATAAAGCAGTCTAAGGCGGGCAAATTGGAGGATAAAGTCTACTGCCTTTACGTAAGCCCACTTAAGGCGCTAAACAACGACATCAAAAGGAACCTTCTTGAGCCTCTTTCGGAGATGGAAGGCATTTCTGGGCGGGATTTGGGGATAAGGGTTATGGTGCGCACCGGCGACACCTCTGAGGCGGAGAGGGCTCGGATGCGCGAGACCCCTCCGCACATTCTGATTACGACACCTGAGTCTCTTTCTATCATGCTTGTCAGCCCGCGTTTCAAGGAGCATTTGAGGGACATCAAGTGGGTTGTGGTTGACGAGATTCACGCTCTTGCGGAAAGCAAGCGAGGAGTCGACTTGTCTTTGTCTTTGGAGAGGCTTCAGGAGCATGCGGGACGCTTCTGTAGGGTGGGATTGTCAGCGACGATTAGCCCTCTGCCGAAGATTGCTGAGTACCTTGCGGGGTACGAAGCAGGCAAGCCGCGGGACTGCCATGTGGTGGACGTGCAGGCGTTCAAGCAGCTGGACTTGAAGGTGCTTTCTCCAGTGAAAGACCTCATAAACACGTCTCAGACCGAGCTTCAAGATGCCATGTACAACCTCATCGACGACCTGATTCAGAAACACCGCACGACTCTTATATTCACCAACACCCGCGCAGGAACAGAACGCCTGGTCATAGAACTCAAGAAGAGGTTTCCGGAAAACTACAAAGACAACATAGGCGCCCACCACGGAAGCCTTGCCGCAGAACACCGCCAAAACATAGAGGAGCAATTGAAAAACGGCGAACTTAAGGTGGTAGTCTCAAGCACAAGCTTGGAGTTAGGCATAGACATAGGATACATAGACCTCGTCATACTACTTGGCAGCCCCAAAAGCGTTGCCCGCGCACTGCAAAGAACAGGCAGAAGCGGCCACCGCCTCCACGACGTAAGCAAAGGCCGCATAGTGGTTTTGGACCGCGACGATTTGGTGGAGTGCGCGGTTTTGTTGAAGTGCGCTTTGGAGGGCGTATTGGACGAGATAGATATCCCGGAACGCAGTTTGGACGTTTTGGCGCAGCACCTGTACGGCATAGCAATCGAAGACCGCAAGTACGTGGACAACGTCTTTGACATGGTGAAAAGAAGTTTTTGCTACCGGAACCTTTCGCGCGAGGAATTCGACAGCGTAATGTCTTACCTGTCCGGAGGGTACGTGGACCTTGAAGAACGCCGCGTATACGCCAAAATATGGTGGGACCAAGACACCGGCATGATGGGAAAGAGAGGCAAAATGGCGCGCCCAATACTAAGCCAAAACATAGGCACCATCCCCGAAGAATCCTACATCACAGTGAAAGTGGGCGAACGAAAAGTAGGCGAAGTAGACGAAGGATTCATATCCCGCCTCAAAAAAGGCGACATATTCGTCTTAGGCGGAAACCTATACCGATTCAACTACAGCCGCGGAATGACAATGCAAGTCACAGAAAGCGACGGCCCACCCACAGTCCCAACGTGGGTCTCGGAAATGCTCCCCCTTTCATACGGACTCGCAAAGGAAATCCAGAAATTCAGGCGACTGATGAACGAAAGGATGGACGACCCTAAGGCGGACGTTATGAAGTTTCTCTCTACTTACCTCTACGTCGACGAATACGCCCGCGAAGCGATATACTGGTACTTTAGGGAACAATACAAGTACGCGAAAATACCCCACGACCGCAAAATAATAGTCGAATACTACGAAGGATTCGGACAAAGGTACGTCGTATTCCACACCCTCTTCGGACGCCGCGTCAACGACGTCTTAAGCAGGGCGCTCGCGTACCTTGTGAGCAAAAGGCAGGGGAAAGACGTTTTGATAGGGCTGTCGGACAACGGATTCTACCTTTCGGGGAAAGGGAAAATGCAGATTCAGCAGGCGTTCGACGACCTGAAGGAAAGCAACCTAAGGCTGGTTTTGGAGCGCGCAATAGACAAGACAGACGTACTGGTGAGGAGATTCCGCCACTGCGCCACACGCGCACTGATGATACTGCGCTCATACCGCGGCACAAGGATGAGCACAGGCCGCCAGCAAGTTGGCAGCAAGATTCTATTAAGGTACATTCAACGGCTCAACCCTGATTTTAGCATACTGCGCGAGGCGCGCAGGGAAGTCTTGGAGGACTTGATGGACGTGCGGCACGCCGCGGAAGTCGTCGAAGGACTAAGAAGCGGCCGCATAACCGTCGAAACCATAGACACCGATGTCCCCTCGCCTTTCGCCCTTTCCCTTGTGGCGCGCGGATACATGGACGCAGTCAAAATGGAGGACCGCCTCGACTTCATACGCAGAATGCATGAGGCCACAATCGTGCGAATATCCCGCAAAGGAGGACTGTGATGAAGCCGTTTGTAATATCGCAGGGAATAGAAGCGGTCGGACTGACTCTGCACCTTACTGAAAGCAACACCCTCGTATTAGGCGACCTCCAGTTGGGCTATGAAAGCGAACTTAGAGCTTCAGGAGTGCTCCTGCCGGACATACAGTACAAGCAGGTTTTATCCCACATTACAGCCGCAGTCGAAGAAGCCCAACCCCAAGAAATCATCCTAAACGGCGACGTAAAACACTCGTTCGGCAGCGTAAGCCCCCAAGAATGGCGGGAAGTGAAACAACTTTTTGCCGCACTCAAAGACCACAAAATCACTGTGCTACGCGGCAACCACGACCCCCTGCTACCCCAAATCACCAAAGACCTCAACATCCAAACCGCAGACCACAAATACCTCCCAAAAGAAAACGCATACATAACCCACGGCCACCGCATACCCGACGACCCCGACTACAAAAAATCAGAGATAGTAATAATAGGCCACGACCACCCCGCATTAGGCGTCTCAGACGGCGTAAGAACCGAACTAGTCAAATGCTTCCTAACAGGCAGATACGAAGGGAAACGCCTTATTGTGCTCCCCAGCATAACATTCCTCACCGAAGGAACCGACCTCCTTAAGGAAACACCGCTTTCGCCTTTTCTTTCAGGCGACATACGCGAATTCAAAGCTTACGCCTACGCAGACGGAACAATACTGCCTTTCGGAAAACTGAAAGACGCAACCCGCACCTAAACCCGCTATTTAACGATGCCAAAGAAATTACATTACTTGATGAGACGGTTACTTGCTGCCGCAGGACTACTTCTACTAATCTCAAGTCTAACCTCAGCGTGGGGGCCCGGCGCCGCCAACAGATTCTGTTTCGACGCCGTCGAAACAATCTGGAACACAACAGAAGCCATAAACTGCCTAACACTCAAAGCAGACCAAACAGAAGCATTCTGCCGCATGTTCACACAAGACAACCAAACATACGAAAAATGCAAAACCAAAACCAACTCCCCAGACTACTTCATCCTCCCCTACGCACCCCAAATCATACTAAACGACACAAACACACGCTTCGACTACACAACATGCCCCATACGAATACAACCCGTCAGAAAATTCGTCTGCGGCCAAGCCAACGTAAGCGGCCTTCGTGAAAAAGCGGAGGAATGGTTTGCCGTAGCCGAAAACCAGCCGACGTTGTGCCTGCGCGTCCAAGCGTACTGCATTGGAGTCAATTACCTCGCCGACGCCTACCTGCCCACATACCAGACTAAAGTCAGAGACTTCGAATGCCTTAGGCTTCTTGACGAAAGAATAGACTTAGATGTGCTTTCGACCCCCGAAGACTGGAGGGAATCAACAAACTGCCTCTACAGATACATGATAGAACACATAGGCCCAGACCAGAAGGCAACTTACGGGCAAAGCTACGTCGTATCCCGCCACATATACGAAGAAGCGCTTAACGCCAGCGTAAATGCAGGCAAACCTCTGAAGTACATCAAATACAGCGGAAACCTGACGGCCCCCATAACGCCTCCAGCGCAGGAGAACATTACTTTAAACGTTTCAAACCAAAACGCTTCCCAGACTACAACCCAAAACAACACGACGCCCAAGCCCAAGCCTAACGGGGGCGGGGGGATAAGCGTTTTATTGATTCTTTTGGCGGCAGCCGTCGTGGCAGTATTTGTCGTCGCCGCAATATTCCTGTACCTGCGCAATAAAGTCGCCATAGAGCATACGACGCTTGGCGGAACAAAGATTATAGACAAAGAAACCCACCTGCCGATTGGACTGCACCTGCCGACTAAGCAGCTTCCGCCTAAGTCGCTTAGGAACGTCTGAAAGCAACTTTTAAGCGCCCCCGCCCCAAATTCAAGAGCATAAAGATGACAGAAAACAAACTGAAGCTTGGTCTGCCCAAAGGCAGCTTACAAGAGAGCACATTCCACTTATTCAACAAAGCGGGATTCAGGGTATCGGTAGCAAGCAGAAGCTACTACCCCGACCTAAATGACCCAGAAATCGATGCTTTGCTTATTCGCGCACAGGAGATGAGCCGCTACGTCGAAGACGGAGTCTTAGACTGCGGACTCACAGGAAAAGACTGGGTATTGGAGAACGGAAGCAAAGTCGTAACCGTCGCAGAACTAGTCTACGCCAAACAAAACATGCGGCCCGTAAAATGGGTTCTCGCCGTCCCAAACGATTCGCCGATTAAGTCAGTTAAGGATTTGCAGGGGAAACGCGTCGCAACCGAACTCGTCAAATTCACCCAAAAATACCTGAAAGACAGAGGAATCACCGCTGACGTGGAATTCAGCTGGGGCGCAACAGAAGTCAAACCGCCTAAACTCGCCGACGCCATAGTCGAAGTCACAGAAACAGGAAGCTCACTTAAAGCAAACAACCTGCGCATAGTCGAAACACTCATGGAAAGCAGCACGCAACTTATAGCAAACAAAGACGCCTACCGCGACCCATGGAAAAAACAAAAAATAGACGAAATCGCAATGCTACTTAAAGGCGCAATAATGGCCGAAGAAAAAGTCGGCTTGAAACTGAACATCGCCAAAAAGAACCTATCCGGCTTACTCAAAACTCTTCCAGCACTCAGAAACCCCACAATAAGCCAACTAACAGACCCCGACTGGGTGGCCGTGGAAACAATCATAGACGAAAAACTAGTCAGAACACTAATACCAACCCTCAAGAAAGCGGGGGCCGAAGGAATAATCGAATACCCACTAAACAAGATAATTCCGTAGTTGTTGATTTAGTATTGAATAGATCACTATAATAGCAGTAGTGATTAGGCTATTCATTTGAGGAAAAAGTGGACAAGGAATCACTTCATAAGATTTTACTTCAAGTTTCTGAGCCTCATGAAGTTTCGAACGTATGGAAGAGGAGTTATACTGAGGCCGGGGTGTTTTCTTATGGTGAGGAAGACGTAATGCGGGTATCAAAAGCAGTCAAAATTTTACTTGGGGATAATAATATCAGATATTCTTTTTCAAGTAAGGACTTGGAAGAAAAAATATTTAGATTAACTGAAAAAACCTTGAATGTAGGTAACGTAGAAAAAGAGGAGATAATCCAAAGTTGGATTGACGAATTCGAAGCGGAGATAAATAAAAAGGTCGATAATTTCGAAGTTGTTATACCTATTGAAAACTTTAAGATTACGAGTAATTTGGATGTGGGAGATGTTGAATTTTTCGTTTTTGACAAAACATATTGTTCAAAATGGTTTCCAGATAGTACTACTGAAGATGACAAGAAACTTGAAAAAAATAAAAAACCGCCTGATATAATTGAGAATCAGCTAATGAATAGAACATGCGGGAGCGTTAGAATTAAAGGTAGCCCAGAGTATGTAATAGAAGCAGGACGCAATAAAATTTCTTTAGCGTTGAATATTCTTCGACTCTTCACTTATGTTAGAGGGGATGACTTTTATCGGAGATATTTTGGACTTAAAGAAACGCTCACCTGTAATGGAGTGGACGGCGTATATTTGGTAACTGACAAAGGCCTGAAAGTTGAGAGCCATTATCGTACAGGTTTTTTATTTCCCTTTGAAGTCGATGACAATAGAAAAATGTATATGGAACATACGGGTTTCGGTGTTATATGTAACATACTTAAAAAACCGAAATTAACTGATTTAGAGGAACGATTACTTACTAGTATATTCTGGTTTGGACAGGCAATGTCAGTTCAATGTATTAAAGAAAGAAAAAATGATCTGAAGTCAGATAAATTTTATGAATTAGCCTCGTATTCTTTTGAAGCAGACAGGTTTATTAAGATTATTACTTCTTTAGAATCTCTTTTTTTGAGAGGGGAGGAACCAAAAAGAAACACTCTTTCGGAGCGTATGGCCCTGTTATTAGCAGATGATTTGCGTAGCCGTTTGTTGATTTATGAAATGATGAAAGAAATTTATGAACATAGGTCTAGGATAGTTCATGGTGGAGACACATTTATGTCGACTATGGAACTGGACAGTCTAGCCGGTCTTGCCCAAGCCGCTATTTTCCGAGTCTTGGAAAAAATTAAAACAAAAGAGCTAAAAACTCTTACCGATTTATACACTTTTTTTGAAGTTCAAAAATTCAAGTGAGATTATGAGTAGTATATGAATCCAACTAATCTTTTGTTTGTTTCTGATAGGGCGGGTTGGCGTGGGTGGCTTAGGAGGAACCATGCGAAGGAGTGTGAGGTTTGGTTGGTTTATTTTAGGAAGAGTTCTGGGAAACCCAGAGTCCCGTATAATGATGCTGTTGAGGAGGCTTTGTGTTTTGGGTGGATTGATAGTACTGTGAGGCGGGTTGATGAATTTAGTTTTGCGCAGAGGTTTACTCCTAGGAGGCGTGGTAGTGTGTTGTCGCAGGCGAATAGGGAGCGTATTAGGCGGCTTATTGCGGGTAGGAAGATGACTAAGGCGGGTTTGGCGGCGGTTGCGCACGTGTTTAATCCTGCAAAAAAAGATGATTTTGTTGTTCCAAAGGATGTTGTGAGGGCGCTTAAGGCGGGTGGGGCTTGGAAGAATTTTTTGGGTATGCCTGAGGCGTACAGGAGAATCAGGGTCGCATACATCGTCGCCCGCAGGCGGCATGGCGAGGAGGCGTTCCAAAAGAGCCTTAAGCACTTCGTCAAGATGACTGCGGGGAATAAGCGTTTTGGGTTTGTGCGGGATTGAGTGGTTTATTTTAGGGGCGGTTGAGAGTACGGTCGAGTAGGGTAGTGCTTTTAATGCGTTCTGGTAAATACTACTAACGTATGGATAAGAGGATTGTCGTACTTGTGCTTGTCGTGGCGTTGGGGGCGGGCTTCTTTTTGATGTCTGGCAAACAGATTTCTCCTAACCCCCGTGTTGATTCTGAGGATTTAAGCGACATGAAGGCTCAGCTTTCGCTCGTCCGCCAGAAGGGTGACGGCGCCAGAACCGCCAATATGCTGTATTATTTCAAGTATCTTGGTTATCCGCAGCCGGCGACTCCGGAGGATGCGGTTATTGCCGGAAAGACTCTTGATGCGTCCAGAGCCAGCGGCGACGGGCTTTGGGTTGCGGAGATGATTTATGTCGGCCGTGAGACTAATTTGGGTTTGAAGTCTGAGGATTCTGATTTGAGTGTTTATAGGAGTAGCATTGAGAAGTATAGGGCTGCTAAGGACGGTTGGGGTTTGGCTGAGATGTATTATCTTATGCGGAAGCTTGACGTTAAGGTTGATGTTTCGCCTGAGGATGAGGTTGTGATGCGTGATACTCTTAGGGAGAAGCAGCGTGTGGGTAGTGGCTGGGAGGTTGCGGCGTTTTATTATCTTATGAGGAATGCCGGTTTCCAGTTGACGCCTACTGCTGAGGATTTTTCGCTTATGGAGGCGAGTCTTGCGACTGCCATGAATGCGCATGATGGTTGGAGCATAGCTGCTATGCAGTATTTGATTCAGGATAATTCGCGTGCCGGCTTATATGTCGCAGGTTAGTCCTTTGTGTTTTTTGAAGTATTGTTGGTGGTATTCTTCTGCGGGGTAGAATTTTTCTGCGGGCTGTATTTGGGTTACTATGGGTTTCTTGTATTTCCCGGCTTTAATCAGCTCCTCGACGAACGCCTTGGCTTCCTTCTCCTGCCCTGTGTTGTGGGTGAATATGGCGCTTCTGTAGTTTGTTCCAACATCCGGGCCTTGTCGGTTAAGTTGGGTGGGGTCGTGGAGGTTGAAGAAGACTTTTAGGAGTTCTTTGTAGCTTGTTTTTGAGGGGTCGTATGTGATTAGCAGCGCTTCCGCGTGGCCTGTTTTTCCAGTCAAAACTTCGTTGTAGTTGGGGCTTGGTGTTTTTCCGCCGGTGTATCCTGCGACGGTTGAAATTACCCCCGGCGTCTTGTCGAATTCCTCCTGCACGTGCCAGAAGCATCCTGCCGCGAACGTTGCCATCTCGTGTTTCATGTTAAACCTTATTTCCGCGCGCGCTGTTAAAGGATTCGGTTTCCTGAAGGTTACCATTCGGAAGTAAGCTTGATGTTTTTATGTGGTTTATAAGGGCGGCTCTGTAAAAGGGAGTTTATGAGCGACGTCGTCGTTTCAGGCCGCAGGGAGCGGTATGGGGGTTGGTCTTTCAGCGTCACTGTTGGGGATACGCCTTTTAATGTTCAGGTGGATAAGGACCATTGGCTTGCTTTGACCAGGGGGAGCATTGAGCCGGAGGATTTGGTTAAGAAGTCTTTTGATTTTCTTTTGAGGCGCGAGACTAAGGAGAGCATCTTAAGGAGCTTTAATTTGAGGGAGATAAGCAAGTATTTTTCTGAGTACGAGAAGATGATGAAGTTGTGATTTATTTTCGGCGCTTAATCTTCATGTACTTGGCGTAGTCCTCTTCCGAGTCGAGAATTAAGGGCAGCCCCTGGTGGCCGCATTTGCGGCATGTGTAGAGGCCCATGAGTGTTCCTGATTGTTTCGCCCAGTTTTGGGTTTGAGATAGGGAGGTTATGTCGCGGCTTCCGCAGATTGGGCAGAGGGGGATTTCTTTTCGGGTCACTTATTTCTTTTCTAGTATTACGAACCTGTTGTCCATGCCCGCTTCTCGCGTTGGGGTGGTGAGGTTTGATGTTTGTATTGCGATCGCTCCTTGTTCTTGTAGTCCTTCTAAGTATTCCTGCAGAGGCGTGAAGTGGTGGCTTAGAAGGTAGGCGGCTTCTCCTTCGTATCCTCCTCTTTGGCCTTGGTTTGGGCTTAAGTCGAGCATTGCTTCTGCTCCGGGGGCGAGTTTTCGGATGATTGTGTCTAGTGCCGTGCGGACTAATTGCGTTGTGGTTGTGGCGCTGTAGTGTGAGACTGCAAGCTGCAGGCTTGAGTCTGGGATTGTGGTCATGTGCGTAACAAGTGTCCGGTGGATGGTGACGTGGTCGTCTATTGCTGCGATGAGTTGTCTTGCTCTTTCGTGTGTGTCTGGGTCTTTGACGTCCAGAAACGGCGGCATCCGTCGCGCCAGTTGCGGGTCGAGCCTGCGGGTGGTGGAGCCGTACACGGTCTCAAGGAAGTCGGTGTATTGGCCTCCCGCTATTCTCTCCTGCCTTAGGCGTTCTAGTATTGGGAAGTTGGTTATGGTGACTCCGACGAGGCGTAGTCGGTCTAAGTCTGTTTGAGGGAGCTCTCCGGATTCCACTCCCAGCATGAATCTTTGGAGTGTGTCTGTTAGGAATAGGCTGCCTCCGCATCCTATGTCTGCTACTGTGAAGTCGCCTTCTGGGAAACGGCGGAGTAGTGTTCTGGTGTGGTCCATTATGAAGTCGTTGGGCCTTGAGCTGACGTCGTCTGGGTCTCTGAATCGTATTCCTGCGAAGAAGTCGCTGTAGGATTGTAGTCCTCCTGTGATGAAGTGAGTGTTTACTTGTCGTACTTCAGGCCCTTTTGGGTTGAGGAATGCTGCGACAAGCATGTCTGTTGTTTCAGTTTCCTGGCGCATCCAGCCGCGCACGCTGTCGGCCTCCATTCTGCGTCTGTGTTGGGTTGTGTGGAATTCGCTGCGCCCTGCGTCGGACAGCATGTATTCTCTTTCTTCGGGTGTTGCTTTCTCTAGAATCGCGTTGTATCTGTGTTCGTCTGCCACCATCCGTCTTACTGGTGTGGGGTTTGGCAGTTGGGCGTAGACTCTTTCTATTTGCCTGTTGCGTTGGGCTTTTTCGGCTTCCGATGCGCCTGCGGCTTCGTGTATTTCCAGCACTTTGCGGAAAGCTGCCTGTGAGGCGTCGTCGTCTAGTTTGCTTCTGACGTCTTCATCCTTATGCAATCGGACTGCCATGAATGTTATACGGAATTAGGAGGAAAAAAAGTGAATCTGTTCGCTTAAGCTCTTTTGCACGTGTTGTCTTCTTCTGATGCCTCGTGCATGTCGGGCGCTTCCCCCCATATGCTCTTGGTTTTAAGCGTGTTTTTCAGTTGAGTAAGCAGGTCGTGGGTTGACTGCAGCGGCTTTCCCTCCACTTTTTTGTCGTGAGGTATCCCGAGCAGAGTGGAGATTATGGCGTTGTGGGTTACAGGCAAGGTGCGCACGTTGTATCCTCCTTCCAACTCCAACACCAGCTTGCCACCGCACAATTCATCCGCCAACTCCATGAATATCCGGGTCATCTCGGCGTATCCTGCGTCAGTCACGTTAAGCTGGCTTATTCGGTCGCTTGCGTGGCTGTCTTGGCCTGCGGCTATCGCAATCAAATCGGGCTTGAATTTCCTAACGTAAGGCACCACGAAATCGTTTATGAAATAAATGTAGTCCGCGTCTCCCGTGCCGCCTGGCACAGGAAAATTTATTGTGTAACCGCGGCCTGCTCCTTCGCCTATTTGGTCTATGAATCCTACGCCGGGGTAGAAGCTTTTGGGGTCCTGGTGTATGCTCATGTTGAGGACCGTGGGGTCGCTGTAGAATGTGCCCATTGTGCCGTTTGGGGCGTGAGCGTCCCAGTCGAAAACGCAGACTTTCTTGACTCCGTGCTTGGCCTGCAGATGCTTCACCATGACGCTCATGTTGTCGAAGAAGCAGAAGCCCGTCGCCTGATTGCGCGACGCATGATGGCCCGGCGGCCGCACAAGCGCGAATACGTTTTCCACTTCCTTCTTTACTACTGCTTCTCCTGCGGCCATGACTCCTCCTGCCGCAAGCAGTGCGACGTGGTATGTTTCTGGGCTTACGTATGTGTCGGGGTCTATTACTGCGAAGCGTCCGTGCCCTTTTTCGCTCATGCAGCGGATGTAGTTTATGTGTTCCAGGCTGTGGACGCGTTCGACGTCTTCTGTTTTGGCTTCTTGTGGGGTTATCTGGTCTACCATGCTGAGCACGTGCGTCTTCATAAGGTGCTCCATTGTGGCTGATAGGCGCAGAGGGTTTTCAGGGTGGTTTTCCGGCGGCTTGTGCTTTAGGTAGTCGTCGTGGAATATCAGGCCGGTCGTCATTTTACCTTAATTTTAGCCTGAGCGTGTAGTCGTCGGCTGCGTCGCTTTTTTCGACCGAGAAGCCGAGTTTTTGCGCCAAATGCACCATCACGCGGTTGTCTTTCAGCGCGTTTGCGTAAATGCTTTCTATGCTTTTGGTTTTGGCGATTTCGATTATCTTTGTGACTAGTTTTGTTCCGAGGCCTTTGTTCTGCCATGCGTCTGTTACTACGACTGAGAATTCGGCGACGTCTCCGCCTGGGTCAAGCACTATGCGCGATACGCCAAGCAGTTTGCCGTCTTTTTCCGACACAATCGCAATTTCGCGGTCATAGTCGTTGTGGCAGTACCTGATTAGCATTTCATGCGTCATCTCCTTTATGGGGCGGAAGAAGCGGTGGCGGATTGTTTCGGGAGACAGGGAGTTGAAAAGCTCTTTCACCCTAAACTCGTCTTCCGGCTTAATGGGCCTAAGCGTCACGTATTCTCCCGTTTTCGTCACCCACTTTTCTATGAGCTCCGTCGGGTAAGGGGTTATGCACAGGTGGCTGGGTGAATGTATGCTGCAGTCTTTAGCCAGTATTATGCGGGCATCCAACGCAATCACCTGGTCGGGTGTCGCAAGAAGCGGATTGATGTCGACTTCGCTTATCTCAGAGTTGTCTACAATCAACTGCGAAAAGTTCACCACAGCCTTCTCCAACTCCTTAATGTTTGCCGGCCTACGGTCGCGGGCGCCGTTTTTCAGCAATTTGTAGCTTTTTGTCTCCTCCATTATGCGTTTTGCGAGCGTTTGCGTAAGAGGGGGTAGGCCTATTCCCGTGTCTTTGAGCACTTCGACTAGTGTTCCTCCTGCGCCGAACACTATTACTTCTCCGAATACGTCGTCTCTTTTGGCACCCAATAGCACTTCGAATCCTGTTCTTGTGCTCATCATCTTTGATACTGTGATTCCTGTTATGCGTGCGTTGGGGTTGTATCCTTTGGCGTTTAGGAGAATCTTGTCGTACGCTTCTTCGACGTCGTGGGCGGATAGCAGGCTGAGCATCACTCCTCCGGCGTCGGTTTTGTGCGTTATGTCCGGCGACTCAATCTTTAAGACGACGGGGTAGCCGATTTCTTCGGCCGCCTTTACTGCTTCCGCCTTTGTTTTGGCGATTTCCATTGGGGTGGTTTTGATTCCGTATTCGGACAGTATTTCTTTTGATTCGCGTTCGGACAGCACCAGCTGGCCTGTGGCGTAGTGTTCGTTGAATGTTTTTTCTATTTTGGTTTTGTCGGGGTTTGGTCCGGATGAGAGTTCTTCTGGGGCTTCGTGCAGTAATTCGAGGTTGTGGACGTATTCGTATCCTAGAAGCAGGGGTTTTACTGCGTTTTCTGGCGTGTGGTATGAGGGTATCTTGTTTTTTCTCAGTATTTCGGTTGCCGCCTCCACTGCTTTGCCGCCCATGAAGCTTGCTGTGATGGGTTTTGTTGAGTTGGCGCATACTTCAGTTATTTTCTGCGCTATTTCAGTCGGGTTTGTGCCTGATTGCGGCGTGAGTATGACCACTACGCTGCCTACGTTCTTGTCGTTTAATGCCGCGGTTACTGCTGCTCCGTACTCGTTTGGGCCGGCGTCACCCAAAACGTCGATTGGGTTGCCGTGGCTCCAGTTTTGAGGCAATTTACCGTTGAGTTCCGCTATTGTCGCATACTCTAGAGGCGCTATTTTTCCTCCGGACTCGATTATCTTGTCGGTCGCCATGACGCCGGGCCCTCCAGCGTTGGTTATGACTGCGATTTCAGGTGTTTTCGGCAGCGACCCCATCGCTATTTTCTGGCTTATGTCGAAGAGGTCTTCTATTTCCCGTACGCGGACTACTCCTGCGCGCTTGAAAGCCGCAGAGTACACGTCGTCGAACCCCGCCATTGCGCCGGTGTGCGACAGTATCGCTTTGCGCCCTTCCTCGTAGCGGCCTGCTTTAACTATGACTATGGGTTTTTGGCGTGCGAATCCGCTTGCTGCGCTCATGAATTTTTTGGCGTCCGTTATGGACTCCATGTAGACGAGTATGCTCTGGGTTTTTTGGTCGTATCCGAAGTAGTCTATGAGGTCGCCGAAGTCCACGTCCAGCATGCTTCCGACCGAGACTAGATAGCTGAATCCTATGCCTTGGCTTTCGGCCCAGTCTATGACGGAGGAGCATATTGCGCCGCTTTGGCTTATGAAGGCGATGTTTCCTTCCAACGGCGCTTTGATAGCGAAGCTTGCGTTGAGCTTTAGGCGCGTGTTGATTACTCCGAGGCAGTTGGGGCCGATTAGCCGCATCTGGTATTTCTTTATTATCTTGGCGACTTCTTCCTCCCGCTTTTTCCCTTCTTCACCAGACTCCTTGAATCCGGAGGATATTACTATTGCGGCTTTGACTCCCGCTTTGCCGCATTCTTCAAGGACGGCGGGCACCGTAACCGCGGGTGTCGCTATCACGGCCAAATCAACCTGCCTTGGAACGTCCGTTATGCTTGCGTACGTGTGGACTCCCTGGACGCTTTCGCGCTTGGGGTTTATGGGGTAGATTATTCCGTCGAATCCCTGACCCAATAGGTTTGCCATCAGCGCGTGGCCTACGCTCCCTGGTTTGTTGCTTGCTCCGAATACTGCGACTGTTTTCGGCGAAAAAATCTTGTCAAGACCCTTAAGGCTTAGCACCAAAACACCTCATTGTTTTCGTGATTAGGAATAGAATTTTCCCTAAGGAGAATATAAAGTGAATGGCGGAAGGTTTATTGCGTTGGCTCTTCGGCAGGTGTCTTGTTTGCGACCTGTTGGGTAGCGCCTTTAGCCACTCATTCTAAATCCCGTCAATCTTCCATGAGCCGTTTTCCAGCACAGTGTAAAAGGAGTTTGTGGCGCCGTCTATCTCGTATTGGTACCCCATCTTGTTTTGGTATTTTACTATCAATGTCGCATTGGAGAGTCCTTTACCCAGCTTTTGAGCCCCCTCTCCGGAGAGGTCTATTTCTTCACGCATATTCTGTATCATCGCGCATGACAGTAAGTCGAAGAAGACTGTTTTGTTGCCCGTTAGTATAGCGTCACTAAACGCTTTGACTGCCTGGCTGCTTGCGTTTGTTTCGTCTGCAGTGACGTTCTTGTCTCCAGATATGACTATCGTCTTGATTGTGGTGGTAGTGGGATTTAGTTGCGGGACTGAATTTGTTGTTGGGTTTTGATTTTTACTGGAAATGCAGCCGGATGACAGGAGGATAGACCCGGCAAGAAGTATAAACAACATCTTCTTCATTGTAGGATACTGTGAGGTGGGGGAAAAAAGGATGATGTTTTAGAACAGGTTTGGGGTGACGTAGACTTCAATGCCGGCAGCCAGTATAAGTATGACCACAGAAAGCATGATAAGGTCGCCTGAATCCAACACGACCCTCTTGAATTCCTCGCTTCTAAAATGATGCTTGACTACTGCGACGGATATTATTCCGCCGCCCAACGCCCCCAAAAAGTAAGCCAACACTTCCGGAAGCCCATGCAGAAGGTAACTCATACTGAGGGGGAACGCGGCGAAATACTCTAGGAACGCGGGGTTCCCCGTGCCGCCCCACTGGACAATTATCTTCCTTATGAGGTCGCCTATGGCGACACCTATTACGCTTGCGTTCCACGTGAGCTCGAAAATAGCCCCTGCACCGTACAAAAAAGACATAAGTATGCAAAACAACAGCACCCTAAGATTGTTCACTACGATTATGAAGAAGTGATCTTTTGCGGTTGCCGACGCGCTTATCGCCAGCCCCTGCACCATAAGGTTGTCTCCCGTAATAGACTGAATTGTGTCTATCTGGCTCGCAAACAGCGTCTTTACGGAGGCCGCCGGCAGAACGCTGAACCAGAAGCTGTATGCTACTACCATGCCGACGAATAGGTGGAGGAAGAATAGGATTATGCGGGCGTGGTCCTTCATTATGCAGAATATTTTGAAGTCGCATACGTTGACGTCGCGCATCTCCTCGTCTCTTATGGCGCGCATCATTATGACGACAAGAGGCATGGTTGTGATGAAGACGCTGGCCAGACTCACGTATTTCCCGAATACCATGCTTCCAAGAAACAAGCCGATTGTGGCGTACGACACGCCTATGAAGAACATTCGCGCCGGATGCTTCTCCCACTGTTCGGGCACCACAAGCGACTCAAGAACCATGTGGAATTATGGGTTTAGAGGGCTAAATATTGCGGCTTATCTTCTGGAAACCGAGCATGACGTCAAGAACAGTCTGGTCCGCAAGCGGCTTACCGATCACCTGAAGCCCAGTAGGAACACCGCCCACCTTCCCCGCCGGGACAACACCCGCAGGAAGCCCAGCAAGATTCACGGGAACAGTAAAGACGTCGTAAGCGTACATAACGCGCGGGTCAGTTATCGGCTCACTAAGCTTATGCGGAAGCTTGGGAACAGTCGGACCCACAAGCACGTCAACGCCGGAAAGAGCGGCCAAAATCTCCTTCCTAATCAGACTGCGCGCCTTAAGCGCCTTACGGTAGTAGCGGCCTGCGTACTCTTTGCTGCTTATGTAGCTTCCCAGTAGAATCCGCCTCAAAACTTCCTCGCCGCAGACGTCCTCAATTTTATGGCCGTATCTTCTTCCGTCGAATTTCCTTGTCGCAGAGAAGAATTCCACGTAGACGTTGAGGTAGTATGTGGGGAGCGCTTTGGTGAGGTTTGGGAGGTCCACTTTGACTAGTTCGGCGCCTGCGTCCTGCATCCTTTCTACTGCGGAATTTATGACTTCCCTTATGCCTTCGTCGGCGATGAGGCCGTCGAATTCTTTGGCGTATCCTATTTTTAGGCAGGATAGGTCTGGGTTTAGTTTGTCGTGGAATTGGTAGAATGATTTGTCTAATTTGAGGCTTGTTTCGTCTCGGTTGTCGTGTCCTGCGACGACTGATAGAAGTAGGGCGGCGTCTTCTACTGTGTGGGCTAAGGGGCCTATTTGGTCCAGGCTCATTGCCATGTCCACCAGGCCGTATCTGCTTACTACGCCGTATGTTGGTTTGAATCCTACGACTCCGCAGTGGCTTGCGGGGTTTCTTATGCTTCCTCCCGTATCTGAGCCGAGCGCCAAGTCCGCCATTCCCGCTGCGACTGCGGCGGTTGAGCCGCTGCTGCTTCCTCCGGGTATGCGGCCGGGTGCCGCTGGGTTTTGTGTTGGCCCGTATGCGCTTGTTTCTCCGCTTGCTCCGCATGCGAATTCGTCCATGTTGGCCATGCCTACTATGCGGCCGCCTTCTTTTCGTATGCGTTCTATTACGTGGGCGTCGTAGGGGGCGACATAGTTTTCGAGTGTTTTGCTTGCGCAGCAAGTTAGCAGGCCTTCGACGTTTATGTTTGATTTTATGGCTATTGTGCGTCCGGAAAGTTTTCCTTCGCCTGTTGGTTCGCCTTTTCCTTCTGTGTCTACTGCGATGAATGCGTTGATGTGCTTGTCTTTTTGCTGTATTTCCTGAGGGTTCATGTGTTCTCCTGAATGTACTCCAGTCCGGCTTGCACGGCCCATGCTACTGCGCCAAGTATCATTATTGCTAGGCCGTATCTTTGGAGTAGTTGGCTTACGTTTTTCATGTCGTTTTCGGTTGATTTTATTGCTGTTGCGTCAGTGTTGTTGGTTGGTTGGTGTGCTTGGCCGGTCGTCAGGTTTATTGTTCCTACGAATGCGCTTTTGTCTGCTACGACGGTCGACTCCATCAGGTAGCCGACTATGCTGATGAATATTCCGATTAGTAGTAGGAGGACGGGGATGCCGGACCTTAGTATTGACATTTGATATTGCTCCGTCTTGCTGTTGCAATTCGTTAGCTGTGGCGTTGTTGGCTTATGTCTATATATGGGGGCTAAGTTAAATATCCAACCAAGGGAGGCTTAAATTTATGTGTCGGGCGCGGTGGTGGGCTGATGGGAATTAAGTTTTTTTTTACCTCGGTTTTTGCTATCATTCTCATTTCGCCTTTAGTTTCGGCTCAGTCCGACTTGGGCGCAATACCCGGGTGGAGCAAGACTCTTTCAGGCAGCGTGGTTGAAGCTCACGTTTACAACGGATTCGTTTACGCTGTTTCTGCCGACGGCGGAGTATATGAGTTCAACGCCAGCAGCGGCGTACTACTATGGTCTAAGTCTCTTGGAGAATCGGCCGCCGCGGTCGAAGTTTATAGGGGCTTCATTTACGTGGTCACCTCCAACGCCACTTTGTACGTAATGTCTTCTGACGGCACGGTTCAAGGCAAACTCCGTTTGGGTGCTCATCCCGCGTTTCCTGAAGGCTTTATCGTTTCCGACACCGGGTTTTTTGTGGGCGGAACGGACGGACGCCTTTTTGCTTATTCTCTTGACGGCCGCTTCATGTGGGAGTACGGGGCGGGAGGGTCTGTGATGGCTTTGTCGCCGTCCAAAGATGGGGGGGTTATTGTGGCAGGTGACCGTCAGATTTATTATTTGACTTCAAGCGGTTCGTTGGTCAGGAATTTCAACTTGGAGAGCTACCTTAGGTCGGTGAGGTTGACCCCCAACTTGATTGTGGCGTACACCGGAGCCGACCGCCTTGTGGCGCTTAACATGTCGGGAGACCAGATTTTCAATTTGAATTTAGCCGACGAAGTCGGCTACATTTACGCGCTCAACGATTCCCTATTGGCTGGGACGCGCGGCGGAAAAATAATGCATGTGCTTCTGAACGGAACTGTTCTCTCCTCGATTAACTTGAATTCCAGCGTCGTGGCCATAACATCAAACGACCAGTACGCCATGGCATCCACATTAAACGACAGACTCTACCTGTACGGACGCAACAACACATTACTTTGGACTACCCCCACCACAGGGAGAATACTCACTTTCGACAACGAAGACGGCCACATAATAGCGGGTTCCAGCGGAGGAACCCTTTACCGCTTCAATTTGCCTCAGAAGGGGACTGAGGAGCTGAAGATTGCGGCGGCAGTAATAGCCGTTTTATTCGTTGTAGCGTCAATACTTCTCATCAAATCCTGGAGGTGAATGAAAAATGATTGTGGGAGTCGTAGGTAAGCCGAACGTGGGGAAATCAACTTTGTTCAAGGCTATGTCGATGGCCGAGGCGGAAATCGCCAATTTTCCTTTCACCACAATCAAGCCTAACGTGGGCGTTGGTTACGTGCGTACGCCGGACGCCGGCGTCCACTTCAACGTCACTGCCGCAGCACGCAACTCAGTAGTCCGCGCAGGAGTACGGTTCACTCCAGTCAAGCTCATAGACGTCGCGGGTCTTGTTCCCGGAGCCCACGAAGGGAAAGGATTGGGCAACCAGTTTCTCGACGATTTGTCTGCGGCGGACGTCCTCATCCACGTTGTGGACGCTAGCGGGCGCACCAACGAGTTGGGGGAGCCTGCAGCCGACCATGACCCAAAGAAAGACATTGCTTTTTTGGAGGAGGAGATTGACTTGTGGTTTACTGGTCTTGTGAAAAAGCATTGGGATAAAATCAAAAGCAGAATCAAATACGACAGCGGCGACATAGTGAAGGAGTTTTCCGCCGTGCTTTCGGGGATCAAGATTTCAGAGCACCACGTGAAGACGACGCTTTTGAAGATGGGCCGCGAAGGCACCGTTGATTGGAGCGACGACGACGTCGCCGACTTCGCAGTGGAACTAAGGAAGATGAGCAAACCAATAGTACTTGTCGCAAACAAGGCGGACGTTCCCGGAGCAGACAAACATCTTCCAGGGCTTAAGGAAAAATACGGGATATTTCCGGTGTCCGCAGCAAGCGAACTCGCATTAAGGCAGGCGGACAAGGCAGGCGTCATAGAGTACCTGCCTGGAGACTCCGACTTCAAAATCAAAGGCACGCCAGACGAGAAACAAAAGAAGGCGCTTGAGTTCATCAGGACAGGAGTACTGAAGAAATACGGCTCAACAGGAGTACAGCAAATATTGAACCACGCCGTATTCGACATGCTAAAATACATGGTCGTATACCCCGTGGAAAACGAAAACGCCTTATCAGACGGCCAAGGAAACATACTCCCAGACAGCCACCTCGTACCGCAAGGCACAACTGCAATAGAACTCGCCTACCGCATACACACAGACATAGGCGACAAATTCATAGGCGCAATAGACTGCAAAACAAAAAGACGCATAGGCCGCGACCACGTTTTGGCCGACGGAGACGTCGTGAAGATAATCACCCACAGATAGGCGACGTAATAAGCATACGTAGGCTGACGCTATCTAGAGCGCCTGTCTTTGCGAGTACCTCATTTTATGAGGGCTATGCTTTTGTAGGGGGACTATTCCGCCTCATCCTCCATGCTTGGGCCCGCCTTCTCCTTCATTAGGGTGTCCGCCGGCCTTTATGAACTCATAAAGGTGGGGCGAATACAGCGTCAATCCAAGGAAGGACTCGACATATTCCCGTGCGGAATCCACGTCGTTGGGGTCGTATCTCCTCTTGGACATGGTATCCCTGAATTTTTCAGTGACCTTCTCTTCGACGGCGCGGTTCAGCAGCTTTATCACATCCTTCACGTCGCCTTTTTCAATGGCTTCCTCGACCTTTGGGACCACCGGACCCTCGTCTAAGCCGGAGGGCTTCAACCCAGTATAGGGTGCGCCTTCCCCCGTCCTATGGAGCCTGACGACAGTCTCAAAAAACCATAGGTCAGCGACCTCCTTCGCCTCCTTGCCGAGCTTCCTGGCAACCAGCGTCTTATCATACGCCTTTTTTATCTCTGCCTCGGCGCTTTTGGGGGCCCAAGGCAGAATCAGCTTCACATTCCCCGTCTCCAACGCATTCTTAGCAGCCGTTACAACCGGCCCATCCATAGTATCGCAGTGCGGCGGCATACAATTCCCTCCACTAAACCTTTATAAAAAACACGTTATAAAACCTAGCAACTGGAAGAATCCGGCTTATCCCCAACTCGTATTCACCTAATGCTGCTCCTAAACAGACTAAACAAGCAATGTATCCGCCCAGAGTTCCTTGAGCTTCCTCTGGCTTATTTGCTGGTATTCGCGGTCTTCAGCGTGCACTTCCAGCGTGATTGTCTTGTCGTAGCCGATTGTTTTGAGGCCTGCGACTAGTTTTGTGAAGTCTATGTCTCCTACTCCAAGGGGCAGGTGTTCGTCTCGGAATCCGTGGTTGTCGTGCATGTGGACGTGGTTCAAGTAGGGCTTTAGTTCCGTCATCATGGCGACTATGTTGTCGGTCTTCTTTACTTTCATGAAGGCGTGGCCTACGTCCAAAGTGAATTTGAGTCCGTCTGCTTGCGAGAATATTTGCTTTAGGTTTTCGACTGAGAAGTATTCTTCCTCGAAGTTTTCGAGGTTTAGCGTCAGGTTGTGTTTTGATGCTTCTTCGACTAGCACTTTGGCGGACTCTATTGTGCGGGCGACGACTTCCGTCTGCTCGCGCTTGAGTTTCATTGGGTCAGGGTGCATTGTGACGTGCTGTATCTCCAGTTCCTGACACATGGAAAATATCTTGTCGCACTCCGAAAGTATTGCGGCGCGGACGCTGTCGTAAGGGTGGATTATGTGCAAAAACCAAGGCATATGGCCAACCAGCGTCAGGTCGTATGATGAGAGGGCGTCTTTGAGGGCCGGCATCATCTCCCGGATTTTCTCTGGTGTCGCCTCAGGGTACTCTATCGTCAAATCTACGTAGTCGAATCCTTGGTCTCCGATAATCTTGACTTCTTCTACGAGGTTCTTCCGCGGATTGTTCATCGCCCCGAATTTCATTTTAGTTTCCTGCCAAGTGGAATGGGAAAAACAAGTTAAAAATAGGACGGCTGACCGCAGGCTTATTTTTTGTTTTTGGTTTTTTTGCCTGAAGGCTCGCTGCTCCGCTTCCACTCCTTTTCAACTATGCCTTTAAGCGCCTTGTCGAAGTGGTCTTCAAGCTCTTTCAGGCGGTCTTCGTCTATCTTAGGAAGCTCCGGCGGACCGGTGAAGGGGGTTATGTATATTGTCTGGTGTTCGCCTTCGTAGAGGTAGCGGACTTCCACGCACGTCAGAAAGTTCATTCCGCGCTTTTTGGCGTGGATTACGTTCGCCAGAGGAATCTTGTGGAACTGATTTTTTGTGTCTTCGGTGCCGCCGAAAAAAATGTGTTCTTCAGTCACAACAAGAAGGTGCGGAAAATTCTGGTTGCCCCACCAGAGGCTCCTGCGCGTCAGCACCTGCATTACGCGCACAACCTCAGCCTCCCACATGTCGGTTTTGACGTCTCCGAAGTCTACAAGTTCCGCCATCAGTTAATACTTGCCGACACTTTTTATAATTGCGACAGAAACAGGCGGTGAATCCTAAGGTCGCCTGTAAGCTCCGGATGAAACGCCGTGCCCAGTAAGTTATTCTGCCTCACCATCACAATGAAACCTCCGTAAGACGCAAGCGCCTCGGCGTCGCCCCAAACCCGCTCTACCGCAGGAGCCCTGATGAACACGGCATGAAAAGGCTTCTTCCCCAACACTGGTATGACGATTTCCTCCTCAAAACTCTCCTTCTGGCGGCCGAACGCGTTTCTGTCGACTTTTGCGTCAAGCAGCTTAAGCAGGGGTTGACCTCCTTTTTCCGTGTTTTCGGCTTCTTTAGCCAAAAGTATTAGGCCTGCGCATGTTCCCCATATTGGCGCGCCTTTTTTGTGCAGTTTTTTGATTGCTTTGTCGCAGCCGGTTTTGGCAAGGAGTTTTCCGAGTGTTGTGCTTTCTCCGCCCGGCAGAACAAGGGCTGAGACAGAGAGGATTTTTTCAGGAGTCTTGACTTCGATTATGTCCGCCTTAATTCCTTCTAATTCGGCGGCCGTCTGGAGTGCCGCGACGTGTTCTGACACGTCTCCTTGGATGGATAAAACGCCTATCTTCAAGGCCAAATCCTCTTCCTGATTTCGACTGCCCATAGGACCGTTGATGAGACGAGGATTATTTTCACCCAGTCGAACGCCGAGAGCGCCACAGTGGAGAATACCGGCTGCAACGTGGGCACGTATATTACAGTGCATTGTAGAAGCATTGACGATCCTACTGCGGCAAGGAGGTATTTGTTGCCTAATAATCCGCGCAACGAAAGGACGCTTCCCGACTCGCTTCTGCAGTTGAAGACGTTGAACATCTCGAACACCACAAGTGTGGTGAACGCCATCGCCTGCGCCTTCACGTCGCCGTTTACGGCCTCAGACGAAAGCACCCACAAAGTCCCAACCGTGAACACAAGGCCCACCACAAGCATATCTTTGAGCATTGTGCGCGAAATGACGTCCTCGTTTTTGCGGCGAGGAGGCTTTTTCATGACGTCCCCGTCAGGCGGGTCCACCGCCAAAGCCAAAGCCGGCAGCCCGTCGGTCACCAGGTTAACCCAAAGAAGCTGAATCGGCATAAGAGGCAGAGGCCAATTGTACCGTACCCCAAGGAGGATGCCGAAGAAGATTATGAGTATTTCGCCCACGTTGCTTGAAAGCAAAAACAAAATGAACTTCCGGATGTTGGCGTAAATCATTCGGCCTTCTTCTACTGCGGCGACTATGCTTGCGAAGTTGTCGTCTGTGAGCACCATGTCGGATGCTTCCTTGCTTACGTCCGTTCCCGTTATGCCCATTGCGACGCCGATGTCCGCGCGCTTTAGGGCGGGCGCGTCATTAACCCCGTCGCCAGTCATAGCCACTATGTGGCCGTGCTTTTTTAGCGCGTGTATTATGCGGAGTTTGTGTTCGGGCGATACTCGTGCGTAAACGCTTACTTCAAGGACTTTCTTGTGCAGTTCTGCTTCTGAGAGCGCGTCCAGTTCGACGCCGGACAGCACGCCTTTTGTTTCCAATCCAATTTCTTTGGCGACTGCTTTCGCGGTCAACGGATGGTCGCCTGTGATGATTATTGGGCGGATTCCCGCGGCTTTGCATCTTGCGACCGCCTCTGCGACCTCTGGGCGCGGAGGATCCATCATTCCTACTATGCCAATGTAAACCAAGTCTTCTTCGAGGTTCTTGCCTTTTTCGCCTTCAGGAATCTTCTTGTATGCGAACGCAAGAACCCTCAACGCCCGCCCGGCCATATCCTCTGCCTCCAAAAGAACCTTCTTCTTCTGCGCTTCACTGAAAGCGGTTTCCTTCCCGTTTTTCTGCGCCCTCTTGCACAAAGGCAGTAGAACTTCAGGCGCGCCTTTGACGTAAGCAACGGAAACACCAAACTCCTTGTGGACGGTCGTCATCCGCTTTCTTGCGCCGTCAAAAGGAACCTCCTTAACGCGCACAGCCTCCTTGCGGACATCCTGCAAAACGCCGCCCTTGCCAGCCAAAACAACAAGCGCCGCCTCAGTAGGATCGCCCTCAATTGCCCACCTGCCGCTTTCCTTCCTCAAAGTCGCGTCGTTGCACAAAACAGCCGCACGAAGCATAAGAACCAAGTCGGAATCAGACTTAACGTCAGCAACGCGGCCGCCTTCAGTGAACTCTCCGACTGGGGCGTATCCATCCCCTGAAACTTCGTAATTGCGGGCAAGAGTCCTTGCCTGCCGGACAGTCATCTCGTTTTGGGTTAATGTGCCTGTCTTGTCGCTTGCTATGACAGTGGCCGCGCCCAGAGTCTCAACAGCAGGAAGCTTGCGAAGCACCGCGTTCCGCTTCACCATCCTCTGAACCCCAAGAGCAAGCGTGATTGTGATTGTGGCCGGAAGCCCTTCAGGCACGGCTGCCACAGCAAGGCTCACAGACTCCATAAACATCTCCAACGCAGGCTTGCCCGAAAGCCACCCAACAGTAAAGACTACCGCGCAGACGACCAGCGTGGCAACGCCAATCTGCTTCGCCAAACCGTCAAGACGCTGCTGCAAAGGAGTCGCCTCCTCAACAACAGACTCCACAAGACCCGCAATACGGCCCATCTCAGTTTCCATGCCCGTGGCAACAACGACGGCAACACCCCGCCCATAAGTCGCAATCGTCCCCATATAAACCATGCAACTGCGGTCGGCCAAAGAAGTCGACTCAGACAAAGAATCAACCTGCTTGGCAACAGGCACGCTTTCGCCCGTCAGACTGCTCTCGTCCACCTTAAGGTCAAACGCCTCAACCAACCTACAGTCTGCCGCAATCTTGTCGCCCGCATGAATCAGAAGTATGTCTCCGGGAACAATCTGATTAGCAGGAATCCTCTTCTCCTTACCATTACGACGAACAGACGCCTCAGGCGCCATCATATTCCTCAACGCCTCAAGACTGCGTTCGGCCTTGTACTCCTGAAGGAAACCGAACACAGCATTCAACACCACGATGGCTAGTATTACTATGGTGTCCAAAACTTCGCCCAGAAAACCGCTCACTACAGCCGCCGCAATAAGGATGAAGATGAGCAGGTCGTTGAACTGCTCCAAAAACCGCAGTACAATGTTCTTTTTCTTGGCCGCCTTCAGCCTGTTTTCGCCGTACTGCTTAAGCCGGCGTTCAACCTGCGATTCGCTCAGACCGGAAGACGAGCCTTCAACTGACTTCAGCGCTTCCTCGGGAGCCATACTATGCCACATAAGCGGTGCCATTTTATGAACGAACCTTATTACGCCCTCAGCAATAATAATCTACTCACTTATGTTCGCTGAAAACTTTAGGCGCATCCAATCTTCACTGAAGGTGAGCGACGTCCAAGACATCGCCAGAAGATACTTCGTAATGAACGCATTCGACGGAGCACTCACGATGCTTGGGATAGTGGTGGGAGCATACGTCGCAGGAATGCGCGAACCAGCCATAATCATAGCCGCAGGACTATCAGGCAGCGTCGCCATGGGAATAAGCGGATTCTCAGGCGCCTACATGACAGAACAAGCCGAACGCACAAGGTCACTTAAAACGCTCGAATCCGCAATGCTATCAGACCTAAGCAAAAGCATACACGGCGACGCAGGACACCTCGCGGCAATAGCCACGTCACTAGTGGACGGCCTAAGC
This sequence comes from uncultured archaeon, assembly GCA_902384455.1. GTDB lineage: Archaea > Altiarchaeota > Altiarchaeia > IMC4 > SCGC-AAA252-I15 > CABMCB01. Next base: position 41,048 of record CABMCB010000064.1, read on the forward strand.
CCGGCTGTGGGCGCCATATTCATAATCATACCCTTCTTCCTCGTCCGCATGAACATGTTGAACTACGACACCGCATTCTACCTTTCAATGGCGATGGCGGCCGTGTTCCTTTTCGCTCTCGGAGCATACTTGAGCGTAATATCGCAGGAGAGGATACTGAAGAACGGGTTGAAGATGCTTGCGGTGGGGGTGGTGACTGCGGTAATCACGTCTGCGATAAGCCGCCTCGTGGAAACTCCTCTTCCTATCGTATGATCAGGCGTTGCCTATTATAGCGGCGTAATACCCCTTTAGGATGTCGGTTTTGGTTATTATGCCCTCAAGATCGCTGCCCACCACAGGCAATCCACCTATACGCTTTTCGACCATGATTTTAGCCGCGTCCGCCGCATCGTCTTTGGGGCGCACAGTCACAGGATTCCGCGTCATGACGTCCTCAAGCTTCAGCTTACCAAACACGTCGGGAGAATCCTGCTTAGCATTAAATGCGGCCATAGCCACGTCGAATACGCTTATGATTCCAACCACTTTTTTGCCGGCCATGACGATGACTTTCTTTTCTATGCTCATGTTTATGGCTTCAATGAGTTCTTCGAATGAGGCGTAGTCGGGTATTGTGTTGGGTTCGTAGTCCATTAGGTTGCAGACTTTGAATTTCCCCTTGTAGTCTTGCGCGAATATTCCTATGACGAACGACTTTGACACTACGCCCAAAACTTTCCCGTCGTCTACCACAGGCAGCCGGTATATGCGGTTTGGCACTTCCACGAGCTTCTTTATGCAGGTTAAGAGGTCGTCGTCCGGCTTTATGGTGTCATGAACCTTGGTTATGACGTCCTTCACCTTGAAGTCAGAAAGGCTTTTCTGGTGGCCCATGTACCGCAGGCTAAGGACGAAGCTTTCTTTGTTGAGCATCCCAAGGAGCTTGCCTTTGTCGTCAAGCACTATGGCGCCCGAAAGCTTCTGGTCAAGAAGTCGCTTACCCGCAGCCAGCAGATTATCGTCTGGAGAAACAGTGACAATCTCCTTAAGCATAATGTCCTTGGCGAGCTTGCACGTGTCCGTCTTACACTTTTTCTTCCAGAACATGTCCGCATATTTTTGGGAAAGCGGAAACTAAAAAGGGAGGAGAAAACGCCTAAAACAACCTGAGGCTACCAGCCGCGTTCCTGCAGGCGAACAGCCAGCTTATCAATCTCCTGACCCGGCATCGCATCCCCCAACCCTCTACTCACCTTAGCAAGAAGCTTAGGGTCGTCAAAATGCAAAGTCGCCTCCACAATAGCCTTAGCACGCCGTGAAGGATCGCTGCTCTTGAAAATCCCGCTTCCAACGAAATTCCCGTCAGCACCCAACTGCATCATCAAAGCAGCGTCCGCAGGAGTCGCAATACCACCCGCGCTGAAATTCACAACAGGCAAACGGCCCAAATCTTTGGTGACCTTCAAAAGCTCATAAGGCGCAGACAACTCCTTCGCCTTAGAATACAACTCCTCCTCACTCAACGAAGTCAAAACCCTAATCTCATCCTGAACAGAACGCATATGACGGACGGCCTCAATTATGTTTCCCGTGCCTGCCTCCCCTTTGGTGCGAATCATCGCCGCCCCCTCGCTTATGCGCCTAAGCGCTTCGCCGAGGTCTCGGGCGCCGCAGACAAAAGGCACATGAAACTTCTTTTTGTCGACGTGATGCTTCTCGTCGGCGGGCGTCAAAACCTCGCTTTCATCAATCATGTCAACGCCCAAAGACTCCAGAATCTGCGCTTCAACGAAGTGGCCTATCCGGCATTTCGCCATCACTGGGATGGTGACTGCGTCAATGATTTCAATTATTTTCTCGGGGTCGCTCATGCGCGCCACACCCCCTTGAGCGCGGATGTCGGCGGGCACACGCTCCAAAGCCATCACAGCGACAGCGCCGGCCTCCTCTGCTATGCGCGCCTGCTCCGCGTTAGTGACGTCCATTACTACGCCGCCTTTAACCATCTTGGCGAACCCTTCCTTCAAAAGTTTAGTGCCGACCTTTTTCTGAACCATCGTTAAGTTTTCCCGTAGGAGGAATTAAGAAATTTAGGTATAAAAAAGGATACTACCCCCGAAATCTATTCCACAGACTCAGGCAAACGGACCAAATGGACTAAATGCTTCTCAACCTTGTTTGCCCTTAGAATACCGCCTAACTGCGTCTAATAATCAGGCAAAACAAAACCGGAAATAGAATTATACGCCCCACCAGCCAAAAGCACCTCAGGATAATGCTGAAGATCCAGCGTGTTCCGCCCCCCCAAAGCACAACGAGCCGATTCGCCGTTAATGGCAGAAAGAGCCTTCACCAAACCAAAAAGAGGCTCAGTAGGAACAAGCACATGCTCGAAATCGCACGAAGGCACATCCTTAACTAGAGCTT
>CABMCB010000065.1 GCA_902384455.1 uncultured archaeon
CAGCCACGTGGGTGCCTGCGACTGGCGACGGGTGCGCCACCGTCGATATGGTATCCCTCACCTTCAGTTCCAGTTGGGCGTACAGTGGCGAGCATGGGGACGACTGCCCGTACACAATTGCTTCACGACTTCGAGCCATGAAAGCAGTATTATAACCAGAGGAGAACCAACAGTGTTTGCAAAAGGCGCATGGGCAATTTTCGGTATCAAGCCAGAATCGCTGGAAACATTTCAGCGTTCGCTGAACAACGTCGATTTGATGTACGGACTCTCGCAGGCGTATGCAGTCGCCGTACTTCGTTACGACGACAAGCAGGGCGGCATGATGGTGGGCATCAATCCATTCGAGAATCCTCGCAAGGATGAGGCGGGGCAGCCACTCGGTGCCGACCACCAGACCGCAGTCCCGGATACCACCCTGTTCGGCAAAGGCGAAGAAGAGTTTCGCATCAATCCCGACCTGCCGTGGTACGGCATGTGGGTGGTCTTCAACGAAGCTGAAGACGTGGATGACATCAAGTCCAAGCGTGAGCAAGCCTCTTATACCGACGCCAGCCGCCCCTTCAAGTTTGTCGGCAAAGACCAGAAGAAGGCTATCGAAGCGGCTGTCCAGCCAACCAACGTCGGCACCCGCAAGCAGTTCCCGATTTTACTCGACTTCCAGACAGGTCGAGTCTACATTTTCTCGACCAACAAGGATGAGGTCGCCACGGTGCGCCACCTGCTTGAGGAAGATTTGGGTATCGAAGTCTTCGGCCTCATGTGGGACTTTGACGACGCAGACTGGGTCGAGAGATTTTTGAACAAAGTCCAATCCAAGAACAAATTTAACAAGGAAATGACTGCCCGTGCGGAAGATGTTCGCCGTGGGTTGGACATCGAGCCTCTGGAAGACAAGGTGAAGGAATCCGTGGTCTCGAATTTCTTCGCCTGCTCCGAGTTGGACACCGGACAGTGGGCTGCCTTGTTCCCCAACGCATTGCTGAAGCTGTACGAGGGTGGGGAACCGGTCACCGTCTCGAATCCAAGCGATGCCTTCAACCTGTTGTCTCTCGGCGGCACGTGGGACGCTCGCGTGTACCAGTCCGGGGTGTTGTTCCAAGAGTTAGACTCCCGCATCAACAAGAAGGGCGATGAAAAACAGTTTCGCCACGACTTGTACGCCTTCGACCTGAACCAGAATTGGGCGCTCATGGATGAGGGCGCAGTCCTCGTTCGTGGCTTCGACATCCCCAACTTCAAGAAAGACATTCTGAAGGGGATTCGCAAGTCCAAGCAGGAACAGCCGGTCAGCTTCTACTGGAGCGAATGGCTCCGCCAGATGAATTTGGGCATTTTCACGCTCGTCGATAACGTCAACCTGACTCTCGATGTCAAGGGCGGACTGGTGAACCTCGACATCGACCCGAAAGAGACGGAAATCGAGGCAAGCTAATGCCGTGTGGAATCCAGAAGTTTGATGCCAAAGTCGAGATTGAACTCGGCTTTGCGGGTCGCTGGAGCCGGGAGGATGTTCTCGAAGCGTTACAGAATGCCATCAAAGACATGGATGGAATCTGTATCGTGGACGCTGTCGAGACCGAGGTCATCGAACGTCCATGTGGCGACGAGTAGCAATTGCTTGCGGGGCGACAGTCCTGTCTCTGGTCATCCTGTGGACGACCATGGCGGTTGTGCATCAAATCGTGATGACGTATTACAGCTACCACAGCCGTCCAAGTATTGAATTGGTGAAACCTTGAATCCCGTTCTTCCTCCAATTGATGTTACGAATTTACGGATAGGTCGCTGGAGCATGAAAGAAGCTCCGTGGCAAATCTATGACCGCCCGAAGTCGGGAGTCAATCTGCGACGCCTGAACCTCTGGCTCAAGCGATACAATCTAGTCATGCACGCCACACGCCGGAGTCCGCGTATGTGTCTCGCCATCCGTGACGAAAGCAAGCCCGTGCCCACAAATTGGTGTATGATTGCAGACACCTGTTGGTGTAAACTGGATGAGTATGGTGAGACGGGGTCATGAATCCCATTACCTATAGACCGAAGACATGGAATCAGGTTGTCGGTCAAGACCGGGCGATTCGCCTATTACAGACGCTTTTGAGTCATGGACGGCTGCTACCCCGTGGTTTTATTTTTGAAGGCTCATACGGAACGGGAAAGACATCTACGGCCTATTTAACGGCTCGTGCGCTCATGTGCTTGACGCCCGGCAGCACTGGCTGTGGAACCTGCGCTAGTTGTCAAGTCATTGATAGCGAAGGAATTGAGGGACAAAACGTCCATGATTTCAAGGAAATCGACGCCGCACAGAATTCCGGCGTCGAACAGGCACGTCTGATTGCCGCCCCGGACGGTTGGGGGGAGGCTCCGCCGAGCATCGCCAGACGCCGGGTGACCGTCATCGACGAAGCTCATCGGTTGTCGATGAACGCATGGGATGTCTACTTGAAGCCGCTGGAACAAAGCATCGACTACAGCGCCTACATCTTCGTCACGAATGAAAGCCAGAGCATACCATCCACGATTAGCAGCCGGTGTGTGCGAGTCCGCTTTGGGCGTGTGAGTGAGGAAGACATTCTCGGACTCTTGACAGCGACCGCCGCCCGCGACAAGGTTCCCTATGAGACCGACGCACTGGCTCTCATCGCCCATCGGTCGGCTGGCGCTCCGCGTGTCGCCATGAAGTACTTCGGACAGGTAGCATCGACGGGTCGCATCACCGTGGATTTTGTCGAAGCCCTCGTTGAGGACACACTCGAAAACAAAGTGCTGGCTTTGTGGGAAGCCATCCTGACCAAGAACCAGAAGACCATGACAGCCATCACGCAGGACATCACGGGTACTAATACGGTAGCAGTCCTGATTGAGAAACTGTGCACCACCTACTCTCAAGCTATCCGGGAACCAAAGACAGAGTTGGACAAGGCTATCCGGGTCTGTTACCATGACGTGCCCGCGACGACGAGCTTCTTTCTGAAGTGGATGGCGGTGCCTGCGCTGCCAGCGGATGCAGCCTTACTGTTCACATTTGAGTTGATGATGGCGTCCAACAAAGTGTGGAACAAGCCAACCCCGAAGGTCGAGACCGACGCCGCAGAAGAACTCTTCACTTGATTTGACGACATTCGCCGGAAAAAAATGCACGGCGAATTTCCAGCACTTGAATAGCGTGCGGTGCTTTAACCAGTACCCAATTGGGAATCGGCGTACCTGAAATTAGCGCAATCTCTAAGATTTTGCCTACCTTCTCTGTCTTCATTGCATCCACGCTTTATAAGCATCGAGAATAGTTCCGATGAGTGTAGCCAACTTTCGGTTACTCGTCCACACATCTAAATCGACTGCCCCTCGGCGAGGTTTACCCTGTGAATAGATGGTGTACACTGATTTCCAGTAAGGGCCTTCTCCGAGGATTGTAAAGGATGGGAATTTCTTGAACCAACCTTGTGGAGCTTCAGCGAGGTCGGGAACCATCGACTTAGTATCTGTCCATACCTTTGCTTCCACACCCATACTGGCAAGAAATTTGCGCTCTTTCATGCGTTTAAGAAGGTGTTCGAGAATTACCTGCGGGTAGCTTCCGTACTTGTTGTTGAAGGGTATTGCTGCCATAAAGTTGTTGCTACTTCCCGTCGAGGATAGCCTTGAGAATAGCCTTACAGGCTTCGCGCTCTTCTTTAGACCCCGGCTTGGATGCGTCGCGCTTTGCGAACGCCGCTTCGATTCTTTTTTGGGCTGCGGTCTTAACTTTTTTGCTCATTCGTTTCTCCCACCTACATTATACCACCCCAAAAACCTAAAAACTAGCGTTTTAGTGTCTTGTAATCAACAACTTACGGTATGTTCTCCGGGGGATTATTGGGGTCGTACTCGGGGAATGCTCCGAAACCGGGAATCGTCCAGTCCATGCCGCGAGTCCCGAGCACGTCTACCGGCGTCCCCCACGGACGGCAAGCGTTCCAGTGCTCCAAACACATGTACACGCGGGAGTCCCCGTACTCGACGAAGTCATAAGCAGGCTTGCCGCAAACGACGGGGTGAAAGATGGTGAATGGCGACAAGTACTCGGTGGGATTGAACACAGTTGCAACGTCGGTGGTTATGACTTCACAACTGCGTTCGACGAGGTCATGCACTGAAGCTGTTCCCACAACCACAGGTTCGGGTCGCGTTCGGATTCGTTAACTTGAAGCCCGATGCGCCGTCCTGCATAAG
>CABMCB010000066.1 GCA_902384455.1 uncultured archaeon
AGCCGTTGACATCTTTAAAGCGTCGAATAAGAAATGAGGTATTCCCCGTATGGGAAGTCACCAAAGCACGACCGTTCAATTTAAATCCTGAACACGAGATAGAGGTGAAAGTTAAAAAACCGCTGGGCGAGAACTCACGAATAAAAATAAAAGGCAACGCTATCGGTAGTCCCTGGGTAAAAATGGAAATGCCGAACTACTATGTCGGCAAGGCCCGGAAGAAATACAGGATACTGCGAGTGACCGATGAAGTGTGTGACCTGCTCGTGCATATCAAGGCATCCGTGAGGGTGCCATCGCTGGAAGAGGAAAACAAAGAAGACCTCAGACGAATGCGTAGAAGGGAATACAGGAGGGCAAAGCATGTCTAAAAACGACACATTCGTATTGAGGGGTAAGTTGGAGCGAAAGCCGTTGACCGGTTTCTCGTACTTCGCGACGAGGAACGAGTTCCGGAAGATACTACAGAACGCCAAGTTGGGCGACGACGCCATCTTCAGCAGGGTCGGAAACGTCAAGATAGAGGACGAGAAGTTCGACATCCCGCTGAAGGTTGACAGGGCCGTTCTGTCGGGTCTGAAGGACGACTGGGCCAGGGAAGCCAAGATATGCGAGATTGGCATGGCCCTCGAAGCGCACTTCGGAATCGGCATGGGCATGGACTCCGACGGCAAGCAAGAGGAAAAGAGCGCCGTGACAGAGCGACTGAAAGAGATGGCCGCAAGGGGCATCATCCCGGTCCGCTTCTTCACGGAGTTCGAGGAAAAGGACTTCGAGGAGAGTTAGAAGGGTGACCAACTGGCTCCACTGGACCGAGAACCCCAAGACCGGGGAAGATAAGCGGATACCCTACTACGCAGGGGACTGCTTCATAATAACTGAGGTCGAGGAAGGGGACTCTTTCAGCGAACGGGCCGAGGGGTATTTCGGGTTCTCGGTGGAGCCAGAAGAGGTCGACCTCGAACAGGTCGTCGTTCACTACGTCCGAGACGGATGGAGCCTGGACGATATCAGCACGGAGACAAACACGGACATACGTGTGGTCATCCGTCTGATGGAAAAATCCGGGGTCGACCCTCCTACTAATTCTACATTTATTGATAAACCTGTATATGTCGGTACAGTCGAGGCCGGAGAATCGAAGGCCAAGGACCTCGGATGGAACTGGTGGTTCGTCGATAACGGCTTCCTTTTCAAGCAAGAAGATGCCAATCGCTTTTTCGTAGGCACGGGAGCGAATGCTACACAAAGACGGTGGAGCAGAACGCAGAACTGGTCGACCACATATAACGGTGGTGGTGGGTCATCGGTGCCCGGTGCTTCTGACGTCGCTTATTTCACATCCGGTGGTGGAAGTTGTGATTTTGATATAACCCCAATCACGGTTCAAAGAATATACACCACCGACGGGTCGCACAACTACGCAGGGACCATCAACCCCAACGGCGCGTTAGTGACCTGTTCTGTATCGTTCTCTCACACTAACGGGACATGGAACCATACCTGTCATATGAAGAGCGGGGGCGATGTGACCATTACCGGGACCTGGAACAACTCCGGAGGCACCCTGGAAGTCACGGGTAACTGTTTGTGGAATGCCTCGGTCACAACAACGCTGTTTATACACACCACACCCGGTGTAATCCTGACCATGACTCCCGGCAACACCGTCGTGGTCACAAACGAACTTCACGTCGGCGGCGTAGCGGCTAACCACGTGGTTATGACCGCGGGCGGAAATTACACATTTGACCTCGGTGCTACAATAGCGGTCAAAGCGTTCTTTGACGTCACGGTCGACCATATGCAACTTGGCACTGGCGACACACTGACGGCGATGTCGAGCACGAACAGTGGCAATAATAGCGCGTTCATAACTTTTGCGAACACTATCGCCGCGAGTCAGGGCACAGGCGACTGGGCAACCGCTGGCACATGGGTCGGAAATCATATACCAATCGCGACGGAGACATGGACGATAGCCACTGGAAATGTCGTGACTATAAAGGGTCCGACTACGACCTGCGGAAACGGAATCATACAAGGAACCGTCACCTTCAACGGGCAATCAAACACCGTGCCCGCCATACTCACTCTGGACGCGGGCGCCACCGTCGACAATGTCGGACTGGTTAACACGACCGGGACCGGAGCGACCGGTTTCGGAGCCATTGCTTCCGTGACAACCTTCGCACAAATAGAAACAACCGGCGCGGGTGACTTCCAGTTCGGAGCGGATTTCAGGTTTACGACTTGTTGCCTATGCTGGCTATTCACGGTTGACAACACCGAGAAAGTGACACTCGCGGCCAACTGCGAATGTGACCAAGGTTTCACCGTCGCCCTGGGCGGAACCTTCGTCGATGGCGGATATCAGTTCGATGTCGCTACGGGGCCGGTGTCCGTGGCCGGAACCTACACCGCGACTGGGTCGATTAGGCTACTCGGTGAGCACATCGTCAGTGGTGCGACCTGCACATGGAAGAACATCACCTGTGGCACGAGTCCGGGCGACACGAGGTTCACATCCGACCAATCGATATCGGGCGACATGAGCATAGGCGCGGGTGACACGGTAACGCTCGACGGCACCTCGAACAGCGTGACGCTAACCTTTACAAAAACGACCGCACAACCAACACTGACAATCACTGACAACAACGCGCTCCGGGCCGTGAGCACGACATCCGGGAACTTCGCGGGTATCACTGGGAACGCCACATACAAGGTAGCGGTCGTGACTGGCACGATAGCCTTCGATTACGAGGCGAACTACTGGAAACTCGGATACACCGACATCCAGGTCACGCAGACCACGGGAGCAGGGACCAACGCGGTCACGGTCACCCTCACGAACAACTGTCAAGCCGATGCTTTCACGGTCACGACAGGCGACACGGTCGCATTCGTGACATATACATGGACCTTCGATGGCGCGTTCTCATCCGGCGGGACGGTCACACTGACCACGGGAACCTTCGACGCTAACAGCACGGCGGCGGTCACGGGCGGAACTTTCGGGTCCAACTCGGCGAACACCTGGGATATGGCATCGACATTCACGATAACCAATTCGCCGACACTTAATTGCCCAAACGCAACCGGCGTTTGGAACGCTTATGGAGACATAACATTCACCGCCGGAATGGCCCTGAATCACGACACAGGAATACTGACCGTCGCTGGAAATCTGGCAATGGTCATGGCCAATCGGATATTGCATAGCGCAACAATTAACAACGGGGTCGTGCTTACGACGCAGACTTCCCTTTCCAATTTCGATGGAATCGTGACGTTGGGTGTCACCGGAACCGCGACACTAACATGCAACATAGGAGTGTATATACTGGGCATGGCCGCGAATCCGGACGTTTTCGTTCCGTATACAGGCTCGACAGTAAACGGTTCTTCGGCGTTTTCGTTTTATGCAATATTTGGTGATATAAACGTTCCAGGCTTCACCTACGGTTCAGGTTCGATGGAATTGCGTCCACAGGCGACCAACAAGACACTAACACTGACCGGAGATGTAACAGTCACGGGAACACTTTCGTCGGTTTCAGGATATCTGAATGGCGTCGTGGCGGTCAACACTCGAACAATATGGGTGCAAGGAGCAACCAATATAGGTCAAGGCACCAGCAACGGGGTTGTCTGGACAATAACAACAGGAACGATTCACACGGACGGACTTGTGACAATAGGCGGTACAACAACGACCAACATAATCGGTTCGAACACGGCGTGGATTTGGAACTGTGACGGCGGCGCAACTTTCGTGGTTGGTACGGCGTTGACATTCAACGCTCCCAATGCGTCTGGAAGTTGGAACTTATCGGGAAATATAGCCACACCTGCCGGGATGGTGCTCAACTACGACGCCGGGACCATGACCGTCGATGGAAACTGCGCTCTCACGGCAACCATATCGTCACCACGCTTCAACAACATCACAATCTCCGACGGTATCACTTTTACCGGTGGTGCAGGAACCATGATGGACGGTCAACTCAAAGTTGGTGTGACCGGGACGGCTACATATACCGGAGGTACATGGACCTACATATATAACGGCGACCCGATATGGCAATACACCGGTTCGACCATAGCGGGAGGAACGGTTGTATTCGACGGCACCGGAACATTAACTCACGATGTGATAATCAATAGTACACTCGACTTCTATATCGGAGTCATGACGCTGGGCGCGAATGTCTCATGTACCGCCGGGACGGCGTCGTTCGATGCTACTGCCTGCACGGTTCACGTTGCCTCATATACTATAGACTGGTCGTTGTCGTCTGGTGTATTTGGTGTCGGGACATATGCGGCGGCGACGATGGACATAACGACCGGAACCGTTAAGACGGGAACAGGCGCGGTCACCGTCGGAGACGGCTCTCACGCAGTAGCGTTCGGAAGCAATACGAATTGGATATTTTATTGCTACGGAAATCTAACTGGTAGCGTGTCAACCATCAACGCACCCACGGGAAACAATTTTAACTTCTTCGGCGCCACGTGGGGTTTTAGTGGGACGTTCAACGCCGACGGTGGACGAATCAATTTCGTAAGAAACGGGACATCGACGCTTTCGGCGCATCTCACGAGCGCGGCGTATATATATGTGGCGGCTCCACCGGTAGCGACACTCGACATGAATGGATATAACGTGACATGCACGGGATACTACGCGGGATACGGTGTTCTCACCAACACTGGCGGAACACTGACCACGCCCTATATATTACTCGATTATGGCGGAACCATAAACGTCGGTGCAGGCACGGTATCCACGACGAGCGCGACATCGACATCAACAGTAGGAGGGACCGGGTCGAGCGTGGTCACATTCACTGCTGGTGGAACATGGACGTCCGTTGGACCACTGGCAATAAGTTCATCGGCTTCTACAGCAACGTTCGGTTCGGCGGTGAACTACACACTCAGCGCCGGGTCTGGCATAACGGCATACTACGGTATGACGGTCGGAATACACGGAACCTTCAACGGCGGAACAGGTGCCAACACCTTCGGTTCAATTAATGCCGGGTCCACCATCACCATGACTTCGGGAATAGCGACTATAAACTCTTTCGAGATTAACAGTTATGCGCTGATAAACTGGGGCGTTGGCGCGGCGACCTTCAACCATAACAATGGGACCATAGTGGCAACCTGCGCCACCAATCAGAGAATGCTCGGAAATCGCACGGCGGACGTGTCGTTTTACAACTTTACTTTGAATAACGGTGGAGTGACACTTTACTGGTACGAAGACCACAGTATTACGCTTAACGTCGTCGGTGCGTTTTTGATATCCACGGGAACGTTCAACACGTTGTATCCGGCACACACGGCATTAAGCACCCTCGGAGTCACCGGAGTCACGACTATTACTGGTACGCTTACGTGCAACGCGAGTACGGTGAATCTCGGTTCGGGGGTGCATACCGATTACATGCTAAAAATCGGCGCTGGTGGAACGTTCATCGGAGGTACCGGAACCAATCACACAATAGGTTCGATGTATTTATATCACAGCACGGCGGTCTGCACGTTTACTTCTGGGACCACAACTTTCAACGATGGGGCAAATCCTGACAATGTAATAATAAACAAGGAACTCGGAACTATAAATCACGGTTCGGGAACCGTGGTGGTTACATACGCGGGAAGTACAAAGATAGCGCACGGATTCAATAATCTGGTAATCGGATTTAACAATCTGACACTGAATCATGTCAGTTTGGTTCTTGCTGACTATTATACATTATGGGGACCGTACACCGTGGCCGGAGCACTGACGATAACGGCGGGGCGCTGGAATCTGTGGGACGGTACGACATCGTGTAACCTGACCGTGACCGGCGCCACATCTGTTACAGGTAATCTGGATTGCAAGGCTTCTACTGTGAGCCTTGGGAGCGGGGTCGCCTCGGCGTACACGGTGACAATTACAGCAACGGGCACATTGACGGGAGGAAGTGGTCCGCACACATACGGAGCCGTATCCACAGTTGCAGGTTCTGTGTGGAGTCAGACGACGGGCGGAACGACAATCAATAGTACTTCTGTTGGTGGATTCGCATTGAATATAGCCAATGCGGCCAGTGTTGCTGGTATTACTCATAATAACTCAACGATTACGATTGGCAGAAATAATGTTGATGGAGCGTTGATATGCGGAACATCTACATCGACCCTGGGAATATATAACTTAACATATACATCTACGGGAACTTCCGAGGACCAATATTATTTTGCTTACGGTAATTGCACGATATATAATAACATGACACTGACAACAACTGGAAGCAAAGGGGTGGCTTGTCGCTCTACTGGGACTGTATATACACTGACTGTCGGAAATCTCATAATAACATCGGGACTGCTTACGAACACATCACAGTATGGTGGCCCATCGAATATCACGGTAAGTGGGACATCGAGTATAACAGGAACATGGACACCATCAACGGGAATATGCACTGCCAACGGAGCCGTCACGGTCAACAACGGAGGCACGTTCGGAGGGAACACGGCATGGACCTGTGATTGTAATGCAAATATGACAATTTCTCTCGGCGGAACAATGAATGCACCAGCAACGATTAGTGATACCGCGTTCACCATAGGTAAGGCGGCAACGACTATAACATTCACAAATTCAGGAACATTCAATCATGATAATGGGCAGGTTACTACAGATGGTTACATATTTTTAATAAAAGGAACAACCTTTAATATGTACGACTTAAAGACATCGGCAAGTTATACTGCTATGCAAGGCTCTACTGCTTTAAATGTCCAACATACATTAACTGCGACAGGTTATTGGCAATGTGACAATACTGGCGGTACTCCGACATTGACTATGGGCACGGTATCGTCTGCTGGAAATTTAGTGTCAACGGTGGCCCCATATGTCGGAGCAGGACCGTTTAATGTCTACAGTGCGTCAGCATCGTATCTGTGTAATTGCACCGGAGTCGATTGGAATTGGGACTATACTGCAGGTTCGGTCTGGAATCTCAAGTGGCTCAACTACCAAATCAACGCCACTACCGGAGGCGGGGGCGTAACCGTCAACTTCACTGGAAATATGTCGATTCAGACATGGACCACGTCTACCGGAGATACTCTATCGTGCACGACCGCAGGCACGACCATAACATATGCGTCCGGGCAAAGCGTGACGATGGCCACGGGGTCCACACTAACACTGACCGGAACATCCGGGAGCCACTTATCGGTGACAGACGCTTCCAGCAACGCCAATAACTATTTCTATCTCACGAATGGGTGTACGGCCAATCTGTCGTATGTCGATTTTGTCTGTCGTGGAAACTACGGAGCGGTACAGTTTGGCGCGTCGGCGGCATCCAATCCAACACTGACCTGTAGCAATTGTACGTTCACCGATGTGAACAGGATGGGCATTTATATCGCGTGTAACACCATCACGTTTTCTACGTGTGCGTTCGTTGGAAAGGGAGGTGCAACAAATGTCTTACAGGACGTCTCTCTCGATACGGGATGTTCGGCACAGATGAACGGATGCACATACTCGACAGTTGGTTTCAACGCAACGTCCGGATGGCTCATACATCAAGAGATTGGCGGAAACACGACATTCCAGGGTGTGCTCGCGTCTTCAGAAACGCCGAGTGCCGGGTATCGTGCCGCGAACATCACTAATTATTTCACAATCAAACAGGCCAACGCGTACGGTTCTACCTTCGCGACAGCGTACACACTCGGCGCGAACCTGGCTTGCACGGATATAGACATCCGCGACGTGTCGACTCTCTCGACGAGCGGGACCAACTACCAACTGGCCACCACAGCACAGTGCACATTGGGCGCGGTCGGAGTCGCAGGCTCGGTCCTCAACCTCAATGGCTCGACGTGCTCATTCACGGGCACGGGGTCTCCGAGCGGGTATGCGCTCGAAATAGGCTCGGCCATAGGGGCCACCGTCACCGGCGGGACATCGGCGGCCACAGTAGGCTCGATGATGTTGCTCAGCGTCGGAGTGCTCACCGCGTCCTCGGGCATCTGGACCTTCAACAACGTCAACTCGGCGACCATCGCCATCAACTTCCAGAACGGGTGCACCTTCACACCGGCGGGCACGTTCACATTCACGAGGGCAGGCAATCAACTGCTCTACGACAGCGCGAACACGGACAGGACGTTCAACA
>CABMCB010000067.1 GCA_902384455.1 uncultured archaeon
GAGAAGCTGTACGTGCGTACCTCGTGCCTCGCTTCGGACGGCTTCCGCACCTACGTCGGCGTCTTCGACGCGGAGGGTCTCTACCTCGACAGCTACTGGGGTGGCCGCCGAGACGGCCGCCTGGGCGTTTCGTCCGCTCGGAAGTTCGACTGAACCTTGAAGTCTTGAGGACTTGTTCCTCTTGAAACCTTGAGCCTTCCGCGAAATTTTTTTCGCTGGAGGCTCTTTTATTTTCCTTAAATATCTAATAGAATATAAATGTCTGCTAATGCAGGTTAGGCTACGGTTTAATCTCGCAGGCAACTCATCTTGAGTATCGCCAGAGTATCGTGTTTCTACGGAGCGCGGTAGCGTGCGATTAAGATAGAGTAGAACTTCTTGTCTGCTTTTGGAGGAGGGATATTTATATCTGCTCCCAAATAAAATACAGAGAAAAGAGGATATAGTCCTTATTTTAGGAAGTAAACCTCGATTTTCAGTGATATGGATGAAAGCAGGCAAACTATCACTTCGGACGGCAACCGCACCTACGTCGGCAACTTCGACGCGAAGGGTCTCAACCTCAACAACAACTGGGATGACAACCGCAACGACAACCTGGGCGTTTCGTCCGCTCGGAATTTCTACTTAATCAAAAAAGCCCTCCCTTGGGAGAGCTTTTTTCTTATCTTTCTCTTGTAGATTTTATCCATCCACCGAGCATCTTACCTACCTCGTCAACATCTTCTTGGAGTAAGACATATTTTTTGTTGTCTATGGTTTTAACTTCTTTCATTAGCCTCACAAAAACTCTTAAAAAGTTTAGCTTCAAACTTACTTTTTCCAATATAGGAAGTTTATCGCACCTGGACAATTGGCTGGCGGACAAAAGGCCTTCCAAAATATCAAGGATTATTCCTTCACAGCGCTGCCATATAGTAAAGCGGTCTTGTTTTGAGACGGTGCTGCGGAAAGTATAAAACTTTTTGTAGAGTTCATAGGCTTTCTTAAAAATTGGTATATCAAATTCGTCCATATAAATGAAAACTTACAAAAACATTTTTAACGATATTATTTCATTAGAAAATCTATTTTTAGCTTGGGATAAATTTAAGGGAGACAAGCAGAAGAAAAAAGACGTT
Organism: uncultured archaeon; assembly: GCA_902384455.1. Taxonomy (GTDB): domain Archaea; phylum Altiarchaeota; class Altiarchaeia; order IMC4; family SCGC-AAA252-I15; genus CABMCB01. The sequence continues at coordinate 1,122 of CABMCB010000067.1, forward strand.
CAGCAATTTGAGTGGAAATTAGAAGAAAACATATTCCAGCTTTATGGGGAGCTAAAAAATAACACTTATAAGCATGGCGCCTATGTTTCTTTTCATATACACGACCCGAAGCAAAGGCAAATTCACAAAGCCGTTGTTAGAGACCGCGTGTTGCATCATGCTGTTTTTAATGTGCTTAACCCCATTTTTGAGCCAACATTTATCTCCCACTCTTTTTCGTGCCGCCTTGATAAAGGAACACATAAGGGAGTTGAGGCCATGACCAAAAAATTAAGGCAGGTTAGCCGTAATGGGTTTAAACCCTGTTTCGTCCTCAAGTGTGATATTAAGAAATTCTTTGAAACCGTCGACCATTCAAAATTATTGAGGATTATTCGTAGGAAGATAAAAGACAAGGAAGCTATGCAGCTTTTGGAACAAATCATTGGCAGTTTCTCCTCAAAATACTCTAACATATTTAACCAAAAAGGTTTACCGATAGGCAATCTAACATCTCAATTATTTGCGAACATCTATCTGAACGGATTTGACCAATTTATAAAGGGTGATTTAAAGGTAAAAAATTATATTCGTTATACGGACGATTTTGTCATTATATCCAGGGACAGAAAATACCTTGAAAATCTTATTATTTCCATTCGGGCCTATCTCTCTGAAGAGCTCTACCTTGAATTACATCCCAAAAAAGTCTCCATAAGAAAATTTAGTCAAGGAATAGACTTTCTTGGCTATGTTACCATGCCACACCATAGCGTATTGAGAACAAAAACCAAGCGCCGAATTTTTCGGAAGTTAAAGAAAAGAGTTGACGGATATTTGACAGGCGCAGTGTCAAAAGAGACGCTTGAGCAATCAATACAGTCGTACCTTGGCACTCTTTCTCATGCAAATACATATAGGGTGAGTAATGAACTCAAAAATCAATTTTGGTTTTGGCTGAAAAAATAGCTTACTCCCCCCCATTTGTTTTGTTTGCTGCGGGATTTCAATTTTGGGAGTGGTCATTTCAACCAAAACAAAAAAAGCGAAAGTAGTAACTCCAACCCCCTGGGAGCTTGTTGGTTGTTTGCCAGTTTAATAAGTTATGGTTTTGTTATTTGTCCCCATCACACCGTCAAAGAAAATTTCAAATTTATTATATCCAGTATTTATATTTCTTGTATAAGAGCCGACATAGTTTTTGTCATACAAATCAGTCTCCTCTCCTGTCGCTGTATTATTAAACACCTTGTCTCTTAACAACGCCGCTTGGCGGTCTGAAAATACTTCTATGACGGCATTACGGTCTTTCGCCGTATCTTTTTTAAGTTTTTGGCCGATGGCAGTCATATCGGCATCGTTTACATAGTCCTTTGGGATTAAGACAACTTTGCCTTCCCCGCCGTTAGGAATTTGCCATCTTTTTATTATCTGATAGTCAATTGTTTTTATTTCTGTTTTGGGAGTTGTTTGAGATATTGTTTTAACCTGTTCTGCGTGCTCTGCTTGCGGTTTTGGCGTTGTTTCGGGAGCTGTCGCACCAACCGCAATAAAGCAAACTACAAAAGCGATGCCAAAAATTGCTCCTACTTGTTTCCTCGTTAAGTCCCTTTTAATAAACCGCTTAAAAATTGATGGCTTTATTAGTCCCGCCACCAAGCATATTAGGGAGATAAGAAGTAAAAACGAAAATAATTGTGCCAACATATTTTTATTGGTTATCGTTTAATAATTTTAGGCAGTCCGCAAGAGTTAAGGATGTTATTTTGTTGCTTATAGGTATGCATTCGTTTCCTCCGTTCACCTCTGCATTATAGCGGGTTGTGTCTTTGCACAAAGTTGGATTTTTGTCGTAATCCTCAATGCAATTTACCCCATCTTTGTATCCCGCCTCCGCCAATTTTGCTGTTGTGCAGTCCTTTTGTGCTTTTTCTCTTTCATCTAACTTTGCGACACAGGCATTATATCCCGATGTTTCTTTTGCATCATTTACCTTTTTCTCTAATCGCTCAACTTTTTGTGCGGGGGTATTGTTTGACACCAAATAAAAAATAACCCCTCCCAAAACAACTAATGCGATTAAAGCTCCCACTAATAAAAACAATTTATTTTTAGGCATATTTTTAATTTTA
>CABMCB010000068.1 GCA_902384455.1 uncultured archaeon
AGCCTTTCTCTCCCATTTATCCAGAAGAACATTATCCCGATTAGCCGCTGTATCCGGAAACGCCCGAACCAGAGTAGCCGGAGTAACCCGATTGACCGGAAGCTCCTTGAATTCCTTGGAAGCCCTGAGGGCCGGAATACCCACTGTATCCGGAAGGGCCGCTGTATCCAGAAGCTCCGCTTGCGCCTGTAGCTCCCGGAGCTCCAATAAGGCCAGAGTACCCACTGTATCCGGAAGGTCCACTGTGTCCAGAGTATCCGGAGCGTCCCGAGTAGCCAGAAGCCCCCGAACGACCTGAGTATCCAGAGTAACCCGAGCGACCGGAGTAACCGGAATAACCCGAACATCCAGAATAACCGGAGTTACCAGAGTATCCAGTATATCCGGAAGTACCTGAACCAGAATATCCGCTATATCCAGACTGGCCGGTGTATCCGCTGTAGCCGGAAGGTCCAGAATAGCCACTATATCCGGACGGACCGGAATAGCCGGAGTACCCAGACTGACCTGCTGTTGGGGGGATGTAAATTACGCCAGCCATTAAGGACCTTTAAGGAGAAAGTCTTCCTTAAAGACCCAAAATTTAGGTTTTTTAAGTAACTTTTAGGGTTTCCAGGTAAGATAAGCAGCAGAGCGCTTGAAGTAGCTGATATCTGGAGCCAAAGCAATACCAACCTGTCCAATCGGTGTAGAGACACCAAGTTGTCCCAAAAGACAGTGGTCCATGTACGCATTTCTACCATAACCAACCATAAAGAAGTCGCGCTTCGTAACAGTCACTGTTTTTGTTACAATGGAAACAGAAGCGTTGTGAGTAGCCACCGTATTTTCAGAAGTGTCGTTTGTTGTGTGAGTGGTCGTGGTGTAGGCTACATGCCCACCAACAAAGGTAGGCTGAGACGTAGTTGTTGTCTCGGTGTGGGAGTTAATCTGTTTCTTGAGAGTGTCGTTCTCTGTGGTAAGTGTGACGTTGAGCTTAGTTACCTTCCTATAGCTATACCCTAAAATGGTGGAAAGTAAGCCGAGGATAATGACAGCCACAGCCAAGCCGCCAATCAGCACTTTGTGCTTTGTGGCAAAAGCCACGGGTGTTGGGACATTAGGTGCGGAATTATCCTCGGCCACGGTCTTTCTCCTTAGACAGAAACTGTCATCCCGTTGTAAGCAACAGCATGTGGGTCAGGGCTCGGGAGAGTTTCCTTATATGCCGAAAGCCATTCAGTCATCCACGTTTGCAGAGTTCCCGCTGTCAGGAGAGAATCTGTAGGAATGGAAGCTGTGGTATTCACGAGCTGGAAGTTGTAGGCCACCTGAATGGTGGCCGTATAACTTAACCCATCCTCGTTAGGTACCAGATTGATGATTTTGGCTGTTGCGTTTGCCATGGCTTACGCTTTCTTTTTCAACACCACGTCAACTACGAAAGCCGCCGTGACGAGAATCAGAGCCAGCAGGACCAAGTAAGGAACTGCCAGGACCAAGGCAGGAACTACGCTCAGGGCAGCCTTCGAAACGGCAGCCACTACCTTGGCAGATAATCCGATAACAAACCGGCCCACCAGGAAGTATACCGCCCAAGCCGCTACAATCAAAAGAGCAGCCTTCACCTTTCCGAGCTTGACCAGCATGTTATCAAGGTTGGTACGCTTTTCAGCAACCCAAGCTTTGAGTTTAGGCCAGAAACCTGTAATCTCGTTCATCGTATTCTCCTTAGTGTGTCAGCTTTACGTTCCCCATCGACGTGAAAATCCAGGTAAAGAGGGCTCCTAAAAACGCACTGGACAGTACGCCCACGATAGCTCCAATAAGAGCGGCCCTTGTCTGTACAACGGCCATCTTAATCTTCAGGTCACCAATCTCTTTGTAGAGTTCGGTAATGTCTGCTTTTGCTTGTTTGAGCTCAGACAGCACAAGACGCTGCCACATGGCCCAAGACCCTACAGGGTCATTTCCATTATCCCCGTTGGTCGGGTAGCCGTTGGTTTCGGGAGGCATAGCTGTTCCTTATTCGTTAGCCTATAAAAGCCCAAAATTCAACGCTTTTATTTGCTATGCTCTTTACCGAGGAAATATCTTTTGATTTCGTTCTTTCCTTGGATGGCTTCAGTCGGAAGCTCGTGTGCGTTTGTTTCCACCAAACGCATAAGTAAGTCCCGAAGTTTGTCAACCTGAGAAAAGTCTGCTTTCGGCGTCGTCGCCGTTGCCGTTGCTGCTTTCATGCCGGTATTAATCCTTACATGTAGTAAATCAGTAGGTACCCGGTTACTCCGGGACCACCCGCTCCGCCATTTACAGGACCGGCAAAGCCTCCACGGCCATAAAAACCAAGACCTGTAAACGGAAATCCTCCAGTAGGAGAACCGATGCAGAGGCGGGCACCCACGTTACCAAAGTAACCTGGGTCACCAGCTTCCCAACCATTGCCACCTTTAGTCCCATTCACATTAAGTGTACCACCACTGGCACTTCCTCCAGCCCCGCCCTGTCCTCCTGTAATCGTAACAGAGGGCGGTGATCCGGTATAGGTGACTGTTAAGTTCTGGCCGTTTCCTCCACAAGTAGCATCCATTTTGGGATATCCAATGGAAGTAAAATCGACAGCAGTACCAATCCCACTTCCATTATTTCCTACATAGTAAGGAAATACGTTGCCAGGAGTTACAGGTACAATACCTTCAACATACCCACCCCCACCCCCAGCTCCTCCAAAACCCACATTAACCCCATTTGTGATGACTGTAGGTGCACCGTCTCCTCCAGGCCCCCAGCAGCGAACCCACATGCGGCTTACGCCTGCAGGAACAGTGATGTTTCCAGAACCCGGTCCGTATGAAACAATGCTTTTAACCCCAGTCTGCAAAACGTTAATCTGAGCCTGAATGTTATTAACTTCCGTAACCGCATCGTTAATGTTGATGGCTGGAGCTTCGTACCATTTGGAGGTTGGTCCAAGGATATCAGCAATAGCCGCTCGGATAGCAGACAAAGAGTCTGCGAGAGTAAGGGTTGTTGTCAGGTTGGCTTGGTGAGGGTCACCTGGCCAATTCTGAAGATTCCACACATACGGGAGTGTGTAGGCAAATTGAGAGACAATCGCCCCTGTCGAATCGAGTGTGAATTTACCAATCCGAGAATACCCATCCTTAGGGGTTGGCAAGTTACTCAAAAGAATAACCGGCGTAGGCGGGTAGTTGGAAGTGAGAGTGGGAATGATTAGAGCGCCTGCCTGGCGAGTTACTTCACTACACACATTACGTGTTTCAAAAGAATCCGGGTCAAGGGCTTCTGCGTAAGTGATATCCACAAAGTACTCTTGATTTCCTGATGTCGGAGGAGTTGCATTCAAGACAGTAGTTTGAATGGGGAGAAGGGACCCACTGTAGTTGTTTGGGTCGTTATCCAGTGAAAAGAGAATCAGCCCTGCTGAAATGGATACGAGGGCTGGGCTTCCTGGAGTAATGCTTACCTTACACCCGTTAAGAATGCAGCCGGGATAGCCGAACCCAGCCTGCTTCCCTTGAAAGAAGTTGACGTTGAAATCTTTTGCCAACTGATGCAGGAGAGCAGCCAGGCTGTTGAGGTCAGCAGACGTTACCTCTTCAGTATCTGTGAAGTTTAGTTTTCGACTTCCTGTAGGGAAGGGAACCATCTTACTCTCCGTAAATCAGAATCAGTCCATCACCCCCCGGAAATCCGGGGCTTGGGGTAACGATACTGCCTGTGTAAAACCCACGCAATCCTCCACCTCCGTAATAAGCAAAACCATTAGGGGCATATCTGGTAGTATTTTCGTTAGGGTGAAACAACTGATGATAAACACCCCCCATGACACCCCTTCCATTATCCATTACTTCGAAAGAGCCACCACTTACGGTTCCCGGAGTTCCGTCTGTGTCTGAGAAAATGCCACCATGACCTCCAAACCCAGCTACTGGGGTAACTCCACCAACAGGACCGAAGCTTGTAGATGTGCCGTTTGTGCTATCTGGACCTCCGCTACCCACGGAAAAGTTGATGGTTTGTCCTGGGGTAACATTGAAAATATGTTCAAGGTAGGCTCCGGCACCTCCGCGCCCTCCTGCATTCAGGTACAGAGTAGCTCCACCCCCACCGCCTCCTCCCCACATCTTTACCAGGATTCTGTGAATTCCAGTAGGAACCACGTAAGGAGAGGACCCGTTATCTGCTTTGGTCAACTTCTTAACGGACTTAAATCCAGAGGTTAATGCGTTGATGTTGGCAATGAGTATAGAAATCATAGTAGCCAAGGTAGGCAAGTCTGCAGCCGCTACAGAATACCATTCGTTTGGAGCACCGAGAATGTATTTAAGCTGTGCTTTAATTGTAGCGATGGAGTCAGCCAATGTTTTAATTTGGTCCGAGTCAAAAGTATTAGGGGTTCCTGGCCAGAGAACAGCGTCCCAAATCCGAGGAGTTACATAGGTAACAGAAACGGTGGCATCGTAAAACACCTCGACCTGGGCCAAACGAACGTATCCTGTGGCAGGCCCTGTAGAAGGTGCAGGTACTAAGGAGTAAAGAACCTGAGGCACCGTACTCACAGAAAGGCTTGCTGGAATAACGATGTTATTGACTGTATCGAAAACTCTTCGAGCGCTGGTAGCTGGGTCAAGGATTTCAGAATAAGCCAAGTCAATGTAGTAGATGTCAGACCCCGACATTGGAAGAGTAACGGCAAAGAGGTCAGAAGGTGTATTCACCAGAGTCCCTGTATAGTCTCCAGGAATAGAGGTGTTGAATACAACGACTCCAGTATCGAGGTAGATATTGTAAGAGGGCCCCCCAGTTAAAGAGATTCCGCATCCGCTCACAATACACCCGAAATTAGTAGGGTCTTGGCTCTCTTGCAAAGCCTGGATAGTAAAGTCCTTAAAGAGCTTATGGAGCAAAGACGAGACTTTATTCAGGTCACTTGAAGTGATTTCCTGTTTGGGGGAGAAGTTAACTTTTGAAGAATTAGGGTTATTCAGGTCCATGGTTTACCTTAAGCGTAGTAGACGAGGATGATTCCGTCGCCACCTGTACCTCCAGGAGTGTTAACAACAGGAGGCCAAACTTTAGTGTTGGAAAAACCTCCAGCACACCCTCCCCCTCCACATCCAAACATAGGGGAGGGTGTCGCCTTACCTGCCCTGTGGAAGTAATCAATGCACGTCATGTTTGGGGCGGCTCTACCGTCTCCGTATCCAAGAATGCTTCCTTGAAGTCCTGGAAGAAGAACTGCCGTCGAGCTTGTAGCGGTAGGAGTACCTCCGGTACCTCCAGTACCGTCAATGACAGTGCCTGTATTTGGAATAGAGGCGTTACCTCCATTACCCCCAGCTCCAGCAGAGTAGCTGCCAAACGTAGTGGGATTTCCACTACCTCCAGCACCAACCCTGTAGTTAATGACTTGACCTGGAGTGACATTCATAACATCTTCAATGTAAGCTCCCGAGCCACCGCCTCCTCCCCAAGCTCTTAAAGAGACAAGAACCAAAGCAAAGGCTCCATTACCACCATTTCCACCAGGCCCCCACATACGGATGTAAAGCTTGGAACATCCCGCAGGTACTGTATAGGTAGATGGAAGTCCAGCACGAAGTACAGACATTCCCTTAAAACCAAGTTTTAGGTTATTTACTGTAGTCTGAGCGTCGTCAAGGAGAGTCTTTGCCGTTTTCAAGTCAATGGCAGGACCCGAGTACCAGTCGCACGTAGTCAGATAGGCTAGTTGAGCACGAACGGCTGACAAGCAGTCAGCCAGCGTGTATGTCGTTGCACTGTTCTGTGCGTGAGGAACTGCAGGCGACCCGGGCCAATTCTGGAGGTTCCAGATGTATGGGATAGCCATGTTGATGTCCCGGTAGATTCCAGTAGACGATACGACAAAGTTAGCGATTCGATTGTACCCATTAGCCACCGGGTATTGAGAGACTTGAAGAGGGTCTGCCACTTCAGGCCCTGCGACAAGAGCATATGAATAGGAGGGGACTGTATGAATGTTCGCGCTCTTTGCACTTACTAAATCGTTTGGAGCATTGTAGAAGTTTCGAGAAGTAGCGCTTCCCGGGTCGATGTTTTCAGAATAAGTAATGTCCAGGGTATACATTACAAACTTACCTGAGGCAGGGAGGTTAATGGTTCCTACTCCGCCTGCAGTAATGGGAACCAAAGAGCCACTGTAGTTATCCGCATCCACAAGGGACGAAAAGAGAAGCAGTCCACTGGAAATCGAAACATTAACTTTATTCGGAACAGCTTTCAGAGTAGGAATACACCCGTTAACAACGCATCCAGGGAAGTAGCCAACCTGTTGGTTGACAAAGAAGTTGACATTACGGTCTTTGATGATTTGGTGAAGGTATGTGGAAATGGCGTTTAAATCAAAAGCCATGTCCTCTTGGACAACCGTAAAGTTGGATTTTCTTGAGTCAGTTGGAAAGGGCGTAGTCATGTTTTTCCTCAAAAAAGCCCAAAATTTACAGTTTTTACTGGAGGAGTTGGACGATGACTGCTGTAATTCCAGCCGCTTTCATGCTGTTTACCAAGAAAGCAATACGCTGGACGGGGTCAGATACCGCAAACTGCTCGGTATCCAGAAAACCCCCGTAAGAAGCGTATCCAGAGCCGGTAGACCCCTGAGGGAGGGCGCTGTGGAACGTAGTGGTGAGGTCCTGACTTCCGGTTGTTGCAAACAGGTCGTTGAAAGACCCGTAGGTTCCTGAATATCCAGAATAGCCCGAGTATCCCGAATAACCGCTCAAGCCCCCCAAGAATACCCCTCGGTTGTCCACCACATTCGAAGTAAAGACCACATAAATATAGAAAGGTCTTTGGGTCTGAATAAAGGTTAGCGGGGTAGCTACGTTTGTTAAACCCATAGTATTTGAATCAAGCTCTTTAACTGAGTAAGAGCCGGGGAACGAAAACAAGAAGTTGTAGAGGTCGGTGTTGGATGTGTTCTTCTTGGTTTCGGAGAATCCTGTATTCGAACCACTCATCGTAAACCCGTCATAAACTCGAATAGACGGGTCGGACGAGTAAATTTTCTGCAAGAAGGACTGAATACTTGCAAGGGCGAGTTTGTTCCCGAACGCCTGAAGCTTAATTCTCTTCTTGTAATCATCTTGTGGCTCGTTGTAGATTCGAGGAACACCAAACCCAATACCAACCTGTTCAAGGCAGTTTGGCTTACCTGGGTAAGTGAACGAATCGTCATCGGCCCCGTAGTCGTTCGTGATGCTGTAGTTTGGCTTAATCGGAAGCGATGAGCTGTAGATTAAGGAGTATGTTCCAGGAATCCCCGTAGGGTCAACAGCGTTAGGCATGTACTGAAGAGTGGCAGTTCCCCCACCTGGAATTGTTACTTGCATAGGTGTTGTGATTTGGAAGATGTAATTAGTCTGAGGAGTTCCATCAACAGCGCTGAGGTCCTGAGCTACGTTACTACCACCCGTGACGATAATGTCAGAACCGACACACAGAACGAAAAGAGGAGGCCCGGCCACCCCAGTCAAGAACTCTGCAGTAAATGGCGTTGCTGGGGAAGGGAGCGGGATGGGAAGTTTCACAACACGAAAGTTAGAGAAGTCCGTAACGTAAAGAAACGACCCGTTGTTAGAGATACCAGCAGGGAAGCGTAATTCGGTGTTTCCTGTACCGAAGGAACCCCAATATGCGGTAAATGGGGTTGCCGGAGAGGGGAGAGGGAGAGGTAACTGAACCACCCTGGAATTGAAGGTATCTACAACGTACATGTCAGACCCGTTGATTGTGATTCCGTTAGGGCCGTTGAATTCTGTAGTTCCAGAACCCGGAGAACCCCAGTAAGCCAGAAACGGCGTAGAGGGGGATGGAAGAGGCAACGGAAGCTGAATAACTCGACTGTTTCCATAATCTGCAACGTACAAGTAGGTTCCATCTGTTTTGATGTCACTTGGATTAGACAAGCCGGTAGTCCCGCTTCCAGGGGAACCCCAGGTACCAATCAAGTTACCGTAGGTATCTGTCTGAACGATTCGACAGTTCACATAGTCGGTGACGTAGACGTAACCGCCGTAGGCCAGGATTCCGTAAGGACCACTGTACTGGTCGTTATTTCCGAATGTACTCCAAGAAGAAATAATGGAGCCCTGAAGAGTTGTTTTAATGACCCGGTTATTCGAATAGTCGGTAGAGTAGAAATAGAACCCGTCTGTAGTAATCCCGTTCATGCTGAATCCGCTGGTTACGGGGTCATTAAAATTCCCATAAGTAAGGTTAATGGGAATGGAAACAGAGGAAGTCGTCTTGTTGTTGATTGTAGTATAGAACGACTTACTTAAATTCTTTGGGTACCCAAGGAATACCCCGTTTGTATTAACTACTTGATTAAGATTGAACAAGTATCCGGGCAAGGCTACTTCATCAATCACCCCCGAAACTTGAGAAATGTCGGTAAGCTCGACAGCTTCCACCCCAATCAGAGACTGCTGCTCTCCCGCAGCAACTGCTCGCAGAGCTTCGTCTGTAACACGAGACACAGCATCCATGAGGTTAACAACATTGGAAGCCCCCACCCGGTAAGTGGTGTTGTCGGTCGGGAAAGGAGCCAGTTGTCCCATGACCTGAGGATACACCTTAGGGGTGTTCTTCAGGATGATTGGCAGTGAAGGTACGGGGTCTTGAGGCATTGCCTTAGTCCTTAGTAAGTAGTCGTAATTACGATGGTGGTTGTAGGGTCGTTAAGAGTAATCTTCGTGGCTAAGTCTGTTGCGGGAAGGTCCCCATTAACGTCAACGGAAGGGCTGTTAATCACAACATTACTTACGTTGAGGATTCCAGGAATCTCCATGCACTGGTCGATGATGTTGGATTTGTACAAAGTCCCACCAATCGGGATTTGAAGCACGAACAGGTCTACGGCGCTCTGGCAAGCCGCAATAATGCTTGTGGTGTCCAGGAAGGTTGGTTCCAGTTTGATTGTGAATGTAATCCCAACCGGAGTAAGAATGGACGGACGTGTAATGAACGCTTGGATTCCAGCAGCCCGGTATCCGGGGTAAATTGTTGGTTGAGAGGGGTCCCCGTTAATCACAGGTACCAACGGAGGTACAATGTCCGAGAATCCGAGAGAACCCTGACCATTATCCACGACAACAACGATATTCCCGTAATGGGTAATGTCGTGTGGGGATTGGGCTTGAGGTCCTTCCAAAATCGCTACGGTTGTGGGAGCCCCAGAAACAGGAGGAATACTTCCTGCCAGGTCCTGTGTCTCTTGTGTACCTACAGTAGGAGAACCGTCGTAAATGAGAGCGTAATTTTCAAGGACCTTGGCTTGGGAGATACCCAAAGGAGCCGAGGTACTCAAGTTTACAGCATTCAGGCAAGCACTGATGATGGAGTTGTTCGTCCCCTTGGACAGTGATTGAAGGAATGCAATACCACGAGCCCGGAACGAGTCGTCCGTCTCTTGGTCAAACCCATTATACCCGATAGACGTGTTTGTAACTGAAGTAACCACTTGAGGGTTCGGGTTATTGGTAATTAACCAAGTAGAAAAGCCGATGGTAGGCAGGTTACCCACAATTCCTGGAGTAGTGCAGACAGCGGGAATGTTCGCACCTCCGCCTACATCTGCCGTACCATCAGCCGTAGTTACGAAGGTCAGAGAAGGAACGTCTCCAGAGCCTTGTACAGTCACAAGGGTTCCAGAAGGGATTGGTTGGAGAGGAACCAAGGTAGCATTGGCAGTAAAAGACAATGTAAGGGTAGCGGGTTGCGCCAGCAATCGCTGAAGACCGAAGTCAGAAAGGCGCTTATCGAGGTCCGAGCCCTGGGCGCTGTTGATGTAGAAACCGTTCAGCATATCCACGAGCTGGAAGTAGGTTTCATCCACCACAATAGCTACAGCTTCGAAGAATGTACGAGAAACTGCTCCGATATTGTCATCCGACACAGAGGTGTTAGCCGCCATGTGGTTGACCATTGTCGTTACGATTGCATCGTAGTCTTTTACTAAGAGTGACATGGTAAGTCCTTTATGCCGACGTGTTCAGGGAGTTCTGGACCACAATCGGCTGAGTAGTAAGTTTAACACTTACTTCAGCACTGTAGCTGAGGATATCCCCATTGATACTTACAGAAGCGTTTGTGAGGTCAGATACCCTGGCATCTGACAGGATAGTATCGTGAAACTCGGCAGCAGCTTTTGCCGACAAGAGACTCGAAGTACGGTATCCACGGAGGTCAGCCATTCCGTAGTGGGAATGAGATACCAACTCCCCTCTACGTACATTCAGCTTCAGGAACATGGCTTGTTTCATGTTCTGGATTCCAGAGACAAGCTTAATGTCCCCATTCTCGAAGATGATATCCCCGTTGGAGTCGAGAGCAAAGTCCGTTCCCAAAGCAGAATCTACCGATTGGTTGCTCGGAGAAGACGACCCAAGAATCAGGTTTCCGGTCACTGTAGCCAGGAGAGTATTTGGGATAGCAATCGACTGTCCAGGGCCAAAAGTCTTATCTGGCTGCGGAACAAGGTCTGTAACGTATGGATAAGCCAAACCATTAAACTCGGCAATGGCTTTCCAATACTTACTATCCCCAAGAGTAGTCAAAGAAATACCTTCGATGGTATCCCCACTCTTGATGGTATAGTAGGTTGCAGACTGAACCGTATTGAGGTTGATGAACTGCAGAGCCGGGTCGTACACGGTTGTCTGATTTACGAAGTCGGACTTCACGAAAGTCTTGACAAAGCTGTTTGGGTACAGGGCGTAAGCGTCGAGGATTTGAACTGCCTGGTTCAACAGGTTGTCAACGTAGGGGTCGTAAACGAACCCGGGCGTTTGCCCTGGGTTTGCTGCTGCATCAATCACAGAAATCTTGATGCTGTCCTGAACCCCGCCAAGGTATGTTTTGATTTCCTCAATCTGAGAAAAAGGGTAGTTGATGACATTCGAACTGTTTGACAAGTACGAATTGACAGCAGTCTGAAGAGACGCCATCGGAGCAGTAAGGTTGGTAGTAAACAGCACAGTACTCAGGTGCATTTGATTCAAGAGACTGGTGATTCCCCCCGCATAGGCTGACATTGTAGTCATCAGCGTTGCGGCTTTGTCGTAAATCGAGCCGAGAGTATTCGTAACGTTTGCCCGGAAAGACTGCGGGTCCATAATGTCTTTAGAGGATGAAGCAGCACGACCAAGACAGGTAAAGGCCAGTTCGTACCGATACAGGAAGGGTGACCCCTTTGAACGACTGAGAGTGAACCAGTTTCCTGTAGGTTCGATGTTCCAGAATTCGTTATCTTTAGGGTTGTAGAACTGAAGTTTTGTCTTGGCGTTCTTAGCAGAGTCCGGAGTCATGATGGGATTCAGTCTGTCCAAGTACTTACGGAACATGTCCCGGAGCTGAAGGACAAGATATTGTCCCGAAGATGTCGGAGAAAGCTGATTACTTCCGAAAAGAGAGTTTCCCGTAGGACGTTGACCGAATGTTCCCGAGAGAGTAATTTGAGTTAATCCTGGCCCAAAAGAATCGGAGAAAGCATCCCCGGCTGTGAGGATGACGGACGAGGTTGAGTGCTCGACTTGATTGAACCCTTCAGGAGGTACAGCCAGCGTAATTTCTTGAATGACGTTGCTGTTTTCGTCCAGAAGCACAAACGTATATCCGAGTGAAGCAAAGTTATTGCTTGGGAGCGGAAGTGGCGTAGAGGATTTATCTCGGCTCGGTTTCGGATACGAAACGTTTGCTGAGCCGGAGGTGTTGGGCTGTTGGGGTTGATTAGTAGCCACGTTATTTTACCTTTGCCACTGTTGTGTAAACACTACTTGGGGGGTTTGTGAACGAAGCAGCCGGGGTTCCTGACATTCCCGGGCCTCCCTGTACACCTGTATGAACGTGTGAATTCAGTGCTGTAAGAAGCGTGTTTTCGATGTAGTTCTTGAAAGCATCCCCCATGATGGTAGGTTCAATAGACGAATCACTTCCGAGGTCAACCTCACCTCCGGAAATCTTACAGAGAATCACCCCACCAATCTTCACTGTAAGTGTACCTCCCGCCTTAACGTCAATCTCGGCGTTTCCATCTTTATCCACCCACCACTCAGTACCTTGGTGACGAGCCCATTTCATAGGGTAGTTTGCTGCAGTCTGTTTCGAATTTCCCCAAGGTGTGGGAGCCGGGCCAAGGATAATTGGGTTTAGTTGACTGCCATTCAAGAATCCCACAATCACAGGCTGTCCAACAACGTAGGGGGTTTCTTCGCAGTTTTGTACATCAGCCGGAGGAGTCTGCATGTCCGGATTGTTCGGTCCGTAGTTGGGGACCTTGAAAGTTTCGTTGTAATGTCCTCCAAGAGACATTGCTGGAACGTTTTGAATCCACTGTCCCAGAGGAGCAAGACGCACCGTGTAAAGTGTATATACCCCAGAAGGAATGCCCCGGGTGTTGTCGATGGTGTAAACGTCTTCAACGATTCCGCTTCGAAGAATTTGCGGAACCTTAGCCATCTTGGCATTATTTTCAGCATCGACAACAGAAGCTTGTCGTCTGCCTCTTAAGGAAGTGTAAGCTCGTTTCATAACTGGTTAAAGTACTCCTTATTAGACGCTTGGTCTAATCCAAGTTCCACTTCTCTTTGAGCTACTTTATTAAACCTTCCCAACTTAGTTTGATTGGTAAGCGCATCCGTGTAGTTCTCGGGGAAGTGTCCACGAGTAACGGAAATGGTAGTTGTCAAGCTATTTCCGAACTGCCAGTTTTGTTGAACACTTTCAATGTAAAACTCTTTGCCGGTTCTTTCACCTGCTCCGTTCAGCTCCACGAGTTTAGACCCGATGGTAATCCCGTCTTCCCCCACACCTACACGACCCTTGAGAGAGATTGTTCCTGTTTCGAAGTCTTCTCCGAAGGAAAACCACCGAAAGAGTTCCCGAGCCAGAGTAGCTTGGGCCTTAATCACATCCAAGGCGGCTGTCTGAGCCACGTTGTTTGAGTCAGTAATGAAATCCACGTACTTGGTTTTATCTACGGGAAATCTCTTCAATCCAAAGTTCTTCATGGATTCCACATCAAAAATCGGAACACGAGGCCTTCCAAGTTTTGCACTGTCAGTTACTGCAGACAGAGCAGCTACCTGGATACTCCCCATGAGTACGTTTTCCATTTCACAGATGACTTGGTAATAGTTATAGATGTTATCTTCCGAAGTAGCTGTGTTCTGTGCAATCAGGTCCGCAGGAGAGAAGTAATGTTTGTTGAGATTTCTCCAAGCATCCTGAGAAAATGGGGATGTTCTCATGTAGAACACATATGGTTGGTTTCCGTCCCCAGCTTGGGGGGGAATAATGTGCTCCTTCTCAACGTTATCCGCCGATTTGTCCTTTGTGGGTCGTCTAAGGTCCACGAAGCATTCGTGAAATGGGGGGTCAGAATAAGACTTAGCAATGTCCCAGATGGAAATTTCTACACCTGCCCCCAATCCCGCCAGAATGTAGGGGTTAATCATCTTGTTGCCTTTAAAGGCTGTCGAAATCCCCGAATTAAAGTCAATGAGGTCGTTAAGCTTGATTCCGATTGTTTTGTCGTATGCTACAGGCTCGTCCGAAGGAAGCCCCTTACTTCCTGAAGCCTGGCTTGAAGACTGCCGACCAAACGAAAACCCATAGTAAGGGCTTTCCTTTTTGGGGTCAGCCGCATTAAAGGTGTTCAGGAAAGCCTGCTCCAAGAAAGCTTTAATGAACTCCGCAGGGTTCTTAGAATTGAAAATTTTCTCCCCTTTTTCGGTTCCGTAAAACACCAAGCCACCAAAAGCTGCTGAAAAGTCATCCCCCGTAACATAAGGGTTGAAGAACAGCTTATAGTTCTGAATGGCTTTGGTAAGGTCGAACCCTTCAATCGTCAATGTCCTGTTCGGTTTTCCCGTAGAGGTATCCACTTTAAAATCAATGAAGGCCCGAGACACAAAGCCAATCATTTCCGTCTTGTAATCTCCCGTAGTTTTGAAGGAGATTTGAACCAAGTCAAAAGGCTTGACAATGTCAGGGATGTATGAAGTCCCAATCGTATTGGTTTGAGACTTGGCAATTCGAGGAGAAAGAACAATAGTAAAGAATCCGGAAGAGTTCGCCAAGTCTTTCTGGGTGGTCACTTGAAGAATATCCGCATTGACGGAATCATAAACCAGATTACCGTCCTTAGTAATTACTCGAATTTGTGCATGAGTTCTGAGGTTTTTCATTCTTTAAAGGCCTTCAGCGGCTCTTTCGTCGCTGCTGGGCAACCCAAACAACGAGTTTGGTGCCTGCAAACACGTGTTAGAGAGAATCTGTGCAGCTCGTCCCACCTGTTGCATGTAAGCATGGAACGTACCGATATCCCCGCTGATTTGCGAAGCAGCTCTTCCACCAGAGGTGTCTGCCATTCCGACTGCTCGGGCTCTTGGGGTCATTCCCACCTGGTTAAAGTTCTTGGGAATCTTTTCGCCCCTCTTGTAAATAACTCTTCCATCCCGGGTTACGTCGTTAGCGAAAGTACCCAGCATGTACTCGTGAGCTTGTACAAGGTTCTTCTCTACCCCTCCCGGCATCATCGAAGCCAATGCCATAACTCCCTGCCGGTTCTTGGGGAGATTTTTAGAAATGGAAGACAGCATTTCCGGAGTAAGCCCCTGTGCCTGAGTCATCATGGCATCGTAGAGGTTTCCTTTAAATCCGGCAGCTCTCAGCATGAACAGCTTTCCAGCGATTCCTCCTCCAGGATTAGTAATGGCTTCCTGGAGATTTTGAGCGAACGTACCCCCACGAACCCCTTGGAGAGCTGCACTCCCTGTCGAGTTAATTTCCTTAATGGTTTTACGGAAGGACTCAGGGTCTGTATTTCCGGCTGTTCTTTGTGCCGCTTCATTCAGTTCACGGATAGTATCCATGTACTCTCCGGCACGAAGACCAGTCATCCCCATTTCAAACGCATCGGCAAAAACTCTTGTTAAGTCGATGGCTGTAGGGTTTGTACCTCCCCGAACACCCGTACTCTTATATCCCTTAATTTGCTCCATGCTGTAGCCCATACGTGTCATAGCGAGAGCGTTGGCAGCTTCATCAAAAGTCGTAGTTCCGCCCGTTTCCCTCAGGCTGTAGAGAGCACGAAGTCTCTCAGAGGGGTCAAAGGACTTATCAATCCCCTGAACCCACAGGTTCTTCTTCATTTCTTTGTCCAACTCGTCTCGCTGTAACTTGTAAGTATACAGACCGTAGGGAGTACCCTTCGGGTATTGGGGAGTTCTTTGTGTAGTGTCAATGCCGCCCCACTCCCCAGGAGTTCCAAGCAAAGAAAGGTTAGCCAGGGTTCTGTTGGACTTCCAGCCTTTCTTGGCGTTTTCGTATGCCGAGGAGATTGTTGTAGTTATAATAGCAGTCGTAAGGGCATTCACACCCCGAAGGGCAGCCATCCTGAGCCCACTCGGCTGTTCGGGTTCGGTATCTCCCAGCTTCCAACCACTTGCTGCATCGTGAGCTTGCCTTGTTGCTCCCCGAAGAACATTCTGAGTACCCCGAAGCTTGTTCTCAGCCTCACGAGTTTTGGAAAGAGTCTGGTACTCAGGCGTTCCAGCAATAGGTCTTTCCTTAGCAAGCTTTTGTCTTTGGGCTGTGATGGACTTGAGGGTACGCTCTGTCTTTTCGAGAAGGTCCAAGCTCTTCTGTTCAAGTGTGATTTGCTTCTGAATCCACTTGTGGGCCTCTTTAATCTCACGAGACGAGAACTTCTCCCCACGGTTAATCTTTTCCTTAAAAAAGGAAATCTGACCGAGAGTCTTAGTAGTCTCTCGGTACATTTTGAGTAACTGGGACGTATCCTGTTTAATATCGAGGCTTACGCCGCTTCCACCTTCAGCCATGAAAAACCTCTTAGAAAGAAACTTACCGAGTTTCCTTCTCCACTACTTCAAAGTCCTCTTGTACGGGCTTAGAGAAGATTTCTCTCAGGCGGGCTTCGATTTCCGCCTGTTCTTCCTTCTCCATCCACTCGTTATCGGCTGCTCGGTCGATTTCGAGCTCTTCAAGAGTCAATTCGGGATTCTCGGTCAGCCTTTCGACCAACCAGTCTTCCTGAATCTCTTCGTAGGTAACATCCAGAAATCTGGAGTCTTTCGGAGAAAGGTTGTACTTTTTCCGAAACCAGATAACCAGAGAGCTCTCAGCCCCCTCCTTAGCCTTAGAGAATAAGGCCGAGAGGGGTTTTGCGAAAAAAGGAATTGTATGAGCTTACCGCTGTGTAGAGCCCGATAATGAGCTGGGTATCGGTCACGTCCAGCAGGTCAAGCTTCAGGTTTTCAAAGCCAACCTGAATGGTAGCCAGCATGTTGTTGAGGGTGGTTGTCTGTTCGTCAACGTTCGTAGAGCCGCCGTTCAGGGACGTGAGGATATTCCCACGGCGAACCAAGTCACCCATCTTCAGCCGCTTGAGCTGCAGGATGGCTTTGCACTCTTCATGATTGACATCGACAGTGCCGTTGTTGTAACGCAGAAAGCCAAAGGGAGAGAGAATGTCGACCATTTTCTGGTCAGGGGTCTTCTCAACCTTCGGCTCTACAGCCGGGGGCGGCACTTGGAGAGGATTCTCGCCGCCCGGATTTACTACTTCAGTTGTACCGACTTCCATGGTTTACTACTCCGTTAAAAGTTTTTACGCTGGGTTTCCGCTCCCCGGCGTTGTACCGCCGTTGGCCTCACTCACGTCAAGCACACGCTTGCAGACGAAGGTGAGGTTATTTGCAACAACCTGCCCAGCGCGGACATCGAAGTTGTTGCCGTTTGGCTTGATACCTTCAACACGAGCCACAAGCTGGCCCGTGAGCACGTCGTACAGTTCTGCCACCAGCTCAGGCTGGGTCAGGATAGACAGAAGGTCAACGTGAGGGAAAATCCCCTGCTGTGTGGGGGAGTTTCCGATGACCTTCATGGTATCGGCTGTGAGGGAGCAATCGTAAGACACCTCGCAGAACTCCTCCACCTCAAGCAAGTCCAGCACGTGGACCGGCTCGTAGTTGATGGTTTGGTTCACGGAGACGCCTGTAGCCAAGGCAATCTTCTTGCCGTTAATCTTGAAGATGGCTCGGGCCCCTGTATAGGTTTGCGTAGGCATTTACGTTCTCCTGTTTTTGTTAAGCAGTAGCTACCTGTTGCACGGGATTCAGGTTGATGGTGTGGAAGATGAAGTTGATGGAGCCGATTGGCCGGATACCATACCGCAGGCGGACGATGTCGCCGCTGATGGACACGTTGTCCACCACGATGGCAGGCAAAGTCACCTTCTGGTTATTCACCAGTTGGGTTCCCTTGATGATGATGTTTGCAGCTTCCAGGAGCTTAGCGTAGGCCAAAAGCTCACCCATGATGGAGTCAGCAGTGCTTCCGGCTTCAGTGAACAGCGTCCGGGCTCCCAGGAACTTCTGTTCGATGTCCTGGCGGATGGAGTACACGGCGTAGTTCGTAGCCGACCGGATACCAGGCTCGGTATTGTAGTCGTTACCGTCCTGGGTATAGGTCGTCAAGGCGCGAACAACGTTCCAGCTCTTGGTTGCGTCGTTGAACTTCATGAACGAGAACCGAGCCAGAATCATGGCATCTGCGTTGACCGCAGGGTCCAACATGTCGGTTCCGCCAACGATATCAGGTACGTGAATGGCCTGCAAGACATCGAGGGACTTATTAACGAACGATGTTCCTGGAGGTGTTCCGCCCTGGAATCCAGCAGCCATGCAGGCCGACATCCACGAATCGTATTGAGTGGGTGCTCCCAGGTCGTTTGGAATCAGAACAGCATCACTCCAGAAGTTCACGTTCGGGTTGTTGAATGCGTTAACAATCGCCTGAAGATTGTCAAACGTAGGGGCTGGAGAAGGTGTGTTCAGGATGTTGGTGCCTACGTGACCGTGGCACTCGTTGACACCCTGCAACGAACTCAGCCAAGGTCCGAAGACCGCAGCCAGGCCGTTGGCAATGGTCACGGAAGTTGCCAGAGAAACGAAGTTGATACGGTAGGCCTGGAGAGCTGTCAGGCAGGCCTGGTAGTCCGCGTTTGTCGGAGAGGTTGTAGACCCGCCCGAGAAGTAAACCGGGGTAGCGTACACCTTCGGAGGAAGCTGTCCGTCTGGGCTTGCTGCACGTGCTGCCGTCACAATGGACGACCCGTTGTTGAGGGCGTTCACCGCAGCGAACAGTACCCCGTATAGGTAGTTCCCGTTACCGCTGTTGATGATGTCAACGTTGGACATGTAGTCCATGTCAACACCGTTGTAGGTCGAAGGGCTGCTCAGAGACGTGGACGCCTGGTAGTTCGTGAACGTGTTGATGTAGTCAACCAAGTTCTGAACGGTCGGGAAGGATGCGAATGGAGCACTGATGTTCTGGTCTGTTCCCGCGCCAGTACCGAGAGTGGTTGTCAGGCCCGAAGAGGTAACTGTCACAACGGCTGTAGCAGCCCCACCCGAATACGTAATCTTGATTACGGGGTCCTTGCCGATGTTGTTGTACTGCTCCAGAGCACCGTTGTAGGCCAGCGTGATGTTGATGGCTGGAGTAGTAGGGTACTGGGTAGAAGCCTTCACCATTGCATTGATGAGGTTGTTCTGGGTACCGTAGTCCTTGGAAGTCATGACCAAAGAATCCACGGAGTTAGCATCCTGGAGGGTCAAAGCCGACTGAGTGGCCTGGTCGGCACGAACTACGTACACCAACTGAGGGCGAACGAAGTTGCCTTCGACCTGCTGTGTGGAGGGGCTGAAAGCTCTACGAGCTCCGTCATAGGCGGGGCCACTTCCCAGAGCTCCCTTAAGCTGTCCAGGAGAGGAGAACACGGTCGGAACCTTGGGCTGGCCGCTCGTGCAGGAACCAACGATGGCAACAATCCCGCTGTATCCGAGCTGGGTGTTGTTCAACGCCGAAGCGATGATTTGGGAAGCAGACCCTGGCTGGATGTACTGCTTGCCGTTGAAGTTTGCGGACACCGTCATTGTTTACTTCTCCTTTAGCTTTTACGGGAGTAAAACTCAGCGCGTTTCGCATCCCACTCGGCAACAGTTTTTCTGGCAAAGCGGTCATCGCTGGAGAGGGTTTGCTTAAAAACCATGGTATCCAAGCGAGTCAAGCCTTTGGAGCTGCAATACTCGGAAACTGACAACTTGGACCCCGGAGGGGTTGTATCTTGCGTCTTTGCCATGGGTTTAATTTCCTTTAACTCTTAAAAGCCCAAAATTTAGTGGGCTTTCCCCCATTTATTCAGTATTTCCGCCCAAAACCTCGTCTTCTTGTGGTAGGTCGTGTACCTCTGTCGGCCAGGCAGAAATAACCTCCCGAATCGTAATGGATTGGGGCGACGGAGGCAGGATTGGGGTATCCACGGTGTTGTAGATACGGCAGTCCATGATGAATTCGCGGTTGAAAATTAAGGTAGGCTGGGTAGGGGTATACGCCAGCTCCCTGCCACTGAATTTGGAAGCTTTAATCCCAGCAGTCTCCAGGGTTGTACGGTTCTTAAGCATCATCCACTTGAGGATGTTGTAAAGAACCAGCGTCTGCCGAGCTTTTTGAGCCCGGATGATAACGGAAATACGGCATGCCCAGTCACTACCTTGGGATTGGTAAGGCTGGGTATTCGGGATATTTGCAGCCGCCTCAACAATGTCATTGAGGTACATCTTCCCATCGGAAGGGTCTTCACCTTCTGCAGCCAAGACGATATTGAAGGCCGGAAGCTGGGCAGGGTCAAAGTAATAGGAGAAGATTGTCTGAGGCTTGAACGCAGGGTCTGTAATGTATGCCACAGTCTCTGCGATGTACTCCGGAGGAAAGGCAGCCAGAATTAAGGGGACCTGGGCAGCAGCGTTTGCCAGCAGGTCCACGAACCCGTCGTTGATGATTTTCTCGATGGTTACTTCTGGCGCGCTTACAGCCATTACTTCCTCACTCTCACCTTATTCAGAATCTTAGGGAACATTTCCTCGATATGCTGCTTTACCTGCTCAACGAGGTTAAGTGCCTGAAATCCTGGGTGCCACCAAGCCTTGGGGTTTGAATTCACCGACACGGCCCTGAAAGTCACAAAATCACTGCCGTAAGTCTTAGCTGCCCGCTTTGTTGGCTTCATGATTCCGGTCAGCTTATGGGTTGTATGCTTCTGCCCCGTGGTCTTGTTTTTTCCTGCCCTACCGAAGTCTTGAGACGACCGCTGGCCGTAATGAAGGTTCTTCACCTTCGAATAGGCCTGCTTCGACATCGCGTTCTTACCGCCCTTATTGGGATTACCGTGGGTAATGGGGATAACTCGATAGCTCTCCCCAGCAAGTAACCCAGGCTTCATGTCGAAAGGCTCAGCACCTTTTTCCTGCATTTCAGCCAGAGTCCCGTCCAACTTCAAAACAACCTTGTCCGCCCCGTGTTTTTCAGAGGTAATGCTGTCGATGTACTCCTCG
Source organism: uncultured archaeon (assembly GCA_902384455.1). Classification (GTDB taxonomy): domain Archaea; phylum Altiarchaeota; class Altiarchaeia; order IMC4; family SCGC-AAA252-I15; genus CABMCB01. The sequence goes on from CABMCB010000068.1 coordinate 20,466, forward strand.
GCAGTGTCTCCAAGGGTCGCCGCAGCAAGATGCTCCCAATCAGCAAGAGCTTCAGCCTCGACATTGTCCATTACACCTTGCCGAAAGTCCTCCATGTCATACTCACTCTGGAGGTACTTTGGAACATTCTTCTTGAGGGAGAACTCAATGGAAATCATTTGAGCCTCCTTTAAATGTCGAAGAACCACTCAAGACGGCAGATACACTGTCGCCCGAGCTCACGGTAAACAGGTGTTGGTGTCCCTAACTGCGTGTGGGTAGCACGAACGTCGTGTGAGTACTCAGTGGACAGCATTCTCCACTGGGTCATGTAACTGATTCCATAAGCCATTCCTGTAGGAGGCTGTCGATGGCTGGAACCATTCCAAACAATCTCGCCTGCAGAACTCAGCGAGAAATCCGTACCGTTTGTATAGCGATTGCCTGCCCGGTCAATGATGGGAAGGTCCACAGTAAAGGCAGGAAAACGAAGAGAATCAGTACCATCTGCATCCCCCTTTAAAACAGACTCCGACAGAGGAGAGCTTGTTTCCAGGAACGTCAGCCGGTCGTAAAAACCAATCTTATTCCTGGAATGTGTGGTTACCTTATACGAACCGATTTGGTAATTACCGTCCGGTTCAAGACTGGAATCCCGTCCAAGGGCTGTCATGGCAGCGACAATCTGGGTCGGATTTACCCAGATGAAGTGCTTATTCTTGCAGAGAGGGCAGTTCAGGTCCCCCGCATCGTCAGTTCTTTTGGTACTCACGTTACACGGACAGTTAATGGCTCGTTCCCAGATTACGTTATACCCACGCTCAGTGATGAACTTGTCGAAGGCATCGGGCCAAAGGTCCGTGCGGGGCATTACAAACTTCGAGCCTCCTGTTTGATAGGGTACGTAAATGGTCTGAGAAGGTAAGCTTTCAGTTGTGTCAATGGTCGTGATGGTGTAGTAGTTCTCAATAGTCCCGTCGAAAGTAATGTCGGTGTAGGTATATCCTGTAACAGGAGTAGGGTTAATGGGAAGCCCGTAGCCCACGGTGGCCGAAGAACGCTTGTAGATGTTATAGCCTGTCGCTCCGGGCATGGGATACCAGTTGAGGACCAACTGACCCACGGAGTTAATGCTGAAAGTAATCCCGAGAGGAGGCTGTGCCATTTAGGCCACCGTCATACGGACGCCGTTATAGTAGGACCGAAGGGTACCTACCTCTTTGGCAATCTGCCTCTCCAGAAGTTGAATCTGCTTTTCGTAAGCAAAAGCAGCCTTACCTACGTTCTGGCTCATGCCGTCAATGGCAATACTCTGGTTGAGGACACCAACGCCGAGAAGCATCGCGCTGACTTGAGTAAGAACGTCAATCTGGACCTTCTTACCGATAATCTGAAGGATGTTGGCAGGAACTTTGTTGTTCTGAAATCCTGAGTAGTAGGAAATCTTGAAGAGGTCAGGAAGGAAGTCGCAGGTCTTGAAAATCATAGGAAGCATGTTATTACCCATGCCGATGGTGAAGAAGTTTGCGGACCCCACTCCAGGTACAAGCTGAAGAAGACCATTTCGGCCTTCCATGTCTGTCTGAACCCATTCCAGGGGGAATACTGTGGTTTGCCCAGTATCCGGGTAGATGACCAAGTACTCGGTGACCTTCAAGATAGGCACGTGGTTGAGGCGGATGGCTCCGAAGTTCATGTAGTCCGTGGCTACGTAGTCGTGGCGTTCCTGGTTCCAGTAACGCTGACGGATGCTAATACCTGTCTCGTTTTCAAGCCAGTCCGTAGCCGCATCCACCATGTTACGGATAGCGTCGTCCGACATGGTTTCGCCGGTAAGGGTGCTTGTAAGAGGAATACCGTAGAGGTACTTCTTCTTGACCTCCTCTACCGTCATAATCGTACTGTTTTGCACGTTCTGGACGGGTACGATGACCTCGTTGGTATTATGGTTTGGGCCAGGTGCGCCGGGACCAAGGGGGGCTGTAGGCATCCGTAACTCCCTCAAATTTGCTCAATAAAGCCCAAAATTTAGAAGTTTTAGGTAGAAACGGTGTATACTGGCTATCCATGAAACGATGTACCAAGTGCGGTAAATCTAAGCATTTCAGGGAATTTCACCTTAGCCCCTTCTCTAGGGACGGATTAAAGCCGTGGTGCAAAGACTGCTGTCACCTATACTGGGTGAGGTATTTCAACAGGAATAAGGCCAGCCTTCGGAAGTACTGGAAGGGCCCTAAAATAAGGCTTCAGGAGAAGTATCGTCGTTACGAAGACGAACTTGTTGCGATTGTACTACGGTAAACGGTGTATACTGGGGCATGAAGAAAACGAACTACATCCAGACCTATAGTGGCATTCTATTCTACCCCCTTGAACCCGACCCTGAGCTCATCCTCCTCCCTGACATCGCCCACGGCCTGTCAAACCTATGCCGGTACGGTGGTCACTGCCGTAAGTTCTACAGCGTGGCCCAGCACTGCCTCATGGTCTGTGAGCTCCTCAAAGAACACGCCCCACATGTCCAGTTGGCAGGGCTTCTTCACGATGCTACTGAAGCCTACCTTATTGACCTTCCAAAGCCCCTCAAACTCAAGATGCCGGATTACGTAGAAGCAGAGCACAGGCTTCTACAGGCTATCTCGTCCCGATTCCGAATCATGGAGCAGCTCCTGGAGGGTGACCTTGTAAAGGATGCCGACAAGGCCTCCCTTGTCATCGAATCTAGGTACTTGATGGCTCCTTTGCACCCAGGCTTTGCTCTTGGAGCGGTTGACAAGGCAAACGACTCTGGTGTATCGTTTGGGGAGTGCTTATCTCCAGAAGAAGCCGAAAGACGATACCTGGCAAAGTTCGACGAGCTTTGGCTGATGAGAGAAAATCACTTCCAACAAGAACAAGTACACAGATAGGATATCGTGTGAAAAAGGCTATCAAACTTCTCGCCTTCGCCTTTATTTTATCAGGTATGGCAAAAGCTTCCTCGAAGGCTGTTGACCCCGATTTCCAGAAACCTCAAGTGTACATCACACGAGCCTGCTTCATCCGAGTGTGCATGGTAGAGCTTGTAAATAAAAAGGATTGGGACACCGTAAAGGCTTTGAGCCTGTGGGCTAAACATCAACCTGCAACAATGTGGTGCCCAGACGGGAAAATCTTTCCGGGGTGGAGAAAAAAGTGATTGACAAAGATTGGAGTCTTAAACTACTTTTCGTAGTTCTGGTTATTTTAGGATTTTTTATCCTTATGGCTACAAATCCAAGCTGTAGACTCAGAGTAAAAGTATCCTCCATTCCGGAGATATCGACTCCAACTTACAATGACAAGTGGGAGATATTCAAATCAGACTTGAATGAGAAGGTCAAGAAAGCGCCTTCTAAAGAAGATATGGATAAACTGCTGGCTGAGATAGATGCAGCAAGAGAAGAAACTAAGGCTGAAGGTGTTATTTTAACCCGTATAGAACATAAACAGAAACCCTCTGAAGCTGAACTGGATAAATACCTTGCTTGCAAGAAGAAGTGTAAAGAGCTTCGAGGGTATTAAATAAAAAGCCCCCGGAAGGTTTCCCTTCCGAGGGCTGGGTTGTAAAGGTCCGTTAGGACCTTGGGTTAGACTGTGGCCACCGCGCTCGAAGAGCCGATGTTGATGTACTTCACCCACTTCTTCGGGGCGTACACCACCAACACACCGTAGAGCAAAATCATCCAGCGGTATGCAGGCCCCACGATTGCGAGGTCCATCTTCGCCAGCGGCGAGAGCTGCTTGAAGTGCAGTACGTGGGTGCTCATTTCACCCAGGTACGCCTCCGAAGTGCCAGCCATGATGGTGTCGACGTCATTGAACGTCTGAGTGGCGTTGATGACACCGCCAGTAGCTGCCAGACCCACACGAGCGATTCTGTAGAGAACCGCGCCGCCCGGCTGGGTACGGTAGATGCTCATGTACTGCGGAGCATTCGCACCTGCCACAGGCATCGTGATGGTGAGAGGGATGTGCTTCTGCAGGTCAGCGGAGGTCAGCGTCTGAGCGACGTTGCCTGCTGTTGCAGAAGATTCCCCGTAGTTGTTGCCCAAGGCCACAGCGTAGGCATAGTCGCCAGCGCCGTCCTTGTAGAAGTTGCCGTCAGTGCCGGTAGCTGCACCAACCACAACCGCGCCGCCAGAAGGAGCCACGGGGGCACCGTTGGCCACGTTGGTCACCGGGTTCGGGGTGTTCTGGATGAACACGTCCGGACGAATACCGATTGGGCCTGCCTGGGTCACGATGGACTGGATGAAGTAACCGAGGTTACCGTTCGCATCCACCGAGGCCTGCTGGGGCATGAAGCGTTCCTTGCCGTATACCGTCTTGGCGAAGTCCGCCATTGCACGGAGGGCCAGGAACATGTGTGTCGGCGTACCGTAGTTCTGAGCAACCACGTTCGCGCCTTCTTCGATGACTTCTTCGGACAGCGGATTGCCCAGGAGGTCAATCACGTTGTTCGCGTCGATTTGCTGCGAGAGCCCGTTGAACTCCGCACCTTCCTGCCCAGTAGGCATGAGGGTCGAGTTGCCCAAGAAGAAGGCAGACTCCAACCGACGAAGAATCCAGAGAATGCCGTTCTGGTTTTCCAGGGCAATCACGTCACCGTGAGCTGGCTTAACCAAGCTCAGAGGGTGGGAGATTTGCCGAGTAGTTCCGAGGAACTTAACCAGGGCGATGTTACGGGTATACGTCGAGTCGTCCTGCTGAGGCAGAACTCCTTCGAAGTTGAACCCGCCGTTGTCGTTACCGTACTGCGTCAGAGTGTTGTACTCTTCAACAGTAGAGTATGCAGGGGTCTTAGGAACTTCCTGCCAGAACTTGTAGTGACGCTGAGTGTTGGTCAGGACCTTGAGAGAAGATTCAAGGCTCTGCACACGCAGGGGGCCACCCGTAGTTGTGAAGGCGGTGTTGGCCTGATAACCGGCGCTCAACGCCTTACGCAACTCGCTCAACTGCTGGGCCGAGCCAATACCGAACCCGGATTCCATTTCCTTGAACGAGGAGTTTACTCCGAAGTCTCCACCGAACATGTCTGCCTCCTGAAAATGCGGAACCTTAAGGTCCCGGTGTTTGGAAGGCCCCCGAAGGGGCCTCCCCAATCACTGCTTACTTCAGCCGAGCTTCAATCGACTTAGCAATCTCGGCGTACTTGCCAATGAGCTCTGGGTTGTGGCGGTCGACGTCGAAGGCGAGGAACGTGTCCAGGCCCACCAGCTTGGCTTCGATGCCCTTTTCCAACACAGCCTCAATCTTGGTCACATCCACAGCAGCGCCGGGAGCTGCACCTGCTGCTTCGGCTCCCTTGGGGGAGTCGGTTGGGATGACCACGGACTTGCGAAGATTGGGCGTACCCTTCATCTTCTCCACGTCCTCGACAGCCTGCTTGGCTGCCTGGCCAACCACCGCAATGGCGTCCATGACGCTCTTGCGGAAATCACGGTCGCTTTCGCTCTTATCAGCCAACGTGTCGCGGAGCGAGTTGTTGGACTGAATCAGCGAAGTGAAGAGGCCCTTCAGCAACGGAGTTGCGTCCATCGCCTTCTTCACGTCCTCTGGAAGGTCGGCGTCAACCGACTTGTAGAGGTTGTCCTTCTCCAAGGACTTCTGAACCTTCTTGGCCTGGTCCTCGGTCATTTCCATCACGAACTTGTCACCGCGACGTGCGATGCGAAGGTCGGTGTCGGTCTTGACAGGAGCGGCCTCCAGGGACTTCTCGAAGTCCTTGTAGGACTCGATGGCCTTGGAGAGGTGCTTCTGGGTCTTACCCACAGCAGCCACGTGGCCTTCGGCATCTTCCTTCTCGTAGGTTTCGAGAGCCTTCTCGAAGTAGCTGCCAGCCTTGTTCACACGGGCCAGAACATCAGGGGAAATCTTCTCGCCTGCTTCGACAGCCTTGACGAGAGCGTCCTTGGCTTCAATCAGACGAGCTCCGGTCTTGTCGAGGTCGGTATCCGAACCATCCTCGAAAGCCTTAGTCAGGTGCTTCTGAGCAGATGCCAGAAGGTCAATGGCCTTCGACATGCCCTTGTTCACAACCTTGCCGAGCTTCGGTGCACCGGATTCAGAGCCGCTCGAAGCCGAGGACTTCTCGGAAGGAGCAACGCCCTTCTTCATGCTGGAAGCACTGGAGCAGGAACCGTCCACGCCCTTCTTCACCGAGGAAGCCGAGCTGGACGAACTTGCGGAAGACTTGGAGCTCTTCGCATCGTCCTTCTTCACGAAGTTTGGAGGGAGAGCCTTCTTCATGCTGCTCTTCGAAGACTTCGAAGATGCCGAGGAGGCCGAAGACTTGGAGCTCTTGGAGCTCTTTTCCTCAACAGCCTTGGACAACCCACGGTTCGGGGTAGAAGGAGTCTTCATTTCCTTGTTGGAGTCAGCCAGGCCGTGGCCTTCCTTGAACTTGGTAGCAAAGTTTCCGCTACGCTTCTGTGCAGGGTGAAGACCCAGCTCAGGATTCTTGACATCCTTCTGCTTGCGGCCAACGCCCGTGCTGGACTCATCGTCCTCGGTCTTCGTTGCCCCGCCCATTGCCCGCTTGTCAACGGTCATACCCTTTTCGAGTACAACCTTGTTGTCAACAGACTTCTGCAACTGGAGAGTCTCCAGCGCCTTGTCGATGTCTGCTCCGTTTACCTTCGCAGTGTCGGCCATTGACGTGAACCTCGCTTTGATTTTTTCAAAAATGGTTTTTTACTTCGAATGCGTCAAAGAACCCCAAAGTTTTAGGGTTTTTGCAGAAATTAAATTTCCTGGCTGGGAATTTCACCCTCTTGAGCCTTCAGAAGCCGTGCATATTCGATGAGCTTGAGGGCCAGGGCCATATCCGTAAAACCGCCCTTTTCCATCGCATATTTAACGATTTCCTCGTCTTCTTCGGGGGAATTCGTGGTGACTTTCAGCTTATTATCCAGGTCCTTAACCCGGAGGGCTGCCCCGTCTTTTACATCGGGGGAAGGGGTGCCGTCGTGGCCAGCTTCCATACCCTTACCAAATTCTTCTACATCCTCAGCAATGAGCTTTTTCGCCTCAACAGAAATCTCTTCTGCCAGACGGACGATTTTCTCGAACTGTCCACGGTCGATTTTCGTGTGCTCTTTAATTTCCTTAAGAGGTACTTCAGATTCTTCGCTCTTCTTCACCAAGTCGGGTTCTGGCACGATAGCCCCGTACTTTTCCTTGAGCGACTTCAGGAGTTCGGCGTATGTCTTGGTATTGACTGGGTTTGCAGTGATGGCAATATCCTTGACCCAACACTTCAAAATTCTACCACCCTGCTGGTCAATGACTTTTCCCTCGACACTGAAACCAACCTGACGGTTGTGATTTCCAGATGCCAGGGTCTTCATCAAACGATAGATTCCCTGGGCCTCAGGAATATCTTTCAGAAGATAGCCGCGAACGTACAAACCCTTGTTGTCAACAAAAGCTTCTGTAGGAACGCCCACTTTATGGGCAGCGCCCTTCTGGTGGTCATCGTTGAAATATCCGAACTTCAAGAAGTACGAGGTGTCGATTCCGTAAGGGTCAATGGATTCGCCTTCAAGGTCAGTGTCCGAGCTTGAAGCGTACCCACCGATTTTCCAACTCTTGGGGTCGTTGTCAGCTACCGAGGCTGTGAGTGCCTTTTCGAGGAAGGACTTCTCCATAGGAATGAAGAAGTGAAAACCCTCTTCCTTCAAGTCGGGTGCTGCTTCGGATGCGTTTTCGAGGGTTGGGGCGTCAGGCACGGTTTCTTGTCCTTAATAGGAAGGTGATAAATATACCCAAAATTTGAGGGTAATTGCCTCTAAACCTTGGGTTAGGGTAGATTAACCAAGGGGTGCCCTATGGCCTACCTGGACATTGTGAACTGTGTATTCGAATTTGTAAGCGCTGGGGTTATCTGGTTAAGCGTGTGGCAGCTCTGGACTGATAAGGGTTCCAAAGGCATTCACTGGACCCAAGCGGTCTTCTTCTCTCTTGAAAGCCTTTGGAACCTGCACTACTATAATACGTTAGGACAGCCGTTCAGTTTTGCTGCAGGTATCTTCGTATTCTTCGGAAACTTAGCGTGGTTGTGGCTGGCTTTCGTGTGGTTTCGGAAGCTAACCGTCCCATTTTCACCAGCGCTCGGTTTACCAGGCTTTTTGCTTTACTTTGAGAAATTTTTAAAGTCTGTGCGATTTCTCTAAAGTTCTGAGCAGGTAGGTCATTCAGACCGAAGTACCTGGAAATAACATCCAGCTCCTCAGGAAGCAGGCATACCATTAGGCGAGACAGCTCGTCACGAGCTTCCATACGCTCGATAGCCCGCTCGTCCGAATTATGGAGTCGGAAAGCGTTATCGAGCGAGACGTTTTTAAACTCGTAGTTCTCCGGGTTATATTCAGAGTGGGGGTCGCCCTTGAGCTTTTCCTTGAACGTCTTTCCCTGGGACTTCGCCTTCTCATATCTCTTCTTCATCTTCATGTTGGCATAATGGAAGCTTCCAGGGATTCGGACGAGACGAGACTTGTCCTCCAAAGCCCGAAGGATACTTCCGAAGATGTACCAACCTGCATGAGTGCTAAACCGTACATTCTTCCGGTAGTCAAAGCACCGAGCAGCCCGAATAAGACCAATGTTTCCCTCTTGGATGATATCAGTCTGGGTCATACCCATACTGGTGTAACGGCGAGAAAGGTGGATGACGAGGGGGAGGTTAGCCTCCACCAATTCTTGAATGGCCGTCTGGTCGCCCTTGAGTAGCCGCTTACCAAGAGCACGTTCCTGCTCTTTGGTCAGGCGGTTAAATACACGAGCGATGTCATTTCGGTATCGGGTAGTGTCTTCAGGTTGGAGCATATTCAATTAACCGTTTCCGGCGTCCGCGAAGTTTAACGAGAGCCTTAGTATAACGGGAATGGATGTTCTGGTATGTACAGCCTTGGAGCTTCCCAATCTGTCTGAAGTCTAAGCGTTCCTTTCCGTTTAACCCGAAAAGGAGTTCAATGATTTCCCGGTCACGCGGTTTTAAGATTTTAAGCAGAGTATCCAAGGCTTCGTTTCTTTTATCTTGGAAATCCTTGTTATCCACCTGCTTAAACTCTTCCAGGGACCTGGGGTCCGGGAACATGTTTACGAACAGCATCGGTTTACCAGTATGACTCGTTGGGACCTCTTTGTCAAGGCTGACTTCACGGTAGGTGCTCAAATGAGCCAGCTCTTCAATCGTTGACATCTTCAAGTACTTCAAGCGAGTCTTGAGAGCTTTTTTCGTCGGGAGCTTTCCTTTTCTGATATCGGAAGACATCTTTCGAGTCTTTTGGGATACTCTCACAAGACGAGACTTACGGCTGATGGCCCCGAACAAGCGGTGCTTGACGGAGTAATATGCGTAGGTAGCAAAGCACACTTTTTTGGAAGGGTCGTAGGTGTTGACGGCCCGGATAAGTCCCAGGTTACCTTCTTGAATGAGGTCGGAAAAAGGAATACCGCAACCCACATACCTCTTGGAGAGGTAGATAGGGATTTTCAGGTTGTGCTTAATAAGGAGTTCTCGGGATTCGGTATCCTCTGGGTTGTGTTGGATACGTTGGCCAAGCTCAATCTCTTGGGCTTTAGTCAGCCTGGGGATTGTCTGCACCATAGCGCAGTACTTGTCAGCGTCTTCTAAAGTTCCGCCATTCAAGAAAGACATGGAAATCCTTTATTTTAAAAGCGTTAATCCACAGTCTCAGTATACAAGTTTTCTGGACGAGACACTACAGACGGTGTATACTATAGGTGGAGAGATACAATGATAAAGACACACGAGGTTATGGTCAAGTTGAGCGCTTTGAGGGAGGGTTCTGAGGACAATCCCCTTGCCAACTTCTTAACCACCCTGGACAAGGATGAACGAGTCATTGGGGTTGTTAAACTCAACACGAAACCTGTTTTCAGTGAAACTCACATTACAGGGCGCTGTTGTGACGATATTACGATACACTTCCTGGTCATAACGAGAACCAAGGACTGACCATGAGTCGCTCCCGGAGAAAGACACCCGTGGGCGGGTTCACAACAGCGGAGTCTGAAAAGGACTTCAAGCGCGAATGTAACTCGGCCTTCAGGGCAAGGCAGCGCAGGTTGATTCAAAAGCTCCACCAAGAGCCTGAAGGGGATGCAGACATTCACCTCCCAAGGCACCTCAGAGACGTGGTTGAGCCTTGGTCGGGTCCTAAAGATGGTAAGTGTTACTTTGGTAACATGGACGACAAGGCCTTCGTAAAGAAGCACATGCGTAAATAAGGGTTGACAGCTCCTAGGAAATAGGGTACTATACACACATGCGATACGACTTCTACTGTAAAGACGAGTCCTGTGGAGAAGTGCTACGGGACGTAGACATGTTGTCGACGGACCCCTACCCGTCGTGCCCCAAGTGTGGCAAGCCGGTTGAACGCTTGTTCGACCAGCAGAACATCACACTCCGTGGGTTGACGACTCCTGGTAGGGGTAGCTGACCGGATACATGGCGGGGTAGAGGAGTCCGGTACCTCGGGAGGTTCATACCCTCTGTCATTACGCAGGTTCAAATCCTGCCCCCGCTACCAAATGTTCCAGCGCAAGCTGGGTTTTCTCCTACCCCGCACTCGAAGCGGGGACATGGAACTAAGTCTCACCACGTAACAGCGGTGAGAATAAGGGTTAGCCGAAAACCCTCCGGTGACAGGAAGGAAATCCGTAGCGACCAACTACGGGGGCCTGGGGAGGTCCATTACGCAGCCGAGGCAAGGTAAGGCCGTCAGAACCCACTGTCACCCCATTTTAAGAGGCGTAGCATGAAAGACCCGAAGGACACCAAGAAAGGACTTAAACCTGAGTACCCCCAGAACCTGGGATGGAAATGCCCTGTTTGCGGTCGCGGCAATTCTCCATTCACGACAACATGCCCGTGTGTGCAGGCGGTCCCGAAGTGGCCTACCCAGCCTTCGTGGCCTGACACACCGTGGGTGCCCTACCAGCCGCCGTACACTCCGTGGTACCCTGGTCCGTATTATCAAGGCCCAACCTGTCAGAGCCGTGGAGCAGTCTAATGGGCAAGTACCTGTCGGCTGAAGAAATAGAACGCCTCCAAATTGGTATGGGTGCTGATGGGTATCCCATAGCACTTCGTGACTTGTACGAACCTTACCTCACCATGCTTCGCAGAGCTGTTATCCAAGCGAAGCAGGTTGAGGCTGTCAAAGAAACAGTAGACAGTATAAACAAAGACATTGATGAGTCTGGCCTTTCACTCGTTCAATATCTTCGACAGCACAAGACCCAGGCCTTCAAGGTTAAGGAGTGGCTCAAGAAGCACGGCGAGATTGGTCTGAAGGAATCCTTATTCGAAGACAACGGGATTGGGTCCGCCCGACTGGCCGCTATTATTCACGTGCTTCGTAATCGAGAAAGAATGAATATCAAGACGAAATGGGTGTATACTGGAAAAAGAAAGCGCGTTGGGCGCTACATCCTCTATAAGGGTGACTGGGATGGCATTATCGAAGAAGCGAAAGCCGCAACCCCGCAGAAGCCGCAAGAAGACCTTTTCACAGGACCCACCGTACCTGTCGCTTGAAGACGAACGTGCCTTCCTCCGCATGGAAATGGAAGGACTCGTCGAAGCCAACATCCAAACCGCAGTTCAAAAAGCTCTCGAAGAAGACCGCGCTCTCACCGAATCCCTTATCAAGGACTGGGGTGAGAGATATTGGGGCAAGCTCACAGCAGAACAGGTCATTGACCATGTTCGTTTCTGGAGAGCTCAGGGAGAGCGTAGTGCCCAGAAACGGGTAACTAAACCGGAGGTAGTACATGAAGAAGAGAGTGCTGATGATGTTGATGGCGTTGTTTGTGACTGCAGCGGTTTCCCGTGCGGACACAGCAACAGTGACGGACGGAAAGCTGACGGTATCTAAGGCGTCCTGGACGGCCTACGTGACGGCAAAGGGCCAAGCCAAGACGGCTGAAGACTACGCCAAGGTGGCCGAGCTGGCCCCCTTCCCAGCAGGCAAGGCCTGGGCGTGGTACAACGCAGCGCGTCTCGTCGTCTGGACCCCCGACTTCAAGGTCATCCAGGGGCTCTCCTTGGACCAGAAGAAGAAGAAGAAGAAGGCGGCAGGGTACCTGGCTCACTGTGAAGCCGTGATGGCCGAAGAGCGCTTCACGAACAAGAAACTGCTCGTGTATATCCAGGAAGTTAAGGACACCATCGAAGGCAAGAAGTAAGCGGTGGCTTGAAGGTCCCCCACCCTTACTGGGCGGGGGGTCTTAAATCCATTGTAAAGGATTAAGACCATGGACTCCTTGACTATCAGCGCAGCCAAAGGGATGCTTGCGGAACAAGAACTCATTCCGGCTCTCAAGAAGATTGTTGCTTTCTACGGAAAGGTCTGTGATAACTTCGAACTGTGTCACTGCAAAAGTTGCCAGAGTAGCTACGGTTCCTGGGAAGAAGCCGATAGAGCATTGAAAAACTACGAAGCCGCTTTGGAAGAAATCAAGAGGTTAGACCTTGAAAAGCGAAAAAGAGATTCGGAAAGAGCTTAAGGACCAGAAGGCTGACCAGAAGCTGTGTACCTGGAGAAAGCCCTGTTCTGCATGCTTCAAGGGAGACGTGACCATCCACGTCCTTGAATGGGTCTTGGGTAAACGGAAGGACGTCGAAGGGGTCAAGCCAAGGAAGTGGTCTGTGGGGGATAACTGATGCTTCGGGCCTTCCTGTGTTTCTGTGGATATCACCCAAGGGACCAAGTGGATAGGGTGCATGTTGTAGTTCCTGGATGGGGCTTAAAACCAGGGGAAACCCCCTCAGAATCGTGGAGCTGTAACTGCCACGCCTGCGGGGGAAGGTGGATGGAGACTTTCAAGGGTTGACATTATGGCTTTTAAGAGGTACACTGTTGCCAGGAAGAAAACACAAGTGCCTGAATTGTCCCAAATTAGTTAATTCTAAGGCATTCAGGTGCAGGCTTTGCTACAGTAAAATCCGTAAAACCAGAAACGGGACATTCGGAGAATACAGACAGAGTTGGACAAGAGTCAAAAAATACGGGATAGATAACGAGGATTTTGAGGTTCTTTACCAAGCATTCAGGGGAAAGTGCGGGATTTGTGAAAAATCCCTGCTTAGAATTACTAAAGGGAAATCAACTAAAGACAGAGCTTGCATAGACCACAATCATCTTACAGGAAACATACGAGGAATCCTGTGTCACCACTGCAACACGAGTCTTGGGATGTTTTTAGACAGCCAAGAACTACTTGAAAAAGCAAAGGACTACTTAAATGGAAACAGGATATAAATCAGGATTAGCCACCGTACAAAAACTATCCTCTTTAAAACCCATTGAGGGGGCCGATAAGATTGAGTTGGCTCAGATGGAAGGTATGGGGTGGGTAGTCGTAGTTCAGAAAGGATTACACACAGTAGGCGACTTAGTATGTTTTATTCCTATAGACATTGTATGCCCTGACAAGCCCTGGTTTTCTTTTCTTAAAGACCGGCATTTTCGTGTACGAACTGTACGATTAAGAGGACAACTGTCTCAGGGAATAATCCTACCCCTAAGTGTTTTAGAGGGCTCTGGATTTAAAGAAGGAGACGACATCACCGAACTTCTCGGAGTGAAGAAGTACGAGAAGGAAGTCCCCCAGGGCGGCTCTCCTCGCGGGACCCGTCCAAACTTCATCCCGAAGACCGACGAAGACCGCCTCCAGTCGTACCTGCGCCTGCTCCAGGAAATCAAGGGCGTCAAGGTCTACATCACCACGAAGTGCGACGGGTCGAGTTGCACCTTCTTCTATCGCAAGTCCCCTGAGCTCGAAAAGGGCGAGTTCGGAGTGTGCTCTCGCCAGCAGCTCTATGCGGAAGACGACATCAACGCCTTCTCTTCGACAGCCCGCACTTTGGGAATCCACGAGAAGATGGAAGCTTTCGGTTGTAACATCGCTGTCCAGGGAGAGCTTGTCGGCCCCGGCATCCAGAAGAATAAGATGGGGCTCCCCTCCCTTCAGTTCCTTGCATTCAATGCTTGGGACATCGACAATCAGAGGTACATCGGGTACGAAGAGTCCCGAAACATCTTCGCGGCACTTGGGATGACCCCCGTACCTCTGGTCGAGGTAGGCAAGACCCTGGAGGAAATCTTCGGGAAAGACGATATCACCATCGACGACCTCCTGAAGTATTCCGAGGGCTCCTACGACAGCGGAGAGCCCCGCGAGGGTATCGTGATTCGGCCCATGAGTGAAATGTACAGTGACGTGCTGCGTGGACGACTCTCCTTCAAGGTGGTTAACAACAAGTTCCTTGAGAAGTGGAAGGAGTAGCTATGAAGCTCGGACCTTTGGAAGTCAACTGGTTTGGGCCAAGACATTTTTGGCAATGGCAATGGGCCCGTAAGTGTGATTTCTGGCTCATCTGGCAAGTGGGCCCTTTAAGAGTTTCTTGGACCTATAGGCCTAACCTGTGGACCAAGCTCGACCCCGGAGGTGGAGTTCCAGAGAACACGTACATGTGCAACTGCGGAAAGACTTTCAAAGGTCACTGGGCTCGGGATATCCATTGGTTTGGCTGTGAATCAAACAAGAACCGACCAAAATGAGAATCCCACGGATGAAGGCTTCTAACAAGGACGTAGACGGTCGAGTATTCCGGTGCGACAGGTGTTACCAGCACGGGGATGTCGCGGACTTGTTGGAGCAGATAGTAAGGTACCGGGAATACATTGATAGCTTAAACTCAGACCCGTACTCAAGTGGTCAAAGAATTTTAGCCAAGGACCCCTGGTTTGGAAAGAGAAAGAAGTAATGTTCCAGTGTAAAGGTTGCGGAGTAGACCTTTCTCCAAACGAAGTAAACGGGTACTGTGGGCTCTGCTGGGTTACCAAAAGGAATGACCCGGAGTACTGTTTGGTAACCCCTACAGGTCGGCCAAAACGTAGGTACAAGAAGCGAAGGAAGAGGGAGACTGAATGAGAACCATCCTCCTAGGCTTAGTCCTGTCCCTGATGTCTTTGACTGTACAGGCTAAGGTCCCGACTATCATCGTATACCTTGGCGGAGTGCCTAATGCCGGACCTCCTTCACCTGAGCTGGAGTTCTTGGACCACAGGCCGATATTTAAGTGTGCTGTAGGGATGATTGGAAAATACAACAAGATACCCCACACACCTACAGGGACCTTCAGGGTCATTGCAAAAGTAGTGGACCCTGTGTACATCGACGTGAACGGCGTGAAGGTTGCCGGTCCATTCAACAAAGAGGTGGGGCCTACTCACTTAAACGTCTATGGGACAAGGCTAATTCGCTTGAACTACGCGAGGAACGGTCGGCACCTGTGCATTCATGGTACGAATGAACCATGGCTTATTCCGGGGTACGTGAGTCACATGTGCATCCGAATGAAGAACGAAGAGGTTGAGTGGCTGTTCGACCGAGTAAAGGTCGGAGACATCGTGGAGATTGTACCATGAAACCTACATTCACCCTCTGTGGGGGTAATCGCATCGACAAAGCCATCTTCTTGGCTACACAGGCACACATGGGTCAGTTGGATAAGGCGGGAAACCCCTACATCCTCCATCCACTGCGCGTGATGCTGACCCAGAAGGACAGGGAGCTTCAAATCGCTGCCGTGCTGCATGACGTCGTGGAGGATACCGAGGTCACTCTCGAAGACATCGTCCGGGAGTTCGACCCCAACATCGCCAACATGGTGGACATCCTGACCCGCAAGAAGAATCAAAGCCGCAGGAACTACATCAAAAACATCACCCACCATCCTGTGCTACTCTCGGTGAAGCTGCAGGACATGAAGGACAACCTATCCCCGAACCGGATGTATCACCTAGCTTCCGAAGTCAGGGAGCGTCTCCTGGCGAAGTACAAGAAGGACCTTCTTTACATGAAGAGCTTGGGGTGCAAGAATGAGCTCTTGGACGAACTTCTTCACAGGTTTGAAAAAGGAGCCTGAAATGGACATTTCGAAGATGACCCAGAAGGCCAAGAATGACCTGCTCCAGCACTTGGTCAACAAGCTGGATGAGTTGGATGAGCAGGATTACTTCGGGACCGAAGGTTGGAAATACTTTTTCAGCGTGGAGGAATAAGCGGTAAACTTGCAGTCTCAGGGAAACAGGGAAAGTAGTTTAGGGAAGACGTTACATTCCTGGGTGGCCGAATGGTAAGGCAGCGGACTGTTAATCCGCCGGGGGAAACCCTGTGTAGGTTCGATTCCTACCCCAGGAGCCATTTTAAGGAGTCCCATGGAATTCTCCCTGTTGACTGTCATTTGGAACCGCGAGGGTGCCTACTTCTTTGGTCTTGGGTGCCTCACTCAAGGTGAAGGCCCTACGTTCAGCCTCTTTCACTTCGGAATTGACTTCGAAGCCAGCATTTGGGCTTTGGACTTCTGCTGGTTAACGAGCCTGATGACATGAAAAAATTACTAGCTGAATACCAAAAACTGTTCGATAAAGTTCGTAAGTCTGACCCCGAAATGGGAATGATTTCAGCCATTGAAATCTGCACAGGGTGTGGAGAGCCGGGGATGATTCGCTGGACACGCCAGCACGGGATGAAGTGGGACCACGAGTGTAAAAAAGATAAATCGGAGTAAGCCATGGAACGTTCAAAGTTTAAGGATATGGAAATCATCAAGCTCGTAGTTTCCAAAGAATACTATACCCCTTCTGAATTGAACGATTGGGATTTCGAAAGATTCCACAACTTGGGTACCAAAAGATTGTACTACTGGTACAGTGATGGGGATTACTGTGGTGATGGTCTTGCCCTAGTCCTCGTAGACGGACTGTGGTATACCCACGGAATGAGCCATTGCTCCTGTAACGGACCAACAGAAGACGTGAGTTTTTCTCCAAGTGAAGGAAAGAAAAGCCCTGCCGACTTCTTCCCCATGTATGAGGAAGCCGAAGTCTCTGACGAGCTTGCGCCTCTAGTAAAAGAGGCTATGCAAGATTTGAGCACAGAGACTTTGTAAAACGGTGTATAATGGGGACAGAAAGGAAAGGAACATGAAAACACTATTACTTACCAGCAGGGATAACTCGCCAAAGAGGGTAGTCTATTTGGACGAGGACTCTTATGAGACTGCAATTAAGTTAAACCCTAAATGGTATTGGGCAGGTGGAGAAGACATTAACAATATCGGAGCTCGGACTAAAGATTCCGATGGTAAGTGGGTTTCTCTTCACAGACTCGCAGCGGGAGTGTTACTCAATCCACACACGGCTGTGATTTTCAAGGACGGGAACAGACTTAACAACCTTAGGTCAAACCTCCTGTTGAAGAGCCGGAGTGACCAAAGCAGAGAGAACGCCCTTAAGGCAAAGGAAAATAAGGAAAAGGCAAAGGCAACCAAGGCCGAAGCGCGGAAGGCAGCAAGGAAAGTAACTGTAAGCACCCCCCTTCTTGAACAGCAGAAAATCGAGGGTCTTGAATATCGGGAAGCTCAGCTCATGATGCTTGTGGAGCAGCACTTGGTGCCTTCTCAAGAGGTAAACAACCTCTCTCCGAAAGAGAAGCGTTGGCAGAAGGTAGCTGCCGCTCTGGTGAAAGCTCAAGCCTAAGGATTGCTCCATGGTATTCGTAGGGAACCTCCGTAAAGGGGCTGTCAACCCTTCAGGAAAGAGATTCCGAGTGGACCGCTCCAGCCCACTCGGAAACCCTTTCTGGATGCAGTCTGAATTCCACAGGGATGCTGTGTGCGACGAATACGACCGCTGGTTCCACGAGTCCATCCTCAAGGGAGGTCCCCTCACCCCTCTTGAAAACAAGAATGACAGTATCCGAAAAGCATGGGATTACCTTCTCATGCTCCTTGACGAAGCTCGAAAAGGCGACATTGTCCTGATGTGCTGGTGTACTCCGAAGCGCTGCCATGCTCAAACCATTTCCAAGTGGATTACGGAACAGTTAGAGGGAACTACGAATGACAACGTACAAGGACTTTGAGGACGCAGTTCAAGCGAACAAGGACAAGTGGGACCGTCGCTTCTTGGAAATGGCTAAGTTGGTGTCTACCTGGAGCAAGGACCCCTCCACACAGACCGGCGCGGTGATTGTTCGACCTGACAAGACTGTTCTCTCCGTAGGATTCAACGGGTTTCCCAAGAGAATGCAGGACACCCCCGAACTGTATGCCGACCGCGAGGTCAAGTACAGTCGAATCATCCACTGTGAAATGAATGCGGTTCTCCACTCCCCTGAATCCGTCAATGGGTGCATCCTTTACACTTACCCGTTCGCTTCTTGCGACCGCTGTGCAGTCCACATGATTCAGGCAGGAATTTCCCGTTTTGTATTCCCCAAGCTACCTGAGGATAAGGTAGAACGGTGGGGAGAAGCCTTGAAAAAGTCCATCGCTTATTTCAACGAATCTCGGGTGGACTGGACGGAGCTCTGATGTCCAATCAGGGAAATAAGTTCCAGATTCATCTGGTAGCCCTGGACGACGGAACACCTCTCGCCAGAATCATTCTGCAGAACGTAGCTAATCCGGACATCTGGCTTGATGTCCTCGCAACAGCAGATGATTGTGTACAAATTGGAACAACTTTCCTCAAAGCAGCCAGACAACTCAGAGAAGTCAGACCACCAGGGAGCAGTCCAGATGGGAAGACAACCGACCCCCATGATGATGATGACGAGTAAAGGTCCTGTAAGTTTCGACGAGTTCAAGAAAGCTTGGGCTGCAGGTCTTGTTTCGAACACGAAGCACATGTACCTGAGTAACGGTGATATACACGTTATCGACGCACCTTGTGAATGCGAGAAGGTAGGGTATTCCGGATATTCAGGCGTAGTCGGGTACGCAGGGTATTCGGGATACTCTGGGCGCTACGGGTTTGAAGATAAAACCCCCACCTTCATCAGTGCTTTCGACGGGCTTGATGAGTGCGGGCCTTTCCCTACACGACAGATTGAAATCCCGAAGACCCTTGTGGATAAGGTCTTGAGTACCGTAGAGCCTTACAAAGAAGCTGCTCTGTCGTTCCTTCGCAAGCTCCTGAACATCAAGGACCCCAAGAAGGTTGACACTCAGAATCCCTTGTGCTAGGGTAGTTCAATGGAATGGGTAAAGAACTGGTTTAGCAACATGCTCCCCGCCGACAAGGCCCTTGTCGACGAAATGGGCATTCAATACCATTCCACGGAGAATTACTACCAGGCAGCCAAGATGCCCGACCGTGAGAGACGCATCAAGATTGCTAACATGTCTTCGAGGGATTCAAAGAGGGCTGTACGTACAAAAGAATTCCGGATAACGCCTGAGCAGTGGGCGGAGTTCGAAACCCGTAAGCTCCAGGTCATGGAGGATGCTTTACGTCAGAAGTTCGCTCCAGGAACGTCCTGGTATGCCCAGCTCGTAGCTACTGGGGATGAAGAGATTGTAGAGTGGAACAACTGGAATGACCGTTACTGGGGTAAGACCCTAGACGGGGTCGGGGAAAACAACCTGGGGAAGCTGCTGATGAAAATCAGAGCAGACCTTAAAGTAGGCAGCACATGTCCGTAAAAGACGGCATCATCGCGTTCCTGGTGGCGGTCAACGTGTCCCTGGCTGTTTATGCTTACAGCCAGCACGACCAATTCAAGACCGCTATGCGAGTAAACACACACATGTTCTGGGCCTTGAGTGACTGTAAAGGGCGGGATGTGAGCTTTGAAGAAATGGAACAGATGGCCCGGTCCTGGTGGTCCATGCACCAAGAAAAGAAAAACAAGTGAACAAGCAAACTGAAATCATCCAGAAGACCATCATCGGAATCGGCATGGAAATTAGTGGCTGCGTCTTTATGGCGTCTTCTGGGTTTTTCGGATGGTTCCTGGGAATTGGCCTATTCTTAATTGGATGGGTTATGGTTTCCGAGGCAAAGTGAGGACAAAATGGCCGAGCTAAAAAGCGCATGAAGAACACCCTAAAGCTGGTCATTGTCAAGTGGCGGGACATCAAGAACGAAGGTGCCTGGACTTCCAAGAAAGACTGGGCCACCGAGCTCATTCCTCCTGGCATAACCAGCGTAGGGTTTTATGTAGGTGAGGCAAACGACGCTCTTTACCTGGCGATGGACGTCGACGACGAAAAAGATGGTGACTTTGGAAGCCTTCAGTGCATCCCAAAAGGGTGTATACTGTCTGTGAAACACGTGACCCTAACCGATTGAGGAAAACATGGAAATCAAGCATGTAGTACTCACAAAACTCGACGGAGTCCCTGACAAGGACGGCATTGCCTTCTCCAAGAGCGCAAAAGTGTGCGGTTTGCCTGCGAACGTGCCCATCAGGGTGGGTTTTGACTCCAAAGACCCTCCGATTGGGTTCGCGGATATCCGTTTGGAAGGCGATGTTCTTCTCGGTGACATCACCCTCACGGACGAAAAGTACTTCGATAAGAAGCTCCTGGACGTCATTGCGCCTGCTTTTGCAGGAAGTATCGTCTCCATGGACGAAAAAAGCCAGGTGAGCGAGTTCAAAGTGCTCTCTATCGGACTTGTTCTGGCCCCCACGGCCTCTGACAGACACGTAGAACCCCTTGGGAAGTACGTAAAGTGAGAAAAATCGACGGGATTTACACCGAAATCGAGGCGCTTCACGAGGAAATCAAGCAGATTCGCATGAAGTGCACCCATCCGAGCTACAAAGTCGGCTGGCATTCGTGGCGAGTCGGCTCTATGAACCCAAAAAGACTCTGCACGGAGTGTGACGAGGTCCTTGAAGGCATTACGGAAGAGGAAGCAAAGGCTCTTCGAGACGAATTGTACGGAAAAGTCGGACAATCTCCATCTACGGGATTCATAATGGCCACCGAAGAGAAAATAAAAGAGCTAAAGGACCTGACATGATTCCCATGGCGAACATTGGACTGGGCGTAGCGGACGGATTTCGGTTCCAGTTGGGCGCGGAACTGGCAGATGCTGCTCTCGGCCTCGTTGTTTTGCTCTTTTTAATCATCGGAGCTGTTGTTGTGGCTCTCATCTGCATGCCCACGGAGACGAAGAGCTCTCCGCGAGAGGAAAAGCCTCTCAACGGGACGTGGGACGTCCTTTTCCGGACCGGAAACGACCGAAAGAAGTAAGCGATGCCCTCTGACCGATTAAAATCACTGCTGGCTGCCCAGCGAAAAGCCAACCAAGACTATGTTTTGAGCATGATGACCCCTCCAGAGAGCTCAGACGATGCTGAAGCTCTTCAGCACAAGCTGGACGAGGCTAAGAGAGTCATTGTTGGCTTGGTCGACAAGGCCTCTGTCTCATACAGCACTGGTCTGGACGATGGTTCAGTCGTTGTAGAAGAGGTCAAGAGGGTCTACGAAACCAGAATCGAAGAGTACGAGGCTCTGGTTGCTGAGTATCGGGGCATCGTTGACGCACACGAAGCCCGGATTGAGGCTCTTGTAGAAGAGCTTCGCCGGAGAGGATGGCAGGGATGAGGTCAACCATCCGTGATTGGGAGTGGGGTGGAAAAAAAGGCCCTCCACCAGGAAGCGGCCCTCGTCCTCCAAAGCCTGTAGGTTTTGAAGAACCTCATGGTGAATTCGAGCTTACAAGTAGACACGTTTTTACCGGGGACTTTCAATTCAAAGCCGAGGATGTCATGTTTGGGAAGTACCGGCAACTCCACAACTCTTTCAAGTCCTTGATGGGCAACTACCTTAAAACGGCTCGGTGCTTCGGGTATCCTAAGAGGAATGCCAAGATTAAAATCCATGTAGAAATGGAACTGATGTAATGAATAAACTTTCACGCCAAGAACTTCTCGATACCCTCATGGCGATGAAGGATATCGACGTTTTGTGCCCCAAGTGTCAAGGGTGGGGTTCAAAAACTTATAGCAGTACAGCAACATGGCGTGGCGGCATCGGCGGTCAGGTGATGACCACCGACGTTTGTGATAAGTGTTGGGGTTCTGGTGATGCTACCAAACCCTGGACAGACTTACGAAAACTTCGCTACTCACGAAACACTTCCCCCAACCCAGAGCCTGCTCCTGGGGACGATTCCATGGAAAAGAGTCTGTAATGACAAAGAACCAGGCCTACCAAGAAAGCTACGTACTCTTCGAGCGGGCTCTTCAAATCCTTGAAGTATCCGATATCTCCCACGACTACTTGGAAAGCGTTGATAACGTTTTCTCGACAACAAACAAGTACCAGAGAGAGCGCGAGAAGCTCGTGCGCGAGGCGCGTAAAATCAGGAAGGCCCTGCGTGGCAAGAAGGTAAAGCCTGTCAACGGGGTCTGCTGTAGTTGTGGATACAAGGGGAAGAAAGAAACCCCCTGTAAAGTACGCGAGGATGACACCCACTGTGAACATTGGTGGGATGGTCCCGATATGGAGAAAGCCCCTTGAACCAACCTCCCGTATACAAGCTCGGGACTCGTCGGTGCACTAACCACCGTGGTAAGACCTACGGCTACGGTAGCCGCGAGATTACACTCGCGGGGCCCGCCTACAAAGAGTGGGTTATGCCCAAGTATCCAGACAGCAGTGACTGTTGGGATTACCAGCTCCGTCAGAACATCGTTCGTCGGTGCTCGGACATGAACACTGCTTTCTGGGAAGGGGCTAAGTACACCTGGACCTCAACGCACACTCCACCACCTCTGGAAAACTACCTGAAGACGGTGACACCACAATGAAACCTTCCACAGAAGACAACCCCCGAATCCTGGAGTGGTTCCCAGACGAGCCTCATGTTCATATTAGTGGGGCTTTTGCCTTCTGGATGCACGACACCTGCGGATACCCAATGGAAATGCTGTCTGATGCTGTCAACGAAGCTTTTAAGGATAGGCCTGCTTCCCGTCAGTTGGCCGTGTCTGAGGCCTACGACGCTTACCATCATACGGACTACGCGAAGAAGATGCGCGAGAGGCCTATGCTCAAGTTCGACACCCGCGAGGCAATGCAAGCCTACATAGAAGAGAGACTGAAACAGGCGACACCTCAATGACCAAAAACAATGACCAACGTTGCTACGACTGTCCGGATGGTTCCTGCGACAGCAAGAAGGCTGAGTGGTGCGAGATTAAGTTAAAAACTCAAATCACTAAGCTTGAGGAACAGGTTGAGTTCTACAAGGCGGAGTGGGAAAACGCGAAGGACTGTAGAATAACACCCGAAAGCTTCAACTTGAAGGTAGAGGATGCTTCGGGTAAGCTGCTGGTGTTTCACGCAGACACAAGTTCTATACCTGCATGGATGGGTACCTTCAAGGAATACCTGAGTAAAAAACTCAAGGAAGCGGGTAAGCCCGATATCGTGGGTATTGTACTTCTCCGAGAAAGTAGCTCCCTGGAGCTTCTTGGGGACGAAGACCTACTCAGAATCGGGTTGAAGAGGGTGGAATCCCAATGACAGACAATACCCCAACTGTGAAAGCCGAGGTGGGACAAGTCTGGATAAACACGACTATAGGGGGCAAGTTTAAGATAGTTAAAATCGTGGACGAGTCCACTCTGGAATACGTCAATTTAAACCGAAGGAAGTCTAAGGACAAGAGGCCTTTGCTGATAAGTAGAAACCAGTTGGAGAATTCTGAATTCTTCAAGCTGGTTGAAATACAGGAGCCTGGGAACCTCAAGAATAGAATCGAGGAGTTGGAGGATTGTCTACGAGGGGCTATTCTTTACCTTGAGCACGGACCCCCCATACCGCCTATGTCAGACCACCACTGCGGGCCTGACTCGAACTGCGATACGGACTGTGTGAACTGGGCCTACTGTAAATGGCTGAACGACGCCAAAGGGTTACTTAAATGAGCTGCTGCGGTTCCTGTGGCATTGAAGTCCCTGACGGGCAGAGGTTCTGCTCCATGTGCTACGGGGACCCATACTATGGCAAGGACGGATACTACCTTTCCGAGCTGGAACGTGAGCAAGAGGCCCTGCAGGCCTATGTTGAGGAGGAACTTAAAAGATGAGAAACCCTGCTTTCCGGGCCTGGGATACTAAGCTCAAGAAGTACGCCTGTGTAGGCTTCCACGTCATCGGGGAAGTCACAGCTATGGGCGGTATTGAGTGCTACATACGCGAAAACATCGAAGAGGAGAAGAAACTTGGTATCCCATGCGGCTCACTCCTAGAACGATACAATGACTTTATCCTGGAACAATGGACAGGCCTCTTAGATAAAAATGGTAAGGAAATATACGAGGGGGACATCGTTACTTGGGGACCTGATATTGGTAACTGGCCCGTAGTTTGGGGAACTCTGAAAATAGAAGGAAACTACGAAGACGTCGTAGGTACTGGATGGATTACCGGGGAAGATTACAACGATGTGTTTATTGACAGCCGCTGTGAGGTCTTGGGAAACATCCACGAAAACCCGGAGATTCTTACGAAATGAACGTCCACCATCGGGACTGCCCTAAGGTACAGGCGTGGGACTGCGGCCCTGAAGAAGGTGTCTGGTGTCGGTGTCCTGATGGGTGGCCCAAGTCCCAGGAAGCCTGGGAAGAATGGTACCAAGCAGGTGGATGGCGGGAGTTTCAGACCCCCAGAACCTCAAACAGTGACCCATACACCCGAGAGGACTGAACCTTGCCTGAGAAGAAGCTCATTCGAACCGAGGTCTTTGCTGGATTCACACGTGCTATCGAATCCAGGACATACCTCGTTGACGGCAAAGAGGTTACTGAAACTGAAGTGGTCAGACCTCCCGGTGAAAAGCCCTGTGACGGATACGACAAGTGCGAACCATCATAGCGGGTAGCCGCGATGGCTTCACCTACGAAGAGGTCTGCGAGGGCATCAAAGCCAGTGGCTTCAACATCACCACTGTCATTTCAGGTACTGCGCGAGGGGTGGACAACTACGGGGAGCGTTGGGCCCGCGAGAATGGTATTCCCGTGGAACGATACCCAGCCGACTGGGTCACTCATGGAAAGTCTGCCGGATACAAGCGGAACGAGCTCATGGCTTTGAAGGCGGGTATCGGAGGCCAGTGCTTGGCTTTCTGGTACAAGAAGACCCCTGGAACCGGCCACATGATTGACATCGCTCGTAGGTTCAAACTGCGGGTATACGTAGTGGAGAAGAACTGAGTTATGAGGCTCTAATGCAAAACCATGAAATGTTTGGATTTCCTGGAGAAGTAATCGCCATCTGTAAAAAGTGTGGGTTTATACTTACAATGGAAGATGCGCTTAGAGTACATTTCGAAGTTACTCAAGACCCTTGTTCAGGAAATCCGACCAAGTTATTTGTGAGTCACATTTATCCAGAATTTAGTGACTCTCAAGTAAAAGAATTAGCTATAATGCCTTCCGGTAAAATAGTAGTGATGGTAGAGGACAATCCAGGATATCCAGAGTCTTTATGGTTCTATCCGAACGGAACAAATCCGAAAAGTAGGCTTTTGTTTAAACACGACTTGGAAACTAATAAACCATGACCAACGAACAAGCCTATGAAAAAGCCTGCGACCTTTGGGGCACTGACGCCTGGGTGGAGTGGAGTGCTCCCTGGGACAAGACCCTCCTGGCCAGGCCCTACCGTGTGGGCGCGGGACGGATGGAAAATATGTCCTGGAAGAACACCCACTATGGAACCGGGGAATGCTGGGAAGAGGCTTTCGAGAACGCCGCTAGACCCACACGCCGAAAGTGACTCATGGCCATATCTCCTAATCTCCTACGCACCATCGAGCCTACTCACGCAGCCCAGATTGAAGCCCTCCTGGAGCAGCTTGTATTCCCCGTCGCCCGTAATACCGTCGTCTGTCCCAATATCAGCCACGGCTTCTTCCGCTCCCACGAGTCCGACCTCGTCTGTGTCTCTAAGGCAGGTTGGCTCACCGAAGTAGAAATCAAGGTTTCGGCCTCCGACTGGAAGAACGACCGGAAGAAGTCAAAATGGCAGTCCGAGGATGACGCCGTCTCTGAGGAGCTCTATGATAGGCGAGTACGTAGGTTCTTCTTCGCAGCTCCCCTTTCCCTTGCGCGTAGATACCAGGAATTCAACATAATGCTCTTCGCCGGGGTCCTCGGCTTCTCCTGGGAAGAGTATCAGCGTACTGGAAGCCCCTACTGTGTCCCTCGGGTAGAACACATCCGACCCGCGAAGGACCTAAAGGGTTCCCGTAAAGTAACCGACAAGGAACTTCTTACCCTCAGCAAGCTCTCCTCCATGCGCTACTGGGGTCTACGCCAAGCTATGTCCGGAAACCCCTACAACAAATAGACCCCCAGGTGGAACACAGGGCCCTCCTCGTATGGGACCCTAATCTGGTTTTTCCCTGTCTTTTTAAAGGGGTGGGGGTAGGTATGTCTGTCTTACTCGCATAGACAGGGTTTCTTAAAGGTAGTCGGAGGAATATCCACACCGCGCCGAGGAATCGTTCCACCCCTCACCAAGGTGCCTGATTTCTGACATGTTTTTTTAAGGGGGGCCTTGACTAGCGCGGCCCTAACTTGGTGGGCGTGATAGCCTCCAACATATCCACGCCGTGAGGGTTCATTTCCATAAAGGCCTTGATATGGTCCGCAATGAGAATATCAAGGGCGCTTTGCGCGTCCTGCTTGTATAGTTCGGCTTGTCTTTCGCTTGTGTTAATCGTGCCTTGTGTCATGGCCTGCCCCCTTGGTGCGTCTCCCTGCTATGCTGTTATCCTACCCCATACCCCACACCCTGTCAAGGGGTATGGGGTGGGGCTTGTGGGCCTTAGGCTATGGCCTCCTCCTTGACGGCCTCAAGGCCTTCGAAGGCCTCAACCGTTTCGGGGTTGTCGTCCACGGTCGGGGCGGCTTGGGGCGTTTCGTCCATGCGGTCGTTCTCGGCAAGGAAAGACAGGTCAAGGGCGCGGCCCATGACAGCGGTTAAGGGCGCTTCCGTGGTTTCGTCCGGTTCCACCATGAAAGGGGTGGAAGCGGCGCGGCGCGGCGTGTATTCCTTGGAAGGGTTACGCTTGGAAACCCGAAGGCCGAAACCGTCCTTATAGCCTTCCTTGAGGTGGGAAAGGTCCGTATCCACGGAAGGGCCATAAAGGCCCATGATGATGCGGCGCGTCCTTTCCTTCTGGATACGCTCCCGCTTGATGTTGTTACGGCGGATTTTCTGAACCTTGCGGATGGTTGCGGCTTGCATGTTCGGCCCCCTTGGTTGGTTGTAGCCTTTCGGCTATGGTTGGACTATAGCGCGTCCCTTAGGACGTGTCAAGAAAAAAGATTTTATTTTTTCGCGGCCTCCTCTTTGCGGTTGTTTAAATCCTGCATTACTTCAAAGGGGTAAAGGCCTTGGGCCGTCTCAAAGAAGAAAAAATTATCCTTTTCGACCGTTCCCGTTTTTGCGTTGTAGGTGTACCATTCACCATCGAAAAAGATTTTCATTGCGGCCCCCTTTTGCGTCCTTCTAAATTCAAGTATACTCAAAGGGGTTGAAGTGTCAAGATAAAAAATGATAGAATGAATTTTTTTCAAAGGGGGCTAAAACGTTTTAGTGATATGGGAAAACTAAAACGTTTTAATGGAAAGGGGGCTAAAATCGTTTCAAGGTATTGAGGCTGACAAGGCACGGGCTTAAAACGTTATGAGGTAAGGACCTCGACAAGGGCGGGGCTAAAATCGTTTCAAGGTATGGGACGCGACAAGGGAAAGACTAAAAACGTTATAAGGTTGTGGATAAAAAAGGCTTGCCCTAAAATCGTTCTTAGGTTTATATTGTGGTGTCGGTTATTTTACAGGTTAGAAGGGCAAGCCCTTTGCTTGTCTTATGGTATTTTGTACGGCCTCAAGTGTAGGCCGGGCCGTTATCCTGTCATGATAATCATCGAAGGCGTTTTCCAGGAATTCCTCGACATGCTCAAGGGTTTTCAACATATCAGGCGCGGCCCCGATTAAATCAAAATCGGCCCTTGCCTGCTCTTGTGCTCCCGGGAAAAGGTGGAGGTTATACCCGCTACGGCAAACCGTGCGGTTTGTCTTGACACCGAAAAGGGTTTTCCCATCGGGGGTCACAACGTCGAAACTATCGCCGGGGTTGCGCGGGGGTAGGACCTTCCAGGTGGGGGCCGCTGTGTTTGTTACCATGACCCCCCACCCCCTTTTTATTTACAGGCCTTGACTACTGATTACTTCCACCGCTTGACTACTAGGAAAAGGCCCCCGTAAATCAGGATAAACATTAACGGGGTGAAAGGCGCAAGGTTCGGGGCGTGGTGCATGGTGTTGGTCCTTGTTTAGGTGCTGTTTGGGTGGGGTGGGCGTTCCTGGGGTCCTGTCGCGTACCCTGTAGGACCTGAGCCCTTCAGGAGGAACAACCTACTGCCAGGCTGGCCCGCCCCCTCCCAACAAAACCATGATACCACGTCCCCGGCCTGCTGTCAAGGGTTATTAGCCCTTGAATTCCGGCTCCTGGCTTTCCATGCTGTAACCCAAAACCTCCCCCTTTCCCGGACTATTCCCAGTCCGTGTCATGCAAGGCCTCACGAACGGCCTTGACAATGGCTTTCTCGTCGAATAGGATATCTTCCAGGTATTCGACCCGCACCCCGCGCCGTCCGTCCGCATCCGCCCCATAGGCGGGGTCCACGGTTTTGGTGGCTTTGGCTTCGAAGGTGAATTCTTTCCCGTTGGGTAGTTCGATGGTGAATTCAGCGGAGACTTGCGGCATGGTCGGCCCCCTGTGTCGTTCAACGTGAGAACATATTACCACGGGGGGCCGGACCTGTCAAGGGTTACTTGAGGGCCTTAAGGGCCTTATCCACGGCCACCCGGAAGGTGTCCACGTCCACCCAGGCCCCGCCGTTGAAAGAAACCTGCAATTTGTCGTTTTCGGGGTTGAGGCGGAAAGACCCCAGGTTAGCCAAGGTGCCGGGGTTGTTGCTCCCGCCCGTCACGGCCACCTCGATGATGTCTTGCCCCGCCACCTCGTGGGCCTCGACACGGGCCCCCAGGTTCCAGCCCCGGACGTGGCCGGAAAGGCCGCTTTGCTTGGTGCCCATGCGTGTTGCTTGCCCGCGATTGCCTTGCATGCTCCCGTAGAATTGCGCCATGACTTGCCCCCTTGCGTTTCGGTATCTGCTACCGTGAAAACATTATATCACGTTTTAAGGGATTGTCAAGGGCCTTGCGGGGTTGGGGTGGGTTGGGCTATAATCTTGCAAAAAAAGGCCCCTAGCGTGTAAACTAGGGGCCTTTGGGTAGGGCTTGGGCGGGGCTTACTTGGCCCGCTTCTTTAGTTCGGCCTTGACGGCCTTAGCCAAGGGGCCGCACCACGTGGAAGCGTTGCAGGTGAAATAAAGGACGATTGACGCCCCGCTGTCCATGCCGTAGGTGTCCTTGACGTTTTCCAGGTCAAGCATTGCGTCAAGGTAGGGGGCCGCTGTGGGGTGGATGCGCCCGCCTTTCCAGTTCTTTTTGTCAGCGTACACCAGCCCCGCGATTTCCCGGATGGACAGGCTGTCCAGTTTGGGAAGGGTTAAGGGCGTCTCAGACACTACGCGCCCCTGTGGGCTTTTCTCGTCCACCACGGCCACGATTAAATCCCCCATGCTATGCCCCCTTGTGTTCAGCGTGATAACATCATAACACAAAATAAAAAATAGTCAAGCGTTATTTTATTCTTGACACGCAGGCGGGACCGTGGTATCATGTTGTTAGTAGGCCACAAGGCCGGGGGAGGTACTCGTACACCTTAACAACGGATATCGTTTTTAGTCCCCCAAAATAAAAAGCCCTCGACCCTTGACAGGTCGGGGGCTTTTGTGCTACGTTGGCCGTTACTTGGGGGCCTTCGTCACCACCACCTTGAGCGATTCCACGGGGAAGGTGTTGATGAGTTTCTTGGCTTTCAGCAGGTCTTCACCGAATTCCCGGATGGTTTCCTCCAGGCTGATGGAATCCCGGTCGTAGGACGTCACCACGGCGGACAGGCCGTCCACGTCCATGGTGCGGCTGTCGCTCTTCTCACCCTTCACCTTGGGGATGCCCCGGACCTCGATTTCCTCCAGGATGACGGCCTTGAGTTCCGCCTTGCGCTTCTCGGCCTTGGTGAAGGCCGAAGCCACCTGCCGGTACTCCGCCAGCACCTTCTTGATGTCCGCATTCGCCGTTGCCATACACTACCCCCTGACTACTGGATTCGGTCACTGTCGACCGTGAAAACATGATATCACGTCATTACTGGATTGTCAAGGATTGAATTTCTTTTTTAATTGTGTTAATCTCATTCCACGAATCTATATCAATTTGCTTCCACCCCTCCAACACGCGCAGGCGCAACCGCAGGAATTCCAGGCGGTGGGCTTTCTCGTCTATGGCAGGTTGGGCGGTGGGTTTGGGGGTTCTCACGGTTCAGGCCTTGCCCACGGTATACCACTTGGAAACGTGGGCATTATAGTCGTCGGTGCCGGGGATGAGGTCGGGGCGCGTGTCCTTGACGTATTCCTCAAGGAACGTATTGCAGGCTTGCAGGGTATCGAGGCCAAAGATAACTTCGGATGCCCCCTCGTATACCCGGTACCCCCCTGCCGTTTTCTTCTTGCCCCTGTACCGCATGGCCCCCTCCTCGACTACTGGACTACTGACATATTACCAGGATAGGCCCCTCTTGTCAAGGGCCTTGACGGCCTTGCGGTTGTATGCTTTCTTGGAGCCCTTAACCTTGGGGGTTGTCTTGATACCCCAGACACGGCGGGCCCTGTCTTTGGCCTTGATTAGTATGCGGTCGTGGGGCATTCCAGGCCAAGCCCTTTCAGGATTCGCCGGTAAACCTCGGCCTTGGACATGTAATAATCATAATGCTGTTCGCCGGGCCGGAAGTTCGTCCACATGTTGGCGGACACGTTGCGGGTGATATCCAGGGTGAGGGTGCCGGGTATGCGGTAATAATCCATGAAACCGGCCCGGCTATAGTGGGCGATGAAGCCCGAGGCGAGGTACAGGAAATTGTACCCCGTGGAATTCAGAGCGGTGATGTCGTTGCAGGCCTTCAGGACATTGGCCACAATGCGGTCTTGCATGGCCTTGGTCAACGGAAGAATCGGCTTGTTTGGCATGTTGCCCCCTTGTGTTCAGCGTGGATACATAATACCGCATTACTAGACTACTGTCAATATAATTTATTTTGTTGACAGGCTGGGGGTGCCGTGGTATTATGGTGTCAGTAGGCAATGCGCCGAGGGAGGTACTCGTATACAATAATAACGGATAACGATTTTAGGACCATATAAAAGGACGCCCCCACCACCCCAGGGGGCCGGGATGGTGGGGGCTGAATTCCAGTGGACGAGGGGGCCCGTCCATGGTATCCTGTAGGCTAGACCGTGGCGCGATGCGCGGCCCGGAAGGCCCGGGTCACCAACCGACGGCGGGCCGGGGTCCAATGCTGGGCCTTGAGGCCCAAGGTGGCGAGGATGGCCAGTTCCCGGAGGATATTCCCCGTGCGCTTGAGACGGCGCTTGGTGGTGGTGGCTTTGGCGAGGTAGTAATTCCCCGGACACTTTTTCATTCTCAACCCCCTAAGGTGGTTTGTCCTTCCCATCACCTACATACTACCACACTACTGGACTACTGTCAAGCCTTTTCGAGGAGGGTCAAGGCGGGGTCCACCACGAATCCCGAGGTATCCTTGCGGGCCTTGCCCTTGGCAATGAGGCCCACAATGGCCCCCTGATAGCCTTCCTCGAAACGGAGGTCGGTCTTATCCCCGTTCAAGACCTTGCGGCCCAAGAATTCCTTGGGTAGGCTCTTCCCACGGAAGACCACGGCGACATTGATACCGGCCTCAAGGGCCCGCATCACGTCCACCATATTACTCTCGGACCTGGAAAATGTCAAGTGGTAATTCGCCACTTGGTTTTCCAGGGCTTTCTTGATATCCTTGGTGTAGTCGTAGAATTGAATATCGGGGAAGGCCTCAAAGACGGTCTTTCCCTGATAGGGGCGGAAAGCCCCAAAATTGATGTCGGACGTGCCATTGAGGCGGACGAAAGCCTTCTTACCCGTCCGCAAGGCGGACCGTTGCAGGGCTTCCAGTTCCTCGAAAAGGGTTTGGAAAAACAGGTCCTTGTTCTTGAACCACAAGGCGGTTTTCCTCAACCGGCCCTTGATGACAGGGGCCATGACACCCCGGCCCGCTGTGAAAAGGCAGGATTCCTTGCATCCTTGGGAAGCGAACGGGCAAAGGTTGCCCATACCGCTTTGTTTCTCCGGGGTCAGGTACAGGATAGACCCCACATAGCCCCCCTTGGCTATGCTCTTGGCGGTCTTGTAGTTCTTGCTTGCGGCTGATAGGACGTTGTCGGCCATGCCTTGCCCCCTTGTGTTACTTGCAACGTGGATACATAATAACACAAGCCCACGGATTGTCAATCATAATCCGAGGGCTTGTATTTCAGGCTTGGCCGTGCTACCTTGAGGATAACCGCACCTTTCTCTTTTCCTCCCTCTTCCCATCCCTCAGAATGACCAGCCGCTGCAGGTCCATGAGGTCTTGCAGGCCGAGTTGTATCTCCAGGCACGTGCTCTCGATGGCATGCCTCTTGGGGCCCGAGGACAGAATACGAGCGTCCCTCTTGGCCTTGGAAACCATCTTGAAAACCTCAGTGTAGGCCTCCAATTTGTTCCCCGCTTCCAGAACCAAGCTCTTCATGCTTGACCTCCTTGCAATGATGAATCATCCTACCACAGCCCCCTCCCTCCGTCAAGGGGCTTGACAACCCCCCACCCCGTGTGCTATACTGGAGGTTTGGCCATTATTATTCACGACTACTGGACTACTGAGCCTTGTCAAGAAACTAATCACTTGACTACCGGACTACTGTGTGGTACAGTGGGGCCATGGATAAAAGCCGCTGTCATAAAACCGAAAAGCCTGACCCTTCCTATGCGGCCCATTTGAGGCTCCTTCGTAAGCATTGGGAAGGAAAGTTGGAATACGCTAAGCAACACGACTATGAGGGAGTAGACTTGCCCCAAGGTGTTATTCAAGGCCTTTCAATAGCCATCACCCTCCTCGAACAAGGCTAACCCCCTCCCCCTCAAGAGGTACCCCCACCCCCCCCACTGGACTACTAGACTACTGAGCCCCCTTACGTGTGCGAGGGGACAGAGGGAGCACGGACAGGGGAATACTGGACTACTGGGTTGTCGTGTAAATTATTAAGCCCATAAAACCAAGGTATTACTGGACTATTGAGAACCCATCAATAATGTAAAATTTTTTTACATGTAAAGGGACCTTACACAGTGTAAAGTTCTAATACACCCTACCAGTCAACCCCCCAGTCCCTTTTATGATTGACTGGGAGTACCCGACTACTGTATCCTGGGACTACTGAGTTATTTGTCGAGGTAGAATGAGCACAGGAAGCAAGCGACCATGACCACAAGGGATGTACAGTAGTAGATGGTCTTGGAGACGTTGCCTTTTTCGGAGTGGTATTTGGCCATTCCCATGCTATAGACCACCATCAGAACCATCAAAGTCTTCAAGTCAATCCTCCTGGTGGGGTTTGGGTTCCCACTGTTGGCATGGGCCAAGGATGTCGTTCTCGGCCTCTTCCTCGGCCTTACGCCCGGAGTAGCCCAGGGAGAGGTAATGCTGGATACGCTCGGCAATGAGTTCTTCTTGGGCTCCCCGTGGCATGTACTACCCCCTACCCTTAGGATGACTACAGCGTACCAGGGAAAGGGTGAAGTGTCAAGTATTACTTGACTACTGATTTTCCCTTGTATTTCACACACGGACGTGGTATGATGCCCCTGCGGCATTGTACCTTGCTCTTCCTCTCGCACCCTACGGCCTCATGGGGGTCGCTCCCAGTGCAGAACCTGCAATGGGAGGACCTTTTATCGGTGTCGGGGCAGATGTATGGGGTCTTGGGCATTACTTACCCGGGTAGGCCACGGCCCATAGTTTCTCACCGATGGCCTGCAGGGGGGCCGAAATGCCGTCGTTGTCCTTGTCCAGGGCGTCCAGGCAGTCCACCAGGGCCTTGCATTCCTCCTTGGTGAGGAGTACCGTGGTGGGGGCAGGCTTGGGGGACTTGACGGCCTTGAGGGTCACGGTCACGGTATGGCCCCCGTCGTCGGTGTCGACCAAGACGTAGTCCTCGGAGGGCTTGCGGAAATAATCCGTGTCCTTCAGCACCTGGGACCACTGCTCCTTGAACAGGTAGCAGGGGTCACCCACGTACACGCCCGTCTGGGTCTTGACAAGGCCCTTGGCCTCGCCATACCCGCGCACCTTGAGGGTGGCGTTCACGGGGCCCTTGGCGTCGATGTAGGTACACGTGGGATAGAACGAGGTGGGCCGGTATTTGCCCTTGTACTTGGCGATGAATTCCTTCGAAACCACCGCCACCATCCCCGCATCCACCGGCACGTCCGTGAGTCTCATGTATGCCTCCCCTATTAGGATGACTATATAATATCCGATTTTATTGTTACTGTCAATACACATTAAACGAATTTAATATGTAATATAATAAATAAAAGGCCGTGCGGAGGGGAACCGCACGGCCTTGACCTGCGTGGGTTGGGGTGTTATGATGCCCTTACTTCAACCCCTCCACCATGCTCAAGCGGGTGGCCTTGGGCCAGTTCTCCGCCCGCGCAACCACGCGCCTGATGGCCCGGTTGATGTCGCCCTTGTCGGCGTCACAGATGTACCGGGGGACCGAGGAACCCTTGCCGGTGTCTTTATCCCGGCTGAATTCCGTGTGGTCGAAGGACAAATTGCCCTTCTTGGTCTTGCAGATGTAGCACTGCTTGACCTCGTCGTTCGCATTCGCCATGGCAGACCTCTCAGGTGGTGTTGTCGACTACTGACCCAGTATATCCTACCTGGGTCAGTATGTCAACCCCTGGGACTACCAGACTACTCGAATTTCCGGGCCTTCACCAGCTCGTCCAGGGTCCAGCGGCGCACCAGCTTGGCCTGGGACAGGTCCTTCATGCCCCAAGGGGTGGAGTACACCTCGACCCCGAAGTCCTTGGTGATGCGGTAGGCGAACTCGATGTCCCCGTGCCACTGGGTGTCGATTCCGTGGGACAGGAAATCCTGCTTGAACTTCCGGTTGGCGTAGGCCGGGTCGTTGGGGTAGGACTTCTTCATCTTGCGGTTGAAGGCCTTGCGGTCGGTCACGTCGTCCTGGATGAGGGTGGCCGACAAGTGGGCCGTCAGGTACGCTGGGTCCCACCCTCGTCCATCCTCGAAGGCGGGCAGAAGCTTCTTGAGTGTCGGAAGCACCCCCGAAGGGTACCCGTCGCAATGCTTGTACACCTTGGCCTCCTCGTTCTCCTCGACCACTAACTGGCACCGAGTGCTCATGTCCTTCCCCTTTTCCCCTGTATTATCAACGTGAGAGCATAATACCTGAATATCCTGCCGCTGTCAATATATTATTTTGGCTTGACAAGGGAATATATTTCGAATATATTGGGGGTGTAGTGAGCGGCGCAAGCCGTTAGTCTGGCTGGGGTCTATCCCCTAACCCGGGAGAAAGCCCTTTACTGCGAAAGCTTTAAGCCACGTAGGGAGCACAGCCTTGGAATCGTGGCCTCACTACGCTTTTATTTCATAGGGGAGGTTGTTCATGCCGGAGCCATTCAAAATCAACGGCAAGCATGCCTGCTACGTGGCATTGCACAACGGCATCGGTTTGGTGGTCGAGGGTGAGCAAGGCTACCACCCCGTGTGCGAGGGCTATAGTGGCCCCAACACCATGAAGGCCTACCAGGACTGGGTGGACGAGCGCAACAAGAACCTGGGCGTGTCCGAGGAAGACGCCAACGCCCTCCACATCGGGTCCATGATGGGCTGGGATGTCCCCGGCGCGGGGCGCTTCCGCCAGGGGTACAAGTGGCCGGTACCCATCACCCGCACACCATGCCGCGCCTGAGTACTTGACGAGCGCTTGACTACTGAGGCCTCTTCCTGCGGGGAGAGGCCTTTTTATTTGTCTTTTTTACTTGACGGGTACTTGACAGTTCTCCGCGAGAGGCCTTTACGTAGGCCTCCTCGATTTCCTTGGCAACTTCTTTGCGGTATTGACTTCTCGTATCGAAGACGTACATGGCACCCCTCCCAGTGTATCCAGTATACACAATGTCAAGTTTAATGTCAAGAATACTTGACTACTGAGGATTTATTTGATAGAGTGTTTTAATGAAAATATGTCCCTTAGCCTCCACCTGTAAAAGCACCTGCTACCACAAGCAGCCCCATCAGCGTACGGGCAGCTCTTGTGATTTTGGGGTATCCGACCTATCAAGGTGCCAGCCTTGTATTGAATATACAGGCGATGTTCAGAATCAGCAGGCTACTCAGGCACCCGCTGTACCAGAGGACCAGCAGTACATTTGCCCCAAGCTGGAGTGCAGTGAACGAAAAGGCTGCAACCACGCTAACCCACACTCCGAGCGTACAGCCTGCCATTCTTTTGACAGGAAAAGCTGTGTTCCGTGTATCTTTGCTTGACTTACTGATTATTTTATAGTATAATACACCATCGGCTAGACTCCCTTGCCGTCCGAGGCCACGGTTAATACCCGTCCGCCCTAAGAAATATCGGGCCGGTACCTGGGTAGGGTCCAAACCTCCCTACTACTGGCAATAACAACAGGGAGCCGTGCGCCCTCTATAGGGCTTGACTACTGGCCTACAGGTGTACATCGGGCATACTAATATATTTGCCCATGTTCCATACACGACGTTCCATATCATCACGCAAGCGCATAGCCCAATCTATGTCGACCTTGTAGTGGGCGGAGGTACCCTCCAGCATAGGACCGGGTACACCACATGTAGCAGCAATGAGGTCACCCTTAAACTGGTTTATAGCTTGAGCACTGAAATCAAAGGACTGAAATGCTGGCATGGTATAACCATGTCTTAATACAACCAAACACTTATCACAGCCCGCATGACACTTCTTGCACGTGGTTTGGTACCACGAGTTGGTCATGCTCTGTACGTCTTTGATATCCTCCCCACAATATGTACGTCCAGTAATGGGGTTTAGGTTGTGAGTATCGCTTAGCACTGGGAGTCTCCTAGCTGGAGGCTTCGCCTTGGGGCTTGGTCTTCTTCACGAGGGCTTCAATGACAAGGTCGCGTTGTTCGATTTCAGATTTCAAAAGCTCAATTTGTTTCAGGGCTTCGAGGTACATTTGGGTTTGACACGGTCTGTCCTCGAAGTTGTGCTCACACCGACCTGGAGGGCTGCAGTCAGCCGCAATCGAGAATTCCTCTTCGGGTGTCAAGGGAGGTATGTCCCAGTAAATAGCCATGTTTTACTTCCTAAAGATGCTGATGGACTGAACCTTCGTGATTTTGGCATTCAAGCTCAGGTCTTCCACTTCGCGGTAGAACTTCTGGGCTTGCTCAGCCACCTTGACGAACGCTTCCTTATCCTCATCAAGGAGTGCCTGGGCTCCATTGTCGAAGAGGTTGTCACAGTGTCCGCTGATGTCGGGCATGTTCAGGTCGACACCCATACCATGGAACTTGTCCATGTACCACGCAATGCTTCGGGCCCACGAAACGATGTCCAGCCTCAAGGACCACACGGTCAAGTCGTTCGAACTGGTGCAAAAGCTACCGTCGCTCACCTCGTGCACGTGTCCGTCTTCGACCCGCTTGACCTGGACAAGTTTGTAGTTGTGCATTCCCCAGTCACCTACCTTGGGGGTCCAGCCCGTGTTGTACTTTCGGTCAAGCACTCGCATTGAAGGTGTCTCCCACGATTCGCTCAAGGTTGATTTTCTTCCAGATGGGAATCTTCGCAGCCTGCAGGGCCCGTACCAGTCTCACGATTTTTTCCTTGGAGGGCTCGGGCAGGCCGGACTTCTTGGAATCAGCTCCGATGTTGACGAATTCAGGCTTGAGGTCCTCAAGCCATTCGACCATAGTCTCCACGTCGAAATCGAGAATGGGTTCGATGGTCACGAACTTCTTGACACGTCCGAGGCTCATCATGCCTTGGTAGCGGTCATACGGACGGACAGCTTTGGAAATCTCCGAGTAGTCTCGGTTGCTTTCGATGGTTGTACCGACTAGACAGTCGGGGAACACGTCGAATCGAAACTCTTTCAGGCGGGGTGCGTTCTTGGTCTGGAAGACGTACTTGTTCTTCGGATACTGAAAGCAGTGATTCAAAATGGCAGCCACCCACGGGTCTTTCACACCTGGGGCGAACATGTCATTCATGTGCTCGATGAAGATGGTCTTACCCTCACCGTAGTTGACCTGGAACTCATGCTCAAGCAGGCGGATAGGGCCCTTGTATTTCTCACTGAGCTGAGCCCTGCCACGCTGAACATAACAGTACGAGCACTCGTGAGAGCAGCGGCCACCCAAATGCGTGTGCATATGGGTGACCCAGTCGTACATTTGACCAGAAGCCTTAACGAGTGGCATATTACAACCTTTGTGTAAATAGAGGGCTCCCGGTAGACCTCACGAGTGGTCAAGCGCAATGCTTAGGACTCGTTCACCGAGGGGAATAGCTACCGACTTACGATTCGATAGTAGAGCCCCTTAGTAGGTCAGTATCTGCAGCCAACCCTGCAGACGGTCCCGGCAGCCCTCTAGTCTTACAGCGCCGAGGTGAAGTTGGTGGCCTGGAAGTACGCCTTCCAGAACTTGGTGCGGAAGTCCTTGCTGAACTCCGGGTTGGACAGCGCCCGCTGCAGGGAGTAACGGCGTCCCTTCAAGCGGTTGAACTGGTCCTTCGGATGGAGGTGGGCCACACCTTCGAATGCCTCGCCGCCTTCCGGTGTGATGGTGCAGGACGTACCCTTGGCACCTTCCTTGGAGTTATGTCGGAACTCCAGGGTGAACTCTTTGCCGTCGATTTGGATTTTCA
>CABMCB010000069.1 GCA_902384455.1 uncultured archaeon
ATAGGTGTTGCTCTAATCAGCACGATTGGATGGCCACACCCTGTCGTTGTCCAGATAAGGCCCAAGGAATCACGACACGGTGGAGTGTCGAAGGTTCAATCCGATAAATAAATAAAAAGTTATACCCAGTAGGTATAATACTTTGATGCACGATGGATATCAAAATTGATAACCTACATGCAACGAAACACATATGATTATTCGTTCAGACACTTGACCGCCGCATAGTACGCGGTTCTCTTGTGCCGGAGTGCACTTACGATGTGCTCGGCGTTATTCCATGTCCTGAAGTCATCTATCAGGGCGTCAAGTTCTGCTATCCTTGCGTTCAACTTCACCTTTACTCTGTCTATCTTTCTCATTTCTTTCCCTCCGTCCTCGTCGGTAAAGGACAATCCTGTCCCTCCACGTCGTTTCCGAGCGCGGTCCATCCGGGTCTGCGGTGCCTCGCGAACAGTTCACAATACGGCCCGTCGAGCAGGCGCTCGATGCGGTCGTATATCTGGTCCGGCTTTCTCGAGTGCTCCCGGCGTTGAGCCATGATTATCGAGTGTACATCCTTGAACTTGCGCTTCGGCTTGCCCCTGGTCCCGAGCAGACACATCTCGGCATTCTGGCGAGTCCAGTAGCCGCACCCCATCGATGCACCGGGCATGGTCTTGTTCATCTTGACCCATGTGAAGGCCACGGTCTTGAACTCGAACCTCCAAGCCTTCATGACATCGAGACCCTGCTGTAGCATGGTGTTGATGACCCACAAGAACAGGACGCTGTCGTCGGTTGCCAGGTCTGCTACCGGCAGGTCCTTGATGTCCTCCAACTCCATACACGGATAGTGCCTCGTGGCCGACTTCTCCGTGCCCTTGGGACTCCAGTTCTTGTAGTGCCAAGGTGGGTCCGCCAACAAGACCCGAAAGCGCTCTTCCATCGAGTCACTTCCGCTTTCTCGACGGTGCATTTCGCGGCTTCTTACCGTGCCCGCTGTGATGTCTTGCCCCGTTCTTCGATATCCATTCACCCTTTTGATTCTTGTCCCATCTCTTGCCCCTCATTTTTATCCCTCCGTTTTTCCATGTAATGTTGAAGTATCTTGACTGCGAGCGCTTCCGGACCGTCGTCGTAGTGATGTTTTATGACGGTCTTGTCGTCGAGTTGATATTCACACATCTCGTGCTTCTCACCTTTGATACGGACGCATCGAAACTTTCTAATGCTCGTGAAGTTGACCTGTAGGTCCACGATGAACATTACCAGTCCCTCCCGTATTGCTTCGATAACCTCACCTGTATCAGGATGGTGCCTCTCACTGGAACATCCCCTTGCTCTTGTCGCGGATGCCGAAGTCGGTCATGGTCCCGCCCACGGTCCTGACCTCCATCCACCCGGTGTCCTCGAGTATCTTTCCGTCATCGACGAAGATGTTGCGCGACTTACACCAGTCTTCGCTCTCGGTGTAAATTGTGATTGCAGTGTTTCTCTTCGGCGGGATACTCGGGTCCTTCGTGGACCTCATCTCGACCCACCCGAGGAACACGACCATGACCGCCGCCAGATGGTCCTTGGACTTTTTAACGACTTCTCGTATCATGTTACTAATTATCTCGGTATGTGGCATCATCGCCTGAAATATCACGACCTCGGGCACCCCCTTTTTTGTCAGGAGCGTCACGTGAGCCGGGACCATCTTGGTCAGCGCGTATTTCTCTTTGATGAGGTCGACTCCCTTGTCGAGTATCGTTTCGATAGTTTTATTATCCACGGCCATCACCTATACGCAGGGCACCCGGAAAGGAGGCAGTCCGAACCGGGCGCCCTGGCCCAATCGTGGGCGTTCATCCTTGTGCAGGATTTGAACCTGCGTCATATGTACTTGCTAACTCTTAATGCTTTCGGTGAGATTATTCTGGCACCACTGTCATACCGACGAACCCCGGTGACTGCGGCAATTCCACCATGTAGGTCACGCGGACCGAGAATATTCGTCCCGTGTATTGTTCCGTCGTGGGGTCCCATTCCGCCAGTTGAAGAATGTCGCCTACCTTGTAGCCTCGGTCGTTCTTGCGAACCTCCCAGGTCTTAAAGCGTTCTTTCACCGCTTTGAAATACTCGGGCCAGCACTTCAGGTTGTGTATATTCGCGTTTTTAGTTTTCAAAGAATCCAGGTATCCGGGTTGTGTTCCGACGAGCCATCCGATGAGCGCGTCTTGTCGCTCGACCTCGTCGAGCAGTTCGGTCGCAATCTGACCGAGTTCACCTTTTGATGGACTCTGGCTCCTGAAGTTCTTGC
Organism: uncultured archaeon; assembly: GCA_902384455.1. Lineage (GTDB taxonomy): Archaea > Altiarchaeota > Altiarchaeia > IMC4 > SCGC-AAA252-I15 > CABMCB01. The sequence continues at coordinate 2,288 of CABMCB010000069.1, forward strand.
GTAGGTCCATCCTTCCCCTGCATCTGCGAAGCAAACGACTTATCTCCGCCCTGCGCTCCGATGTCATTTTGTCGTCCATGTGCTTCCCTCGATTTCGCTTATCAGTTTCTTGACCTCTTCGGACTCCAAGATTCTCACGGCCCCGCCCGATGGTCCCCATCTCGTGTCGAGTGTGAAGATGCCCCGCAGGACCGGATATCCCTGCTGATAGTCTTCCATTATCCCGAAGTGCTTTCTGTCGATGGCCGTCTTCATGACGAACTGGCGGTCGAAGGCCACTCCGAAGTATTCGGTCCCGACTGGGTTCCAGGTCGGGTCTATGACGTTGCCCTGCTCATCTACGAGCCATGCGTGTTGAAACGGTATCGGGAGCATGGCGTCTGTCGATATCGCGAACCCCTCAACATAGGACCACTCCGGGTGCTTCATGAACACCTTGAAAGCGTTCTGGAAGCACTTGCCCAGGGGCAATCTACTGACGCTGAAGGGCCGTTCTTTGGGCACGAAGGACTTGCCGTTCTGTAGCACGAAGTCTTCGAGACCGTAGTACACGAAGTCTGTCGGCTTCGACTTGGTCTTGTACAACTTGACCACGGCTTTGAGATATTCTTTGACAATAGTCATATTTTTTCCTCCTTGAGGTGATATGGTGGTGGACCCTTGTATGAGCACTCTTTCACCTCGACGCCGAGCGCTTTCATCCGGGTCTTGAGTTCTTCGATTTCTTTGTAGAGACCGTTCAGTAAATCCGAGAATGCCTGGTTATAATGGTTGTTATATACTTTGGTCCATGATTCTACGAACCTGTTTCCGTAGTCTATGACGGTCTGGTCTGAATGAACGTATCGATTGTCCTCTTCTCGATATACTCGTGATATGGTCACGTCCGAATCCCATAAGTATTCTGGAAAGTTGTTCCAGTCGTGTGTATCTATAAAGGTATGAAACGATGTTATATATCGTTCCATCGCTATCATGTGCTTCGGAGATGGCGCGGCGTTCTTGAAATCAAAAAATCTCGACATTCCTGCAAAACTGTGAAACCAACCCGTGATGTCTTTCGGAACATTTTTATAATCGAGACGATTATTTGTGGGTCCCGTCGCCGGTCCGGCGTACATGTCGTATAGTGTTTCTACGACCATCTCGCCGAGTTTGTAGCAAAGTTTCCAGTATTTCCAGCACGAACCTTCTCGGTTGATACGGAACGGGTGCGTCTTTATTTGTTCATGAAGGTCTCCGAGTTCCTTCCAACGCTCTTCAGGAACATAATAAATTCTCGGTTTCAAGTTTATGCCTCCTCGTCATAGTTTATATTTCATCGGTGGGTTTCCATAGAAGGTGTCGAAGTATACGCGCACTCTATAGCGGCCCTCGTATATTCGCAACCTATCTATGAGGTGGGCACCCTTCTCGGGAGTCCATCCTACACACCAGTCGTACTGCATCGCTCACCTCGACGGCTCGATTTCTGCGGGCTTGCCCATCAGCGTGACCCTCATGCGGTCACCGTAAGTCGCCGGAGTGATTATGACCTCGCTCCTCTTGGCCATGACCACCTTCTCTCGTCCAGGCTCGGAGACCTTCGTATATTTCTCCGACTTATCGGTCTTGGCATAGATGCCACCGACCTTGGCGACGATGTCGATGATGGTCCATCCGTCGGGCCTGTAGTTGTTGCGGTGATGGTCGCCGAGTTTCAGGCCGCGGTTGTGATATCCGTGATGTCCAGTCAGGGTGCTCGTAAAGACCTCGACGATTATCCATCCGTCCCTCTGAAGTCCAAGGACCTTGATGTGGTCGAGCATTCTCCGTTCGTCGCTGTCGAAACACTCTATTATGTTTGCCCTCCGACCAGCGGCTCTCACCACTTCGTCGTGCGGCTTCTCGAGTTCATCGCGCTTTGCATCAAAGTCTTCGAGGGCGTCCTCGATTTCCTTTTGCATCTTTTCCAGCGACTTCCTCGCCTCATTCCTTTCCATTCGAAGCACGTCGAGTGCTCCCTCGGCGCCGAGCACGTCCATCTTTCTTTGCTCATCCTCGCGCCGCGTGGCGTCCCGGCTCGTCCGGATGCTGTTCAACTTGGATACCGCTTTTGTTACTTCTTTTTCTAACTCCCCGTGTTCCATATGTCCTGCCCCCTTAATTCTTGAAGTCCTTATCCAATTCCCTCGCGATGTCTGACGCGAACTTGAGCATGACGCTGTAGTGCTCAGCGGTCTTCGGGTCCTGGTCACCCATCGCGGACCAGTTAACGGTCGCAGGCTCCCACGGAACCGCCTTCTTCCCCGCGCCAAACCCGAGACCTTCCTTGCATTTCTTCACTGTGACCTGGACTTGGTGGTCTCGAACCTTACCCTTGTTGTCCACGTAGTGAAGAACTGACGATACTGTGAAATACACATCGTGGTCCGATATGTTCCTGGCGGTCATCGTTATCTTCCCATCTGGTCCATCAAACTCGTGTTGTGTCTGCATGTTTCTGCCTCCTTACCGGCCCCACAGGGGCCATATAGGCCCCTCACGGACTTCAACCGTGAGGGGTGACCGGTCTATTCGAGAGGATTGTAGTAGTTGGACATTTCAGCGAGTCTCGCGTTCTCCTCGCGTATGAAATCCTCAATGCTCTTTTTGACCTTCGGGTCCTCAGTCTTCGTGGCCTCTTCCTTCTTTTTCTCGATGTCCGCGGAGACCTCGGCCTTATGGTCTTCAAACTTCTTCTTGACCATGCCAGAGTCCGCCTTCGAGACTACGAGCGCCCACATCTCGGAACCGATGCTCCGGAGGAAGTCCGCATATCGGTCGACTTCGCCTGCGAAGTCCTTGGGAACGAAGTACACCCCGCCTGTCGGCCTGAGCAGTAACGAGTGCCATTTCTTCAACTTGCGCTGAAGAGCGGTCCTGACATCCACGTCGTTGTGAACCTTCATCAGGGTCTCATATCGGGTTTTCACATCACCGACAATAGAATCCCACTCCTCGTCGTTTGTGTCGTATTTCTTGCCCGAGACCGTGCCATCGACGTCGTATGTGAGGACGCCCACATCATCGAAAGCGAAGGGCTTCTCGTCGCCCTTTTTGTATCGCTCCCTGACGACGTGCCTAACCGCCGGTCGGCCTTCCTCATACCTGACCATATATTTCGTGACCGTGTTGGTCGCGTCGTCGACCCGAATGCGCTGGTCGATAATCCGCGTGGCGACCTTGAAGCAGTCTGGCGCCCTCGGAGCGTTCAAGAACTCGCTCTCTGGGAGGCCCGCCTCTGTCCACTTCTTCAGAAGAGTCTCTCTGTCCAGTTCAAAAGAGCGGACCGAGAACCAGGATATCCTTCCGATGCCCTCGGCCTTCCCGTCAACCTTTACTTCACCGATTGGTAGTTCGACCATCTTTCCTGCCTCCTTATATTATCAATCTATCATTATATCTTATTCTTGCGATTCTCGGAGACACCGACCCTCGTTACTGGTTTGTCCCAGTATGGGGAGTTGCACGACGGACAGTGAACAGGTATCGTGCCCGGTTTTCTCGGCCACCACTTGTGACCACACCGCAGACATTGGAGCATCGTCGCAATCACCCGCTCACCCATCGACATTCGTTGCCTCCATCATCCTATATGTAGTTGCCCCTATATATAGGTTGTGTCGGGTATATATACCTCGAATGCACAGAAATGTGCATCGAGACCGAATTACCAGAAACCGCTCAATGCACAAAAATATACATCGGAGGTTTATATACTGGGAGAAACCTATATATAGGTCGAGTGATATATACATAGTTGCCAGCAATGGCACAAGGAGGCAGGTAACATGGTCACGCAGAAAGAAGTATTAGGAAAGATAGAGAAAGAGATAAAAGAGACTGTAGAGAAGGTCGCACAGGCACAGACCGCCTTCGACCGCGACTTCGGCGGCATCCAGGAACAGGTCGACCGGGTCGATGCTGAAATCGTCCGCCAGCGCAATTTAGCCAAGCAGATTCGAATCGAGACCGCCAACGCCATCTCGAACAATGCCAGCGCCTACGAGCGTGGAGAAACCCACCACGTGTCTCGTGAAGTCTTGGTCACTTTCAACCAAGCAGTTGCCCTAAACGGATGGAAACTCCAGGGGCACGAGGTCTACAACATAATCCACGGAAGATACCGAGATGTCTGCAACCAAAGGACCGCCGGGATAACCAAAATCGTCGACGCACTCTACGAGCAGAGGAGCGCCTTGACCACCAAGGAATACGACCAAGCCGTCGGCAACCTAAATTCGCTCAAGAGCGAACTCCGATATATCCAACAGAGATACGACCGCCTGAGCGACCTGAGCGAATTCCGCCAGTGGGCAAAAAACCACAAGGCCCGCGAAGAAACCGATGCAAGACACGCGCTCTTCGCCAAGGGTCGCGAGAAAGCGAGCGAGTGGGCCAAGAACAATATCCTGGTGTAGACCAGGTGGTCCGTGTCAGGTCTCTCTAACGGGGGTCCGACTCCCCCCACGGACTATAAGGAGGTCTGAAAATGCCAAACCAAGAAAGGTGTGATAGGTGTCCGCATAAGGGCACTTGTCAGAAACATTGTCGGACCTGCAATGTCGACACCTGTATGCACGACAACTGTCCAGTCGACTGCGGGACCGCCAGGTAGCGCCTCGTGATAACACGAGTGTCGCCTACGAGCCGAAGGCATAGACCTACTGAAAGTCCGACCACAGACAGGAAATCCGCGCACCCGACGCACTACAATATCGGTATGGCCAGAAAGTGTGTCCGATGAGGGACGGCAACCCAATTCCCCGTCCCACGGACCTGTGATGTGTGGTCGAACATAAAGGAGGCAGGAAAATGACAACAAAAGCAGAATGGAAAGACATCGAAAGCATCTTGGGATGCGAAGTGCCGACCATCGTGAAAGAAAGGAGCGTAGGCTACACGGGCTTTGCTCAGAAGTTCTTCAGTGGCATACCGGTCACTCGAAAGGACTTCTGGAAAGCCGTTGATGGCGGAATGATAAACATCCCAGACGATGCTCCCTGGGGCAAGGTCAAAGCGAGCGCCTACGAGTCCTTCACGAAGAAATGGCACTTCACCGAGGACCACTACGGCTACCGCCACGACCAACCGAAGCGCATCATCGTTCACAAAGACGGAACCACCGAGCACTCGATAAACTGCTTGGGATGTTGCTCCACGAACACCGAGACCATCACCAAGAACTGCGAGGAGCCGGAGTGTCATTTCTGCAAGAGAGCGTAGACCCACCGATAGGAGACGATAACATGCACCCAAAGAACAAGCACTGTTTCGGGAAGAAATACTCCAGACTGGTCAGGTGCGGCGTCAAGTGCCCCGACTGGTGGGAATGCGGACTGACATCTCGAAAGACCGCAACACGCCTCGGCAAGGTGGTGGTCTGATGATTTGTCCAGCGACCAAGAAGAACATCTCACCCGAGTATGAGCCTCGATATTGCTCTCATACACCTACGTTCTGCGCCTGTTGCGACATGAAAGACATCGTGACCGGCGACCCCTTATCGCCACCAGACCCTCTATCCCCGCGGGACCCGTTAAATCCACCAGACCCGCTCAACTCACGCTAAACAATGCCTCCTCGGGGTGCCCGAAAACGGGCACCCTTTTTATTTGTCCGTTCCGGAGACTTCGGCGACCGGGAGTCCGACTACGACCTTGATACTCTCTTTCCATTTTATCTTATTCACATTCTTGAGAGCGTTGTAGAGCACTATGATTTTGTCGTTGGTCTGCGAGCGCTCAACGAGATAATAATACTCCCAGTCCTTCGGCGTGTAGTTCCTCGTGTCGATGCGCTCCCACATACGATTCATCTTCCCGAGCCAGATAGCGTCGGTGATGTAAGGAGCAATCTTGACAATGACCGAGTAAGGGTCCTCGTCCAGAAGAGGCTCCATCGAGACCGAAGTCTGATATCCGTGAGTGAATGCGTGTTCCAGACACTTCAGACGCTCATCGAAATCTGGGGCACCCGGCTCCCAGAACTTGAGCACATCATTCCGAGCAGACCCGATAGTGAACCTGAACAAAATCTGGTCCTTGTAGTTCACAAGTTCTTTGCACAGCGTCTCGATACAGGAGATGTGCGGCTTCGAGACTATCAGGACCCTGTTGCCAGCAGATAAAATCTTCTTGAGGTAAGGCACGACCTCGAGTATATTCTTCGGCGTTATATCGTGAGACGTAGGGAACATGATAACTTGGTCCTTCCTCGTCGGATACGACTTCTTGCCCAACTTGTTGTGATTGAACACCGGACAGGTCCACTCAGTCCTGTTCTTCACTTGCCCATACTTGAGAGCGTTGGCTCGTGCGTAGCAATAGGCACAGTCGTGTTCGCATCCCGTCTGGATGTTCTCTGAAATGTCACTCCATTCCTTCGTCCCCGATACCATCTTCATCCCTCATTCGAATTTTTTTGGCGCCGGTTCTATGTCCCAATCATCGGCGTCAGTGATTGTTCTCTTCAGATTAGCACGTGCCGTTTCCACCGTCTCGCTGAATAGTAGGACAGGGTGGTTCTCGTACCACTGGGTCTTTTCTTCGGGTGTTGTCCCTGGGGGCCATGCGAGGAACGCATTCGACGCCGTCCACGATTTCTCCGAAGACTCGCACTGCTTTTTTTGACAATTCGAACGCTTTCGCGACATTATTCAATTCCCCCATCGAATAGACTACCGGTATCAATAATTCTTTCGCCCGTGTTATCTCGGCCAGTGTTCCCTTACTGTTCTCGAAACCGGGAAGGACCAATACTATATCAGCGACTTCGAGCCATGCCATCGAGTAGGCGTAGAAGTCTGGCACGGTCAACTTCTCGCCCTCCTGAAGCATGAAGACGAAATGATGGTCAAACCACGGCACGAAGGGCGCGTGTCCGGCCAGCAGGACCTCGACCCCGGCCCTCATACCCTTCCGGATGTTGTCGAGCACTCCGAGCACATTGTCCGCGCTGTAGGCGCCAGCGATGTAGACCCGCATCATCAGAACCAATCCTCCGGGACATGCCGAATGACCGGTCGCTCTGACTTCTGGTAGGTGTCGAACGCCTGCCAGAAGAGGTCCGCGGCCCGACCCTCACCCCAGGCATCGAGCACTTCGACCTTGAGTCCTATCACCGGGTTCATGGCGATGATGACGCATATGGGTTCGTCCCCCCGGAACTTCGGGTCGGACATGAGTGCCCGTTTGTACGCCACGACCTGAGCGCGGTGATTGTCGAAAATGCCCTTAGAGGTCTTGAAATCTACGACCGCACGTTTACCATCGAAGAGGCCGAGCCAGTCCATAGACCCCGCATATAGCAGTTTTCTATGGTAGCATTCTATTTCCAGGGCCTCCGGAGCCATTTTCCTTGCGGCCATGAGCGAATCGAAGAGTTTCATGCAGTCTTCGACCTTCCGGACGATTTCGGGCGTCAGGCCGCCTTCTAATTCAAGATTCGGTGCCGGGAGACCGTTTGTCTGAGCGAAGTGACAGGCTATCCGGTAATGAACGAGCGTTCCTGCGGTCGCCGAGTCGTTCAAGACCTTCTCCCAGTTCTCGGTAGTTTGCTTCCATCGAACCAGGCGCGGCTCTTCCGGGATATAGTGGTGCAAGAGGGTCGTCACCGAGATGCAATCGTGACCGTCCATCCTGTAGTAACGCTTGCCGTCCTTCATGAATCTCATTCGGCTTCCTCCTTTAGCGCTCCATATACGGTCTTCAGATGACCGCTCTTGTCTTTGAGGTTTACCCAGTTTGTAGCGACTCCTACAACTTCCCAGTGGTCCGCCCCACATATGGAACACACCAGCGGTTCGTTCTCGGCCTTGACGACCGATAACTTGGCGCCTTCTTTTTTAACCACCGTGATATTGGCGTTGTGAGGTGTCTGGGTAACCGTGAACGCCTTCTCGGTCTTGTAGACCCACAACCGTTCCCCGGAGTGCTTCATGAGGTGCTTCGCGCCATCCATGAAGTCGATAATCTCGACCGCCTTCTTGTCTGCGGATATTCGTAGGACTCGGCCTATCAACTGTCGCACAAAGACCTCTGATAGACCGCCACAGGCCATGACCAGAACATCCATTCCTGGTACGTCCACACCTTCGCCCAGGAGGTCGCTGATTAGACACCCGCCTTCGCTCTGAAATACGCTTATGGCCTTCGTCCTGACCTTCAGGTTCGTCGTGCCAGATATCCAGACCGACTTCGGGATGCTCTTATGTAAGAGTTCGCCATGTCGCAGAATTTTAACGTGGACGTACACGCTTTTCTTTTCGGCCAGCGCGATGTTCACCGCGTCGATTATTTTCTTATTTCTCACTTCGTTGTCCACTATGTAATCTCGATAGATGTCGGCGTATTTTGCCTTCCTGGCATAGGTCCTGGGCGGAACCTGTAACATCCGAACCGTCGGACGGGCAAGATATCCCTGGTCAATCATGTCCGTGAGTGATATTTTTATAATGTGTTCTCCGAGCGCTCCTGTGATTTTCATGTCATGACCGTCGGCCCTGTAAGGAGTCGCCGACAACCCGAAGAGATACTTGCTTCTCGAGTTCATCGCTATGTCGTAGACCAAGTCTGCGGCCACATGATGACATTCGTCGATGACTGTGCACCCGAAGTTCTCGAACAACTCCTTCGGCAACTTCGAGACCGTCTGTACCATAGCGACCGTGAGCGGCTTGATGTCCACAACCCCGTTGCCGACCGTTCCTACTTCGTCCGGCTTGATTCCATAGATGTCACATAGCGACGCTTTCCATTGCTCCATGAGGTCGAGTTTGTGAACGAATATCACCGCCGATGTTCCTATCTTCCGTATTATGTCAGCAGATACCAGGGTCTTACCCGTCCCCGTTGGCAGACAGATTATACCCCGCTCCTGTTTGAGCGCTCGGGTCGAGGTGTCCTTCTGATACGGTCGAAGCGATTTTGACATGCCGGTCTTGTTGTGTATAGCACTGCGTTCGCACACGAACACCGACCGGTCCTCGACCTTGTATGGTTGCTCGATGACCTCGAGTAAGGTCAAGACCTCGGTCAACATGCCACGAGGGAATGAATGTGAGTAGCGACGATAAAGATGAACAAAACCGTCCCATTTACCTTCTTTATAGTCTTCACTGTGCTCGAACCCCTTGGGTCGATACATCATGACGGGTTCTATCTGCGATTCGACGATGGCGACCTCTCGGTTGTCTCCCTTGAGGAAGACCTCGTTGCCCCTCATCTCGAGTATTATCAGGTCGGAAACCCTCCTATCGAAAATTCCGCAAGGACCAAAGCGTCACCCACCGTGAAACAGTTTAAGAAGTTGAACGCGAATATGACAATATCATTAGCATAAGCATCCTCTTGAAGTGTGATTATTGCATATCGGGCCTCATCCGCATCGTTCATTGGAATCTCACCTTCGGTCCCTTGGCCGCCATGCACTTCGTGATGAACTCCGCGACCAGTTTCTTCGGGAGCAGGTTTTGAAGCGCGTTTCGTTGGGCCTTGCTTAGGGCCTTGCTCAAGGCGAAGGGGTCTTCGATTTCGCCGTCCCGCGTCTTCATGCGCTTCGGGACTTCTGCGGCCCCGTATAGCGCGATGTTGCGGGTTAGGTCCCTTGCCCGACACACGACCCTGAAGGCGTCTGCGGTCTCAACGATATGAGGGTCTTCGATGGCATAGTTTCCCGCCTCGACAATCAGTGTCTTCGTCCCCACCCACGACAGACCCGTGATGCGCTTACCACCGCTCGGAAACGAGTAAACCATCGTATCGAGCACGTCGTCGGGCAAGCCGTTCAACTCGGCCAGTATTTGCTCCTCGTCGGCTCGGTCCATCATTTGATACGGTGTCTGCTCGGGTATCGTTCTGATGACCATTTCGTTTTTGGACGACTCCGACTTCTTTGTGACCCGCTCATCCTCTTCGGCGAGCAAGCGCTCTACGTCATCATCGCCGTCCTTGTCCCCCAAATTATACCCCCCTTTTTATCTACTGCGGTCCCTGTGGGGATTGCGCTGGTGGTGCTGTTGGAGCGGGAGTTGCCGCCTTCTGCAACTTCTTGATGTTGGCGTCCACTGAGGCGTCGCTCGGGCCTGTCCCGTCGCCCCATGTCCAGATGTCCTTGTTGAGTTCGCGAGCGTTCTGGACCGTGACCTTGTCGATGCCTCCGACCGCCCCGGCGGCCTTCTCGACACCCTGCTTGATGAGTCTGGCCCTCTCTTGAACGCTCAACTTGACCACCGCTGGTGCACCCGCTGGTGCGACCGGCGCGGGAGTCGGTGCTGGTGTTGGCGGCGGTGTCGCTGGTTGTGCGACCGTCGTTGACGCTGGTGCGACCGTTGCCGGTGCAAGGGTCACGGGCTTTTGCGCTGGCGCGGGTCCGCCTTTGGCGGCCACCTGAACGGCCTTCTCGAGTGTTGGTTGATATGCCGGTTCTGGAAGTTGCCAGATTGCTGTAGCGATGATGGTCACGAAGTTGCGACCATCCCTGGACCTCGACTGCTCCCACTTGCTCATGTAGCCGACCACGAGCACCGCGGCACCCGCGATGTTCATGGCGACCTGTTCGAGGCTCCCGAGGTTGACCCCAGTGATGAGGTCCGGGAACTCCAGTATAGGCTCCGATATCTTGCGTGGTGTGAGCCTGACCGTGACCATGTTCGCCTTTCCCGCCAGAAGCGAGAACTGAAAGACCGGTTGCTTGTTGACGACGACCGGGAAGTCGCCTGCGACCTTGCCGTCCTCCCAGAAACTCTCAGGGCGGAAGTTCTCACCGATGATGCCTTTTATGATGACTGGCGTCTTCAGGTCTTCGACCACGAGGTCGTCGATTGTCTTCGCCTTGGCGAGAACGGCTTCGAGTGTGATTGCCTCCTTGCCGACCACGACCTCACGGACGTTGCGATTGACGTATTTGGTCTGGCCGTCCTTGCTCGTGCCCTCGGACTCCTCGTAGCGTATCTCCGACCTATAGCCGTGCTTGCCGTTATATGAGCCTTTGACGTCGACCTCGGTCAACTTCCCATCCGCCGACATGACGGTGACGAACTGCTTCCAGGACGAGTTTATGTCGTCCCCGGAGTATTCACGCCCGCCAAGCACATAGCCGATGATGGTCTTCATCTCGGTCGGCCTTCCGACGCCGTTCCTGGCGTTGCGAATGCGCCTCATAGAGGTCATTTCGCTCCACGACCTACCCTTAGACGGGTCTGGCGCGTTGTCTCCGTATTCTTTTTCGGAGACCCCTTTCAAACCGTTCTTCTCGCACATATCCTTGAACTGTTGGTAATCCATCTTATCCACCATCCATCATTCGTGAGGCACGTTCATCTTTATCAGTTTGGTGCACCTTATACTGAAGGCGCTCTTGCTGTTGGAATTTTCTATTTTTATTCCTTCGCCGTCGGCGGGGGTCCTCACGCGAAGCATTATCAGGTCACCGGGCCTCGCTCTTATCTCACGCTCCGCGTTGTATGTGAGCGGATGTCCCCATGTCCTGTAAGTCCCGGATTCGTTGATTTCCTCAAGCGTTCCTGTCCATATCGTGCCCCTCAACTTGGATTCTTTTTTGTTCCACACTTCGAGGGTCGCTTCTACACCATGTCCGTTCGTGGCTTTTCCTTCAAGGTCTGTGAATAATTTTCCTATCATGAAGTGCTCGGCGTTGAACGGCACAAACTGATATTCCAGTCCCTTTAGAACACGACATTTAAACACGGTCGTCGTTGTTCCTGGAACACTATCCATGACGGTAACGGCCTTGTTGTCGGATTTTGATGTTATGACGCTCATGAACTTTCTATACGTCACCTTTGTTATCCGGTCTACGTAATGATTGCCCACTTCACGACCCGATATCGTGTGATATCGTCCCATGTGCTCAGCGGTCGTGTTGACATACTCGCGTATCATGTCAAATATCCTGAACCTTATGGTCCAGACCATGACGGCTATCAGTATCAGCACGACGAAGTTCATCAACAACATCAGCGTTGTTATAGCGTCCATGTTTTTCATCCCCGTGATTCGTGAGTTGTCAATCTATTGTGTTCTCTTAGGGAACTTTTGTGCGGCAAGGGCCGTAGCCTGGTAGGCTCTCTGTTCCTCATCTTCGTCGAGTATGGCCTCTGGAAGTTCTCCGGCCTCGTCGTTGTCGTTATCGACGAGTGTTGCGAAGACACAGGTCTGTCGCATCTCGGTTATCCGACAAACGACCGTGTTCCCGGCCTTCAATTTGTCAGATTCCTTCACGGTCTTCAGGAAGACGACGCAGGAGTAATAGCGTCCAAACCAATCTCCCTTCGCGCCCTTGCTTTCGAGCCTCAGTTCAATCTTGTCCCCGACTTCCATGTTGAAATGTTTACCCGTCAATCAGACCCCTCCAATAGAACCTTCATTTTGACAAGAACGGTCTGACCGGGATTCAACTTCATGTGTCTCGCCATCCTTCGCGGGATGGTGATTTCGAGCGACTTGTTCACCTTGGAGCCGTTCGTGCGAACGACCGCGGTGAACTCCCCAACCGACCCCTCTTGTCCCATTGTCTACCCCTATGCACATTTAATCATTTAATACTTTCGGTCGATTTTCTTGGCACGGTCCCAGGATGCCAGGAACCACGATGGAATCTCCGACCTGTGACGGCGCACAAGTTCTATGATGCTATCATCGATTATGTAGGTCCTTCCCCAATCCTCTTCCGACCTTATGATTCGCCCGGACGCCTGGATTATTCTCGTGAGCGCTTGGTCGGTGTACCACCGGTTTCCATCCCGGTAGGACTTTCGGACCTTCACGTAGACGTCGCTGAGGTCTGCGTAGGGCGCTTTCCATAGGACGCTGAAACGCGCCAGGTCATCTCTGAGGTCTATACCCTCTTCCATCGCCACGGCCACGAGCACCGAGTCTTCGCGCCCGTCTTCGAGCCACTGGTGATAGGCCCTCATCCGGTCCCTGCTCTCGTGGAACACGAGACGATATTCCATGTCGGGCGTCATGTGTGTGCGAATGTATTCCGCGTGATTGTAGCCAGGAACATGAACGATGCCCCGGAGACCGTCTTCCATCTCGAGTATGACATCCAGCATCTTGATGGCCTCGGGCCGGACCCGCTCGATGTTCTCGTAGTTCATGCGCCCAACGCCCGCGAAGAAGACCTGATGATTTTCCGGAGGGAAGGTTGATGGCACCTCAATCTTTGTCCACTGGCGATACTTCAGGCCGATGCTTCCCACGAACAACTCCGGGTCGAGTAGAGTCGCCGATGATATTATGATTTTATCGGCCAGTTCGAACAGGTGGTGCCCGAAGCGCTCTACCGTCACTGGCTTCAATTCCAGTGTGTTGCAGTCCTTACCCCAGACGTCCTTTTCCTTTCGGAAATAATGGACCCAAAGGTTCTCCCGTTCTATATCGATTAGCATGTGGTCGATTTTCTGGATGACCGTTTGATAGTAGGTCAGTTTTTTAACCTCGTCGAACGACAGTTCGTTGGACTCGGCTTTCTCAGCGATGTGATGCAGGTCCTTTCGTGCAACATCCTGCGCGGCCACGACCATGTCGACTGCATCCTCGAAGGTCTCTGGCTCCTTTTTGACATACTCGACATCGAAACTGACTGCGTTCCGTAGCCAATCCTCGATGTTGTGTCCCTCGTCTATCACGAGGAGTTCACGCTTTTTCCATTCCGCCTCGTCGCAATCTCCGGTGTGGATAGACAACGAGTATGCCGTGGTCGTGAGACAGGTCTGCGCCGCCTGTGCCTGAGACTTCGCTATCTTGTAAGGGCACTCCTGTTTGCAGGCGTATTTCGTGCTCCTTTGGCAACGACCGTTCGCACAACTTATGTTCCTGTCACACCGTGTGTTAGGCTCACACGAGTAGACTTTTATACACGATGCACAATCGTCCAAACAGCGATAGTTGGCACGACCCCGGACGACGCTGAATTTTCCCTTCAGGTGCTTATCGTTGATAATCTGATTAATGAGCAAATGACTCGGCGTTGTGTAAAAGGCGCTGTCGGCGGCAAGACATAAAGCGAAGTACATCATGGTTTTGCCTGCGCCGGTTGGAGCCTGGGCCAGTATGACCTCATTCCCGTCATCGAATAGTTTCTCGACGAGTTCTATGGTCTCCTGCTGAAATGGTCGAAACGACGGTGCCGGGAACTTGTCGAGCGCGTTCATTCTGTGTATCCTATCGCGTCTTCGATGTAGACGTGCATTCCTCTGTTCTTGAGTCGCTCTATCAGGATGCCGACCCACACATTGAACACTGGCCCGTGTGGCCGGTAATATCGGTCCATAGCCCTGGAACATCGAAAGACCATGTGATGAGCGAGTTCGTGGACCATTACCCCGAGAACATCGCGCCGGGTTTTAAGCCTCTTGTGCTTCAGGTATATTGTTATGACGGTGTCCTTCGCTTTCGCTTCGAGGGTGCACCGGCCCCTGACCCTTCCCTGGAATCGCTTCGATGGTCCGCTCACATCGTAGAATATCACGAAGTCGCCGCTCTCTTTCGAGACAATGTCGTGCGCGATTTTATCCAGTCGTCGCGCTGATATCGGGAGATTCTTAATCATTAAAATCCCTCGAAGTCACAACTGTTGCATTTGTAGGTGTACGTGCCGTCTGGTTGTCGCGCCAGGATAGAGACGTCCCTGCTGAAGCACTCTGGACATTCTACAACGTCTTTCTCATCATCGCTCATGTTCATCCCTGTCCGAACCCCTCGAGTGAGGTCTTCTTGGTCTCTGGTTTCTTCTCTTCCTTGTCTTCTTCACCCTCTTTCTTCGGGTGGTGATACTGTATTCCGGACCATCCCGTCTTTCTCATCATTCCCACCGTTCTCTTTTCTTCACGGCATGTTGGCAGGATATGGGTGATGTCACGCCCGACCACGAGTTTAGATGGCGCTGGTAGATTGCGGTCCCGGCAATAGGCCACGAACTTCCCGTAGAAGTCCTCCTTGGATATCCATCCATCCGAGTCCGGGTCGACGCAGTCCATCGCGAACGCCTTCAGTGGATTGCTCATGCGGTCGTACAATTCCCTGACGGCTTCTGCTCCGAATTTGTAGGTGAACTCCCCGGTGGTCAAGACCCTCTTCAGACCTTCAATCGCCCAGTTGAAGAGTCCCGCTATCTCGTCTTCCGTGGTCAGTTTCTTTTTGAGATTTTTGTCCGCGCTTCCTCCGAGGAAGGCGTTCGGGAAGTTAACAAGCACCCACCGTCTATAGAAAGCGGTCGAGTCGTCCTTCGTTGCTGGAAGTTTGTTGCACGAGAATATCAGTTTGGCATAATTGATAAATTTGAAACCGTCTTTGAATTTTCGCTCGGCGTCGACCGCGTCTTCTCCTACGAGCATCTTAAACTTCCCGGTCGATATCAGTGACTTGTCCGGAAGGTCCGCGTATATGTTGGCGAGTTTGTCATACAGTCTGCTCGACGCGAACCTGTTGTTATCGAGGTCCACCAGTGGAACACTGGCCACATTCTCGTCACCGAGGAAGCATCGAATTACATCCATGAGCGTCGACTTCCCATTGGCGCCGTCCCCGATGAACATGAACGCCTTCTGAAGAGGGTTCTCCCTCAGTAGTGTGTATCCGAACAATTCTTGAACGAGTTCCACTTCATTCGGTTTGACAACCTCTTTTACAAACTTCTTTATCGCGGGAGCATCCTTTGTCTGGTCGAAGATTATCGGCAACCTCATCGTGTATATTTCTTCAGGGTTGAACGACTCCACCGTCATCTTGTCCATGTCGAATATTCCGTTTCTCAGTGGTATCCTACGAGGGTTTCTATTAAATTCTTTTCTATCCGTGTAGGTCCTGACCTTGATGTGCCACACGACCTCGTCGGCGTAATGACTCCCTTTGTCTTTGTCGAGTTCTACGACGAGGCGTTTGACCAACTGTTCAGCGCCAGTAGCCACGTATATTCCATTACTATAATAATGAAGTTCTTCGTTATCCATAGCGGTCTTGAAGGTGTATCGTTTCATTATCTCTTCCGCCATAGCGGACTCTTCTTCGAATGGGTCTGCGTCCTTCCGTGGCCGTCCGGGCCTCTTGACCGGCTTCAGACCGTGTTCCTTGATAGCAGTCTTGACCGCGTCTTTGAATTTATCGCCTCGGAGTCCACCGGGCACCGATTCGTCGCATCTGATTATTCCTTTCATTACCGCGATGAGCGATAACACACCCCCGCCCGACCCGCACCGATAGCAGTGCCAGACCCCTTTAGTCTGAGACACACTGAAATTTTTACCAGTCGTTGACCCGTGGACCGGATGAGGCCCCTGATAAGCATCGCCCGTGATTGTGAATTTGCTCACATCTATAATCTTCAATATATCGAGGTCTTTCAGATTCATGTCCAACTGCTGTGCCTGTCCATCTTCGAGGTTCTTTGAGCGCTCATCGTCGAATTTTATGAACTCGCCGAGGGCCTGGTGCAACTGCTCCATTTTTACCGACGCCACTTCACGGTCACTCTCGACAGTGTACGGATTTCCGCTCGGATGTATAGACGATGGTCCAACGACCTGCGCTCCCACGCCTCGGATGTGACCAAGATTCTCTTTAGGATTGGTGGCGTCCTGTAACGGTCTTGTCTTCTTGTCACCGTCTGTAATCTTAAAATAATAATGACACCCGCCACCACCGGTCCTGACCGTGTATGTCAACGGGAGTCCTTCGTCCACGAGGAGACATATCTCGTCCGTGTCCGCATCGACCACAACTATATCCGCGGACCCGCACAGAACCCCATAATTTCCGCCCGACCTGAGATGTGTTAGCAACCTCTCATCCGTCGCCAGGTAGTTCTTTGTGTTCTGCCAGTCGTCCTCGAGTGGACGCTTGTCTTTCGTTGCGACTAATATGAATCGCAATCCGTCTATATTCTTGAGACGGGCCGGTATTTCCGTTTGGCTCACAAACGTATCCCCAGTGATGACGTCACTAACCCGTCTGTTGTTCTGTCGTCGATGTTCTGGCCTTACGCTCCAACTCCATTTTTATTTCTTGGAGTTCAAGTTCGAGACTGCGTATCAAGTCGTCACCGCACAACTGCGGGTCATAGACGGTGAAATGATACGCACCGATGAGGATTCTTGCCCTCCGTCCGTCACTACCGCCTTTCACGAGAACCGACTTCATACCATCATCGATGTATAGTTTTCCGTCGGATACGCTCTTGTCTTTCTCAACCATCAAAACCACGTCCCCTCTGTGGTGTCCCTTTGGGTCATTGTTACCCCAATGGTTGACCGAATATTTATATTCTCGCTTCTGTGGCCTTATGTCATTTCATCCATAAGGGGTGTCACGACTGTCACGAGTTGGGTTTTTTGGAGACACCTGGGGAGATTTGGTTCCGACCGCGATGATTTTTCGACAACCCGCTTCGAAAATCTCCAATTCGCTCGGCACCGAAGCCAAAATGTCCGTATTGTCCCGAATGTCACGCACCACCGTTAATCCCCCCTATGATTAATTATATTCCCCCTATTCATCCATAATGTACTAATTTCTCGCGCCTGCAATAATTACTGAAGGTGTTCCCTTCCTGACAGTTAGAAGGGGTTAAATACATGAAATGACATTATGTCACTTGGTGACATTATGGGTGATAAGCCAACATCGTATCGAACAGTGACTAAACATGGTGGGTCCGCGACTTTAACGATACCGGCAAAATTTAAGGTTTCGCCGGGAACACTCGTCGTCATGACGATGGTCAGCGACGATAAATTCGAGGTCGAGATTATCAAGCGTCCCAACTCCGAGAAGGGTGACGGCACCGACGATAAACTTACACCAGAAGCGGTTTAATCTCGACGCTCTTCCATCCTATCTGTTTGTAGACACGAGCCTCGGTCATCGCGTCCATGAAGCAATCGAAGTCGCCGACGTGATGACCTTTTTCACCGTCTGGTGAAATAACCTCTTTAACTGAAACTTCATCATCGCCCTCGAGTAGAAGGTGTAGCGCCTCGACGCTGGGCGCTCCTTTAAGAACGATGCACCAGTGGTCAACCATCGTCACATGCTCCCATGATACCGTCGTGAAACGCCTTGTAAAGGGCAAGGCGATACTCCAGGTCTTCTACTTTGTTCTGAAGTTCGAAGATGATACGGTTTCTGGCCTGTATTTCGGAGACTCGACCATTCGTCTCTTTCAGTTGTCGACGGATAAGTTTCCGATATTTGGGGTGACCGCCGCTCATGGTCAACCCTCTTTCTTAATCCCCTTGTCGTGGCATCGCTGGCGGACGCGGTTGACGCGGATGAGGAACTGGCCCGTGTTCAACTCGCCTGAGACGTACTTCCAATAGAAGGTTGCTATAGCCTTCTCGACGTCCTCGACGCTGATGGCCTGGTCCTCGTGGGACATTTACTTCCCTCCCGATAGGCGCTTGGCGGCATCGGCCAGGTCGTCGCCGGACAACTCCTTTCTTCGTAGAGCGAGTTGTCCTTTCAAGTCGAGCAGGAAGGCACGGGCTTCTTCCTTGTCAATCTCGGCCAGAATCTCTTTGACAATAGGCAAGAGGTCTTTGAACTGTAGCAACATCTTCCCCATGTCTTCGAGAGGCGCCCGGACATCGGACGCCAGTCTCATAAGTTCTTTGAACACATCGTCGAGAGCACTCACGTAGATGGCCAATTTTGCGGTGAACACGAAGATGAGAGACTCTATACAGACTATTAGAATATAAACAGATGCCGTGAACCAGGCCGGAAGGTCGTGGCCGGTGTCGTAGACATAGAACCCGACGCCCATCGGCGGTACGACTATAGCAAGCGCCATAAGGAGCACGAGCAGTTTGACCTTCATCGACATCACCTATTCTATCAGTCCTTGGTCTCTTGCCGCTTTAGCGACCGCCTCGAACTGTTTCAAGAGGAGTAGAAAGTTGGCGAAAGGGACCATCGTTGTCACATTATCGATTGTGAGCGCGGCATAGGGTTCGCCTGTGTTGTCGTCCTTTCCGAAGACGAGCATGGCGTAGGTCTCGTTGCCCTTATCATCACGCACGGTCCCGTCGAAGCATATCTGTTCTGTCACAACAACCACCGCCTATAGGTTGTCTCGTCCCGCCCGGTTGTTCGCGTTGGCTCCGGGTAGGAACTCGGGGTGAGCCGCGGTCTTGCCTGCTCTGAGCGCGATGGCGTTCAGGAACCTGCAATACCATTCCCGGCCCTTGGGTCCTGTCTGGATGGCGATGTGGTTCTTAAACTCGTCGACCACAGGGGCCAGGTCGAGCAGTTCCTTCGCTTCTTGGACATCCTTCTCGGTCATGAGACCCGCCTTGACAGCGGCGGACACGAAG
This sequence comes from uncultured archaeon, assembly GCA_902384455.1. GTDB lineage: Archaea > Altiarchaeota > Altiarchaeia > IMC4 > SCGC-AAA252-I15 > CABMCB01. The sequence continues at coordinate 21,645 of CABMCB010000069.1, forward strand.
GCGTTGATTTGGTCAGCGGACCATGACGGGAAGGTGCCGAAGTCCTCGAGTATCTGCTTCAGGTCCGGGCGGGACATCTGCTTATCGAAGCCTTGCTCGGCCACATCGACTAATTTCTTTCGGTCTTCCGGTTTGGTAGCCAGTCCGAGATACAGAGTGCCTGCGACGGCTTCGGGAGCGGCGGAAGTGTCCCCGTCGGCCCATGCGACGATATAGGACGATACGGTCGTCATCTGTTCGAGGTATTGCTTAAGTTCGTCTGGAAGTTCTTTCATCGGTATCTCTCCTTGGTTAGCGACCTGCTGGGGTGCTACCGGGGCCTGCGCGGCGGGAGCGTTGCCAGGACAGGTGTCGGCGTGTGTTAGGAACTTCTCAATGGTCATCTGCTGGCCGCAACCGCATAGGACCAGGGTTCCCGGCGGTGGTGCCTTGGACTGCCGTGGAGGGGCCTGCGGGGCCGCTGGCGCGGGCGACGGCCTCGGGGCCGCCGGAGTGCCCATCGGCGACGGCGTGGCCGGAGAAGGCCGTGTGGGATAGAATCCTGGGCCTCCCGCTGGCGGGGCCTGCTGGGCGAGTCGCTGTGCGGCGTCCTGGGCCTGCTTCGCATCGAGGTCGGGTTTCTTGAGCGCCTTGGCAATCTCGGGAAGATACTCCTTCCCACGGTCCATTACCGTCTCAGCGATTTCCTTGGCGAACTTGAACTTCTTTTCGGACTGCTCGGCATCGAAGCGCTTCAGGGCAAGTTCTGGGGTGTCCGCGGACCCTCCGAGACCCGTGGCCTGGAAAGTGGCCTTGGCCTGGTTCATCGCTCCAAAGAGCGCGGTAATGGTCGCAAGAGCATTGGCAAGGTCGTTGCTCTGACCCTGGGATTTCTGGCCCCCGCCCTCGAGTTCGCGCTGGATGGCGTTGGCGGCCAGTTGCATCAACTTCTCGTCGCCGGTCTTCTTCGCCTGCTCGAAGAGATTGAGCGCTCGTTGAACGGGGTCGACAAGGAACTGACCGAGAGTGGCGCCCTGGGTCTGCGGTGCGCCTACGACGTTGGTCGGCCCGGTGGTGGTCCCAGCATCAATGGTGAAAGTGTTCACGAGGCGACCGTCGCCGTCTATGACCTGATATTCACCGGCACCCCACGCCAGAAATACTCTCGAAGGAACATCATCGGAAGTTCGCGGCTTAAGTTCTGAACTCCAACCTTGAACCTCTTGCGGCAGAACGACCGTGTTCCCGTTGCGGTCGAATTGAGCAACCTTCTTTCGGAGACGATACGGTGGTCTGTCGCCAGAGTTGTGTTGAGCGGGACGACCCTCGCCGACACTTTCGGTCGGCGTCTGCTGTGGAGCGGTTGCCTGATTGTTCTCGATGGACCTTATTTTATCCTGCAAGGAGTCCATCTTCTCGCGCATGTCCTTAACGGCTTCAGACTTCGCGCGTTCTGTGTCGTAGTATTTTTGCTTCCAGAAGGCGGGGTCTTCGTCGGGTGAAGTGGGCGCGGGCGGGCGGCGCGGAGTCGGCTCTGGCTCTTCGTCGTCCTCGGCGTTCTCGTCGTCACGCTCGGCATCGACGCCCTCGTCTTCATCGTCATCTTCCACTTCAACGTCCGGGTCCGGTCCCCGTTTCCTTGTCATGAGTCTCTCCTCCTGGTTTCTTTTTCTTTAAAATGATAACGACTTCACGACCGACCCAGGCGATAGGGGTATAGACGGCGCCAACATCGCCGTGCTTACCAACGGTACAAGTTTTGGTTGCGTCCCCCTCGACTTTGAACTTGGGCATCCCCATTCCCCACGAAAGGTCGGTCCCTTTAATTCGATAGGAAGTATATGGCAAGGCCGGTATATTAAAGTATCGTCATCAAAGTTTTAAGTCCTGTGCTTTAACAAAAGGTATATTAACCCGGCTTGACAATATAGGGATGCTATGACAGAGTGTGTTGTCTGCTCCAACCCGGCCACCAACTATCTCATCAAGTCCGGTGACAGTCTTTGCGCGAGGTGCGTGAAGAACTTCAGGACCCTCGTGAGAATCAACGGGGGGCATGTTGATATGTCCCGGACCGGTCTGCTGGAAAGATTGAAGAAGATGGCGCACCCGGTGAAGTTTAGAACGGTTCGCCGGTGGAAGGCAAACCCGGTCGTGGTCGCTAATCCAGAAGATGTTCGTAAAACCCTAAAGAAAACAGGGCGTTCCGTTTTAGGAAGAATTTCCAAAGAACTTCGCGAGATAAGTCCAAACCGTCCGTGCGTCGTATGTGAAAAATCGACAAATGTCTATTTTGAAGGAAAACCATACTGCTCGAAACACATGGAAGATATCCGAAAGAAAATTAGTAAACAACACGGTTTAAATCCAATAAAGGTCAACGGACGTGAAGAACCGAAAATGTACCTGGACGAGGGTCAGGCCAGAGAAATATACGAACAGATGAAGGCCGACGACCCGGACCGTATAGGGAACTTCGAGGAATGGAAACGGAGCGAGAAGGATATTTACACATTCGAGGTTCCTCCGAGTAATAATCCCACCGGTCCAAAATCTCGGTTTGACCATCACCGACAAATACCGCCACAATGTTTTCAAACGATATCGTGGGCAACCGTACCCATCGAGCACACACCATACAAGGGAAAATATCGTGTCAAAGGTGCATTGGCGGTCACGGGACGCCTCAAAAAGAAATGTGCAGATAGATGGGGCGAACGGGGCGTTCGTGTCTGGCGCAGGGCGTGGGCAATCCAGTCGATAATGACGCCGAAGAGCGCTGGAATGCGAACCACAAAGGGCGAGATGGCACTCGAGAACCCAGGGTTCAAACCGACGCTCATGGCCAAAACGATTATCAAAAAGTTCGGGACATCCTTCAGGGAAATGGAAGATTGGATGTCGAGTCACGGGATGAGCAACAAGTCGGTCGCGAAGGTCTTTAAAAACCCAAAGAAGGGCGCGAAGAAGACCTACAGAATGGAAGACTTCGATGTCATGGGTCCCGATGAGATAAACGACCCCAGGATAGCGTACATATTTATGTCGAAAGATGGACAGGTGTCGGGAAATCTCTTTTGGGAAGAAGGAAAACAACCGCATGTGAGGGGTCTTGTGGGGGAAACGGGAACCATAGAATATAAATATCCCATGAACGCTCCCGCCACGATTCCGAAGGACCCGGTATCTTATCTCGAAGATTTCGTCAAGCGTATAAATCGTGGCTTGTATGAGAACCCTTCGGCGAAGGACATCGAAAAGGAAGCAAAAGAACACCCGTGGCTCACGAAGTCTGAGGCGCGGCGCGTCGCAGAAGACCATGAGCGACTCGGTGTCAAAAATCCCGAGGAAAAGGATTTCACAAAACCGTTCTGGACAAGAAAAGTGACTAAACTGAGCATCCGTACGGTGGGTTTTCAAGACTTATTGCGGGAGGACGGGCGTTTCCTCTATATCACTTTAGACGACGGTTCGGTATACAATTTTATAGTTTCCGACCCGAATCTGACGGTGAAACAACTGGCGCAATACAAAGGACAACCGTATGGTGAAATATACAAATTCATAAATTCTTCTGAAAAGTTTCACACGAAGCACAACCCTCACGTGATACTTCACGAAACCGAGTTGCCGAACCCCGCAGACGACCCGACGGTTTATTATGGCGGCGGACCGGAGGGGTAAGATGCCCAGACGGAATCCGAGTCTATACGGTGACGCTATAGAAAAGTTCTTGCGCGGGCACGGCGGGTCTGCTACCAACGAAGCGGTCTATAGGGCGGTGGCGAAAGAACTCAATAAATCAGACAACAACAATTTCCGCGCCACGGTTAGGAATGTCCTACAAAAAGACGGACGGTTCTTTTCGACGCAGAAGGGTATCTGGAAACTAAAAGACTATAAACCCAGCAAACCGGTGCCAGTGCCGTCGACGCCGACGGGCACATCGAAGATGCCTCTTGATAATATATTACGAGGAGATATAATTAAAATCGGACCCTACGCGGGAGACGCATATCGATTCGGAGCAGTTCACAGAATCGGTTCCTGGTATGGTGGTAAGAACGCCGATAAGTACGCGTCGATAATATGGGCAATCTGGGAGAACAGTATGGATGACGCGAGTAACGCATACATATTATCTACCATTCAAGAACTGAAACCTACGAGAGAGGGCGGAAAGTTGACCAGCGAAGATTATAACAATTTTCAAGTGGTCAATAAGGTGGGATGGGTCACGCCTAAATATACGACACCCCCACCCGCAGAACCGAAACCGGCAGAACCGGCCCCACCACCGACGCCCACACCGGCGGCCCCGCCAACGACTCCACCGCCGCCGACCCCGCCGCAGGGAAGAGATGTCGATATCTACGCTTCGTGTTATAAGGGTCGTCAGACACGAATCAGAGCGCCGTTACCAGACTATTTCGTGAGTCGAAACCAGACATATAATGAACACTGGTCCACAGACGAAGATGTTCATATTCTAAAAATTACAATATTCGACGAGACGCAACAGGTCTTTGCTCTTATTCAAAACAAGAACGACGAGATGTGGACCATAGGTATCGACTTGCTCGATTGTAGCAAGACGCCAGAGCCACCGGCGGAACCGCCCGCGGAGCCGCCGAAGCCGGTAGAACCGCCAAAGCCAGTAGAGCCAGACGAAGTCGTGGACTACGTCACAAAATCTACACAGCAGGACCCTAAAACAGCAGAAGAAATTGGCGCGATAATAAGCGGTCTGAACAAAAACCACGGCGGAGATATATTTGAATATATACGCAGACTGATGAACTCTGTCCGACACAGGTTCATGTTTCCACAGAAGACCGACTCGGACGTTTTCTTCTCTGCGTGGTTTATGCGCGACGGTTCATTGGTGCTCAAAGGTGCTCCCGGAACTGGTAAAACCGTTCTACTCACGCTCACGGCGCTGTCGTTGTCCGGTGCGGACTGGAAGACGGCGGGAATCAAGAAACTAAAGCACTGTCTTGAATATCTCGGGGCTAACGACTATTACGGGGTCGCACAACACAACGCCGACAAGGAACCAGAAGACGTGTTCTTTTACACAAACATCGCCATAAACAAAAAGAGCGCACCCGACAAACTCGGCGCGGACGGAAAATTCTACGACGAGGTCGCCAAGTACGATTTCGCCCCGGAGACACGTCCTATAGTGAACTGTTTCATCAAACTGCACAACGAGGCAAACAGGGTCGGAGCCAACGTTGCAGATGCGCTTCTCGGCCTACTCAGCGAAAAACGGGTCGAATATAAGGGAAAGTTCTTCGAAAGTCCCAGAACAACTAAACACCCAGATTGGGACGAGTTCGAAGTCGGTCATCTGAACTTCTTCGACTACAACCCACACCTCGATGTAGAGGGTCATGAAATGGACCGGGCACTGCTCGACAGAATTAAAGTTGGGATATTCCTGAGTGGTGGAAACGTCGGTGTCCGATATAAAATACTGAGGGGTCGCAGGGACGCGACGAAAGGCATTCCGACCGCCTACTTTGAGGATATACTGAACGGTAGAGTAGACCCGCTTGACCCGAACACGGTCATGTCTATATGGGAGATTACAGACCGGGTGTTCATAGACGATGAAGCACTGCGTTGGATATCGTATTTTACAAACCTACCAAATTTCACTATACGAAAATATAAATCGTCTTCATATTACAGGGTTACATTCAAGAAAGATGACCTCGGGCAATTGAAACAGGAACTCGAACCGTTTGACACTTACATAGACACGACCATGATATCATACCGTCCTGCGAAAGATAACATGGACTCCGCCGCCGGAAAACTGAAATCGGGCGTGAATGTGCTCGATAAGTATTCGGCTATAGATTCTTTGAACCGGCCTCTTGGTAGCAGGTCGGAAGAATCGTTGATGGACCTCGTCAAGGCGGTCGTGTTCTACAATTATTGCATGGCACCCCCGGAAGAGCGAAAGAAAATGCGTCTCGAGTTCAGGGTCGACGACCCGTCGCTCCCAGACGGTGAACGGGCACAGAAGAGACTCGCCAAGATAGAACAAATCCTCGACTTACTCCCATATGTCCTCGACCACCGTGTCAATTTGGGTGTTGAAAAAGACATACAACAGAATTTCTTAAACTTCGGTCATTTCATATCGTTCTATTTCAAGCCGGTCATCTTCAAGGACCCGGAGATGCAACCAATCTGGTTGAAGGCGATGCAAGTGATGGGCGAACTGACATATATAGACCAGAAAGACGATAAGAAAGTCGGCGCCTATCTGAAGAAATACAAAGATACCAAAACGAAGAGGCCGTCGGTTAGGATATCCGATGCTCGCAAGGTCGAGTTCATCGAGCGCATGGTCGAGAAAATGGGCAACACCAAAACCGCGGACGAGGTTCTGACCATGTTCAAGGGGGATATATTCCTTAACCAATTTTATCTCATGTCAGGAGCAACGGATGATTAGGGGGTCTGACCGTGCCGATAACAGCAGAAGAGGCGCGGACGGCCTTTGGAAAAATCATGGCCGCGCATCCGGCTCCGATTAGGATGGTTCTGTTCAAGGACCAGCATGAACATATAACAAGCACGGGAGAATCTGTGCCCGCGCCAGCGTACTACACCGCCGGTACGATATATGCGGTTCTGGACAATCTTACTACGGTCGACATCATGACCTTCGTGCTCGCGCATGAAGTGGGACACCAATATTTCGACCCAGGAAATATAGTCGTCTCGTATATAGCGAGTTATTTGTATCTCAAAAAGAGCAACAAGTTGGACAATAGATTGGCATTTCGTCGGATGTCTGGAATACAGAACGGCTATTCCGACGCGGTGGTCAACTGCGTCACGATGTACGACACGGCGTACGATAAACAGTTTGGTAAGGGCGCACTCGAGAAAGTCATGGTCGAGGCATATTCGTTGACGTCATCATATATAGACGGTGTAAAAATAGACCCGACAAACGCCCTGCGTTTGAAATTCATCAACGCCTTCATGGCAATGTGGTATGTCAGAAACCATGAGCCGGAAGTATACCGAAGCGTCCGAGAAAAAGTCAACAAAGACCCAACGTTGGCGCGTATTGTAGAACTCGTGGAAAAACTGGCGGTAGAACGAGACCTTGCCGTTCGAGACGTCCAGGCGTATTACGACATCGCCGTTGAACTGTTCGAGAAGTTCGACCAGGTGGGCGTTATCGATTTTGGGGGGGTAGAAAAACTATGACTCTTCCGAATTTTGAAATATATCGTCCTGGTTCAAAATGGAGCATCAGCGACCAAGAATGGGAGTGTATGATGCTTAAACTAATTACTATGTGGGACTCTTACGTTTACGAATATAATAGTTACATCGTATCAAAAGTTAAGGCGTCGGTTCTTAAAAATATGATTCCTCCGGTTCATTTGTCGAGAAGTAGTCCTGTAAAGACGGAGGGTCGTTGGGCACAAAAGGACGGTCTCGACCCGGACGACAGGAGACCGAATTTTGTAAGGAGCCTGACGACATACGGCGACCTGTTTTTCGGGACGCCGATGGGCAAGCACAGAGAGTTCAGAGAAGGCAGGGGAAGAAAGTTCTCAAAGGCGGGGTCGTTCGTAATATTCTGGGACCTCGACCGAGATATGGACGGCGGGATGCACCCGAGATGTAAGATAAGCAAACAATATTTTTACAATTCACTCGCGGCGGTTTACGCACTGACGGAAGAAGCAAAAGAACGCGGGGACCTGTTGACCTTTATAACCATGCCGGGAAGCATAGACGGTATCGTACCCGCGCACGACACACCAGAAATGAGAAAGGCGCCGGTCATGCCGATGCTGTTATCGACACCGCCTCTTGACAGAGTCATGCAAATCAAGGTCAAAAAGGCGCTACAGAGACTACCGTTGAAACACGGACGTCGCGGACCGTCGTATAGAAAAGCCTTCAAGGATTTGAACAATGTGGGTCCGAATTTGGTGAAGACTTTCGACGAGAGTCGAGACATATTTGAATATGGTCCGAACTATTACGGAAGCGTAGACCCTATGGCGACCGACGGTCTAATCGAGGACGAATGGAAGGCCGATATACTTGCCAGACTGATAAATCCCATCAGCGAATCTGAAAGGTTTGGAAGGATTTCAAAATATTATTGGTGGATAAACACGGACAGATACGATGAAATTCTCGACGAGATATTACACTTCAAATGGGAATATCACGATTCCGCGACATCATTCTGGGCGTGTGTGAGCACGTTGAGGAAACTCTTGCTCGAAATCAAGCCTGCGAGGCGAGGCGTGTTGATATTGGTTACGTCGCTGGCACATATGTGCTTTTTCTGGCCGGGATATCACTACTACGCTGACATTGCACGAGACTATGATATGTATATCGTCGATGTAGGCGATGTCAACTGGTCGCAGGTGTTTCGTAGAGAACCAACGTTACAGACCATGAACGGGCCGATGTTTAATTATGTCCACGTCAACACTCTCGTGGACATAACGGTATCCCCCCAGGGGTTTAGAAAGTTCGAGAACCTTAGTATTATCGTGTCCAAGAAGTTTGACCCCAAATCGGAAGTAGAAGTTCATATCAACTTGAACGACGGAGCCAAAACCGCGTCGTATCACAGCGACAACTACCCGACGATAAGCGAACTCCAGGCCGCCGTATCGAGAGACTTCCCCGAACTCGCCGTATCAAGGGACACGTCGCCCTCGTACAAAGTCTCGGACATGACTGCAGGCGACCACGTGATTACTTATCCCGATGGAATTATATGCCTGTCCGGATATGACCTTGAGAACCTGACGTACAAAATGATGAAGATGATAGGAGGTCACATGAATGGCGTTACCGTCACCTGATATGGATAGCAGGACACTCATATATTCGATAGGAAGTTGGTTCGAACGGGCGGCAATGCAGAACGGGTTTGAGGTGGAGTGGAATAGTTGGAAAGAGACGACAGCGGGCGGAGGGGATTACGGGGAAGTGAAATGGTTAATATACATGAGAATAAGGATTAGAGAGGGTGGTGTCGCAGGTGCCGGACAGAAATTCATGCGTAAGCATCAATTTAAATTACTTTCGGACTACGACGAACTGTTTTTCGTGTGTGTTCCTCCGGACCGTCTGAATCAGGAAGTCGTCGGAAATCCTACAGAACTGATGACATACAATATCGAGGCGATGAACTCACACCATAGTATCATAATGTCACAAAAGACGGGTCTCACCATCCATCAATTTCCGGTTAACGACTTGAATTTGATATGCGTGATATTCGACCCGAACACACCCGCGGTCAAATCTATGGATGAATGGGTCACGCAACACCGTTCGGTTTTTCGGTGGGACCCGGCCCCTCCGAAAGAACCACAAAAACCAGAGGAACCTTCAAAGCCGGAAGAACCGAAGGAGCCGGAAGAGCCTAAAGAACCCGAAGAGCCTAAAGAACCGAAAGAACCTTCGGAGCCTGACGAATCGGAGGAACCCGAACCAGAAGAAGAGTCTGATGACGCCGAAGGAGAAGACGAAGGTGAAGGCGGAGAAGGCGAGGGCGAAGAGGGAGACCAGGACGAAGAAGATTCTGAAGAAGACGACGAGTCCGGAGAAGAAGAAAAAGAAGGCGACGGTGACAAAGAAGAAATAAAAGAGGAAGACGCCGACAAAGAGGACGAGGCGGACTCGGACGGGGAAGAAGACGGAGCAGGAGACGAGGCGCCCGAACCAGACGAGGAAGGAGAAGACGAGGATGATGGTCGGTCCGAAGATGGGAAAGAGGACGACGAAGGTGACTCTGAACCGGACGACGACACCGAAGACGAGGAACCCGAGCCGGACAAAGGCGCACAAGATAAAGAAGAGGACTCGGAGGACGGCGAAGGTGAGGACACCGACAAAGAACCCGAACCGGACGAAGACCGAGAAAGAGACTATACGGACACAGACGACGAAGAAGACGAAGAACAGTCGGATGATGATAAACCAGACGACGAATCCGAACCATCGGAAGAAGAGATGCCCGACATCGAGTCTCAAGAATCGGAAGACGGCGAAGCGCCTTCGGAAGAACCCGAAGAAGAGGATGTTGAGCAATGGGACGAAGAGGACACCGGCGCTACAGGTACTCCGACGACCACACATCAAAAAGACACTAAACGCGGTCGCACGACTCCGACAGGAGACTTGACGTATAAAGACATCAAACCGGGAGACCTGGTGTTTGACGATTCGACTAAGAGATATGGTGTGGTCCAAGAAGTAGGACCCGGAAAAGACGGACAGGGCGGAGAAACCTGGGTATGGGCCGCGTGGAGGACAAGCGCCGAAGAGGCCGTAGAAGCCAAAAAAGAAGCGCCGAGACCGCATTCGTCTCGAAGTGCCGTATATCAAATGGCGACGCCGGAGACCGATACCGATAACGAAAACCCTTCGGACGGAAAGGACGTCGATAAGGCCAAGACGGTCATCGAGAAGTTCACATGGATGCCCGCTAATACGGTCAGGACGGTCAAGATACCGGCGATATCGAAGGTCAATCCCAAGCACAAGAAGGTCGCCAACTGGAAGACCGCACTGTATCAGTCTGACAAAAAATTGGACAATCCACTCGGATTTACAAAGAATTATTATCACCCGTGGGAAGATGGAGTCCCGCGACAGGTCTACGAGGTCGACGGTCAATGGCTCGTAGCCTGCGGTCGTTGCATCGTCAAGCCAGAAGGAATCGACGACCTACCGAAGGACAAGCGCGGTATGGGACCCGTGACCTTCGCGGAAATGGCCGCCGTGCAGACGTGGGCAAGACTCGCATGGAATCTCGGCATGGACCGACCCTGCTCAAAGTGTGGTGGAACACTGCGGTTCATACCCGAAGTCGGATGGCGTTGCGACAAATGCGAAGGTCGGACATCGAGATACGTCCCGACACGCGGTATGCTCCTGTTCGATAAGGAGCGTAACATCATCGTGGCCATCGCAAAGTTAAAATAGGACCCCTGCACAATATACTATCATGGCCGTTTCTGATGGACTGAAGGCCCTGGCGCTCCTGGCGGTAGGGACCGCTGTAGGTGTTGCTGTGCATTATGGTCTAACTCAAGGAATGGTCAGACATCCGACGATAGAAGCCGTTCCTAAAGGCGCGGTTATACACAAGAACTTCCCGCCCTGGGCGACGGGGCGACTCGCGGAAGAAATTTTGGGCGATGACATCAAGGCCGCTGTTTATCGCGGTAAGAACGACCCGGATGTGCGCTTGCTGGCCATCGATATAATCAGGAGTGCGCGGTTGGATGGTCGCCAATATGCGGATGTGGCCGCCGCTATACAGTCGTGGGTCAGGGATAATATTCTCTATGTGTCCGACCCGGTCAGGACCGAGATATTTCAAGAGGCCAGATACACTTTATTCGTCTCGAAGGCCGGAGATTGTGACGACCAGGCCATCGCCGTGGCCTCGTTGCTCATGGCAGTCGGGATACCCGCGAAGATAATCCTGCTCTCTATGGACCCGAACTTCAACACCAGGACATCGCGGTTCACTCACGTCTTCGCCGCCGCTGAAATAAGCGGTAAGGAGATATGGTGTGAGACCATAGTGCCTAATGCCGCTCTGGATTATCGTCACCAACATGGCGGACTCATGCGTATCGATATGTCCACACCCGCGTTGCCTGCAAAGAAAGAAATAGAGGCGACTCCGGACGCTATGAATAATCCGTGCCTACCCGTTCCTGGTTTCCAGGGTCTCGCGGACCTTTGCGGCCTCGCGTGGGCTTAATTTAAATTCGTCGTCTGTTGTGGACGTCGGGTCGCTATGCCTGTGCTCGGGCCAGACTCGAGGGTCACAGATGATTTTATATCCGGCCTTGATGATGTCGTAAGCGAAAAAAACATCGCAAGCGTTGTCCATGCCGGGAACGAATCTGAACGTGGTCTTATTGAGCGCCTTACCGTCGATTAAAATGCAACCGAGCGGACATCCAGCAACCTCGAAGGGAGCGCCCTTTTTCTGATAGAAGCGCATCTCACTCTGGTGATACGCCCGGTAGGTCACGGATGAGCCACCGGCCCGCCAGTGCGGGACCCGGACAGGTATCCATCCGGTCTTGCCGTCGAGAACCATCGGCATGAGTTGAAAATCGTCTTGGGGTTTCATCAGGTCGACCGATAATTCTTTCATTATCATCGTGTCTTGGTCCTTTGGTGTGCCCGCGTCGAGATAAAGGATGCCTTCACATTCAAGTTTATCGATGGCTTCTTTGGTAAGTTTTTTTGTGGTGTAGTCGGTCACGCCGGTCACGGCACCGACCGCTTTACCGAAGAGGCGTTTCCACCATTTGTTCTCGGACTCGTAAGTCTCGACAAGTTTCTTGATGTAATCGGGCTTCTCGAGTATCACGTCGCTCTCGACGATGAGAAGCATGTCATGGTTCATGGCCTTCCAGTAGCCTCGGATATAATTATAGATGGCCGTGAGACGAATAGTAGGACTGAACCGGTTATCGAAACCAAAGTGCGTCACGACAATGCCGGTCCCTTTCAGTCGGTCGGCAAGTTTGACGTAATATTCGACGTCGAGCAGGTCGATTGTATTATCGGCAATAAGAAAGTCTACACTATATCCGTCTGGAATCTCCTGGTCGAGTATTCCATTTAGGAAATCCTCCCAGCAATAATCTTTTAATTTATGCGTGGGCGTGGATACCAAGATGGACTTACTCTTCTTTCGACGGGAGGGCCACATCTTTAGCACGACCTTCGGAGAACGAGACAACGGTCCCCATGCCCTTGACCACGGTGACGCTCTTGCTGACATTCCTGGTGGAGCCATTGTAGGACAGGCTTTCCCAGTCGAACGTCTTCTGGTTGCGCTCCACGTAATCGGACAGGTCTTTCAAGAAGCGCTCGACGTCAGCCACGACCTTGTTGAGAAACAGGTCGGCGGCTTCAGGGTTGTCGAAGTTCTGTAGAAAGACACTGGACAGGTAGTGAAGGCCGATGTCGTAGGTCATTTTGTCGGCGCTCGCGACAGGCGCGTCGGAGTTGATGGCGTTGCTGATGTCCGGGAGCGTGAAGTAATCCTCGGGCGTGGGTGTCCCGGCATACTCGTCGCCGTCACTGTCTCCGATAGGCTTGCCCTCGGAATCAGACCGGGTGGACTGGCGCTTGAACATGAACACCGGGTTGTAGGCGTTCGCAGGCATCGGAAGGTTGCTCTCGGAGATATCGACGAGCATGGCGAACAGTGGCTTCTCGAAGTTGGTCTTGCCTTTATATTTGTACTTAATCTTCTTCAAGACCTTTAATATAACGTAGAAATTGCCGTCACGCTTCGCTCGCTCCACGGTCTCTATCTTGAAAGTCTTAATCATCTTGCTCATTTTTGAATCTCGCTCTTCCCCTCGGTTACCCATATGTTTTCCCCCTTATGGTTCAATCTTTCTTAACTATCAACGTACCCGGTCGTCCACGAGGTTTTTTAACACCGTGCGGTCGATATTTAATTCCTCCAAGTCGACACAAGAGTGCAGTCCACGATTCGACATCACCGGTGTCTGGGTCTGTCTTTCGCTGTTTATTAAGTTCTTTGACGGCGTATTCTGCTATCCGCAGAGTTGTGCTCGGCATGGATTCATCCCTGTGTCAGGATGTGAACTGATGGTCGCACCGTGTTCACCGGTAATATACAGATAGTGCACACCTACTATTTATAGATTTTCTAATAATTATGGTATCGCAATAAATCACGCTTGGTGGTGTCAAACATGCCAACATTCGACGAAAAATCTATTGTCAGTGCAGAACGCAACCCGAAGATACACAGGCCGGTCTTCCACGGAACGAGGAAGGCAAAGACCTGGGTGGCGAAGAGGGTCACCGGTGCCAGACGACTGGTCACCAACCCCAAGAAGGCCCTCCTGCCCCCGACGAAGGACCTTGAGCACTTGCCCAAGGCCAACGTCTACACCGTCGCGTCGACGATTTTTGGCGCGTTCGCAACCGGCGGAACCGGCGCGGGCTTCATGTTCCTCGCCGATGCGGTCGCTGGCCTCGCAAAGGCCAACACTCAGAGTCCCTTCTACGAGCCAGTCCGTGACGTCGTCCGGCTTGCTGGCGAAGGCATCCTGGGTCTCTCGATATATCCGTTCGCCGCGGCCAAGATAACCGGCGACAAGGACATCGGGAAGGCCATGTGGCTCGGCGGCACCATCCTCACAGGCGTCGACCTGGGAGTGACGGTGTTCAAGTACGTCCTCAAGGGCGTCAACGCTGTCCGCAACAAGTCCATGCCAACCGAGGCACCGGCCCCGACCGCCGCGCAGGCGGGAATGGCCCTGGTCGGCCTCAGTGGACTCGCCGCACTGGTCAAGGGCTATGGCACCGTCGCCACGCCCGAGAACAACCAGACGACACCCACCCCGGAGAACCTTGCCGGGATGGACGAACTCGCGCTCCTCGAACAGGAGAAGAAGAAGTTCGAGGAACTGTCCGGCATCATGAAGGGTGTCGGCGGAAGCGGGACCCTCGTCGGCGGCGTCAACCAGCGCTCCGGGACCTTGACCAGGTAAGACCTGGTCGGCATCACCAAGGCGTAATTCAGTAATCCCAGTCAACCGCCATACGGCGGATGATATGAACGGGTCAACATACCCGTCGAGTAGGAGGTCGAAAACTATGTCTCCCCCAAACACGGTCAGGAACCAGTTGCAGGTCTATCGGGCGGCCAACGCTCAGATGGAGAATGCACTGGGCAACCAGGCACTTGCCAAGAAGGCGGTCGTGGCTCAACAGATGTCCGACTCACTCTGGACTGACCCTGTAAGCCAGGAGGTTTATCTGAGGTACCCGATAACGTTGACGAAGAACACCAGCGGTGTGACCACCGCCATCAGCGTTGCGGGCCAGAAGGTAGCCATCTGGTACTACACGGTTACCCAGGGGGTCGAACTCCAGTTCCTCATGGACGAGCCTCAGCACTACATCGGTGGCGCGGTCAAGGACAGCGTCTCATCCGATGTGGATGACTACGAGGCCGCTGTCGAGGTCTGGGACCAGTTCGAGCGCGACTTCAGGGGCACGGTGTGGGTCGGAACCACAACTGAGATAAACGATTCCGCCACCTACAGGCAGAACGGCCACCCCCTGTGCTACAACGGTGACAAGGAGGTACGGGCCATAATGGGCGACAAGGTAATGCTCAAGATTACCACGCCGTCCGGTGGGTCCGTTATCAACACCGGCACCAGCACCTTCTCGCTGAGGGCATACCACCTCATCCTCAAGAGGTCCGGGTAAGCCTTTAGTCAGGTGCACCAACCCCAGCGCAACCCCAACGGCAACAGAGCGTAGTGGTCTGCTATGAAAGACCACACCTTGAACACCTCCGCCGGGTCCGTCGCAAGATGGACTCGGCGGTTGTACTTTACCCAGATGTGAAAGTATGCCTCTCGTGAAGAACCCGGACCTAATGCAGTTGGGCGCTTTCAGTCTGGCCGACGTCGACCCGACGCCTCCCGCTCCACCGGCGACCACACAAGAGTCGAAACCGAAGATACCCCCGGAGCGAATAGGGTTCGTTCTCGGCTTCATAACGGGTGTCAGTGTAATAGGCATCCTATGGGCACGAGCATCACTATCCAAATAATTAGAAGGTGGACATAATGGAAAATATATTCAAGAAAAAGACCCAGGAGACGGAACTGCGTAGCCTCGGGGACTTACACTCCGACCTTGTCAGCGAACGCCCCGTGGCGGTCGAGCAGACAATGAGCCTCCTGCGCGTCATGTCTCACGATTATCAACTCCCGGAAGTTCTACACAGCATCCGGTCGGAGCCTCCACAGAGGTCCGGTATGGGAACCTTGATAGGACGCACCGAGAGGATGGGGTCTCTTTTCAACAGTTACTTCGCGGGATACAGCATCAACAGCGGCACGGGTCCGCAACCAACCGACACTCGCGGCATGAAGACCAACGACCCAGCGGTCTTCCAGATAACGAAGGGTCACGCCGAAGGTGCCGGTAATGAAGGCGAAGTCTCCCTGAAACATAAGGGTGACACGGCGGTCCTCGGAAGCAAAACCTATCCTACAGCATGGAGGGTCATCAGGCGCCACAGGGACAAGGATTGGAAAGGCTCCTGGAACGCATGGACGACCAGTTGGGACAAGACCTATACGCTGAACCCTGGTGAGACACAGAGCATCGTGTGTGACGAGTCTGACAGCGGGGAAGATGTTGATATCTACATCACGCTCCTAAGCGTCGGTAAGACACAAGAAGAGGTCGATGTTGTCACAAAGGATAAGGCCGACGCAGACCAGGCTCTCGCCAACGCTAACGCTCAACTCACGGCTCTTAAGGCGAAAGGTGGCGACACGACAGCGGTCGTTAAACTCGTCACCGCCGCAAAGGACGCCTACGCCAAGGCCGATTATCCAACGGCCACGAGTTCGGCAAAGCAGGCAACATCAATCGCCATCGACGCAATCGCGCTCATTGACAAGAACGCCCTCGACGCCCAGAAGGCCCAGGTCGTCAACGACCCATCGCTGACCGCTCAACAGAAGGCGGACATGGTCAAGAACATCGAAGACCAGAAAGCGAAGGTCGACATCAACGCAACAACGGCCAAGGAACAGACTGGTGCCCCGAAGTTCGTTCTTGGGCTAAACCTCCCGACGGTGATAATCTTCGGGACAATCTTCACAGTCATCGGCGGCATAGTTGCTGTCGTGGCGTCAAAGAAGAAATGAGAGGACACACATGCCCCTGCTAAGAGACTTTCAGAAGTTCGAGTCGTTGGTCAAGGGATTCGGACCAGGGGAAACTCAAGCACTTTTACCGAAGTATATTGAAGGAAGTTACGCTTACGACCCAATGTCCGGACAGGAATCTGCCACCATCGAGACGAGGCCCGGTCCTAACGGTCAGGTCGCGCACCTTACCCTCAAAGGCGGTCCGAACGGTGCCAAATTCAGGATAGACAAGTTCGTGGGAAAGATTGGTGACTCCATCCCTGCACAAACTGTCTATATTACTGTACCAGCGAATAAGACGCAGACCATCGGGACCGGACCGATAAACGAACCGGGAGCATCGACATCATTACCGAAAGGATATCAATGTGCTTACAAGATAAGCCTCGTAGACACGTTTTACAAGGCGCCATCGCCGGTAACTCCGACCACACAACCGGCAACAACGGAGTCCAAGCCTAACAACGCGCAACCCCCGGCGTCTGAGCCGACCGCGCTCACGAACAGCACGACGGCGACTCCGAACACGATGGACAACTTCCGGGCGTTCATGGTCAAAGAATCAATACCGAGAGTTCCCAACTACATCCCAGTCACCATAGTTATCGGCGGCATCGTAGCCGTCATAGGCGTGGTCGCCACGAGGAAGAAGTGATATAAATGACCCTAACAAAAGGATTTCCAGTGTTAGCAGACTTCGCGGACCTGTCTGGGAACCTGACCGACCACATCGATAAACCCAACTCTTCATACATACCGGTTCCGGGCAACGGTAACATGGTCGTCCTACAGGCGACACAACCGGGAAGCAAAATCGCCACGCCCCGCGACCGCCTGAACCTCTTCGGTGGTCCCAAGGGTATTCGCATCAAGAGACAGGAATTTTCGAAGGCCAGCGAACCCATCGGCGAACCGGACTACTGGAATGTCCCGCCCAATGGCAGGAATGTTTTTGGCCCGAAAACTGCAACACCGGATGGTCGAAGCACAACTGTCGTACTCGTCTCTGAGGACCTGACTCCTGTCACGCCAGCGATTACGCCGAAGACCCCAGAGACAACGAAGACTACGCCTCCGACACCGCCGGTCGAGCAGTCAACAGCGGCTCCGAGTGCGTGGGCACAGTTCAAAGTCATGATGATAAGTCAGGCAATCCCTGGCGTCCCGAACTATGTACCAACGGTGGTTACCGTAGGAGGTATCATTGCCGTCGTGGCCTACTTGGCCCTAAAGAAGTAGACTACGGAGCAGTGATATCACCGGTAACCCCATAAGTCCTGCCGCGGCAGGGGTGAAGGTGGAAGCATGTCGCCTCCGAAGATTTATAAAACACCAGAGCAGATAGAAGAGGAAGAGCGCCTGAAGCAGGAACTTGAGATAGAGAAAGCCAAATTTTCTCAACTCGCAAAGGGCGGTACGGCCCGTAGCGATAAGAAGCAGGCGGACAAGGTCAAGAGAGAATTTTCCGACAGCGCTCCACTCAGAGACGCATACGTCCAGGACGATGTCGAAGCGATGCAGGGAAAGAGGGCGTTATCGGTCGTTAGTCGTGACCCCGCGTTCCCTACTGGTCACAACAAGAAATACGAGCGCCACGCAACCATACCCGGAGGCGTCAAGGAACGACAGGTCCCGATGCGCGGGACTTCAGAAGGCGTTCTCACGAACGACGACCTCACACAATACAGCATCCTTCTGAGCGGCAACGACTTCGTTGTCGTAAGCGGCGCGGTCGCGGTCGCCATCGTCCCAATCAAGGCACCGACGATGGGCAAACTGGTCCGAGTGCAGATGGCGACAAACGTCGCGCTCAACACCCTTGCCGGGATGAAGGGGTGCATCTCGCTCTCACAGAGGTCGGTCATCGCCAGCGCCGCCGGATACGCCGCGTACATAGCAGGCGGGTTCAGTCAGTTCATCTTCTTGACACAGCAGGCGTTCACACCCAACATCGTCATGGATGTGAGCACCGCACAGGTTCTCTATGACAGAATCCACGAGAAGCCGATACCCTACGAGAACATGGACGATGCCCCTCCAAGGGCGGCGGGATGGACAGCGGCTCAGGTGGCCAAGAACCAGGCTATCTACCTCATAATCGTCGTCAACAAGGCCCAGGCGTCGCTTCCGGTCACGAAGTTCCTCGAGTTCACAATCTGGACACAAGAGGTAGTGTCGAACGGTGTCGGTTAGACACTGTTATTCGGAGGGATGTAAAATGGAACGACCATCAACGCAAGAAGACGACCTGATTGGGGACCACTCCCTATCCGGCCCACTGAGCGGCTACACGATAGCGGGTGTGCAGGACATCACGCCGCACACCGGGATATCGACGCAGACCGAGAGTGAGGCCGAGCCAATCATCGCCCTCCCGGCTAACACCAACATCTCGGCTATCAAAGCCAACTTCACCGGTGGCAACCTCTTAATCCAGTACTGGGACCAGACGCTCAACGCCGGTCTCGGTGACTGGGTGACCGTTGCTACACTTGTCAACGTCACGAAGGCGAAGGTGACGGCCAAGATGTGCCTCAACGACTCTTCGGCGCCACTGGCGTCCTGGGGCGCTCAGGCGGGCACGGGTGACGCCCTAATCGCCGGGTGGTATGAACTGAACTCCCAGTCGGGCGTCAACGCAAGGATGATAGGCGCACCACAGAGGATACTGAAGGACAACATTGGGTCGACACCGATGGTCATCACCGATGAGGGCACCGTCATAATGCTCGAGTCCTTGCCAATTACAAGGACAGCGGTCCTACAGATAACATCGTCCAAGGCAATGACGGTGTTGCCCGCGCAGATACCCATCGAAATCAGCGTGGAGGTCCTTGCATAAGGAGGTGTCAATATGTCTGAAATGTCCATAAATCTCAAGACGGGAGCGGTCGATATCATAGCCATGAAAAAGATGTCCGACGAGAAGTTGGCGGGAATGGCCGAGGCTCTGGGAATCGACCCGAGTAAGTTCGAGACGCAAGAGGCCCTGCTCGAGTGCATCCGTGTGGTCACACAAACACACGCGGGCGTGACGGACATCCAGGAGAAGCAGAGGAACATCGATGCCCCTGAAATCGTCGCACTCGAAGAGATAGCCTGTGAGGCCGAACACCTCATAGACACCGGCGAGACCGACCAACAGGGACGTCCGATTCACAGGTGCAGGCTCCGACCGAACATGACCTGGGTCGGGGACAACGGGTGCGTCGACTGTCATCAGATATATGACAAGACAACTCGGGAACAGAGAGACGCCATAATCAAGAAACACGAAGGACAGGAGACCGACAAGGTCGAGGAATCACCGGTGGGGGTAGCCGTTGACATCTTTAAAGCGTCGAATAAGAAATGAGGTATTCCCCGTATGGGAAGTCACCAAAGCACGACCGTTCAATTTAAATCCTGAACACGAGATAGAGGTGAAAGTTAAAAAACCGCTGGG
>CABMCB010000070.1 GCA_902384455.1 uncultured archaeon
AGGATACGCAGGAAGTCCGAGAAATTCTCTTGTACATAGGTGAGGATGTCCTCTTCGGTCATGTCAGCCTGAGTCTCGATTGAACTCATGCCGCCGCCTTCCAACACTGCATCCTCGTCTATGTCTCCGTGGTCGCCTCGGGAGGCTAAAATTGCTCGGTGAGCTATGATGGAATCAAAATAAGGGGTGTTTTCCGCCATTGACAAGACCTCAAAATTGGTAGATACTGGTATTAAGCGGGGGTGTATTCAATACTAAATCATACACGCCAACCTACCTATATAGTACCCGGTTTTTGGAAATTTTCAGACAAAAAAAGAGGGGCGCTGCGTAGTGCGCCCCTCCGGTCTTACTCTGTTGTGCTTCAAACTTACTTGCGGACAGTGACGACGGACTTCTTGGCGGCGACGGTCGGCTTCTTCGGCTGTCCATCTGCTTCGCGGTCGGTCACGAACCAGTCGGAGCCAGAGGCTTCCTTCTCTTCCTCTTCAGCGTGCTCGCTGACTTCCTCGGGAACGGGGAGACCAGCCTTTTCGGCTTCTTCGATGACCTCGTGTTCACCTTCGGCGATTTCTTTCGGCTCAGACTCCATACCCGGCATTTCGCCTTCGGTCGGCAGAGCCAAAGAAATACCCAAGTTCTCGGCAGCGTTCTCCATGTCTTCGGAGAGTCCGTCAAGCGCCTGATAGACTTCGTTGTATGCGGCTTCGAACTGCTCCGGGGCTTCCTCGGCGATGCGGCGGAAGCGGCTGGCGTAGTTGTTCTTTGCCGCGATACGAGCCTTGAGGGAAGCCGTGGCTGGCACTCCACCCAAGTCCAAATTCTGAGCCATGGTCTGGAGAGCAGTGCTCAACTCACCGAACCCGGCAGCCAATTCGGAGATAGCCGCATCAACCTCATGCGGTTCCTCGATGGCGATGCGGCGCAGGGTGGCGAACTTCTTACCTGCGTTCTTAACCTTCGCTGCGGCTTCTTTAGCCGCTGCACGGGCCTGAATGCGAGCACGAAGTGCTTCGCGTGCGCTTTGCTTGTTTCCCATTGTAGTTCCTCCGACCTTAAAAACCGTGTTTAATTGCTGGAATCTCTGGCGCGACTGTCCGGGGCTGCTCCGCAGGCTTCTCGTCAAGCAAGATGACCGCGTTGCTCGTATTGCCGTCATTCCCCGAAAACCCGTGGGGAATACGTCCGGTGTCACCCGGAATCTCCGCTAACTCAGATGGCGCGATAGCCACCAAATTCAGCGAAGCCGCTACAGGGACAGACTTTGGCCCTTCAACTCTGCTTTTGGTAGTTGGTTTTTTCGTCTTTATGTCGGCGATAAGTCGCGCAATTAGCGAGGTTTCGGCAAGTTCTGGGTAGACTTCTACGAACTTTTGCAGGGTTTCGGATAGTTTAGTCGCTATTACCCCGAAGTAGGACAACGACTTACCGGTCTCTTCCATCCATTTGAGACGATAGTCTGTGACCTGACTCGCTTCGTCCCCGGCAGTCCGTTCGGCGTTGATAATGAGGTCGAACAGTTTGATGATATTGTTGGCGGTCTCGGTACTGGCTTCTTTATCCCGTTTGAGCCAATCCGCGTACTCTGCCCGGAAGGTGGCTACGTCTTCCCATGACTCTTCTTCAACACCATATTGGGGGCGCTCGGCACGCTCGAAGGTATCCAGAATGTTGACCTCTTCACCGGTCTCGCCGGGCTGCATCATAGGCACTGCCCGACCTCGACCGCCTTCACCGCCTTGTTCCCGTGTTGGCATGACATTGCCACCACGCACGGCTTCGCGCATTGCTCGGGTCTTTTCGTAATTGAACAGATTGGAAAGAAACTTCGTGACTTGGCGGGCGCGTCCCTCGGAATAACCTTTTTGAGTTTTCTTAGGAAACTTAGAGAGGCTATCACGGGCATACAGAGAGTCGATGATGACTGCGTGAATGATTTCGTCGATGGCGTCTTCGCTGACGGATAAACCCTTGGACTTCATGTACTCGCCGAGCATCGGCGCATAAATGGCTTGGAACCATTTCGACCAATTCATGGTCTTATCCACGGGAAGTCCATGTGCTCGAATGGCTTCCTTCACATACTGGTCAAAATCTTTGTTGTAGGCGTACAGCCGGATAAGGTGAGCAAGACGAGCGATGCCGGATGGCAGTGGTTCCATTTCGGCGAGGCGTGCCGCTGTAACCGCAAAAGCTCCATCGTGGTTTTCGAGAGTGTAAGTTGTGCCTTGATGACTGGCAACTTTGGAGACCACGCGGAAGATGCGGCCATCCACAGTTTCAAGGACAAGACCCGGCCCCACAAGGCTGGAGAGTTTGCGGACATCCACGGTTTCTCGATGATTGACAGCACCGAGGTCTTGGGCATCCAGCTTCATGGTTCTCCGTTAGTCTTTGTGGAGGTCGTTCGGGTCGAAGGACTCGGACTTGTCGTCGTTCATCACGGACGTGACAACATCCACGTACTCTTCGTGGTCTTTGAACGCCTGCGGCCCTTGTTCCTTGCCGTTGTCGTCAGAGATTTCTGTCTTGGCGACGGCAGTCTTGATGCCAGCGGCGGTAGCGAGCTTGCCGTATTCACTGGCAAACAGGCCATCCATGACCTGACGGTCTTCTTGTGCGATTTTCTTTCCCATGGTCGATTTGCTCCCTTAGCTAAAGGTGAGGATAGCCCTCATTAGGGGGCTGAAAAGTCGAGAAATTCCTAAACTACGGTAACTGTTACAGTTGGCGTCGGGCTGATTGGCAGCACGACGTTGTTCTGGTCATAACAGGTGAGGGTAACCACCTTGGTAGCCGCGAATCCCCCGGAGATGAACAGCGTGCCTCCGCTTTGACTCGGATTGTTGATAATACCCGAATCGTAGCCACCACCTGAGATGCGAATCTTGGCGACGTTGAAGGTGTTCCAGACGAAGCTGAATGGCTGGTTTGGCGTCAAAGGCGGAACGGGGATAACCGCGAGGCTGGCGGTTGGCGG
>CABMCB010000071.1 GCA_902384455.1 uncultured archaeon
GCTGCAAGTCAGAATTATATCGTCAAGAAGGACGGTAAGAAGCTGATTGTGGCTGGTTGGACTGCTGCGGACACTGTGGATGCGGGTAACGCGCTTGTCGCGTGGCTCAAAGACAACGTCCACACAGGTCTACCGCCCCAAGCCCCAGGCACGACACGAATGATCGTGAACGTACCATAAGCTGAAAGCAGTAAGCCGTTAAGCCGCCCCCCGCAAGGGGGGCAAACCCCCCTTTTTTATTCTTCTCTTTTATCCTCCTGATGTTGCCGTCAAATGTGAGTTCCCGTTTTATCCGCATTCTACTCAATTATAACCATGAGCCGCCAGTTCGTTCTTCCCGCGGGCGTTGCGTCTGTCCCTGGTCTACTTGAGTTTGGGGCAACGCAGAAGCTGGAGGGCACGGAGTTCGAGCGCAGTCTGCTGTTGGGCGCCGGCGTGCATGACGGAGAGTATGCGGCGCTTGCGCGGGCGAGGGCAGGATTCCACAGAGAATTCCAGGTTGAACCCGCTCGCATGTTTGTTGACCCAGATGAACGAGGAGTTTTCTCCCACGCAGCAATACCCCTATACTATATCCCCGATCTGCGGGAAAAGACTCAGGAAGCCGACCCAGGGTTTAACGTCACCTGCGCCTCTTCAACCGCCTTACTTAGCGAATTCCAATTCCTCCAAAGCCTAAGGGCCATCCAAATTAGCGTCGGAAGCGCTGAAATAGGGGTGGCGTACCGGCTTTCTCCCATGCGGTTTGGCATAGTAAGCGACGGCAAATCATTCTACCTAGCTGAAGAGCGGCCTGACGCCTTGCTTAATGACGCGCTGGTCTCAGCCAGACAAACAGGCGACCCGCATAAGGTTGATGCTCTGATAAAATCGCTTGGTCGCCTAGTTCTTGACGTTGAGCGTAGGGGTCTTTCTCCCGGCGGCATGTGCGAGCCAGACAATTATGTCGTCAAAGGCGGTTCTGCGATGATGCGCAATACCCGTTGGATGAGGTACCACGACGCCCGCGAGCACCTGATTGACGACTTGCTTGAGCACCCAAAAGTAGAATCCTCGATGAACGAACTACTTACGGGTGAAAGAGAACGGAAAGTCTTTACGGATTTTATCGAATCCGGAAGAAGATACCCCTAAATTATTTCCCCCAATTCTTCTTCGCCTGCCTAAACTTCTCCTTCAAGCCGTTGGGGTCCGCCACATTCACGAAGACCATTTCGTACCCAGTTGAGCCCGACGTGTTGAAATACAGGTTGCCGTAATTGAGTATTCTCCCCAGAAAGCCCTGCTGCACAAGTATGTCCTGAATCCGGTCTACGTCCGCTTCACGCGTCACCTTAGAGATGAGGCCGAAACTCACTTTCACTCTTTCGTTTGTGACTTCGTAGTTTGACCTGAGCATTTTGATTGCGCCCAGAAGCAGCACGATAAGCCCGATAGGCGACAGTATTATGGTGACCGTCAGCACAAGCCCGATTACCCAGTAAGACAACAGACTCAGAGGACTTACTCCCCCCTTCCATAAGACTTCTTCGGCCATTGTGTTAGGTAAATGATTTTGCGTTAAATAAGTTGTGTTTTCCGGGGTGATGCGGTTTATTTTAACGGCTGTTTCACATATTTGAATTAGTGGTCTTTATGAAAAATTCCTTGTCTTTGGTAGTCTTTTTGTTGGCTGCTGTTGTTGCGTCCTCTCTTTGTATAGGGGGGAATAATGTGGAACAGAATTCGTCTGTGGCTGCTTCGTCTTCCATAACCGTTTCCGGTGCTTTCGCTCTTTATCCTCTTATGGTAAGGTGGGGTGAGGAGTACAATAAGCTGCATCCTAACGTGAAAATCGACGTTTCTGCAGGCGGAGCCGGCAAAGGAATGACGGATGCGTTGGGCGGTTTGGCCGACATAGGCATGGTTTCCCGGGAAATCGATCCCTCTGAGGTGCAGAAGGGGGCTTTTGCGATAAAGGTGGTAAAAGATGCTGTTGTTCCAACGATGAATAAAAACAACCCCGCAGCAGCAGATGTCCTCATTCAGGGTTTGACTCAAAAGCAGTTTAAAGACATATTCGTTTCAGGCAACCTCACCCTCTGGGGTGCGGCAGTTTCCAAACCGTCGATTACAAATAAAATAACAGTCTACGTACGCTCAGACTCATGCGGCGCAGCCGACGTATGGGGCGCCTACTTGGGGGTAAAGCAGGACGGCCTCAAGGGTGTGGGAGTGTCTGGCGACCCTGGAATAGCTGAAGCGGTCTCCAGCGACGTCAATGGAATAGGGTTCAACAACATCAATTTCGCCTTCGACAGCAACACAAGCCTGCCTCTTGGCAACCTCGCCATAATCCCCTTAGACAAAAACGGCAACGGAAAAATAGACGCCGACGAAAACTTCTACTCAAATAAAGAGGACGTTCTTGCGGCGATAGCAGACGGCAGATATCCCTCTCCGCCTTCAAGAGAACTCTATCTGGTAACTAAAGACAAATTTTCAGGAGAAACAAAAGAATTCGCCAAATGGATCCTAACTGACGGCCAAAAATATGTCGTTGAAGTAGGTTATGTGCCGTTGCCTCAAGACGTCATACAGGCGCAGTTGGCCAAGATAGACGCCGCATAGAATCTACGCCAGTCAGTTATTTTGTCTGTTAGAGTCGGCTCTTTGCCTGACCAGCAATTAGACTGCTTTTACCTGCTTTTCAGTATTTAGGGGAGTAAATCTCGTTAGTACATATTATGCGTGCCCCTGTTGTATCCGTAGAGGGTGAAGCCGCCAAAGCAGGCGATATTCCCTCGGCGGTACTGCCTGGTGCTATGAGTTCTTCTTTGTCCCTTGCGCAGCTTGGCAGTGTTCATGGGCGTTTCTATTCGCAGGTAATTGATACTTTCTCCGGGAACTTGCCTGTTGAGATTAGGGATGAGCGGATTCGTGGCTTAATCGGGGAGTTACCGACACCTCAGTTGAGGAAGGTGTATTCGGAGGGGCTTAAGCGGTTTAATCGTGAGATTGCGTCTGAGAGGGCTCTTATCGAACGGCATGATGGTTATGGGTCGTGTGAGGAGTGTCTCATCGGGACTGTGTTGAGTGAACGGGATTTAGGTGGTGCAGATAGGGCTGAGATTATGGCCGAAACCCGTCAGAAGGCAAGATATGTAGAGTATTCTGGTATTCCTGCTTTGGAGGTTGATTTGGATTACTTTCGGATGTTGCAAGGGCATGGCATTATCCATAGTGCGGGTGGTGCGGTGGCGATGCTTGGTGATGTAGTGAGTGAGCCTAGTTTTATCGTCCTGCCTAGAGGTCTTAGGAGCGGGACGACTTCTGACTCGCAGAGGCGGCATGAACTGAACCATTATGTCCAGCACTTCCTTCGGCGGGCCGGCATAGAGCGGGCTTCATCCGAGTCAACTCCTGATAGGGCAACGGCGTTCAACCATTTTAGGGGCGAGTTCACGTCGTATGTGCTTGAAGGCACGGACATAATGGGCATCGAAGAGGACATATTAACTTATTCAAAGGACGCGCAAGTCCTCGCAGAAGCCGCGCAAACAAGGGATATCTTAGGATTGTGCGTCAAGGTCGCGGCAAGAAGGGGAATTCCGGCCACGGATTTCATATACGCCGCCGTTCGCTCCAGAACATTCGAGGAAATGGCTAAGACTACTATGGACATGGCGCCCCTAGGAACCTCGGCTGATGCAGCGGTTATAGACGTGTTCTATCATGAACGGAAGGAGCGCGTAATAAACGCCGAGAAGGAGCTGATAAGGCGCTCAGGATTAACGGCAACAAAAGAGGCTCTGGAAGAATACGGCGCAAGTACACTGGGTGACGAAAAAATTAGGACTCTCTGGGGTATTGCGTCTGAAGCCAGCGTATTAGCCAGATTTTCCTCCGACATATTCGGCCAGGATATCAATACCCGCCGTCTTATCGCAGATGCGGCCAGCAGTCGCATACCCCTGAGTACGGAGTCGGTTGATTACCTTTTGTCTCTCCCTGCGGAAGCAGCAGCGAAAATCCCGGTAGGTGGAGACTCGCCTGAAGACTGGGTGAAGAGGTTCATCAGCTACTGGTCGATTGACAACGAGCAGTCAAGGGCTCTGTACCGTGACGTCATTGAAAGATGCCCTGAAGTCAAGACGGCGTTCAGAGCGGTAAAAACCCGGATAATAACCGAGGGAGAAGCCAGCGTTAGGGCCGAGTTCAGAAGCAGTCCGGAACGTGCCCAAGTGCGGGTAGAACGGATGACGCAGTTGATGGATGGTCTGGATGCAGTTTAACCCTGAGTTTTCAGTCGTCTGGTGTCTGTGAACGAAAACAGATAAAAGCATCCAAACACATGAATGTAAAGAGAGGGCCATTTTATGGACAGAACGAGATTAGACTCCTTAATCGGCGGACTCACCAAAGCAGTCGCCCTGCTATCAGTCAGCACATTCTTCTTCATGCTAGTGGGCCTTCTAATCAAGTCGGGGAACATTTTGTCTTCGCATTCACTCTCTGAACTGCTTTTTTCCACAAACTGGAGCCCCTCAAAAGGAAACTTCGGGTTTTACCCCTTCATCACCGGAACATTGCTCGTCACCTTATCCACAATGGCAATTTCCGTCCCACTATGCCTTATGAGCGCAATATACCTCACGGAATACTCCGGGAAAAAATTCAGGTCCACGGTAAAAACAAGCATAGACACGCTCGCAGGAATACCCTCCGTCGTATTCGGCCTGTGGGGTGTGTTGTTTGTTGTCCCGCTTGTGAGGGAAGTGATTGCGCCGGCGTTTGGAGCGGAAACGTCCGGCTACTGCATACTAAGCGGCGCGCTGGTGCTGGGGATAATGGTTGTGCCCATTATGCTTTCCATAATGAAGGATGTAATAGGAAGCGTACCCCAAGACCTCAAGGAGTCGTCTTTCGCTTTGGGCGCCACAAGGTGGCAGACAATGAAACACGTAGTCCTGCCGAAAACGGCGCACGGCTTGTTTTCCGCGGTCATATTGGGGTTCAGTCGGGCGTTCGGCGAAACTATGGCCGTGCTCATGGTTGTGGGTAATGTGGCTGTGCACGCTAGGTCGGTGTTTGATCCTGCGTATCCTCTTTCTGCGTTGATTGCTAACAACTACGGGGAGATGCTTTCCATTCCGTTGTATGATTCGGCTCTTATGTTCGCTGCGTTGCTTCTTCTGGTTATTGTAGTTGTATTCAATGTTATGGCTAGGTCGGTGCTTACTCAACTGAAAATGGAGGAATGCTGATGGAAAGGCGCAGAATCGAAGAAAGCGTGGTTAAGTTGGTCGGCTTGCTTTCCATATGTTTGGTTTTGTTTTCTTTGATAGCCATGATTGCGACGATAGTCATTAAGGGTCTGCCGGCTTTGAGTTTGTCTTTATTGACGCAGACGCCCAAAGGCGGATTCTACCTGGGCAAGGAAGGCGGAGTACTCAACGCAATCGTCGGCTCATTATACTTGGCTGGGGGGGCGACGCTGCTGGCTTTCATCGTCAGCCTGCCTACGGCGCTCTTCCTCCAAAACGAATATTACGGCAAGACGCGGATGGCCGAGGTCGTCCGGCTTCTTTTGGACATCCTTTGGGGCATACCTTCAATTGTCTACGGGGCGTTCGGTTTCATAATCATGCTGTATCTAGGATTGAGGGCGTCTCTTCTCGGGGGGGTTATTTCTCTTGCTTTCGTCATCTTCCCCATAATGACGCGGTCCATAGACGAAATACTCCTTACGATACCAAGAGACCTCAAGGAGATTTCATATGCCGTCGGAGCCACACGGCTTGAAACCACCCTCTCAGTAACACTCAAGCAGGCAGCGCCCGGAATACTCACGGGAATAATACTGGCGTTCGGACGAGGCATAGGAGACGCAGCATCCATACTGTTCACCGCAGGATACACCGACAACATACCCTCCTCGCTGTCGGAACCCGTAGCATCCTTGCCTCTGGCAATATTCTTCCTCTTCAACACTCCCTACCAGGCAGTCAAAGAAAAAGCGTATGCTTCCGCCGTAATACTCCTGTTCATAATACTGCTGCTCACATCAATCACGCGGCTTTTGAGCAGAATCTCCGATAAATACTCAATAAAATAGAATGACCAACGAAGCAATCCACATCGAGGACCTAAACATATACTACGAAGGAAAAGCACTGCTCAAGGACATAACCCTAGACATACCCGAAAAAAAGATAATCTGCGTCATAGGCCCCTCAGGATGCGGAAAAACAATATTCCTAAGAAGCTTCAACAGATTCACAGACTTCAACGAAGGACTAGTAACACGCGGAAAAATACTCTTCGACGGCACAAACGCACTCGACACATCAACAGACGTAATCAAACTAAGAACACAAGTCGGAATGATGCTCCAAAAACCATACCCCCTACCCATGTCCATCCACGACAACGTAGCATACGGCCCCCGCCTACACGGCCTAAAAGACAAGAAAAAACTGGAGTCAATCGTCAAAGAAAGCCTTACTGAAGCAGCACTATGGGACGAAGTCAAAGACCGCCTGCACGAACCAGCAACAAAACTATCCATCGGCCAGCAGCAAAGGCTTTCGTTGGCCCGAATACTCGCCGTAAAACCCAGGATACTGCTTTGCGACGAACCGACTTCCGCATTAGACCCAGTGTCCTCACATAAGATAGAGCAACAGCTGCTGAAGCTGAAGAAAAACTACACCATACTAATGAGCACCCACAACATACATCAAGCCAAACGCCTCGCAGACTACGTCATATTCCTCTACCTGGGAAGCCTGATAGAGCACGGTCCGGCGAAAGAAATATTCAGGAATCCTAAGGAAGAGGCGACTCGCGCATACATCAAAGGCGAATACTACGAAGAATACAAGGTCGACAAGGAAATAGACGTCCGAGAATACGGCACTCCAAGCAACTTCATGAAGACGATGGAAACAATAGAAAGCATGCAGATAGGCCAGGTGCTGCGCATCATAGTCGACACACGCGAAGCCCTAAAGGACATCCCGCAGGGCCTTGAAACTGAGGGTCATAAGATAATTCACCGCAAGAAAAGGGGCGATAAAGACTGGGAGATTGTGGTTAGGAAGGTGGAGTAAAGCGGGCGACGCAAAAGTAACCTACTTTGTGATGTAACTAACTTCTTGTTCGGCGCGAAACAAAATATGCGACGACAACAACAGCCGCTGCAAATACGGTTAATGCCGCTGGAATCAGTGGCGTGTTTGCGGGCTTTTGTTCTTTGTTTTGAGGGGCAGTCAAAATTGGGGGTTGCGTTGTGGTTGTTGCGGGCTCTTCCGCGATGGTTGTGGAAGTTGTGGTGGTTGAGGTTGTGGTTAGCGATGTTGTGGTGGTGAAAGTAGTTGTCGTAGTAGTTGTTGTAGTTGTGGTTGTAGTGGATGACGTCGTGGTTGTTGTCGTCGTCGTGGTTGTTGATGGTGCTGTTGTCGTTGTCTTTTGTGGTGTGTCTTTCACCGTGAAGTTGTATGTGACTTTGACGCCGTCGAAGTTGGCTTCCGCCTGGTATCTGCCGGCTTTGGTGGGAGTGAAAGAGTTTGTTTGGGTGTAGTCTCCCTGCACCCTAAGGTCGGGTTTGCAGCTGCAGCTTGGGAGGGTGCTTTGGAAAAGAATCGTCTCCTGACTCTTAAGGTTAACGTTCAGTATGACAAGCGTTCCAGTCATCTTCTGCGGAGAATTAAGGTGCAAATCAAAAGCTATAGGCACCCCCACCTCCGTCACATTCCTGTCGCTGGTAAGCTCCACCGTCGTTATGGCCGCCGCCAAGTTAACTGCTGTGCACAATGCCAGAAGCGTCAATAAAGCGTTTTTCGCCTTCATGTTGGAGAATACATTGCGTGGCCGGATTTATCAATCTGTGGCCTGCTTTTCTCCGCCTTTCAGACGTGTTTTTTGAGTCTTGGTTCTAGCATTTCGCGGGGTAGGGCTCCTGTGATTCTGTCTACTAGTTTGCCGTCTTTGAATACGAGCAGGGTGGGGATGCTCATTATGTCGTATTGGCCTGCTGCGTTGGGGTTTTCGTCTACGTTGAGTTTGCCGAATGTTATTTTGCCTGCGTAGTCTTTGGCTAGTTGGTCGATTGTTGGGGATAGCATTCGGCAGGGGCCGCACCATGGTGCCCAGCAGTCTATTACTGTTACGCCTTTTTTGGTTGTTTCTTTTTGGATTGTTTCGTCTGTTATGGTGATTGGTGTGTTCATTTTTGTTTTTTCCTCAAGTATTTGTCTGATTCTTTTTTCTCTTAGTTGCTGAAGTTCTTCGTCCATCTTTTTGGTCTATACTCTTTTGTAGGATGCATATAAAAAGTATTATTGTTCAACATTAACGCACTTTTAAGTCGTGAAAAGCATAGTTTGACATGAAATCGGTTGATATGCCGTCTTTGATTCGAAGAAGCGACGTATGCTGTAGGGATGTTTTGTGCGCTGTTTTGGGGTTGAGGGAAATTGAGACTTCCATATACTGGTTCGTTCTGGGTAAGGAAGCGCAAGTGCCTGAAATATCCAGGGCAGTCAAAAGAGATCGCACTAGCGTCCAGCGTTCCGTTTCGGTGCTAATATCCTGCGGGCTTCTGACTCGAAAGAGACTGCCGGTAAGCAGGGGTAGAAAGTACGCTTACACGTCAATACCTGTGCCTGAACTTAAGGTTCGTCTTAACGACGAGCTTGATGGGTACTACGGCGTCATGCAGGAGCAGATACGAAAGATACGCTCTCCGTCAGAAAAAGAAAAATAGGCTGCAGGAACGCAGATTGTTTGTTGTTATCAGACCTCCGACTCTTTGGTTTAGTCTCCCCGCAGTAGTACGCCGTATTTCATTTCCAATGCTTTGTGGCATGTTTTGAGGACTTGTCTGGCTTTCGCTCCTTTCATGCGGTCTGCTGGGTCGAATGTTTGTTTGAACGTTTTTTTGGAGTGTAGTGCGCCGTTGCGGCTTCTTAGGTGTATGCCTCCCATTACGTCGTCGTTTTCGTCGCGGGTGAGCATGTAGAATTCGACTGGGTTGCCGTCTGGCGGCTCTGGTATTGCTACGTCCAAACCTCGCCTTTCGGCTACCATGCGAACGTCCAGCGGTGCGTCCGAGTCTATCATGTTCTGGAGGTTCTCTATGACTAACGTCGCCTCCCTGTATGCGCGAAGCGGGTCGCCTAAAATGTGCAGGCACTGGTTGAATAGGTAGTCTCCGTCAACGTCAGTCAGATACAGAACCCTAAGAGACTTCTCCTTTATGCACCTCCTCCAGAGCGTGTGGGTGTATGCGGTGCGCTTAAGTCCCTCGCTTAATGCGGGAGTATAAGCTATTTGCGGAAAGTTGTCTGCGACAAGGAAAACAGCGGATTTCTGCGCGGCGTTGGCCAAGGCCTTGTATAGGTTGTCGTATGGGAGGTAGTCGACTATGGGGTGGTCTGGGGCGTTTATGTTGCGGTAAAAGTAGTCTTCCACATCTGAGGCAACCATTGACACTGCGTCCAACTCGTCTTTCCGCTGCTGTTCGCCCTCCTTCAAAACCGCCTGCATCCCCTTGAAGTTTACCGTGAAGTCTCCTCGTCCGGCGTGGTCTATGATTTTTTGGTCGCGCAATGCCCTAAGAAGAGCGAACAGCCGGCTTTTTTGCATTACAATCTGATGAGACTTCTCTAAATCCCTCTCAATCCGCTGGGCGCTAACTTTCCCGCCCTCCTTCTGAAGGCGGTAAATGCTCTTCAACACCATAAACTGCTGGTCAGTGAGGCCAAGCCACCTGCGCACGTGGTTGAAGTCGAAGTCGGAGGCCATGGTATTGCTGCTCTATATACTCTTGTCACTTTCGCTTATATCGCAAAAAACAGGTGTATTGCGGCTTATTTCAGGCCGAGGCTGTGCTGGAGTATTCTCTTGACTTCTGCGGGAGGGCTTCCAAGGCGGATTATGGAGGTGTTTCCTCTAACGCCTTTCCCCGACACCGACAGAGTCACAAGCCCCAGCATCTCCAGGTCGTTGAGGTACTCCCTAAACCACCGCATAGTGCGGGGCGTTCGGTTCAGGGCTTTACAGGCTTTTTCGTATCCCTCGTATGCCTCCCCTGAAAAGAGTATGTCCGGCGGCATGTCCGCAAGCCGCTTGTAGTTCCCGCCTTGAATGAGCAGCTCGGCTATGGCGTACAAGACTATCTGCTGGTGCTCCGGCAATGTCGTCACGAGTTCGAATGTAATGTCCTCCTCAACGCCGGTCTTTGCCGCAATTACGTCCTCCTTCTTAATCCTGTCCCTGCTTTCCTTCTGGGCTATTTCACCCGCCTTCTGAAGCAGGCGCAACGCGTACCTAGCGTCGCCGTTCGTCTGCGCGGCATAAGCGGCTATCAACGCAACATTGCTTTCGGCTATGACCCCCGATTTAAGGCCGATTTTTATCCTTTCCTCCAAGATGGTGCTTAGTTCGTCGGCGTTGTACGGCCTAAACACCATGTCCTCTTCGCACAGGGTGCTTTTGGTGCGGGGGTCAAGTTTGTCTTTGAAGCTGAAGCTGTTTGTTATGCCTATGATGACTACTCGGCCCAATTTCTTCTGGCCGTCTTTTTCCACCTGTTCTATCTCGTCGTTTATGCGCGTCAGAAGGTAAATCAGCTCGTCGACGTCTTTCACCATGTCCACTTCGTCGAGTACTATCACAAGCCCTATGCCGTTTGCTTCCACAGTCTTCCTAAGGCGCTTGTACAGGTCTGTGGGCGACATGCCGGCAAGCTTCATTTGGGTGCGGCCGTCAAGCGGTCTTTCTTTGTGGTCTGGTCTGTTTAGGTAGGGGTCTTCTACTATTTTGAGGAGTACTTGATATTTGCTGTTGAATCCGATGCGGCAGTTCATGTAGACTATGCCTATGTCGGTGGTTGATTTTTCCGCGTTTGCCGCCTCCGTCAGGTGGCGTATAACGTGTTTTATCACGGACGTTTTTCCTGTGCCTGTTTTGCCGTATACGAAGACGTTGTTGGGTTTTTCCCCTCTAAGTATGGGGGCGAGGGCTTTCACAACTTTTTTCACTTCCTCGCTTCTGTGCGGCAGGGCTTCGGGGACGTAGTGCGGCGATAATACTGTCAGGTCCTTAAATATTGTGCGTTCGGTGAGAGCCCCTTCGAAGAGATTTGCTGACATTGTAGGGGTCAAGAAATAGTATGCTTAATATATAAGGCGAATTCCATATAGACTATAGCCGAATAGTACGTTACTATCGTGGTGATCCTAAATGGTTTTTAAGAAAATCTTTGGCGGAGGCGGGGGCGACCCCGGCAAAGGAAAGAAAAGCGATGACATCGACATCGAAGACTACTTGAATGACCTGAGCATCCGTGACGGACGCATCATAGAGCAGGAAAACATCATCTACGTAAAGCCCGTAGACCTGGACGCTGACGGAAAAGGTGTTGGCCTAGCGCTGAAGGAACTAGAGAAACACAACATAGTGGTCATAAGCATCCGCCCGCTGCTCAACAAAAAGCAGCTTCTGCACGACATAATCAAGGAACTCAGAGACGCATGCACCGAAATGGACGGCGACATCGGCCGCATTTCCGAGGAGAAGATTCTTCTTGTGCCCAACGGCATGCGGATTGTTCAGAAGGCGGAAGGCGCCTGAAGGCGTCTGCCGTTTATGTTGCGTGAGGGCGTTTGTCCTCACGTTCGCTCTTTTTTTTTTCTTGTTTTTATCAGAATTCTAGTCTACGTCTTGGAATATGGTTTCGTTGGGGAAGACCGTCATCCCCTTGTCTGTGACCTTAAACGGGCGTACGTGGTGGTCGAAGTTTGTTCCCCGCATTTTCTCGACGCTAACGGCGTAGACGCGTTCGCCTCTCTTCTCAATCCGGTGCAGGCGTATGACGCCGGCTGCCAGGAATTCTTCCATAGTGTTTTCGTCGTTCCTTGATTCGACTGTAAGAAGAGACGTGGTGCCTGTTCTTGTGAGGAAGTTCATTAGCGCAAGCAACTCCTTCCGTGAATCGGTCTGTTCCTTGTAGAGCATGCGGATTGTGGTTATGCTGTCCACCACTATCCTAGAGGGCTTAAGCGTCTCCACATTCTCCTGCATGACGGAAAGAAGGTTTTTGAGGGTGAACTCAGGCCGAGAAACGATGGTGTCCGTCTTTATCGTCCATAGGCCGGATTCTGTTTCTTGGGTGGTGTCGACGATTTTGATTCGCCTTAGGTCCCACCCGAAGACCGACATGTTTTCCTTAAGCTCCTTGCTTTGTTCCTCAAGGGCTATGTAGAGGCCGCGTTCGTTGTTTTTGACTCCTTCCATGAGGAATTGCATTCCGAATATGGTTTTTCCGGAGCCTGGTCCGCCGGTTACTGCGTAGGGTCGTCCTTCGACTAGGCCTCCTTGCAGCATTTCGTCTAGGCCTGGTACGCCGGTGGATATTTTCTTTAGTGCTGCCACGTTTAATGATGGCTGCTGTCGTTTAAATAATTCTTTTTAGGTTGGGTATTTGCGTATGATTTTGTATTCTGGGCCTTGGGGGGTTAGTTTGCTTTCTATTAGGTGGAATTGGGTGTTGGTGTAGTTGCCGTAGTTGTTTGTTGCGGTTCGGGTTATCCACTCTCCGAGTCCTTTTGGGTTTTTGAGTGTTGTGACTCGGGCTAGTGTTGTGTGGGCGTGGAATCTTTCGTCTTTGGGTATGTTGTGTGGGGTGAGGGTGTTTTCTATTTCTTCGTGTAGTCTGGTTATTTCTGCTTCTCCTGTTGATGTTCCGGCCCATATTACTCTGGCTTTTTGGGTTGTTGGGAAGGCTCCTGTTCCTTTGATGGATATGTTGAATGGCGGTGTCGGTATTTTGGTTAGGGCTTCTTCGATTGTTTTTGCGGTTTGTGGGTCGGTTTCGCCCAGGAATTTGAGTGTTATGTGGATGTTTTGGGGTTCGACGGTCTTCATTATGCCGTATTCTCGGAGTGTCTTGGCGTCTTCCGCTAGATGTTGCCTTATTTCGTCGGGTATGGGGGTGGCTATGAATAGTCGCATGTTTCTTTTTTAGGGTGAAGGGGGGAAAATAAGTACTATGTTGCCTGGAGGCATGAATCCGCGGGACATGAAGAAGATGATGAAGCGCATGGGCGTTTCCGTGGAGGAGATTGAGGCTTCCGAGGTTGTGATTAAGACGCCTTCGTACGATTTGGTGATTGATAGTCCGCAGGTTATGCGTATGGTCGTTTCGGGTCAGTCGATGTTTCAGATTTCCGGCAATGCGCGCAAGGAGTCTGGGCATGTGGTAGTTGAGTTTAATGCCGACGACGTTTCTTTGGTTGCTTCTCAGGCGGGCGTCTCGGAGGATGCGGCAAAAGCAGCTCTTGAGAAGGCGGGCGGGGATCTTGCTCAGGCGATTCTCGAATTGAAGAAGGGGGCGTAAGTTCCCTGTTTGTTATGGCCTCTAAGCCTGTTGGTTCGGCGTCAAGTGGTCGTCTTAATGGGTTGGTTTTTAGTCCTGTTTCTTTGCGCCAGGTTTCGGTTCCTCTGTGGCGTCTTAAGGATTTTCCGGGTAAAGACGCCGTCGTCCACGAGTGTGACGTTGTAGTGGTGGGGGCGGGCGCTGCCGGTCTTAGGGCTGCTATTGAGGTTCGTGAGGCGGGTTTGGATGTTGCGGTTGTGTCCAAGGGTCTTCTCCCACCCAAGAAGGACAGCGCAAATACTCCCAAGGCTCAGGGCGGCATTGCCGCGGCTTTGGGGGATGATGATGATACCCGGTTGCATTATAGCGACACTTTGAAGGCTGGGGCCGGGTTGTGCAGTCTTCCTGCGGTGAAGGCGCTTGTTGAGGAGGGGCCTGAAAGGATTAGGGAGCTTGTTTCCTGGGGCATGCAGTTTGACATGAATCTGGAGCGCCTTGACTTGACTTTGGAGGGGGCGCATAGCAGGCGCAGAATCGTGCATCATCTCGATGCCACTGGGGCTGAGCTTTCACGGTGCCTCGGAGTCCACCTTAGGGGTTTGAAGCCCAGTTTTTTCGGCTCCACATTTGTCACTGATTTTGTCGTTAATGACGGTTCTGTTGTGGCCGCCGTCGGTTTTGACCGTAGGGGTTGTCCTGTCGTTTTTTCTGCTCGCTGCTTTGTTTTGGCTTCTGGCGGTT
Organism: uncultured archaeon; assembly: GCA_902384455.1. Taxonomy (GTDB): domain Archaea; phylum Altiarchaeota; class Altiarchaeia; order IMC4; family SCGC-AAA252-I15; genus CABMCB01. The sequence continues at coordinate 14,105 of CABMCB010000071.1, forward strand.
GCGGGTCGCTTTTCGGGGATACTGTCAATTGGGAGGGCGCTACTGGAGACGGTGTTGCTGCGGCTTTTCGCGCCGGCGCTTTGGTTTCCGACATGGAGTTTTACCAGTTTCATCCTACTGCTCTTGCCGTTCCTGTGGACGGAAAGAGGTATCTCATATCGGAGTCTGTGCGCGGGGAGGGCGGCCGGCTGATTAATGACCGCGGGGAGCGTTTTATGTTTAGGTATCATAGGCGTGGGGAGCTTGCTCCTCGTGATGTTGTTGCTCGCGCCATTTGGACTGAGTTAACGTCAGGTCGCCTCGTGTTTATCGACATTAGCCAGAAGGGTGAGGCGTATGTTCGGCGTCGTTTTCCTTTTTTGTATGGCATTTGCCGTAAGGCGGGTTTTAATCTTGGCGTGGGTCCTGTTCCTGTTGCGCCTTCCGCTCACTACATGATTGGCGGAGTTTTGACTGATTTATCTGGTGCGACTTCGCTTCCGGGTTTGTTTGCGTGCGGGGAGGTTGCGTGCACAGGAGTTCACGGAGCAAACCGATTGGCGAGCAACAGTCTGACTGAGGCTCTTGTTTTTGGCCGCCGGGCAGGCGAGTCTTCGGTTTTGTTTTCGCAAAAGGTTTCTCGTCGTTTGCCGAGGTTTTCGGCGGGGTCTGTTTCAAGTGATGCTCTTTCCTCCTCGGTCCGGGAGTCGCTTCATCGTATCGCGTGGAGGCGGCTTGGGATTGTGCGCGAGGGTATGAGCTTGGAGTCTGCACGTAGGGACTTGTCGAAGCTGGATTGTTCAGGAACGTTAAGGTGCGATTGGCCGTCTCTTGAGGCGTCTAATATGGTCGTCTGCGCTTCGTTGATTGCTGAGGCTGCGTTGTTGCGTGAGGAAAGCCGTGGCTCACACTTCAGGAGTGATTTCCCTAAGAAGGACGCTTCGTTTAAGCGTCACATGGTTTTTTCCCGTGTTTGAGTTTGGCCGGCTAGTACGAGAGGGGTTTCCAGTATTTGTCTTTGTCTAGGCGTTCTGCGACGTCTACGTCGTAGAATTCCGCGATGGGCTCCAGTGCCTTCGGGTAGTTGCGCCAGACTTGCTTTAGTCCTTCCCTGACTTTTTTGACTCCGCCTTTGGTGAGTTTGCCCATGGGAGGTTTGCATCGTCCGTCCATCATGCCCACACCAGCCATCATAGTCTTGATTGGAACGGGGTTTGGGAACTTGTATGTGACTTCGGCGGTTGAGCCGTCCGGGAGCTTGATTTTCTCGGTTGTTGCGACTCCCACCATCTGGAACAGAGGCTTTAACGCCTCGTCTATTACCGCGGCTTCATCTGTTTTGCCGTTAAGCAGAAGCCTCGTCATCTCCACTATAGAAGCAGGCGTTATGTTGCTTATCACAGATATCACTCCGCACGCTCCAATGGAGGTGTCCGTCATCATCCTCGTGGTGTTGGGGTCGTCTCCAGAGAAAATGTTGAATTCCTCAGGCAGCAACGTCCTCGTCCTCTTCATCCGCTCGAAGTCGCCTGTCGCCTCCTTAACGGCAACCAAATTAGGGTGCTCGCTTCTAAGTATCGCCAAATCCTCAGGCAAAATTACAGTGACACTCCTGCCGGGAATGGCGTAAGCTATGAACTCCGTCTCAGGAAAAGCAGACAATATGCGGCCGTAATACTCTTTCCTAAGCTCCAAAGATGATGGTTTGTTGTAGTAGCAGTCCACAAGCAGGCATGTTTTGACGCCTGCGTTGACGGCAAGTTTTGTCTCATGAATCGCCTCGTCGGTAGAGTTGCTTCCTGTTCCGGCCAAAACGTTTGTTTTGCCTGCCGCCCAGCCTGCGACGCGCGCAATGACTTCAGCGTGCTCTCCGTGGGCTACAGTCGCCGATTCTCCGGTCGTCCCCATAGGGAGTATTCCGTTTATTCCTTCCTCAATCTGGAAGTCCACGTTTCGCTTTAGGCTCTCCCAGTCAACAGCAAAATCTTTTCCAAACGGAGTCACCAAAGCAGTCCAGCAACCAGTGTACGCCTGATTCATCTTCGTCTTAATAATGTCCTCGTTCCTTATAAGAAACATGTGCGGAATCGCAGGGTACGCAGGCCAGAAAAACGCGGCCGACATTTTGTTTGACATGCTTGCGCGCCTGGAGTACCGAGGCTACGATTCGGCGGGAATAGCTTGCGTAGTCGGCGACTCGATTGTCATAAGCAAGGAGAAAGGGAAGGTCTCCGAAGTCCGAAAGAAAATCAATCCAGAAAAAATCAAGTCTCACGTGGGAGTCGCTCACACCCGCTGGGCGACGCACGGCGGACCGAATCAGGTGAATGCGCATCCGCACGCAAGCCCCGATAAAATGTTTGTCGTGGCTCACAACGGCATAATAGAGAATTACGCGGAAATCAAAAGCGAGCTTAAGGAGGCGGGCGCAGTTTTCGCAAGCGAAACGGACACTGAAGTCGTCGCGCACCTTCTGCAGCGCAACTACGACGGCGACCTAATCGAAGCCTTCAAGAAGACGCTTCACAAGCTCAGAGGAAGCTACGCCCTAACGGCATTAAGCGCGCGCCACCCGGACCGCATACTAATCGCAAGAAACGAAAGCCCCCTTCTAATCGGCCTCGCGGAAGGCGAAACTTACATAGCATCAGATGCGCCCGCATTCCTGCCTTACACCAAAAAAGCGGTTTTCCTCTCAGACGGAGACTACGGCGTAGTGACCAAAGACGGCGTAACACTCTACAGCATCAAATCAGGACGCACAGTGAAGAGGCCTGCCGAAGTTTTGACTTGGGATGTCGGCGCTGCCGAGAAAGGCGGATATCACCATTTTATGCTTAAGGAAATCAACGAGGAGCCTGAGGCGGCGCGAAACGCTCTTACTGAGCCAAAGGAAATTTCGGCAATCGCCAAGAAGATTGCAGGAAAAAAACGCGTCTACTTCGTCGCATGCGGCACCGCATATCACGCGGGATTGTACGCCAAATATGCGCTGGAACACTTCGGAATTCCTTCTGAAGCGGTCGTAGCAAGCGAATTCCGCTACAGCACTCTCTCGACGGTGGACGCGGAATGCGGCGTTATCGCAGTAAGCCAAAGCGGAGAGACAGCCGACACATTAGCCGCAGTCAAAGGCGCCAAAAAGAAAGGCGCCTACGTCGCATCCGTCGTAAACGTCGTCGGCAGCTCTCTTGCCCGCGAATCAAACGACGTGGCGTACACAAGAAGCGGCCCTGAAATAGCGGTCGCATCAACTAAAGCGTACATAGGACAGACTACTCTTCTTGCAGCGCTCTCCTTGGAAATCGCCCTAGAAAAAAACGCAGTCTCAAAATCCGACTACGAACGCTTTATGGCTGAACTTGAGAAAATCCCCGAAACAATCAAAATCGTCCTTGACGCAAACAAAGTCGAAGAGGAAGCAGAAAAGCACGCTACCAAAACCACATTCTTCTTCATAGGCCGCCGGCAGAATTATCCGACTGCTTTGGAGGGCGCGCTTAAGCTGAAGGAGATTAGTTACGTGCACGCCGAAGGTTATCCTGCGGGGGAACTTAAGCATGGGCCATTGGCGCTTCTTGAGCCGGGCGTCGTGGTGATGACCGTGTTGTCGGCGGATGAGTTGGCGCCTAAGCTCGCCTCAAACATCGAGGAAGTCAGGAGCCGCGGCGCGTCAGTCGTCAAAGTGGGCTACGGCGGAGACCTAAAGACTCCTCAGGTTTCTCCGGTGCTTGCGCCTATAGTCAACATCGTGCCCCTACACCTGTTCGCCTACTACATGAGCACACTCAAAGGATTAGACCCGGACAAACCAAGAAACCTCGCTAAGTCCGTTACGGTGGAATAGCATATGTGTTTGATTAATTCAAATCGTTCGTGTTCGCTTTGCGTTTTATTCCTCCTCCTTGCTTTTTCCCAAGGGTGTATCGAGACAACCCCTTCATCAAATACTCCTAGCACAATGAATGTATCCGTCTGTACTGGATACGACCAATCGCATACCTTAGACTGTTACTATAGAACATCTAAGACTCTTCGTAATTCATCCATCTGTCTGTTGATTGACGAGAAGTATATGCTGCGATATTTCTGCCTTGAGGAAATGAATGCGCTCGACAACCAGACAACTAAAATAATCCATCAATGCACTACAGATTCAGAATGCGTTATGTTTGGTCCCTATCCCTCCACGTGCATCAACAGGCGGTATTCCGATCGAACAGGTTTTGTGGGACCATTCTGGTCCATGATCACGCCTCTTGAAAATTGTGGAGATTCCTGCTGTCACTGTATTAACAATCAATGCACGGCAGTCATAACAAAGCCCTAAACAATCAGGCTTATCGCGTATCCTATGAATGCTCCTGCAGTCAGCGGCGGTAGCGCTGGCAGTGTGACGTGTTTTTTCGTTTGGATGTAGAAGTAGAGCGCCATCAGGCCCAAAAATCCTCCTGCGACTACAAGCAGGCTCGTGTGCTGGCCGCTGCTGTGGTACGCGGATACCGCAAACATTAGGGGCATGACGAGGTCTCCTGTGCCTAATCCGAGCATTCGGCCTCCCATCGGTATCTGGAACATTAAGGGCACATTTCCTTCTTCTTCACTTGAGGATTCCGCAAGCGCAACCATGTGTTTTGTGCCGAACACTGCGATAAGGTCGTATGCGGATAACGCGGCAAGAAGTAGTGCGGCTGGAAACAGGTTGAATGAGGCGCCAATAAACGCTCCTATGCCGGCGCAAGTAAGCCCTAATACGCCGTTTAAGATTAGGAGGTTTCTGTTCCTGAAGAAAATGAACGCAAGCAACAGAGGAAGAGAAAATACGACGCCCAATCCGCCAAAAAGACCTATGAGCCCTATAGAAAGCCCTGAAAATATCGAAAGGTACATAAACAAGCGAATCAGGCGGGAAAGACCCAATTTAATGAGTACCAGAAGTATTCCCGTGACAAGAATAATGTACCCTATGAGGAATCCGCTTGACGCCGGGTCATTTGGGTCGCCTGCAATCGGAGTAATAGGAACGGACTCCCCCAAAACAACGACTTCGCCCGGACCATATATCACATCAACAAGCGGGACAGCAATGCTTAATCCCGCGGCCATTACGCCTATATAAAGTGCCGCAATAGCCGCGATTGAACGTAAATCTTTCATAGTCGTCTACTCTTGCGCGAAGAAGAATTTTCCGTGGCGCGGCTCATATATCGTGCCGTTCTGCTTCAGCTCCTGGATGATGCCTTCCGCGTCCATCCTGTCTATGTTGTGCTCCTTAGCCTTCTCAATAACCTCTTGAAGCGATGCACCATCCTCTCCGCGAGAACTAATCAGCTCCTTAATTATGCCCTCTATCAAGTGGATTCTGTCCCTCTTCGCCTTCGGGTGCGACGTAATAACCTTGTCTATGTCGAAAGTGCCCGTCGCCGCATCATAAGCAATCTCCCTAAGAACGAACTCAGTCAAGTCAACTGCCGCCTGAACGTCGTTGAGCGTCACCACGTCGGACAGGCGGGTTTTGGCGGAGGCCTCAGATAGTCGGACTAGGGCTTCGAGTTGTCTGGGTGTTGCGGCTACTGAGTCTTTGCTTCTGCCTCTTAGTTCGGTGTAGTAGTCGCGTATTTTGTCTGAGGCTTCTTTTGTGAGCACTGGGAAGCAGGTTCTTCTTGCGTATGCGATGTATTTCCTGAATATGTCCGCTTCTATCTCGGGGGCGATTTCCGCAAGTTCTTTTTCGCTGCGGTGCATTTTCAGGATGTGTTCTGCGACTCGTTGGTCGCGGGTTGCGTCGCGTTCGTCGCGTATGGGGAATATGAGGTCGAAACGTGAGAGTAGTGTTGGGGGTATGTCGAATTGTTCTGCTATCGGCTTGTAGGCGTCGAATCTGCTGAATTTCGGGTTGGATGCTGCTAGCACGCTTGTGTTTGCCTTGAATTTGGCGACTATGCCGGCTTTGGCGACGCTGATTGTTTGTTGTTCCATTGCTTCGTGCATGGCTGAGCGGTCGTCTTTGTCTATTTTGTCGAACTCGTCGATGCAGGCGATGCCGCCTCCCGCAAGTACTAGTGCTCCTGCCTTTAGCGTCCATGCGCCTTCGTTTAGTTCGTCGCGTTCCGCGCTTGCCGTGAGTCCTGCGCCTGTGGTTCCTTTTCCGCTGACGTAGATGCTTTTCGGAGCTATTTGGTCCACGTACTGTAGGACACGGGATTTAGCGACACCAGGGTCTCCGATTAGAAGTAGGTGTATGTCGCTTCTGACGTGGGTTCCGTCGGGCAGTATTTTCCCGTGGCGTCCGCCGAACAGCTGCAGGGCGATTGCGGATTTTACTTCGTTGTACCCGTAGATGCTGGGGGCTATGCTGCGGGTTATCTTGTCGTATATTTTTGGGTCTTTGGCGAGCTTCTTGATCTTCTTTTCTTCGTCGGGCGTAATCTCTATGTCCTCGAATTCCGCCTCAACGGACTCTATATAGTTGGCGTCTATGAACCGCTGGTATACGGGGCCTCTGCTTTTTGGAGGTGACAGTCTTACAGTGCCAGTGAGCGTTATTTTGTCTCCTGCCGTTACGCGGTCTACCATATCGTCTTCAAGCCAGATTTCTATTCTCCTAGCCTGGTCTCCGCCTTTGAGCATCTCAAGGGGCTCCTGGATTTCTATCCGCTGTATGTCTATCCAGTCGCTTTCTTCTGGGACGAACTTGAATTCCCTCCCCTGGCAGGCGTGGCAGCGCATCGGCGACGTAAGGCTGTGTTTGTGGTGTGCTTCCTGAGGTTCGCGGTTTACTTCGCCGCACTTCAGGCATACGAAGTGCCCTACCTTCACCTTAGGCAGTACGTCGCTAATCTTGTTGACGACCCCTTCGGCGCCTATCATCCTGCCTATGAAGTCGCTTGTTATGTCGCGGACAAGAAGAGTGTAGCCGGGGTCTTTGGGGATGTTGTTTATGCGGACGTGGAAGAGGGGGTTTTCGGCGACTGTGGGGATGTGCATCTCCGACAGAACGCCGTCAAAGACCGGCAGAACGTCGTCGGGCGAGCGAAGGAGCTCCTCGGCGATTTCAGAGTCGTACTCTTCAAGGTCGGCGAAATCGATTATGTAGCTTTTGTGCTTGGGGTAGTCGGAAAGACGGCTTTGTATGTCGGTCCTGCGCGCCTCAAGAAACCCTTCAACCTTCTCTTTCTCAGCCACCCTTTCACCCCCACAAGGGAATTAGGTATATGCCAACAGCATATAAAAGAACTCCTTTTGCCAAGACGCGCCTTCAGCAGGGGCGGTTGCGGCTTTTGGTTCGTTAAATAATCGCCTTAGCGCAAGAATTAACGGTAGTCAAATGGCTAAAGACAAAGAAAAGCCGGAAATGACGTGGCACAGGCATCATAAGCGGAGAGGAGCAACTAGGTTAGTGCTCGGAGTTTTCCTTCTTTTGATTGGACTAAGCTGGCTGGGCAACGACATGGGATTATGGCACCTCAACATCCCGTGGGCACCTCTTGCGCTAGTGCTCTTTTCAATACACATGATGCTTAGCGGGTTCTGGAGACTCAAAGAGAAGTAAGGGCGCGCTCAAAGCGGCGCGTTCGCACCATCCGCTCAAAGAAGATGCAGGAAAAAACAGCCACACCGCCTCAAGCGTCGTCTCCTCATCCAGCGTACCCTATCTTAGATGTTGGCTTAATGCTTAAGTCGAAAATTCTTTCTGACGCTGAAATAAGGGAAACTCTCGAAGCCGCGACTAAAGAGAGGGGCAGGCCGGTAAACATTTTGTTTACTTGCGCTCGGGGCGAGGTCTGTTCGCCTACGATGTCCCTGACTTTCCAGGAGCATTTGAGGCGCAGAGGATTCGAAAAGTTTTTTACGTCAAGTTCAACGGGCGTTTATGAAGAACGCAGAGAAAGTTTAGGGTTGAAGCCCGCAGACCTGCTGGCGCACAAGTTCAGCGGCTACGATTTTGTGCTGCCTCTGGCAATCGGCGAACCAGTCTCTATGTGGGTTTCCCAGCATGAGGCGGCGTTGGCTCAAATGCCGCCTGAATCAAGGCCGACTTTGATTCCCTACTTGATTTCTGACCCTGATCGGGGTGATATAGTGGACTTGATTGGGGAGCAGTATCAGGAGCCGTATCTGCAGGAAATTGTGCGGGTGCTTCGGCAAAGGCTCATTAAAAGTTAGCTTTCCATCCTAACCTGCTTTCCTTGGGCTGCTGCCGCCTCTATGAGTGACGCGGCGGTGGTGTTGCGGCGTATCCTCAGGTTTCCTGCGCGGTTTACTCTTCCGCGGGCCACTTCCTCTTCTCCTGCGAGTATGCGGACGTTGCAGTCTCTAAGGTGCGGTGCCTTGAATATGAGGTGTTTTTTTGTGAACTGAAATGGGACGTCGCCTGCTGTCGTCCGTCCGCCTTGCCGGCCTCTGTGGCGGAAGTTGCGGCTTGGCCTTTGGGAGGAGACGTCGGCGAGCGGTATGACGACGACTTCTTCGCCGAAGCTGTACATCTCGTATTCCGGCTGTCCGTTTTCGAAGTCGCGTATTTCTATTACGGGGCGGGATAAGTCTGATTCCGTCATTCCGGCGGGGACTTTCACCGTCATGGAGAGTTCGTAGACTTTGGTTATTTTCCCCTTCTCTATGTAGAGGACAGTGTCCACTACGTGAGGTATTACGCCCAGTTCAACGCGGCCGACAAGCCTTTGTATGGCGTCTATGGGTTGTGACGCGTGTGTTACGCCTACTAAGCCCACTCCCGCAAGCCGCATGTCCGCGAACACTGTGAAGTCGCTTGTTTTCCTAAGCTCGTCGTATATGGTGTAGTCCGGGCGGACAAGAAGAAGCAGGTCGCCTGTTTTTTCCATGCTGCCGGAGAGCGGGCCGTATTGTGTTATTTCTTCGTGGACTGATAGGTCGCGGGGCTGTTCCATTGTTTTTATTATTTTTCCGCTTGTTCTGTAGTGTTCGGCGAGCGCCTGCACGAAGGTTGTTTTTCCTGCGCCTGGCCGTCCTGCGACGAACACTCCTTCGGCGTGGTCGGATAGGCGGGATAGTAACCTGTCTGAAAGGCGGTAGTCCGAAAGGAGCAATTTGACGAGCGGCTTCACCGCAGTAACCTCCAGCGCGGACGAAAAAGGCGGCCTTGCTATGACTATCCTGTATTCGCCCAGTTGTATGACTGTGGCGCCTCTTTCCTCGATTTCAACGAACCCTTTGGTTGAATTGTGGGCGTACTCGATTATTTCTCGGACGTGGGCTTCGGCGTCTTCTCTTGTTAGCTTGTCTCCAATGCGGGTAAGCCGGAATTCTCCCACACTCCCTTTTTTCGCGTAGACGGCTGCGTTCTCCTTAAGGTGGACGCTCATCGTCTCGTGGTCGAATAGGCTGAAAAGGCGCGGTTTTTTGACGCGGTCTTTTCTCTCGATGAAAAGAACTGTGATTCCTTTGGCTTGGGCGGTCAGCGCTGAAATCCTGTCTCCCGTCACAAGAGTCGCCCTGTTGTCGTAGGCGACGCGCCTAACGAGTTCACCGAGTCTGCCTGCCGACCCGTCACTAAAGTCGGGGTGCCTGGGAAGCTCGCCGTCAAAGCGGACGTCTAAGCCCCCGTCTTTCGCCAAATCCTGCAGGCGCTTAATTTCAGAGAGCCCCTCAATACCGGCCTCCCTTCCTTCGCGGGCCTGCCATTCAAGTTCGGCGACTACGGCGTTAGGTATGATGACCGACATATTCCTCTTGCCTGCCACAATCTCCGTCACTTTCCCGTCGACCAGCGCGCTTGCGTCAGGAACCAGTATGCCGCTTTCCATCGTCAATGAACGAATACAAAACGCCCTCCTTTTTAAGAAGACGATATGAAGTATTAAGGTAATCCTCTAATAAGATGTCAGCTTCAAGATTGCTCGCAAGAAACATAGCCGGCGAAATAACCCTCTCGGAAGACCCCGGCAGCGTCATACGCAAATGGAGGGAAATATTCGGCGTAAGCCAAAACGCACTCGCCAAAACGCTAAAGATGTCGCCTTCAGTCATAAGCGACTACGAAAGCGGAAGGCGAAAAAGCCCAGGAACCCACTTCATAGCGCGCCTCGTAGAAGCCCTCATAAAGCTGGACGCTTCAGGCGGAGGCGCAGTCCTGAAGAACCTAACGCCAGCCAAAGAGCCCCCCGCAATACTAGACCTGAAGGAATTCAGCAAACAGATTACAGCCCGCAAATTCATCAAGGCGATAGGCGGACAGATTCTGACAGGCAAAAACTACGTCGACACACCCCTACACGGATACACCGTAATAGACAGCATACAAGCAATACTCACACTGTCCCCAAAAGAATTCCTGCGCATATACGGCTCAAACGCAGACAGAGCACTCATATTCACCGAAGTAAGCATGGGACGAAGCCCAATGATAGCAATCAAAGTCACACGGCCCAAACCCAAACTCGTAATACTACAGGGACTTAAGGCCAAAGACGTGGACAAACTGGCGGTGCGCATCGCCAAAATAGAAGGAATACCCCTCGTAGTGACAAACGCGCGAACCAAAGAAGAACTCATAAAACGCCTGAGAGAAGCCACATGAAAAAAGTAGGAATCACAGGATACGGAGCATACATACCCCTCTACAGAATCAAAGCCGAAGACATAGCCCGAGTATGGGGCGACGACGCAACCCACATAAAAAGCGGCCTAGGAATAAACGAAAAAAGCGTCCCATCCATGGACGAAGACACCGCGTCAATTGCGGTCGAAGCCGCCAGAAACGCCATAGCCCACGCAGGCATCGACCCCAAAGAAGTCGGCGCAATATACGTCGGAAGCGAAAGCCACCCCTACGCAGTCAAACCCACAGCCACAATAGTCGCAGAAGCAATAGAAGCCACACCAAACCTAACCGCCGCAGACTTCGAATTCGCATGCAAAGCCGGAACAGCAGCCATCCAAACCTGCATGGGACTAGCCGCATCAGGATACATAAAATACGGCCTCGCCATAGGCGCAGACACAAGCCAAGGCCGGCCAGGCGACGTGTTGGAATACACGGCAAGCGCGGGAGGCGCAGCGTTCCTGATTGGCCGCGAGAATCTTGTGGCTGAAATTCATGATACTTTCAGCGTGACGACGGACACGCCTGATTTCTGGCGGCGTGAAGGCGAAGAGTTTCCTTCGCACGGTAGCCGCTTCACGGGAGAGCCCGCCTACTTTAAGCACGTGCTAATGGCCGCCGAGGGGATACTTGAGAAGAACAGCATGAAAATATCTGACTTTGATTATGTGGTTTTGCATCAGCCTAACGGGAAGTTTCCGCAGAGGGCGGCTAAGCAGTTGGGTGCGACGGCTGAGCAGATTAGAACCGGGCTTTTGTGCCCCTTCATAGGTAACACTTATTCTGGGGCGTCTCCTTTGGGTTTGACTGCGGTGTTGGATGAGGCGAAGGCGGGCAGCAAGATTTTGCTTGCGTCTTATGGGAGCGGCGCAGGCAGCGACGCATTCATAATGGAGGTGACGGCGGAGAACGAAAAACGTAAGCCTCCTACGTTGACTAGGCAGTACGTTGAGCGGAAGTCTTACGTGGATTACGCTATATACAGCAAGCTGAAAAGCAAAATCATCGGGGTGAAACTCCAGAAATGACGCGCAAAGTAGGAATCATAGGCGTTGGGATGACGGACTTCGGCGAGTTCTGGGAGAAATCATACCGCGACCTAATCCGGGAGGCGGGGGTAGAAGCTATAAACGATGCCAAAATAGAAGGCGAAAAAATAGACGCATTATACGTGGGAAGCATGAGCCCCGGAATACTCATAGGCCAGGAGCACATCGGGGCGCTCGTTGCCGACACCGCAGGACTGCACGGGATAGAGGCGACGCGCGTTGAAAGCGCGTGCGCAAGCGGAGGTGTCGCGTTGCGCGGCGCATGGATGAGCGTTAAGGCGGGAGTAAACGACCTGGTCATCGCAGGCGGAGTCGAAAAGATGACCGACTCAAGTGTCGGCGCAGCAACAATAGCTTTGGGGGGAGCAGCAGACCAGGAGTGGGAAGTGTTCCACGGAGCCACATTCCCCGCGTTGTACGCGCTGATGGCCCGCCGCCACATGCTTGAGTACGGAACAACGGAAGAGCAGATGGCGATGGTTGCAGTCAAAAACCACCACAACGGCAGCTTGAACCCGCACGCCCAATTCCCATTCGAAGTCACACTCGAGCAAGTAATGAAGTCTTCGCCCGTAGCAGACCCGCTGAAGCTTCTGGACTGCAGCCCCATAACAGACGGCGCAGCAGTCGTAATTCTCGCTTCGGAAGAAAAAGCAAAGGAACTGGGCGTAGAGCCAATATGGATAACCGGAAGCGGACAAAGCAACGACTTTTTAGCACTGCACGACAGAGCAAGCCTGTCCGAAACCAAAGCCGCAGTGGAAGCGGCTAAAAAAGCATACAAGATGGCAGGCGTCAAACCCTCCGACATAGAATTCGCGGAAGTGCACGACTGCTTCACAATCGCCGAAATAATGGCAATCGAAGCCCTCGGCTTCTGCAAGAAAGGCGAAGGAGGCAAATTCACGCAAGACGGAGAAACATCCCTCACAGGAAGCAAACCCGTAAACACAAGCGGAGGACTCAAAAGCAAAGGCCACCCAGTAGGCGCAACAGGCATAGCTCAGGCGATAGAAGCGGTGCTTCAGCTTCGCGGCAAAGCAGGCAAACGCCAAATCAAAGACGCCAAAGTAGGCCTCACCCATAACGTCGGAGGCAGCGGTGCGTCTTGCACTGTTCACATTTTCGAGAGGGATGCGAAATGACTGAGGGAATCGCTTTGCATTGGCGGCTTTTGCCCGGCCGGTATAATCTTAAGGGGACTGAGTGCGGGAACTGCGGGGCTAAGTTTTTCCCCGCCCGCCGCATATGCTCTCACTGTCGTAGGAAAGGTAAAATCAAGGACGTGAAATACAGCGGTCTGGGCGAAATCTATACTTACACGATAGTCCGGTCGCCTTCCACCGGGTTCGAATTCCAGAAGCCGTTTGCTTTGGCTGTGATAAAGCTTGTTGAAGGTCCGCTGGTGACTGCGCAAGTCGTGGACTGCGACATCAGGGACGTTGCGATAGGCAAGAAGGTTAAGGCGGCTTTCAGGAAGATTATCGCCGACGGCGACGAAGGGATAATCAGGTACGGCTACAAGTTCCGCCTGGTGAATTAACGCCTTTAAGTGGGAATCCGAAATAGGTTAATCAGAATGGACATTAAGAAGATTCTTGTGCCAGTCGACGGGAGTCCCGGAAGCGCCAAAGCAGTCTACTACGCGATAGACTTTGCGAGAGCATTGAACGCGTCGGTCGTATTCCTCCACGTCGTAACCCCGATGGCTCCCGCGTTGTCCGCAGACTTCATCCGCTCCACACTCAAAGAATGCGATGCGTTGGCGAAAAAAGTCGGCGTCGCCTCGGAAGACAGCATCCGCAAAGGCACTCCTTGGGAGGAAATAGTCGAAGAAGCCAAACAAGACTACGACCTCATCGTCATGGGAAGCAAAGGCCGCACAGGAATAGCCCACCTAGTATTAGGCAGTGTCGCGGAAAACGTAGTTCAACACAGCACAATACCAGTCACAGTAGTAAGGTAAAGGCCGGTATCATCCGTTGAAGTATTCCTTTTTGATTTGAGTCAGAGGTTTTGTCTTCAAGTTGCCTGTTTTAATCTTTTGCATCTCACACGCAACTCCCCTGTTCACAAGTTGAACCTCTTCCTTGCCTGTTTCCATGTTATCCTCATTTATTTTATATCTGTTTACGTTAGTAGCATATTTCTACGGAATTTATTGTTTGGTTTTCGCCGTAGTCAACAGTGATTCTGTTTCCGCTTTGCGGCAGGGTTGCGACTGTGTGGTTGTCATCGTTCAAGACAAGCGTCTGGTACGTGCTGTTCAACGGGAAATTGTTGGAAATCTCCTGTGTGCTTACTCGGACGCTTTCAATGTAGCGGGTGTCCGTAGTGCTGTCGAATGCGCGGTCGTACATGTCGATGAGCACGTATTCTCTTTGGTAGTTGGTGTACTCTACGAGGATGTCGTCTAGGTTGGCGTCGGGGCCTTCGTTGTTCAGGTCGGTTCCGTTTTCTTTTATGAACCATATGCGCTTCTGTTGCAGCGGCGCTTCAAAATTGTTTATGGGCGCAGGTCCGAGAACCTGCGGTTCGACGCCCATGGTCTTCCTGTTTAAGGGGGTGATGTTGTGGGCGAGATAGTATGACGGGGGAAACAGGTATATGTCTCCTCCGTCGTACAGTATTGTCACCGCCGTAGAGCCGAACTGACCCGTGAAAACGTCGTTCCCGTGGGGATAGTCCGGGTCGGGCTTGACGGTAATTTCGTCCAAGTTGTCTGCAACCGATTCATACGGGTACGTATAAAAGTCGATACTCGCCGGAGTTGTGACTGCTGTAAGGTCTGTGGTGAAGTTGCCTCCGTCAAAAATATCCTCGACGGTTATCCGCATTGTGGTGTCGTTGCTCTGCCGCTGGGCGTTTTCGTACTCGTAGATTTTGCCATCAACCAAGAATCTGTCGCCGACTCCAAGTGAGAACGGACCTTGGTCAAGCCGGAGGTTGTCGTAGTGCTGTCCGTCCGCATCGGTGAAGTTAATTAAGAGCTTATACTTGTGGGTTTTAGTCAGTGTCAGGTATTGTCCGCTGCAGATGCCCAACCTACTTGGCGGTGTGTCAATTACGTCTAATGGAATAGAGATACTATTCCAATCCGGCGTTAATTGTTGGGTGAAATTTGTGTTTGCGGTTGCAGGGCAGGAAAGAAGGATGACTAAGAGTAGCGTTATTTTCTTGTCCATAAATCCGTCCCGTTATTTGTTTCGGGACGTGGACTAAAAAGGTTTTATTTCTCTATAGTCGCCTGAGTCTAGAATGTTCTTGTTTTTCCTTTGACGCACCAGTCTGTGACTTGGGTGACGTTTTCAAGCCAGTAGTCTGTTATGCGTTGGGCTTCTTTCTCCGCTTTTTTGTCGCCTATAATCTGTATGCTTGCGATGAGCGGCTGGTCAATCGGCTTGCCTATCTGGCTCATGAGGCGGACGTAAACTTGGGTGCAACCGGTTTTTTCGGCGATTTCGTTGGCAATTTTGTTGCTTAATATGTTGTATATTTTGCCTACGTGGTTGACTGTGTTTTTCCCGGCCGTCGCCTCCATGCTCATGGGGCGGTAAGGAGTAATAAGGCCGTTGGCTCTGTTTCCTCTTCCTACGCTTCCGTCGTCGCCGTGTTCGGCGCTTGTTCCTGTGACCGTCAGAAATACGCTTCCGGATTCTATGTCGTCGGCTGTGTTAATGTCTACTTCCACGTCTTTGTCTGTTTTTGTGGCGATGAAGTCGAGTATTTTCTCTCTCATTGACGTCTTCGCTTCTACGTAGGCGTCGACGTCCTTAAGGTATTTGTCTATGAATGCGTTTGCGATAGTCAAAGTGATTTTGTCGTCGCACCTTACGCCCATAACCTTAACGTCGGTTCCGGAGGCCTTTATTTTGAGGTCTCCGTTTATGTATTCTGCGACTTCGAGCGTCAGCTGTTCTGTGAGCGAGAAGGGTGCGAATCCGCAGCCGAAGCTTGTGTCGTTGCTTTTGGGCGTGCCCTTGCGTTTAAAGACGTTCTGGAGGTCGCTTGAGCCTTCGCCTATCTTCTGGTCTATAATCACGTGGTTGTTGGCGTCCAGTTCCTTAATGTTCTCCTTAAGGTAGTTGCGGGCCGCCTCAATGGCGATTTCCCCGGTGGGTACGAGAGTGCCATCGACTTTGCTTGTGGCCCGTCCTCCCAAAAGAATGTATATGGGCTTCATCATGCGGCCGCCTCCCCATTTTACTTCGTTTCTTCCGCCCACCAGTTCCACTTGGTCTGTGTTGTGGTGCATTATTGTGCCGAAGCGGGCAAGGTATTCGCGTGATAGTGCGCGGCTTACGTTTTCGGCTATTCCGTCGCATATGCTGTCTGGGTGGCCGATGCCTTTGCGTTCGACTAGTTCTACGCGTTGTTCTACTACGGGTTTTTGGTCCAGTACTTCTACGCTAATATTCCTCTGTTTCATCGCTTCCACTCTTTTTGGTTACAACTTTAGAGTCTATTATTCCGTCTGTGACGACTTCGAATACGCATTCGCCTTCAGGCATGCTGGGTGAGTCTATGAGGCGTGCTATGCGTTTTTCGCCTTTGCTTTTTCTAAGGTACACGCGGTATGTGCTGTGGTGGCCGACGATGTGGCCTCCGACTGGCGTGGTGGGGTCGCCGAACATTATGTCGGGTCGGGCCATGACTTGGTTTGTGACTATTACTGCGGCATTGTATACGTCGGCTATTTTCCGCTGTAGCGTGTGCATGTGGCGGTTTAGTTTTTGTTGGCGGGGTGCGAGTTCTCCTCGGCCCATGTATTCCGCGCGGAAGTGCGCTGTGAGGGAGTCTACGACGAATAGTTTGACGTTTTTTTCTCCCATTATTTCCACCGCTTTTTCGGCAAGAAGCATCTGGTGGTCGCTGTTGTATGCGCGGGCGACCATTATGTTTTTGAGCGCGTCTTCGGGTTTGAGGCCGACTGCTTTCGCCATCTGCTGTATCCGTTCGGGGCGGAATGTGTTTTCGGTGTCCACGTATATTGCTGTTCCTTCGAGTCCGCCGTCTTCTTTGGGTAGTTGAACATTGACTGCGAGCTGGTGGCCTAATTGGGTTTTTCCGCTTCCGAATTTTCCGTAGAATTCTGTGATGGCCTGGGTTTCTATTCCGCCGCCAAGTAGTTTGTCTAGTTCCTGGCTTCCTGTGGATATTTTACCCACCTGAAGGCGTTTCTCGAGTATTTCAAGCCCCGTTTCGAAGCCCATCTGCAAGTTGCTTCTTGCGGACTGAATTATTTTTGCGGCAGTAGACTCTCCCATGCCCAGCTCCTTGAGTTCGCCAACGCTTGCGGCAGCAACCGCCTCCACTGTGAGGTAGCCTGCTTCGCGGAGTTTTTCGGCGATGGCGGCCCCCACCCCATCGAGTTCTTCAAGTTCCATTGTGAAAACGTAGTTGTATTATTGATTTGATTAATATATTGCCTTTTATCCTATCAGCGCCTCCATGCGTTTGCCCACTTCTTTGCCGTCAACCAACGCGTTGACCAGCACGTCTATGAGCGTTTCGGCTGGAATAATCTGGATTTTGCCTTCATACTTCTTCTCAAGCATCACGTCTTTCATGTTGCGGGCGGGTATTATCACGCGCTTAAGCCCGGCGTCGATTGCGGCCTCTATTTTTTGCGTGACTCCTCCGACGGGTAGCACTTCGCCTCTTACTGTGAGGCTTCCGGTCATTGCGGTGTCTTGGCGTACTCCCGCGTTTTGCAGGGCGCTTATGACTGCTACTGCGACTGAGACGCTTGCGCTGTCGCCTTCCACTCCCTCATACGTCTGCAGGAACTGTATGTGGGTGTCGTGTTCTGTTATGTCTTTGCCTGAAACCTTTTTTATGAGAGCGCCTACGTTTGTTATGGACTCCTTTGCTATTTCGCCGAGTTTGCCCGTCGCAATTATGAGGCCGCTGTCTTTCTTTTGGGCTGGGGCTATTTCTGCGACTATTGGCAGTACTGTTCCTCCTTCGCCCATGACGGCGAGGCCGTTTACTCGGCCTACTTTGGCGCCTTTGGTTATGAGTAGGTTGTATTCTTTTTTGCGTTCTAGGTAGTAGTCGCCCATTTGTTGTTCTAGTGTTCGGGCGCTTCTTTTGCCTATTAGTACGTCTTCGGCTGTTACGTATTTGTGTTTTTTCTCGCGGGCTATGTCGCCTGCTGCGCGGATTAGTCCGCCTAGTTCGCGGAATCTTAGGGTTAGTTTGTTTTGCATTCCGGCTTTCCGGTTGGCTTCGTGTATTATTTCTGTGACTGCCTCGCGGGTGAAGTGCGGTATTTTCCCGTCGTTTTTGATTTCTTGGGCGACGAATTGGACTATTTTCTTGCGGTTTTCGTCGTTGTCTTCGGTTGTTTCGCGCATGAAAACTTCGTATCCGTATCCGCGGATTCTGCTTCTTAGTGCCGGGTGCATCTGCTCTATTATGTGTAGGTTGCCTGCGGCAATCAGGATGAAGTCGCATGGTACGGGGTCGGTGTAGACCATTGCGCCGCTGCTCATCTCGCTTCTCCCTGTTATGGGCAATTGCTTTTCCTGCATTGCGGTCAGCAGGTCCTGCTGGCTTTTGCCAAGCATTCCGACTTCGTCAATGAACAGTACGCCTTTGTGGGCTTTGTGTATTAGGCCGGCTACGACTCTTACGTGGGCGGGCGTTCCCAGTCCTCCGGTCTGCAGGGGGTCGTGTTTTACGTCGCCAAGCAGTGCGCCGGCGTGTGCGCCTGTGCCGTCGTAGAAGGGGGCGATTTTTTGGTCTGCGTTATCGACTATTATGCGCGGGAAAGTCTGTTTTTTGCCTCCCATGAATCCGCGGGAGCTTATGCCGAAAAGTAGGAAGAAGATTATCCCAAACGCCATCATTGCGGCGACTACTATCCCGTCGGTCACAATGCCAAACAGGTAGAGTCCCAAAGGCATGAAGAAAAACAGGAACAAAAGCAGCGGAATGCGGTTTCCTTCATCCTTCTGCGGCTCACCCTCGGAACTCATCGCCTCCTTAAGAGTCTTGCGTCCTTCGCCGGCAGGAACAACCTTTATCTTAGGGTTGTTCTCGTCGTCAAAGTTGGGGTAAGCCAAAACGTCCACCAAAGCCTCAGCAGGCAAAAGCTCGGCCATCGCCTTAGCCAACATGCTTTTTCCGGTGCCCGGCTCCCCAATAAGCATAACATGGCGGCGCTGCCTAGCCGCCTTCCTAACTATATTCACCGCCTCCTCCTGGCCGATAACCTGGTCTATGAGCACTGTGGGAACCACTATCTCCTCCGTAGTCTCGAAGCTGTCCCACTTTTTGGCGGTGACGCCTTTCTTGCTCGCGGCCTTCTTTTTGGGCATGTTAGAGTATAAGGTATAGTTTGGTTATCCTATAAACGCAGTCTGCGGAGGGGAAAAATGGGTTTTTACTCCTCTTTCGGGTGCCGCATGGCTTCGTCCATTATTTGCGCGGCTCTTCTTTCCGCCGCAATTTCTTCTGGCGGTCTCTTGTGCGGGTTTTGCCGGGCTTCTTGCGGGCCTTCAGTCTGCCGTTGGGCGTCGAATTCCTGGATTTCGCGTAGGGTGTCTCTTTGCTGGCGCAATCCAAGCGATATTGCGCGTATTTTTTCGGCCGGCGGCATTTCTCTCCACGTTGCTTCGTCCACTATTAGCGTCTCTTCGGGAGGTTTCTCTTGTGGAATAGGTATGCCTGCTTCCTGCATGCGTGCCTTGGTTATGTCGTCGAGTCTTGTGAGGTTTCCTTCAACCGCTCTTTTTAGGACGTCAAGTTTTTCGGCGGGAGGCATGTTATTCCAGTCCTCGTCGCTTACCGCCTTAACGCCCTGAGGTCCGGCTGCCGCGGCAGCTTCAGCGCCTTGTCCCTTAATCAAATCAAGCTGCACCTTAAGTTGTTCCTGGCCGTTGTATAGGGAGTTTAGCATGCCTGGCGGTGTGAGTCCTGGGGCGGCGTGTAGGGCTTCGAGCATTACTCTTTCGTCTTCGGCTGAGGCGGTAAGTTGGGTGGCTTCCAGTTTGCTTCCTGCGGCGAGTTTGTCTGCGGAAGTCAGCGCTTCTTTTTGGAATCTGAGTGCTTCTGTGAGGTTGGTGTTTATGTCCGCACCTCTTTGCACGAGCATGGTGTCAAGTTTGGGTATGGCTGCTTTTGACAGGCCGCTTTGTCCTTTGTAGAATGCTATTTGGGCTTCCGAGAGGGTGGATGATGATAGGAGGGCGGTGTCTACTTGGTTTGTGACTTGGGTTAAATCAATTTGAGCTGGTGCTTCGACGACGTCCCTTTGGGGGGCGTATACGGCGGGTGGTGCTGCCATTTTCTCCTCGTTATTATTCCTCTTTTTGAATGTAAAAGTGGCTAAGCTGAGGCGGTATGTCTTAACCTGGTTTGCGCCTTTGACTAGGCGGCAGTGCGGGCGGTAGTTCGCTGTGGGTTTCCGTTGTTCCTGCGGCCTCTCTGCCTAGTTCTTCCCGTGCTGCCGTGAAATATTGGGTTAATTCTCGTGCTTCGCGGATTAGGTCGTAGGGGGTTCTGCCTTGTTTGTCTTGTTTTTTCCCCAACTCAGGGTACTGTTTGAAGAAGCGTTCTGCGGCGTCAAGTCCCTTCGGCGCTGCTGTGGTTATCTCCCTCATCTCATCGAGAAACGGCGTAAGTTCGTCTTCGTCAACGTTGCGTAGGTGCGTTCGAGACTCAAGCACAGCGTTTTCCGCCCGGTTGGACAGCATCATCGCCGGGTTTAAAGCGTCCATGAGGTCTGCAATGGTGTCGTGGCCTCTTTTTCTGAATAGTGGCGTGAATAGTTTTTGGGATGTTGTGCCTCTGATTTCTATGTCGTTTATCGGCGCTGCTATCCCCACTGTTCCATGGGCGACGTCCCTTAATTTTTCGTAGAGCATATAGGCTACTTGCCCAGCGTGCATGACCCTCTCCTCCACTTCGTTTAGTTGGAAGTCGTCGACTACGAGGTCGGTGATGCACGGAACTCCGCGGTGCGATGACTTACGGGAGACGTCTTCGAAAAAAACCTTTATCGCAGGATTAACCCCCGCCTGGTTCGCTACCCTCACGTTCTCCGGGTGAGTCGAGGCGGCCGCAACCAACACCGCCAAACGCAGCGTAGACATAGGGTTGTCTGGGTTGGGGCTTATTGAAACCGCAGGAACGTCCTCCGGTCGTTCGGCGATTATGTCGGTGAACCCGAATTCTCTCTGTAGGTCCTTCAATGAAATCTCCTGCCTGACGGGGATAGGCTGGTATTCGCCCGGCTGGTAGTCGCCGTCGGGCCTATAGGTCTTTCCCATGCAGTCGAAGGTCTCGAACTCGAAGAAGGCGTCTCTTTTAGGGTTCTCCCTCTGAGGCGTAAAACCCATTTTTCCTATGGATCCGCCCATGGAATGATGATGTCCCTCCCCGTTTTGAGCGTATGCGGCAAGCAAAGCAAGCAGGTACACTGCTCTATCCTCCCTTAGGTTGTTGGCTCTTGCAAGCTCGCCGACAAACGCCCTAAGCTTCTCCTCATTAGACCCCTTCCAGTCCTCAACATAAGCCTTAACCCCCATCCACGCAGGGTCGCCGTCACGCGGCCTGCTGAAGTCCAACATAAATGGAACATGCAGTTGGCCGTCTGGGATTTCAATGCTGTTTCTTCCTCGGGCCATGTTTGATGCCGTGTCGTGGATGTTGCCGTCTGAAAGAAGACGGGTCGTCGGGACTGCGGTTTCAGATTCAAAAGTCGGT
Organism: uncultured archaeon; assembly: GCA_902384455.1. Taxonomy (GTDB): domain Archaea; phylum Altiarchaeota; class Altiarchaeia; order IMC4; family SCGC-AAA252-I15; genus CABMCB01. The sequence continues at coordinate 35,429 of CABMCB010000071.1, forward strand.
TTGGGGAAGTGGATTATGCCGTCCAAGGGGGTAGTCATGGGAACTCCCCTCAAGTCTATGAACCCGTATCTTTCGTTTGGGTTGGTGACCGCCGCCAAAACAGCGGGAACGGAGAGGCCGTAGGCGGCTATTTCCACCCGCCTGTGTAAGCTTACCTTCCTCTGTGACTCGCCCATCAAAGCGACTAGGGTGTGGGGCGCGTTTCCCGCGTTAAGCTGCGCCGGAATCTCGTCTGCTACCAGATGGTCGTAGCCGACGTAAGCAGCGACTTTCGCAGTGAGGTCTTTGCCGACGAAATCCGACAGTTCCCTTCCCATGTAGGCGCCTCGTTGGTGAGAGCGTTCTTCTGTCGGAACGGCTGTAACTTCCCTTTCGGGCATGTCAATGAACATAACGTTTTCTCGCCCGAAACACTGTGTTGCGGCGCCAAGAATTTCGGCGAACCGGTGGGGGATCCAGGTTCCTCTGGCTACTTCTTCGGTTGTCAGCTGCCCTGCTTTGAAGGGTGCTTCAAGGTCTGAAGGAACCTCAAGCGCGAAGTGGGTGGCTCCCGCAGTTTTGAGTCTGTTCATTTCCCCTTTTATTCCTCTTTGGATGGGTAGGGACTCGTGGTCGGTGTCCCCAAGCACAAGAACGTTTTTGCCTCTAAAAAGCTCATTGTAGTCCACTCCCTGCCGGTAGCGCGGAGGCATTCCCGCGTCGGCATCTCCCACCATAAGCCTATGCCAGTCGGCATATCTGAAACGGTCGCCTAAGTCAAACGGCATTATCCCCGTTACGTTTCCGTCGCCTTCCGCAGGGGTTGTTTTGCTGCGTCGGATTGGCATGGTAATTAAAGACCTGCAGTTAAAGGAAAAAAACGTCTTACTCCAGCTTTTTAGCCATGAACAATGATTGGCGGGTTTTTTCTAACAAACGTCTTTCTTCATTGAATGCCTCTTGGGCTTCCGAGTACTTCCTCCTTTTCTCTTCTCCCTCTTCAAGCCCCCCTTCATACACCAAGCGTCTCATGTCGCGGTCAAGTTCAGGCAGAGGATTGCCTCTGTTATCTTCCGGATGGAATCCTTCCCGCACAAGCCAAACCAAGACTGCAGGGTTCGTGGGCAAGTCAGTGACTTTTGAAATACCGTACTTGCGGGCGGCTCCAATCATTACGCGATGAAGAAGGCCGCCTACGTGGTCTCCTAAAACTCCCCCTCTGACGTACGCCATGTAGGCCAAATCCTCTTTGGGCTGAAGGTCTACTTTACAGTACCCTAAGGGGAAATCCAATGGGTCGTTTATCGTGAAAATTATGTCGCCGTCTTCGGCGCCCGCGCTCATAGTATACCCACAAAAATTTGTTTTAGGTTGAATAGCACTCCCCTCAAGTCGTCTTATGAACTCCGGCAGTTCCTCTGCCCCCCCAGGAAGAAGAGACAAAGCAGCGGGAATAGCATCAGCTTCAAGCGGATGCGCAGGGTTAGCCGCCAGCTTAGGGTAAAATTGAGGGTCAAGTTTAACGTCTTTCCCGGCGTCAGCCGCACCTTTCAGTGCCACCACAAAGTCTCCTTTAAGTTGGGGGCTTTCCCTCAGGTCTGCTTCGTTTAGTATCTTGGGTGGGGTGGCCTGCTTCATATGTAGTAATTACCTCGCAGATTTAGGTGAAAAATGTTTACCAGACTATTTCCACGTCGTCTGTGCGTTGGTTTGGGTACACTTGGGATTCGTCTATCGGCGTCTCAAGTCCCGCCCGCCTCATCAAAGCGCCCACCACAGCAATCATGGCGCCGTTGTCTCCGTTGTATTTTCCGGCATTGGCGAACTTGGCGCCGTGCTCGCTTGCGACGAGAGAAACCATCTCGGCGAGCCTCTTGTTGTATCCCACTCCCCCCGTCAGTAGGACTTCTTTGGCGTTCAAGTGAGCAAGCGCCCTCTCAGTCACCTCACACAACATAGCAAACGCCGTTTCCTGCAAACTAAAACACACATCCTCCAAACGCTCACCCTCCTTATGATACTTCAAAGCCGCAGTCAAAATCCCCGAAAAACTCAAATCAGTCCCCTTCACCACGTAAGGCAAAGGAAGATACTTCCCACCGTCTCTCGCCAAAACCTCAATTTTAGGTCCCGCAGGATGCTGAATACCAACCTCCCGCCCAAACTTATCCAGCATGTTTCCCACACCAATATCCTGAGTCTCACCAAACACCCTATAACGCCCACCATTAAACTCAATAACCTGACTGTTACCCCCGCTAACATACAAAACAAGAGGCTTTTTGAACCCGGCCAAAACCCGTCCCACCTCAATATGGGCTATGCAGTGGTTGACTCCAACAAGCGGCTTCTTATGGTACAAAGCAAGAGCCCGCGCGGAGGTCGCCGCAGTCCTCAAGCAAGGGCCCAGTCCAGGCCCCTGACTGAACGCGACCGCATCAACATCACTCCACCCAACATTCGCATCAACAAGAGCCTTCCTAATTGTTTCCCCCGCGTTTTCGCCCATAAACTGCGCAGCATCCCGCGGCAGAATCCCGCTGCCAACCGCCGGAGTGTAAGTGCTTCTTACGTCCGAGAGAATCCTCCAGCCGACGCTATCAACTACGCCGACTCCGAACGTGTGGGCAGTGCCCTCTACTCCAACCACAATCATGGCGTATTTAATATGCAGAGGGCCGTTTATATTACTCGTGGCAACGGCGGCGATAGCAGTCGGCATACTATCTGGCACTAAAGTGGTGATAGCGGGAGACGGAGCCGCACTGCTTAAGGAACGCGGATTCGGCGAAACAGAAGGCAAAAGAATCGTCTTATCCCTCATAGAAGCAGCATACCTAGCAGACACAGACCGCTTGGACGTAATGGACGGAGACAAAAAAGTTTCCGTCGAAGACCTCATAAAAACAGGCTCCTCGCACGAAAAAGAATTCCACAACCGATACCTAGTATACAAAGACCTTAGGGAACGAGGCCTACTCGTAAAAAGCGGCCTCAAATTCGGCACAGACTTCCGCATATACGAACGAGGCACATCAGTCGGAAGCGGCCACTCAACCAAACTCGTCCACGTCGTGCCCGAAGAATACACATGCAGCTTCCCCGAAATGGCACGCGCACTCAGGCTCGCAAAAACAGTCAACAAAGAAATGATCTACGCCATAGTAGACGGAGAAAGCGACATAACATACTACCTCGTAGACAGACTAAAACTCTAAACAATGAACCTCGTAGCACTCGGCACAATAGCATTAGACACCGTAGAGACGCCATTCGGCCGCCGCGAAAACATACTGGGCGGCTCAGTCACATACTTCAGTTTGGCCGCAAGCTTCTTCACCAAATGCGGCGTAGTCGGGGTTGTAGGCAGAGATTTTCCAAGCGAGCACTTTAATGTGCTAAGGCGGCGGGGAATTGATACTGCGGGTGTTGAGTACGCGGACGGAGACACTTTCCGTTGGGAAGGATTTTATGAGTACGACATGAATCAGGCGCACACCAAGCGCACAGACCTTAATGTTCTGGCGTCGTTTGACCCCAAAATCCCCAAGGAATACAAGAACTGCAAGTACCTGTTTCTCGCCAACACCGACCCCGAAATCCAGCTTAAAGTCCTAAACGAAGTGAAGCCGACTTACAGCTTCTGCGACACAATGAACTACTGGATTAACTCCAAAAAAGAAGTTCTCACCGAAGTCCTCTCTAAAGTCGACATGGCAGTCATAAACGAAGGAGAAGCCCGCCAATACTGCGGCACACCCAACCTCATTAAATGCGGACGCACTCTTTTGGACTCAGGCGTCAAAAAAGTCATAATCAAGAAAGGCGAACACGGCGCACTATACTTCTCAGAAGGCGAATTCTTCACCTCCCCCGCATACCCCATAGAAAACGTCGTAGACCCCACAGGCGCAGGAGACAGCTTCGCAGGAGGCACAATAGGACACCTCGCTAAACACGGCACACTAACAGACGCAGACATCAAAAAAAGCATGATACTAGGCGCAGTAATCGCAAGCTACGTCGTGGAAGGATTCAGCATAGACGCAATCAAAAACAAAACACAAGCCGACATAGAAGGCCGATACCGCGAGTTCAGGAAAATAGTGGCGTTCGACCATCAAATGCAGTAAGGGCGCCGGTCGTATTTCGTGGCCTTCGCATTCTATAAAGGCCTCTAAAAGAAGGCGGAGTCGTTTTTATCCCTATTTCTCTCGGTAATTAATGGTGAAAGCGAGGGAGACTACTGTCGGGCGGCGGCGTGCGCAAGAGGTGCCTGCGGATGCTGCTGTTGCTTCTCCAAGTGTTGGCGTAGATTCGAGGCAGCTTTCTGCTGAGTTGGCGGCTATGGAACGTGAAGTGGGGGCTGCTGTGGATAAGGTTTGGAATCCTGACGTGCGTTCGGTTCAGGAACGTCGCAGGGACGTGAGGCAGTTGAGTCCGCCGGTTTCGGATTGGGTGCATGCGTATGCTGCGGGTGGTTTTAAGCCGGATTTTCTTGTTCGAAGTGAGGATGTCGGCGGGATTATAACGGCGGCAAGTAGGATACAGCTTGGAAACTGTTCTGTTCAGGAGGGAGTTAAGCCTCTTGAGGGGTTGCGTGTTTTCGAGCCAAGCAAGGATTTTGCTTTAGATCAAGCAGATATGTTGCCGTACAATCACCTTGTCGACGTGGCAAAGCAGGCGAGAGTCGAAGAAAGCTCGCTTCAGCGGGCGCTAATTGGGGCATTGGTTTTGCAAGACTATAACAAGACGAAAGGAGTCTCTCCTGACGTCACCCCCGACTTAGTGAGAGAAACTGGCTTTCACGGTGGGCTTGCCATAACCATTGCTGGCGCTTTGTCCGAAGTAGTATTACTTCCATTAAGCTACCTTACAAACCCACCTAACTTACTCTGGGCTATTGGTCTTATCCCGACAATAGGTGGTCTATTCGTCCAAGCTGGTTTAACGGTCTTAAGCTCAGGAATGGAGGCTTCCCCTCGGCTCAATGAGTTCGTAAGCAACAATCCTGTTGCCAAATTCGCAGTGAGAACTTACTCCAGAATTAGATATGCTTTGATGGGTGAGGAAACGGCTAAGTACACGACCAATGAAGGTGGTCTTGCGCGTCAATACTGGCATGGGCAGGCGTGGAAGGACCTTGAAAAAGATAGTCCTCCGACAGCTCCAACCCGCCCCACCGTAGAACGCTGGTGAAATACGTTAAAACAGGGACATTCTGAAGCTACAAGAGCGACTGGTTCATTACGTCTTCGTCTGTTCTGACTGCGTCGTCGGCTATGTAGTCGCTTGTGTTTCCGACTCCGTTCGCTTCGTTGACTATGCCTTTGCAGTCGTCTACTGTGTATGTCGCGACTTCCTTGAAAATCCTCACGCACTCTCCCGAAGTAATGCCCGTTTCATTAAGCACCTGGAGGCAGTCGGCGCTTCCTCGGTTTCCTCCGTCGTTGACGCACTCTTGGCAACATCGGTTTTCATTGACGGAAAAAGGAACGACTGTATCATTACTTCCTCTGCTTACGCAGCCGGACGCAAAAAGCACAAACACAATCCCAAGCAAAGCAAGGCGCTTCATGAAATACTCTTTTCCGCCTGCCATAAAAATCATCTTTCAGCGCTTTTCCACATCAACTTGAAGAATTCGCGGTAGGAGTCTGCTACTTCTTTGCTTACAATCTCCACCGCAAGCAATCTCTCAGTGAAAAGGAACGTTATAACGCGGTCTGCGTAAGTGAGGACGTAGGAGTTGGTGGGTGTGGCCATGAATCTCGTTTCCATCAGCTTGAATTCCGGCGTTTTCTCAAGCACGTTTTTTCTGACGTCTTCGTTGAATATGATTTTGGCTTTAATCCCCCGTTTCTCTCTGAGGCGGTGGAATGACGTGAGCATAATATTGAGTTCTTCGTTTACGGGGTCTCCGATTTGGCGGGCGCCGAAGACGAAGTACTCGTCGCCCTTCTTCAATGTCCTAAACAGCCTGTCGTACACTCCCTTATACCCCTTGTATCCCTCGTGGACTACTGCAGAAACCGGCTCCTTCGCAGACTTCACAAGAGGTTCAAGGCGCGGTATTAAGTCTTCAGCGAGCCTACGCTTTTCTTCGGCGAAGGCGAGGAGCTGACCGGGCTCTGCCGCCTGAAACTGCTTGCGGTTCGCCTTAATGACGTGGGTTACTAGGCCTTTCTCCTGTAGGTTGTTTAGGGCGTAGTAGACGGCTGAGACTCGGATTTTGGTTTCCTTGATTATTTTGCCGCTTGTTGTTGGGCCGAGTTTGAGGAGTGCGAGGTATATTTTGGTTTCGTTGGGCGTTAATCCGAACGCTTCGAGGTCGTCAGCTAAGGTCGTCATCTATGTTATTCTCCTAATTAGAAGAATAAAAACTTATAATGAATAATTGAACAATGTTTAACATGGAAAAATCAACCGCGTTAAAAAACAAATACCTCATAGCAGGAGCACTACTCATAGGAATAGCAATCATCCTGTCAATTGCCGCAACCACAAACACGCCCCTAACCGGGCACTCAGTTGACGCACCCAAAGAGACGCCAAAAGAAACAACCCAAGTAACAGTCGCATACCTGCCTGTCGCCCAAGTCCTGCCTCTGTCGCTCGCAATAGAAAAAGGATACTTCACGAAAGCAGGAATAAACGTGACAGCAGTAAGATTCGAGTCGCCAAACCTTCTCATGGACGCCATAGTAGCAGGCCGCGCCGACTTCGGAGCTCCGGGAACAGCGTCGGGAATAACCGGCATCGTGGAAAGCAAGAAGCCGGGTGAACTTAAGGTCTATGAGTTCATCGGCGGAGGAGACGACGTAATAAACGACCTACTTCTTGTCCGCAAAAACAGCACACTCCAATCAATAGCCGACCTAAAGGGGAAGAATCTTGGGATACTGCCCGGAATACAATTCCGCACCATAGCCCGTCACATCCTCGCCCAAAACAACCTGACTGCCGACAAAGACGTAGCAATAACTGAAATCGCTCCTGGTTTGCAGGTTCAGGCGCTTGCGGCAGGGCAAGTGGATGCTTTGCTTACGATTGAACCCATGGGAACGGTCGCCAAGGAAAATGGAATAGGCAAAGACCTAATCCGCTCGCCGATGGTGACATACATATCCAACCCGTGGTACGGCGCAGTGGGAGTAGTTCGCACGCAATACGCACAGGAAAATCCAGAGACGACTAAGAAATTCATTGAAGTGTTAGCCCATGCAACAGACGAAATAAACAGCAACCCCGAGTCATCAAAGCAGTACCTGAAAGGATACGTGTCGCTCTCCGACCAGCTGATACAGAAAACGCCTCTTCCAGTCTACAAAATGTACACGGACTTCACCAAAAAAGACGTAGACAGCTACCAGCAATTCCTAGACATATTCACAAAGTACGGAGTAATCAACGGCACAGTCAACGCAAACAACCTCATATACAACCCATGACGCCCATAACCGCCGCCAAAATACGAAAGCAATACGGCGGAAAAACAATCATACAAGACGTAACATTCACGGCGAAAAAAGGAAAAACAACCGCAATATTCGGGCCAAACGGAAGCGGAAAAACAACCCTGCTGAACATAATAGCCGGCCTAACCCGTCCGGACGGGGGGGCAGTTGACGCGTCCTACAGTCCTTTCACTTGTAGTTACATGTTCCAGAACTATAGGGAGTCATTGCTTCCTTGGCGCGACAACTGGGGCAACCTGTCTTATCCTCTTGAAATACAGGGGAAAGATAGGCGGGAAATTAGGGAGCGCGTTGAGGAAGCGGACGGGTTTTTCAGAAAAAGAGTCGACCTGAAGAAATACCCGTATGAACTGTCCGGGGGGCAGCAGCAGCTTCTTGCGTTCATGCGCACACTCATAACCAAGCCCACGTTGCTTTTGCTTGACGAGCCGTTTTCCGCCTTAGACTACGAAGTCAACCTTTGGCTGCGCGTGAAACTCCAAGAGTACCAGCAGAAGGCGGGCGCTACGATAATTGCGGTAACCCATGACGTAGACGAAGCAGTTCACATAGCAGACGAAATAATAGTGCTATCCAAAAACCCGACGCATGTGGCGGGAACAATCCGAAACAAAATATCCCGCCCCAGAGACGCAATCACACTAACCTCACAAAAATTCATCAAGACAAGAAAGGACGTCCTTGAATTATTCGCGAGAGAAACACAATGAAACAAATCATAGGGGGCGTCCTCATAATCCTAATTGCGTGGTCGCTCACAAGCCACTACAGACTAATAGACCCCTTTTTCCTACCTCCTCCAACTGAAACAATAAAAGAACTAATCAACCTGGCAACATCAGGAACAATAATGCCAGACGTAGCATCCACGCTCACAAAAACCCTGACGGCATTCCTAATCGCCGCGTTAGTAGGCATACCCGCCGGCCTACTAATTGGCAATTGCGAACGCATATACCGCACCCTAGACTTCCCAATAGACTTCTTCAGGTCAACGCCACCCACAGCACTATTCCCCCTATTCCTACTTGCCTTCGGAATAAGCGACGCACCCAAAATAGCGGCCGCAGCCTTCGGCGGGTTGCTGATAATAACATTCAACACCGCCTACGGCGTAATCAACGCAAACAAAGCGAGGATAAAGGCGGCCAAGCTCATGGGCGCTTCAGGCATCAAAATTTTCACTTCGATACTTTTGTGGGAAACGCTCCCGCAAACTATAGTGGGATTGAGGAGCGCAATAAGCCTGTCTCTCATAGTCATCATTGTCACTGAAATGTTCATAGGAACACAACACGGATTAGGGCGCCGGATAATAGACAGCCAAATAACATACAATACGGCGGCGCTTTACGCAACAATACTTGCGACTGGAATACTGGGGTACCTGCTGAATCAAATATTGCGCCAAGTCGAAAGGAGATTCGCGTATTGGACGGTGAAATAAAATACTCAGGCGAATTGAATCGGTACGTCAATGAGATTCCATCCAGTGTAAAGTGTCTTAAAGTATTCGCTTCCGCTGCTGCTGTTGCACGCAAAAGTGCATCCGGTTGATTCTCCGGTGTCGGTCCAAGTTGAAACTAAGTCGCATCTGTTGTTGTCGCCTGTGTTGCTGTCGTCGTCTGATATGTCAAGCCAGGTGAACGACGCCCTGTTGTTGTAGCAGAACCTGTTGTCGTTTAAGGTGTTTCCGGCAGACGCGGCGTTGCTGAACGCCATCCCATGATACATGTTGTAGTTGGCTCTGTTCCTCGAAACCGAGTTGCCTACCGACTGCCCCCCCAGCAGAGAATAAATGAATATCCCATAGTTATTGTAGTCCGCAGTGTTGTTTATCAACTGATTGTACGACGAATCCCTCAAGTAAATCCCGTAGTTGGTGTTATTGTCGAATCTGCAGTTGATCACCGAAGAATTCTCAACCCCCAAAAAACCCACTCCATAAAAAAACCCATGAACAACGCAATTCATAATAGTCACATTGTTAGCCGCAATAACCATTATCCCGTAATTTGGGCCACCGTTCAAAACGTTATTCTGGCAATCAAAAAACAAATTACTGAAACCAAACGGCCAGCTTATGCACGTGCCAGAATAGTTGTTAACCGGCACAGTACCAGCGTACCTGACGCCCCTCCCGCAGGGGCCAGTATCCCCCAAGGCCATGGAACAGTCCACACAAGCGTCAGTTGCGTTTCCCCCAAGCGTAGTCAAACCGTTTCCGCATATGCAGACGCCCGACCCCGCAGAAGAATACGCTCCCACAAAGCCGGAAGCTGAAATGAGCAGAAGCAAAGCCGAAAAAATAACCCAACCTTTCATAAACTCCCCCGAAAATACTTAAGAGTGCAAATAAAAATGCAGCAACAAACCCGTTCCCGCATGAAAACATATCTTGTGCCCGCAGTAATCGCATTAACTCTTCTTTCCGCAGGATGCCAAAATGCCACACAAACGCCAGATAACAACGAAACTATCCCCTACGCAATTCTCTCGACTCAACCGTACAACAACAGCCTATGCGGAGGAACAGGATTCCACTACGAAGAGGGCGGAGTAAAAACTGGGTTAAGGCTTATCATTAAAGACGCAGAAACCCAAGAAAACTTCACTGGGCGGGCGAAAGTAACTTTATCGGACTCGTCCCAAGGAAGCATCTTCGCGGGAGAATCCTACTCATGCGACGAAGGGTTGCGTCCCCAAAGTGAAGTGCTGTCAGTATACGCGCAAGGTTACTCTCCTGCAGTATTTGCGTTCCCAATTACTGAAAACCAGCTTGCGGACGTGGAAGTGAGCCTGCAAAAAAGCTGCACGCAAGGACTAACTTGCCTTAAGGACACGGAAGAAAGCATGCGTCTTGAACTCGCAGGGAACAAAACTGAAGCCCAAATAGCACGCGAAAACACAAAGCAATACTTCGAAAACATCCTGCTGGAAAACTTCGGCATAAACCCCGCGGAAATCCAACTTACCTGCGCGGAATGCGACATGGGACGCGGAGGATACATCAAAGCAGCAGGCACAATCGGAAACGCCACATTCACCCTATACCGCAGAACCGGCTGGTGCAGAACAGGAGGAGGAGACTGCGGAAACACAATCTGCCTGACCACCAACTCAGACGAACTAATACAAAAAGCAGAAAACAAAATCTGCCCCAACATATACTCCCTAAACCAAACCGAAGTCAACACTGAAGAAGGCGTATACACAGTAGTACCAGTATCAGACACGACAAACCAGACCCGCGTAAACTGCCTCACAGGAGCATACACAACAACAAACGGCGACACAAAAACACTCGCACTAATCCAAGAAGCCAACAGATACAACAGCGCCGTAAAACCCCTAACAGCAAACTGCATAGAACAATGATAAAAATAATAGCCGTAGGCCGACTCAAAGAACCCCACTACCAACAGGCGGAGGCCGAATACTATAAGCGGCTTAGGAAGATTGAAGTTTTGGAAATCAAAGAATCTTCAGACAAAAACCCGGAAGTCGCCATAAAAAAGGAGGCCCGGGAAATCCAAAGTAAAATAAGCGCATCAAGCGACCAGCAAATTATTGCCCTCGAAGCAAGCGGAAAACAAGTGTCTTCCGAAGAATTCGCCAAACTAATCGCGAAAAAACAAGACACCACCTTCCTAATAGGCGGACCATACGGCCACACACAAGACACGCTCAAAAAAGCCGACTACGTCTTAAGCTTATCTCAAATGACTTTTCCTCACCAACTGGCTAGAGTAATCCTCGCAGAGCAAATATACCGGGCACACACAATACAGGCGGGAAAAGAATACCACAAGTAAAACCGAGCTAGTGCCTACACCTAGATTACCTGCGGAATCGAAATCAAATTCCAGTCGGAGAACATCGGCATCCAGAAGTTTCCTATAGTGGTAGTCGTTGTCGTCGTAGTGGTTGTGGTTGTTGTCGTCGTTGTGGTAGTCGTTGTTGTCGTCTCGGATTCAAGTGTTCCTAAAGCATAAACCCTTCCTAGTCCGCTCGAAACAAAATACAGTACTCCATTCGCGACGGCTGGGGAGGTGGCTATGCCGTCGTATGCGTCGTAATTCCATATTAAACTCCCTGTAGATGCATTCAGCGCGTAAAGAATGTTATCTCCGGAACCTACATAAACCACGTCGTTAGAAATCGCCGGGGAGGTGGAGACGCTGTTTCCTGTCGTATAATTCCATACCAGCGCTCCCGTAGACGCATTCAAAGAATATACGTTGTAGTCCCACGCGCCAAAATACACTTTCCCGTATGCGGCTGCAGGCGAAGAATACAGGCATTGAGCGTCAATCTTGTAACTCCACAATACCGCACCATTAGATGCGTTTAACGCATAGAAATTACTGTCATTTGACATCCACACGCAGACATACACCCTACCGTACGCGACAGCAGGGGAAGACTCGACCACGGCATTAAGCACCAAAGAATTCCAAATTTTCACCCCCGTAGACGCATTCAAGGCATACACCATACCATCCCACGAACCAATATACACCACTCCACCCACAACAGCAGGAGAAGAGTCCACATAATGGCCAGTAGTGTAATTCCACACATGCTTTCCCGTCGAAGCATTCAAAGCATAGACCCTACGATTGTTCGAACCGAAATACACAATCCCGCCAGCGACAGCAGGCGAAGAATCTATTCCCCCATCAACAGTGTAATAATCCCCCGTAGAATAATTCCAAACCAACCCCCCAGTCGAAGCATTCAAAGCATAAAACTCGTTATCCCGCGTACCAACGTACACAATCCCGCCAGCGACAGCAGGCGAAGACATTATGGTATCAACAAACACAGTCGAAAAATTCCACAAATACTCCCCAGTAGACGCATTAAACGCATAAACCCCGCTCCCATAATCCGGCTCCCAAGGAAAAGCCTCATAAATACCCGCATACACCACGCCGCCCGCAACCGCAGGACTAGACGACCGACCCGCCATACTCAAATCAGTCGTATAATTCCAAAACGAAACATTACTCAAAGGACCCACACTCCCCGTAAAACCAGTATGATTCAAGTCACAACGAAACATCGGCCAATCCTCCGCCGAAACAAAACCGACCAAAGAAAACAAAACAAGAAATACGGCAAATCTCCCGTCCATACCAAACAACCATTAAACCAACCAACAAATAAACCCCCCAAAATCAAACTCTTATCTCAGCAACGCGTATTCTCCTACCACATGCTTAAGGAAAACGACGCACAACAAGGAAATCAAACGCCCTTCCCAACAGTATACGCCATAGACTACCCTTGGAAGACCCCCGCCTTACTTAAACTCCCGGAAACCGAATTGAACGCCTGGTTCGATAACATGGAAGCAGGCAGAGACCTGTCCGTAAACGACATCCGACTAAAATACATCGCAGGAAGAACAGTCCACTTATTCCGCATGACCCCGCAAACCCTCTACCTGCCAGACGGAACAAAAAGACGCCTCCCCTACACCCCAGACACCCAACAGCCCATGCTAGACCCGCAAGACGAAATCATAAGCGTACTGCAAGCACACGTAAAAAACGGAGACATACCCGTACTAGAACTAGGAACACCCCGGCAACACATAGAAAACATGGTCAGACGACAATTCACGCTAATGGAAACATTCGGAGTAGAACGGCACGGAAGCTTCGAAGACGTACTCGGAACACTACACCACAGACAATACGACACCAAAGTAGACGTAGTAGTATCATTCGACCAATGCATAAAAGACCCGGAAGGAAACCTATACCCAAAACTATTCATGGAAGTAAACGCATACGGCGCACCAAACAACCAACAATACATAAACTACCACACCCACGCCGGCGTAAACAACACATACCCCTCCGCAGGAGACGTACTATGGATGGAATCCCAAAAAAGAACCTCAATAACAATAGGCACACTAGAAAACCCAGAAACATACCGAATAACCGAATGGAAACTCAAAAAAGGCCTACAAACATTAATGCCCCAAATCACAACACCCGGCCAAAGAACAGAAAACCCCTACGGCTGGTACCAAGGAGACCAACTACGCGAAATCATAGACCAAACATTCGACAGACGCGACTACCTACTAACCAGAAAAAACGGCCACACAACAATAACAGAAACAAACCCCACAAACTAGAAAAATAGAAAAGGTGGGGCCGGGGGGATTAACACCAACCTTTTTCTTTTTGCGAAAAAGAAAACGCTGACGAAAAAAATATCTGTCCCTTATATTCAGTACTTCTACAATACCTATCATGGAAAAAATATTCTCCTTTTTACCTATTGCTTTTGCTCTTATCGCCATTAGCTGTATAATGGTATACTCTCCTCTTTCAAAGGATAAGCAACAAGAATTGGACGGAAAAGTATTTTCTGCTATGCTTGTTATGATAACCGTTCTATCTGCTTTTTTCATTCTATTCTTACAAAAAAGAGAGGAAATATCAAAAGTAGTCTCAAGCTTTGACGAAAAAAAGAAAGAGACTATAGAACATTTTTTTGAAACAGTACAACCAGAACATCGCTTAGGCTCCAAAGCATATAGTGATTTAGCCGATTCTCTTACCGAGATAGAATACCTCCAAGGAAAGTGTATGTTACTCCAACAAACAACTTATCCTATCCTTATACTCCTCATGAGCCTAATCCTCACCATTTTCTTTTCACAATTTCAACTGCTTTCAATATTGGCCCTAATCTATTCCATCCATCAAATGTTTTTGATCTTAGTTATTATCGTTTCTCAAAAACTTTTTATTCATAAATAAATGTTTGGGGCCGGGGGGATTTGAACCCCCGTCAGCAGGTCACTTCGGCTTTTTGGTTGGTTTCCTTTTTGAAGGCATTGAATACTTGTGGTATTCTTCCTCTGACCCTGTTTTTCGTCATCAAACCCAATGTTGGGTTCTCAGCGCTCCAAACATATTTGGCTTCCGGCCGAATTGTTTCGGTCGTTTTTGCCGCTGGAGCCCGCCAGGATGCCAGGTTACCCCACAGCCCCATTTGGGAACGTTTATTATGGGCGTTTTCACTATATAACGTTTGTTTTAGGTTTTTGTGGGGGTGATTTGATGGTGGAGTGCGAGTTGTGCGGTAAGGGTTTTATGGAGGGGTTTAAGGTTAAGGTTGAGGGTAGTTTGGTGAATTCTTGCGCTGCTTGCGCGAGTATTGGTGTTGTGGTTTCTGAGGTTAGCGACCGAGGCAAGCCGAAGTTGAAGTCTGCGGCGGTTGAGGTTCAGTCGGCGCAGGCTGTTAAGCATGCTGTTCTCATTGAGGTTCCTGATGAGCCGGAGTTGGTTGAGGATTATGGCGGAGTCATTAGGCGTGCGCGGGAGAAGAGGGGTTTGAAGCAGAAGGATTTCGGGCGTCTTATTAATGAGCCTGAGAGTTTGGTTCACAGGATTGAGTCGGGTCATATTCCTCCTTCGCCTTCTGTTGCCGCTAAAATAATCAAGGCGCTTGGTGTCAGGTTGTATGCTTCGTCTAAGGACGAGGATAAGCCGCAGGGAGGTAAGGGTCAGATTCCTAAGGATGTGACGTTGGGCGACTTGGTCGTCATACGGCGTAAGGGCGACAAGCAGAAGTAGGTGTTTTATTGGATTCCTCAATTTTGTTTGTTGGCTTGTTCCTTGCGGGAACCGTGGTTTTGTCTCGCATGAAGTTTGAGCGCGTTTTAGGCGTGGTTTTTCTTTTGCGGACGCGATGGGGGATAAAGTTGATCGACTCGATAGCGAAGTTGTCTCCCGGATTCTGGAAGTTCATGGCGGACGCCGGTTTGTTCCTTTCTTTCGGGGGTCTTGGAGCCGCTTACCTGCATAGGACTAAGGAGGGCTACAGGCATTTGCAGATTCTTGTTCCTGCAGTGGGAGTGTTGTCTGCAGTGTTCGCTTATCTGACGGGGTACGTTGAGCTTGCGGTTGCGGCGCTGGTTCTTTCCGCGTTGGGCGTCGTATTCAGGAAGAGGATGGACGCAGTGTTTGCGGTCACAGTGGGGTACTTTACTGTCGCATACCACGCGTTTTTCATGCTGCTTTTTTCGCCCCCGTCAACAATCTCAGTCCTGATTGCGTCTTTTACAGGCGTATTCGGGATGCCTGTTTTGCTTTTTGCAGGCCTGTTTTTTGGCGCATACCAGATTATGTTTAAGGCGTCCACGATGCCGGGCGTTTCGCCGCTGCTTCCCGCAACCAAAGGAGGCAATTTAGGGGTAACATTCCCCGGATACGACATATTCATTCCATGGTGGTACGCCTTAATCGCGCTGCTAACTACGCTAGTGTCGCATGAGATAGCGCACGGAATAGTCGCCAAAGCTCACGGGGTGCGCATTAAATCAACGGGCTTGCTCACTCTTGGCGCGCTTCCTATCGGCGCGTTCGTTGAGCCCGACGAGGAGGCGTTAAAGAAGGGTTCCCACCTTACGGCAGCGCGAGTTTACGTCGCAGGCAGCTTCTCCAATCTACTGGTGTCTTTCGCGGCGCTGGGTTTGATTGCGGCGCTGGTGCTGTTCTCTTTCGTAGGATTGAAGTCTGACGGAGTACTGATTTTCTCGACTTTTGCAGGATCTCCCGCATCCTCGGTCGTCAGTTCAGGAAGCGTCCTTTACTCGCTAAACAATTACTCCATACTAAACGTTGAGGACTTTGTTTCCGCCGCCTCCACTGTGAAGCCCGGCGACAAAGTTGTTTTGAACACGAGCGCGGGAGTAGCCCAGTTCAACGCCGCCGCAAACCCTGATAACTCAAGCAAAGGATTCCTTGGTGTGATGGTCATAGTCAATACCGCCGCGGGAAGCAGGGCACCCCAGCTTTATTCCGCAATAGGATTCGCAACCACCGCGCTTGAGTGGATTTGGTTTTTCACATTGAACATAGCGCTCGTCAACCTGCTGCCCGTCGTCCCATTCGACGGAGGATTCATATTCCCCAACTTACTAACCGCGCTGAAACTGAAGCCCGGCCAACTCAAGAAGATAACATACTGGCTCATCGCCTTGACGGCGTTAACATTCATAATCAACGCGTTACCCCTCATAAAATCATTAGGAGACGCAGTCCTCTCATTTGCGGGCTTAAACTAATTTCTTACCCATGTACGGGCCTGCGCGCTCATAACCCAGCTTCCTGTAGTAATCGCGCGTGCCCGCCGCGCTAATCACAATCATCCGGTCGAAACCGAATTCCTCGCGCGCTATTCGTTCCACCTCAGCAAGAAGCTCGCGGCCCAGGCCCCTATGCTGCCATTCCTCAAGAGGCTTCTCGCCTACTTCCACCATCGGCCCATACACGTGCAGTTCCCTTATCAGGCCGGTGTTTTTGGTTATTTCAGGGCGGGTTGGATTGTGGGGCGCCCTAAGGCGTATGAACGCGAACAAAGCGTCGTATTTCTCATTCTCAAACGAAAGGAACACTTCCTTCCCTTCAGAGGCCTCATAGTCCGTACGCTTTATCTTCAATTCCTCCGGCTTGACTTTGGCGTCCGGCGGGAGCTTATGGTACACTTCCCTGCACCTTATGCACTTGCATTGAATTCCTCTTTCATGCATGTACTCTGAAACAAGCTGGCCGAGGTTGCTGTTTTTGATTCCCGCGGCTATGTCTGTGACGGGAATGTCTCGGTTGATGCGCATCGTCCTAACCCACGTCGGAAGAATCCTTTTGATTTCAGCAATAAGCGGAACCGCTGTTTCGGTGTCATAAGGCGTGTACTCCCCGCTCTTCCAGCGCTCATAATACTGCGTGTGCTTCATCACGAGAAGAGGATAAATCTTAATGTGGTCCGGGCGGAACCGCGAATCCTCAAAGACGGTTTTGGCGGCCCAGACGTCGTAAACAGGGTTTACTCCGTTCAACCCCGGCATCATGTGGTAAGCCACCTTGTATGCGGCGTCCTTCAACTGCTGCGTAGAATCGACGACGTCTTGGACAGTATGCCCCCTGTTCACTTTCTTATACAATTCGTCGTCGGGCGCCTGCACTCCCATCTCAACGCGCGTCACCCCGAAACGCAATAAGTCGTCAATTACCTTCCCCTTCGCATACTCCGGCTTAGGCTCAAAATCAAGGCCCACACAGCGCACGGCGGCTTTCTCGTTGGCCTCCTTAAGATACTCTATGTTTGCGCCTTTAGCGACGTAAGGATTATTGAAGTATTCTTCAACGTACTTTTCGCAGTCCTCTCCCATGAACTTCTTTTTGTTTCTGCCGTAGTCATTTAATGCCGCATAAATGCTCGAAACGACCTCCTCCTGAAACTCCATCGGCTGCGCGGTAAGAGTGCCACCCTGCACAACAACCTCGACCTTATCCACAGGATGCCCTATCGTCTCCAACTGAGCAAGCCGCATAGTCACAATCAAATAAGGGTCGTATCCGTAGCGTATGGCGCGCAAAGTACTCGGCTCCTTGCCGCTATAACTCTGAGGAACACCAAAAGCAACCCCGCCGGGGCAATAAGCGCAACGGCCGTGCGGACAGGCAGTCGGCCTGGTCATAACCGCCACCACAGCAACCCCAGAAGCGGTCCGAGTAGGCTTCTTCTTCAGCAAAGAAAGAACAACCTTACGCTGCTGGGGAGTTGCCAGCCGAAGTATGTCGCTGTTTCTGGGAAACACGCCCGAACCCTCACTCTCCGCAGCACGCCTCTTAGCCTCATCAAGCTCATGGTAAGACGTGATGCGGCCTTTGACTATGTCTTCGAGTATGCCGGCGAGGCGTTTTTCGGAGACGGGTTCGTTAGCCATACGGTATCAATTGCGTAGGTGTGAGGAAAAAGAAGGAGAGGGTGGTTGACAGCGCTCTGAGCTTCCCACTCGTTGAGCAGTACAACTCGATTCGCAAGGAGGCTTAACTTCTGCGTTCGGAATGAGAGCAGGTGTTTCTCTCCCGCTATGACCGTCAACCAAGACTAATATACGCAGGATGCCTATTTAAACGCTGTGGAAGTGCCGGACGACCACCCGCGGAAGGCTTCATTAGAAGTTCGCCATCTTCTTACCGATGGATTTAAGGCCGGTTTGGTTGCCGAAGCGGGTTTGATTGCTCATGGGCGCGGCGAGGCGTTCGATTACCTGCTTGGCGAGAGGACTCATCCGTTTGCCGACCGCGCCTGCCGTGCGGCTGCGGCGCTTCTGGTTTTGGCGAAGAATCCCGTGTTCTCAGTGAACGGCAACGTCGCCGCATTATGCCCAAAAGAAGTGGTTGCGCTATCTGAGGCAGCTGACGCGGAGATTGAAGTTAACCTTTTTTATAGGACGCGGGAGCGGGAGGAAGCGATAGCCAAAAAACTCACGGACAGCGGGGCGAAAAATGTCTACGGAATAGGCGCATCAACCCGCCTTTTAGGACTTTCCAGTCCCCGCGCACTAATAGACAAAGCGCTTAAAAACGCGGACGTAGTCATAGTGCCTCTTGAAGACGGAGACAGAACGGAAGCACTAAGGAAAGCTGGAAAAAAAGTGATTGCCATAGACCTGAATCCCCTCTCACGGACGGCGCAGACTGCCGACGTAACCATAGTGGACAACGTAGTCCGCTGTATGCCCCTGATGGTCCGGCACGCCAAGGCGCTTCACGGAAAGACAGACGAAGCCGACAAAATCATCCGCTCATACGACAACAAAAAGACGCTTATAGAAGCGGAAACGACAATCAGGAAAGGCGCAAGACCGGCCTAATCTGCCCGAACCTCTCGCTTAAGCTACTTGTAGGAATCAAGCATCTCCTCTTCGGTGAAGTGGAGTTTGCCGGGAATAATAAGGCAGTGAGGCGGCTGCCCGAAGTCGAATTTCAGCAAATCCTTAAGCGTCCCCGCCTTAATCACCGCGTCGTCAGAACCCAGCCGGGCGATGCCCACGACCAAAGAATCCGGACCACAAACCCCCTTCCTCTCCTCCGACTCAAACTCCGAAAGTAAACTCAACCCCTCCGTAACAGTCATATAACGCCCTTCATCCGCCTTAACGTCCAACAACACTAGCGTATGCAAACCAGCCTCTTTGTTATCCGCGATCACCAAGTAAGGGCTCTTCGGCCTATAACTGCCTTCAGGGTAAGCAAGAGTCGTAGTGCGCCCCATCTTGTACAGATGCAGGCCGCATTCCGCGACAGCGGAAAAAATGCTGCTTGCGTGCACAATCCTCACCTGAATGCCGCGTTTCCTAGCCTGAGCAACCAAATGCAAGTGGGTCGTTGCGGCAAGAGGGTCGCCGGGAACGCAGACGGCCACATCCCACCCCGTCGCCTCCTCAATAATCTTCTGTGCCCCCTCCTCAAGGCCGCTTCTTGGAAGCAATATAATCTCCTTCTCGCACCAGCCTTCCAGCGTCTTCAAGCTGCCTCCCCACAGGTTGGTGTACATTTCCGCGTAGATGACGTGGGCGCGGTTAAGCGCGTCCAAACCGCCTACAGTAATGTCCCTCTCGTTAAACAAACCCAAGCCGACGAGAATGAGCGCCATCAGGAATCGGCCTCCTTATCCAGCGTGTCAAATATAAAGTACCCTAAGTAGGCGGCGCATAAAATGCCGACCCACAAACCCAACATGTCTTCGCGGATGATATGGACTCCTACCACGACGCCTACCGCCCAAAACCCGGCAGCACCAACTGCAGTAGCCCTGTCCATACAGTAAAACAGTTATAACCCTTTTAAGGTAAAAACTGATTCAGTGAATGTTCCCCTTAAGCCACCCAATCAAGGCGTCAGCCGCCTTAAGCGTGTCCGTGGCCTTGTATCCTGCCACAACAAGAGTGTTGTTGCCTTCAAGGTGAACCACGTAGTTTTCGGAGCTGGCGAGTATGCTTCCCGCCGATATTGTAGTGAGGTTGTTCACGGAAGGTCCTCCAACCAAAATAAGGTTCTTGTCGGGGTTGGCTTCCTGCGGGGTGACGACCAGGTTGCCTGTGATCGGAGAGATTACGTGGGTGATTCGGAGGACTTCGCCGCCGACTGTTATGTTGTAGAGCACGACGTTCAGGTTGCAGCATCCTACCGTCTTGTTAGTGCCTTCGTCCGCCTTTGTTATCTCCGTGTCTACTGCGGTTGATTGTTCCCCCAAACCCAAAAATACTGTGGGGTAAACGTGTTTTGTCGGATGGCATAGCGTCACCTCCTCCAGCATCCGCTTGTCGCCGTATGTGGCAGTAAGCCGGTCTCCGCCGGCTGGTAGATACAGCACGGTGTCTCGAGGATTGTTCAAAGTGGCTCTGACATCCGCAGAATAAACAGGCGAAGAGGAAGATACGCGGTGGGTGGTCGCCTTCACGCTTTGAGCATAAAACCTGTCGTCGGTGCTCCCGTTGAAATCGCGGTCATACAAATCCACAACATAAAACTCCTCCTCGTCATTCTCGAAAACAAAAAGGACGTCGTTAAGGTTAGGGCTGTGAAGCCCGACTGGCTCAGCATTAAGGTCGGCCGAACCGTTCTCAGCGACAGCCCAAAAATACAGCCGGTTGCTGTATCCGTCGAAGTCGTCAAACCTACCAATCTGCAGCGGATTAGGCGCAACCGTCGTATTGCTGAAATAAATACGCCTATCCTGATCGTACAGAAGAGGCAGGCCCTTGTATGTGCCGAAGAAAACGGATGTGTACTCAGGGTCGTCGTCCGGAGTGATCTCAAACGACTCGTCGTTGCTTTCGCCGTCATCAAAGCTGTAAGTCGTCACGTTAAACTTAGTGCTGTTGTACGGTTCAAGGTTTATGCGGTCGACGTTGCCTGTGAGAACGTTCCTCAATGAAACCTCCATCCTCCTGGGGTTCGTCAACTCCTCCGCATCAACGTACTCCATTATCCCGCCCTGCACCATGAGCAATTCCCCCTTCTCAAAAGGTCCGCCGTCAAGCCGCAAAGCATACCTGTTGCCGTCGTCCGCCTGGAATGCGAGCACAGGAGAGTAACTGCCGTCCTTAGTCAAAATGATGCTGCCGTTAACTCCGCCCCCGCCACTGCACACCGGAACAGCAAAATCCCTGGTCCGGTACCCGTCGAAAGTGAACAAATACCTCTGAGGGAAAAACAGGCTCTCGTTCTCCCTAAGAGTAACATCCCTGACGTAAGTGACAGTAACATTATGAAGTATAGTGCCGTTCTTCCCGACATACTCCCGGGTATCCAAAGTATTCCTGAAACCACTAGCATCAGAAGTCTCAGTTGCGAACTGAACACGCCAACCCGCCCGCGAAGAATTCCCCACCACAACATCAGACCCATCCTTCAAAACCACCCCCTGAGAGTTATCATAAACCACAGCCTTCGCAGTAACAACGCCATCAGCCTCCTCAGCGTAAATCCCCGCTATCTCCAGGTTGTCAACCACCCCATTGTTCAAGCGCGTAATCCTCACCGGCACAATCTTCCCGTCAGGCGTCTCAACGTCAAGAATCACCCCCGCAGGCTTATACTCCCCCGCAAAAAGTATGCTGTCCACCTTAAACTTGTAGCCCAAGAAACTGCTGGTGAAACCTTCGCTGCTGATACCCTCCAAAACCTTCCCCTTAGCAAGATGAATCTCATTAAGGCCCGCAACATCCTTCACGTAGTATTCTTCCCCGAACAGGAGGAATTTGCCTCTATACTCATAGTCGATGGGCGCGTCCGACTCCCCTACCCGAGAAAGCGGCAATTCACCTGTTTTCACGGCATAAACAAAGGACTTGCCGTCCACATCCAACTGGAGCCTCTCAAGGTCGTCGCTGCTTAAGCCGTTCTCAAGCCACTGCAATCCGCTGTAATCCGCCCTAATACTTTCCTCAAAAGTATGCATCGGGTTCTGAAGGGTATCCGAGCAGAATCCCTGGCAAAAAAGCCAGTGAATATTCCCGTAATCCTCCTGCCTGAGCACCGAGACATCACTGTGCTCCAGATTACACGCCAGATTATACATCAAAAAACCGTCTTTCCCATAAACAAAAGTGCCGTTCAAAAAAGCAAGCCCCACATGCCGCTCATAAAAATCAGCCACACCATTCGCTTTACCATCCTCATCCAACAAAGCAACCCCCGGCGTAACCTCGCGTTCACCCTGAACATACTTCCCCGTAGCCCCCGCAATAGGCGAAGAAAGAAGAAGCCGCTTAGTCTCCACAACAACACCCCCCGAATCATTCTCCTTACGGACCGTATAAGCAAGATTACCCAAAGCCGCCGCAATATTTCCCGCCGCCACAGCATCACTAGAAGCCGCCTGATCACCCACAACAATCTGGGCTATAGGCGAATAATCACTGTCAAAAAAGAAACTGCGGTCAAGCCCCCTAGAATCCAACCCACCCATCGCCCACCCGCTAAGCAGAACAAACACCGCCAACGCAGCCGAACCTAACGTAAAGGCATTCTTCGCCGTCATATCCTCATCCTACAGCACACCAACCCAAGCCGCAAGAACCCCCCAAACCCCAATAATCCATAAGATACCGGGGATTAAAAGGGCACTACAGCCGGCAAAAACCCGCTTAATCCACTTCCCCCCACTCTAAAACTGTCAAGAAACAAAAATACTTTGGTGCTAAGCGGGCTCGCTGGGACGCTCAAAATCGCCCTGCGATTTTGGCGCGCCGGAAACCTTCGGGTTTCCGAGCGTTCGAACCCAAGTTCAAGCGTCCACTAAACCGATGACGTGTAGACTAAGTCTTTCTTAATGACTTTTTTATAAACGCGGATGCTATGCGCAACGACTGGAGTCTATTTCGCTGCAAAGTATGTTGAGAAGTTCCTGGCGAGAATTTTGCTTGAGATTTTTCGGCCTTACTTATCATCGAAGCAAATGCGCGGAGGGCTTCCTGTAAATCGTCCCGCGTGAAGTTATCCATATCATCGGTTTCCTTGTTCATTAGCGCACATGCAATGTGTAACGCTTTGAGGTTGTTTCGCAGCATCGAATGTTGCCACGTTCCTGGAGCCAGTTTCTGCTGTGCTTTTTCAGACTTTCTGATTAGTGAAGCTATCGGTCGAAGTGCTTTCTGAAAATCGTCTGCTGTGAGGTTATCTGTAGATTGGATGGCCTCGTCTACAGTTTTTTCTTTTTTCATGGTTTTGGGCGAAAATTCTTGACAAAAAAATTCAATTTTACGCCTAAAATCAGCTGGCAAGCCCCCATAGAGGGCGAGCCAAACCGTTCTTTTCCTAACTGACGGGCTCGCTGGGATTCGAACCCAGGTCCCGGGGTTTCTCTAAGCATTGTTGGCTTTCCGAAGCCCCGTAGGATATCCAAGCTACCCCACGAGCCCTTTATGCGTCTTTTTCTTTCTTTGAACCCGAGGGCCTTTCTTTCTTCCTAAGAAAGAAAGGGGCTCTATTCAAGCTACCCCACGAGCCCTTGACGTCTGATTACGAACTCAAGGATAATACTTTGGGGTGGCGGGCGTTATTAAGCATCCAGACGCCAGCCCTCTTTCCTGTCCTATACGTTGAGTGAGAGTACAATCAGATTCCAGCCCGTATATAAGCTTGTTTGGAAGGGCGATATGCTACAGGGGCTGGAGCATCCCAGAGAGCGGCCTTCGTCCGTCCAGTTGTAGACCGTGTCGCAGGTGTTGTTGTTTCCTGTGTTGTTGGCGTCGCTTGATATGTCAAGCCATGTGGATGCTGCCTGATTGTTTGCGCAGAATGTGTTGCCTGTGAGGTTGTTTCCGCTGGCCGTTGTCCCCAAGAAAGTCATCCCGTTATATGCGCTGTAGTTTACGGTATTGCCGAAAATGACGTTCCCGCTGGTAAAGGTAAAGGCCGTGGAATTGACGAATATTCCGTAGCTGCTGTAGAGGACGGTGTTGTGGGCGAGGGTGTTGTTTTGCCCGTCCCGCATGTAGATTCCATAGGAAGTGTGGTTGAGGAGGGTGTTGTTCTCGAGGCGGCAGTTCTGGGATCCCGTCAGCCATATGCCGGTTGTGAACCGTTCTATGACGCAGTTTTGCACTATAACGCCGGTTCTCGTCGGCAAATATATCCCATAGCCTGAGCCGCTTCCCCTGAGCGTGTTTCCGCCGCAGTCGAACGTCCTTTCCGAGAAAAAGCGTTGGTCGATGCAGTTTCCGCTGTAGTTTGAGACGGGTACACTGCCGGAATACCAGACTAATGTCGCGCAGTGTGTGCTGTCGCCCAGCGCGCCTGAGCAGTCCAGGCATGCGTTGGTGGCGCTTCCGCCCAAGGAGGTGTCGCCGTTTCCGCAGGCGCACGTGTCGTTTCCGGCCTGAGAATAGGCGGCGGCATATCCTGCGTGCAGGAGGGTGAACGCGAGAATCAGGGACAGAAGAGCTAAAGCGAGAAGCCCCGTTGTTCGCTGCGGTGCCACATGAAACCTTACGCGTATCCAGTTAAAACTTGGCAAGAAATTTAAAAAGGGAAAAATAGGCCGGACATGTATCGCCTTTACACCAGGCCTTGCTGCGTCATTGCGGTTGCAACCTTAAGGAAACCTGCGATGTTTGCGCCGTCCACGAGATTGCCTTTTGTGCTGTACTGTTCCGATGCAGCAAGCGCATTCTTGTGTATGTCCACCATAATCTGCTTCAACCGGGCGTCTGTTTCCTCAAAAGTCCAAGACAGCCGTTGGCTATTCTGAGACATCTCAAGGCCGGACACGGCGACTCCTCCGGCGTTTGCGGCTTTTGCCGGTCCGAACAGGACGCTGTTTTTATGGAATACCTTTATTGCGCCGGGGGTGCTGGGCATGTTCGCGCCTTCTGCGACTGCTATCACTCCGTTTTTGACGAGCGCTTGCGCGGCTTTCTCGTCAAGTTCGTTTTCTTTAGCGTTTGGTAAGGCGACGTCGCATTTTATGCTCCAAATGCCTGCTGAACCATCGTGGTACTCTGCTTTCGGATGGGATTTGACGTATTCGCTTATGCGACCTCTGTCGACTTCTTTAATGTGCTTGACCGTTGCGAGATTAATGCCTTCCTTGTCGTATATGTAACCGCCTGAGTCGCTCATTGCGACGACTTTAGCGCCCATCTGCTCACATTTCTCAACCGCATATATTGAAACGTTCCCGCTTCCGGACGAAACTACTACTTGGCCTCTCATCGATTCCTTCCTGGTCTTCAGCATCTCCTCCACGAAGTACAACAAACCGTACCCGGTGGCTTCAGTCCTAACAAGGCTTCCGCCCCACGTGAGACCTTTACCCGTAAGTACTCCGGTGAAGCTGTTAGTCAACTTCTTGTATTGGCCGAACATGTAGCCGATTTCGCGGCCGCCAACTCCTATGTCTCCTGCGTGTACGTCTGTGTCTGGGCCTATGTGCCTGTATAGTTCGTTCATGAAGCTTTGACAGAAGCGCATTACTTCGTCGTCTGATTTTCCGTGGGGGTCGAAGTCGCTGCCTCCTTTTCCGCCGCCCATTGGGAGGCCTGTTAAGGAGTTTTTGAGTATCTGCTCGAATCCTAGAAACTTCAGTATGCTTAGGTTTACTGTCTTGTGGAATCGTAGGCCGCCTTTGTAGGGTCCTATTGCGCTGCTGAATTCTATGCGGTATCCTCTGTTGACTTGCACTTGGTCTTTGTCGTCCATCCAGGGCACGCGGAATGTTATTGTGCGTTCGGGTTCGGTCATTCTTTCGAATATTTTTGCTTCTGCGTATTCCGGGTGTTTTTTGAATACGGGTTGTAGGGAGTTGTATACTTCTGTTAGTGTCTGGTGGAATTCTGGTTCTCCTGGGTTTTTCTTCAGTATTTTTTGTAGTGTTTCGTCTGTCATTGTTTCACCTTTGGGAAAAACTTCTTGAGTATATCTTTTTGGCGTATAAAAACATTAGTTTAAATTTGAAACTAATTTGTTCTATTTTTAGAAAATATTTTTAAAGTTTAAAGTATTTAGTTTAAAATTGAAACCAGTTTTGGTTTGAAACTATTGCGATGACAGTCAAACTTACCGATAACGAGAAGAAAGTCCTTGAGTTCCTGCTCACGGACGGGCGGACATCCGCGACAGAAATAGGAAAGCACCTTGGAATCACTCCCCAAGCTGCAGGAAAAATCAAAGACAAACTAGAGGAGAAAGGAATCATCAAAGGATACACTGCAATAGTCGACTACTCAAAAGTCGGAATCTCAGTATTCGCAATAGGCTTCTTCAAATTCAAGTCCGGCGCATGGACGCGGCTGGAAGACGAAGACATAACCAACCGCATGAGCGGCCCGCATCTTATACGCGTATTCCGCTTCCAAGAAGGAGAATTCACCCACATGGTAGTCTACGGATTCCGCTCAATAATGGAACTCGACCACTACTTCCACATACTCCAAACCGAAAGAGGACACATCTCAGAACTCAAAAAACTTTACGTGCTTTCAGAATCGAGCATACTCAAAGATTCCCCAAACGAACTCCTGGTGAAAGCAATACAAGAACTAGGCAAAGAAACACTAGCACGGCCGGAGCAGCCGCCTTCTAGCAGGTATTCTGTAAAGGGTACAACTTTAAAGGATGTTCGGGGTCCAAAGTTATCATTGCGATGATATGGACTGTGTTTTTATGACGCGGCGGCTGGTTGTTGGCGTGGTTCTTGTCTGTTTGGTTCTTTGGGGAGTTGTTGTTTCTGAATCTATGTCCCGTGACTTGAGCGTCGATGTTGTTCAAGGTTTTCACGTGTCCAATATTTCAAGGGTGGTTTTGGTCTCTTGGGATGGCGTGAGGGTTGCACGGCTTAATGATATGCTAGCGTCGGGTGAATTGGGGAATTTGTCTGCTATTATAGCTGAAGGGCGGATTACCAACGTCACAATCGCGGATCATTCGGTTACTACGACTGCCCCCGGTCATGCGGCGATGTTGTCTGGCTACGGAAGTAGTGCGTCTGGAGTGGTGAATAACACATGCGGGATTTCGCTACCTTTAGGGTACTCTGTTTTTGAGCGGCTTAATGCGTCTGTTCTTGGGCTGGCGACTGGTTCTGTCTGGGGTAAAAGTACTTGCTATGTGCCTGATAGCCTGTTGTCTAATGCTAGGCAGTCCATCTGGTGGTGGGGGAACTTTTCTTTGATTGGCGGTAAGTACTCTTCGTCGCGTGCCCGCGCCGGGGGTGTGGCCAACGAGTCGCTTAAGTTTCTTTCGCAATATGGGAACGGGAGTTTCTTTTTGTTCGTTCATTTTACAGACCCTGATTATGCGGGTCACATTTTCAGCGAGGGTAGTGCAGAGTATCGGGCCGCCCTTGTGGAGGCGGACGGTGGATTAGGGATTATTACCGAAGAATTGCGAACGTTAGGTGTGTATAATGAGACGGTGATTATTATCACGACTGATCATGGGTTTGAGGAAAATGGCGCAGGTCATACGTCGGGCGGAGTCAGTAACCCCGACTTGTCTGTATTGTTTGTGGCAAGCAACAAAGGGTGGGCTGTCGCGCGGGAAGGCGACCGTAAGGAAACAGATGTTGCGGCGACAGTTTACGATTTATTCAACGTTAATTCTTCGGCTTTCGTTCCTGCTCTGGATGGAACCTCCCTCGCGGTTCTGCCGGGTAATTTTGCCGTAGGTCTTTCGCCAGGATGGAACTTGCTGTCTATCCCGTTTAGCCTTAATTTTGCCTGATAGTGTGTCTTCCTTGTTTTATGGCGTTGGCGCACGCTTCCTCCAGCGCCTCCGCAAGAGTTGGGTGAGCGTGTATCGTTCCAGCAACGTCGGCGAGTGTGGCGTTGAGTTTTATCGCTAGTGCCGCTTCGGCAATGAGGTCTGTCGCCTGAGCGCCAATCATGTGGACGGCAATTATCCTCTTTGTTTTGGCGTCAGCAATTACCTTAACGAAACCTTCGCGTTCGGCCATGGCGTGGGCTTTGCCGAGTATGGCGTATTCCGAGCGTCCGACGGTTATATCCCCTTTTTTGTGCGCCTCGTCTTCAGTAGGTCCTACTGTGCCTATTTCGGGTAGGGTGAATATTGCTGATGGTAGTGGTGATGTTGTATGTTGGGTTTTTTTGAGTATGTGTGCTGCGGCTGTGTCCGCTTGGTGGTATGCTGCGTGTGCGTATTGCGGTCCGCCTGTGACGTCTCCGACTGCGTATATCCCTTTTATGTTTGTCTGCTGGTTTTCGTCGGTTGGAATGCCTTTTTTTGGGTCGTATTTGACGCCGATTTTTTTGAGCGGCTCTTCGTTGATTGTGGGGCGTCGTCCTACTGCGACCAGCACTGCGTCTGCTTGTAGAGTTTCTTTTCCGGCGGGCGTTTCGATTGTTATCGTCCGGGATTTTGTGTTTATTGATTCTGCTTTGGTTGATGTGAGGATTCTTATTCCGTCTCTGGTCATCTGTCTGGTTGCTTCCTTTGAGATGTCTGGGTCGAGGGTGGGCAGTATTGTTGGGAGTGATTCTATGATTGTTGTGTTTGTTCCGAGTGAGTTTAGTATGCTTGCGAATTCGCAGCCGATGACTCCTCCGCCTATTATGGCGAGTTTTTGCGGTTGGGTTTCGTTTGCAAGTAAGCTTCGGCTGTCGTGTATGAATGTGCCGTCTGGTGCGAATCCGGGAGGAAATATGGAGTGGGCTCCCCACGCGATTATGATGTTTTTTGCTGTTATTTCGGCGGGCTTTTCTCCTTCAACTCGGACTTGTGTCGGAGATACTGGAACGCCTTTTCCGCGTATTATGTCGACGCCGTATGTTCTGAGCAGGTTTTCAGTGCCCGTTGCAAGTGTGGCGACGACCTGATTCTTCCTTTTGATGAGCGCCCTGTAGTCGACCGTTGCTTCAGCGGTTATTCCGAAGCGACGGGATTTCTTGTCCAAGTCTTTCTTGATGTGCGCCGCTGCCTGAAGGGTCTTGGTCGGTATGCATCCGTGGTTGGTGCATTCGCCACCTACACCTTCCGCTTCGACTACTGCAGCGCTTCCTCCGTTTTGAGCTACTCGGAGTGCGGTCATGTATCCGCCCGGTCCGCCTCCAAGCGATATGGCGTCGTATGTCTTCATCTTTTGTTGTTCCATGCGTCTGAACTGTATTTTGCTTGCAGTTCTGCAGTCTCTTCTTTTTCCTGCTGCGTTAGTGATCCTTCCGTTAATGTGATGTGTAGTGCTTCTTCGAATCCTTTTTTGAGGGCTTTTTGCGTTTCGTCGAATTTGACGTCGCGCTTGAGGATTTCGCTTGCGCTTGTGACTCTTTGTTTGACGTCTTGTATCACCCTTCCTTTTTGCTTTTCGTTGGGCACTAGCAGTACTTTGAACATCTCGTCTACGTCAACATTCAGGAGTACTGTGCCGTGTTGAAGCAGCACGTTTTTTCTGCGGGTCTGGGCGTTTCCGCTGATCTTCTTCCCGTTTGTGATGATGTCGTTTAATGGCGCAAACTCCGAATTAATGCCCAAGTGCGTAAGTCCTTTCGTAAGCCCCTGGCATATCAGACGGTAGCTTTCCAGAATGTTTTTTGGTGTTATGGGGTGCGCTTCAGGTACGTGTACGCTGTACGTCACCTCCTCCTTGTGGTAGACTGCTCCTCCGCCAGTCATCCTTCTTACGACGTCAACACCCAGTTGCCTGCACAGGCGGACATCCACTTCTGCCGCTAGGCTCTGGAAGTACCCTACCGTGACGCAAGGCGGATTCCAGCCGTAAAGGCGAAGTGTAGGCGGGCTTTTTCCCTCGCTCACCGAGTTCAGCACCGCCTCGTCAAGGGCCATGTTGTATGGGCCCCACTGGAAGCCTGTAAGAAGCAGCCTCCACTTCTCTTTCATTCGGCGGCCTCCGCTGCTGAGGCGATTAGTTCTTCGGGGGTTATGCCGTAGAATTCGACCGGGTGTTTTTTAAGCAGTTCGCGTATTTTTGTGGCGACGTCTTTGGTGGGGCATCCTATGAGTTCGGCTTCTAGTTGTTCGACGGCTTCTTCCGGGTGGGCGAAGTAGTCGCCGGTGAATTTTATTGAGATTATTTTTCCTCCGTCTGTGCGGGCTATAGTCCTAAGTAGTTTGCCTCCGGGAGATTTGCGAAGTACTGCGTTTTCTTTCATGGGGTGCCGGTTCTTTACCCCATTTTGTCGTCTCCGCTTAAATCAGAGTTTTCTCGCCGACAGGTAAGATTCGCGGGCACGGTAGCTTGTGCGGGCCAGCGGGTGAGCTACTACAATGGGGAATCCCATGTCGCACGCTTTTTTTCTGAGGGCTTCGAATTTTTCCGGGTGGACGTACTCCTTAACCGGAAGGTTGCTGGGTGTGGGCTGCATGTACTGCGTCAAAACTAGTATGTCGCATCCGGCAGCCCGTAAGTCGCGTAGGGCCGCTGTTATTTCCTCGTCTGTTTCTCCTACGCCGAGCATTAGGCTGCTTTTGGTGAGGGTGTTTGGGGAATTTTTTTTGGCGTTCTCTAGTGTTTCTAGGCTTTTGGTGTAGCAGAAGCGGGGGTCGCGCACCAGAGGCGTCAGACGCTGGATGACTTCTATGTTGTGGGCGAGGACGTCTACTTTGGCGTCAAGCATTTTTTTGATGCCGTTCTCGTCGAAGTCGGGAATCAATGCTTCTACGGGGACGTTCGGGAGTTTCTTTTTCACTGCTGCGACGCATGCGGCAAAGTGTTCTGCTCCGCCGTCCGGCAGGTCGTCGCGGGTGACGCTTGTGAGAACTACATATGAGAGGCCGAGTTTTTTTGCGGCTTCAGCTATTCTTTCCGGTTCTTTTGTGTCGAGGGGGTTTCCTTTTAGTGATGTTTTGACTGCGCAGAATCTGCAGCCTCGAGTGCACACGTCTCCCAACACCATAAAGGTAGCGGTCCCTGCATTCCAGCATTCGCCTCTGTTGGGGCATTTGGCTTCCAGGCAGACTGTGGTAAGTTGAAGGTGGTTTAGGATGTTGGAGACGGCCGCGTATTTTTCTCCTCCGGGTAGTGGGGCTTTAAGCCAGGCGGGTTTTCTTTCTGGGGGATTCATTTGGTTTATCCGCCGTTTTTCTTTGGGGTCCAGCGTAGTACGGGGTTTCTTGCGGCTTGTGTTTCGTTTAGTCGTCTTACTGGCGTGTTGTGTGGGGCTGTTTTGATTTTTTCGGGGTTTGTTTTGGCTTCCTGCCTGATTTTTAGGAGGAGTTCTGCGTATGCGTCGAGGGTGTCTTTGTTTTCTGTTTCAGTTGGCTCTATCATCAAAGCTTCTGGGACTATGAGGGGGAAGTATATTGTGGGCGCATGTACGCCGTAGTCGAGGAGGCTTTTGGCCACGTCCAGCGTGTGCACTCCGGTTTCGTCTGCGAGTGGTTTGCCTGTAAGTACGACTTCGTGCATGCATGTGCGGTCTATTGCGGGGGGGTAATCCTTTAGTTTGACGCGCATGTAGTTGGCGGACAACACCGCCTGCTCAGACATCCTCTTTAGTCCCCGTCCGCCGAGGCTTCTCATGTAGGCGTAGGCGCGAACCATCACGCCGAAGTTTCCGAAGTAGCTTCTGACGCGGCCTATGCTTTTTTCGCGGTTGTAGTCAAGCCGTATTCTGCCTCCTTTTTTCACAAGTATTGGCGCGGGCAGGTACGGTTCAAGGTCTTTGGTGACGCCTACCGGTCCTGAGCCGGGTCCTCCTGAGCCGTGGGGTGTTGCGAATGTTTTGTGTAAGTTTATGTGCAGGACGTCGAAACCCAAGTCGGCTGGGCGCGTTATCCCCACTATGGCGTTAAGGTTGGCTCCGTCTCCGTAGACGTATCCGC
This sequence comes from uncultured archaeon, assembly GCA_902384455.1. Classification (GTDB taxonomy): domain Archaea; phylum Altiarchaeota; class Altiarchaeia; order IMC4; family SCGC-AAA252-I15; genus CABMCB01. The sequence goes on from CABMCB010000071.1 coordinate 67,512, forward strand.
CCGCGTCGTGGATAATTTTAGTGACCTGAAGTATGTTCTCCTCAAACAGCCCCAGCGTAGAAGGGTTGGTGAGCATCAAAGCGGCCGTGCGGTCGTCGGCTTCCGCGGCAAGAAGGTCCAATGAAATGTTTCCTCTGCCGTCGCTTGGAATCTCGACTATCTCAAACCCTAAGGCTGCGGCTGAAGCCGGGTTTGTTCCGTGGGCACTGTCTGGGATTAGTATTCTGTTTCGGCGCGTCTCATTTTTGTCTTTGAGTGCGGCTTTGATTATGAGCAGTCCCGTGAGTTCTCCGTGCGCTCCTGCGGCCGGTTGCAGTGTGAATGCGGGGAATCCTGTTATTTCGGAGAGCATTGTTGAGAGCGTGTACATTAGGCGCATGGCTCCTTGGGTTTCATCTTCCTCCTGTAGGGGGTGCAGGCGGAGGAATCCTTCTTGGTTTGCCGCGTCTTCGTTTATTTTGGGGTTGTACTTCATTGTGCAGCTTCCAAGAGGGTAGAATCCTTTGTCTACGTTATAGTTTCGGGAAGCAAGCTCTGTGAAATGGCGCACCACGTCAACTTCGCCAAGTTCGGGAAGATGAAGCGACTTCCTTAAAGCCTCCTTAGGCAGGGCAATCGGTTCACCTGCCGTGCCGCGCGGAGGTATGACTCCTCGTCTGCCGTTCCTGCTTTTTTCAAATATGAGATTTGTCATTTTGCCGCCTCCGTTGCCGCTTCTATGTAGGAGTCCAAGTCTCCTTTAGTGTGGAGCTCAGTCGTTGCAACAAGCAGTCCTCGCGGGTACTCCTTTTGGGCTATGGGCAGCCCCGGCTGGAATCCTGCTTCAGTCAGGCGTTCCAGTGCGCCCTTAGGCGGAGTAAGAATGAATTCATTGTAGAACGGGCGGTTGAAAGGCGCCTCCCAACCAGCCTTCTCAATGAGGTTGCGGCGTAAGTAAACAGCGTTCCTGTGGCTTGACTCCGCCACATGCCTGAAACCTTTAGTCCCCAAAAGAGCAAGGTGCGCGACAGCCTGGATGGCCATGAGGCTCTGGCTTGTGCAGATGTTGCTTAATGCTTTCTCCCTTCTTATGTGCTGTTCTCTCGCCTGCAGCGTTAGCACGTATGCTCGTTTTCCGTCCGCATCCACCGTCTCCCCCACGAGCCTTCCGGGCATCTGCCGGACAAAGCTCATCTTCGTGGTGAGGAATCCGAAGTGCGGACCGCCGAAATTCAAAGGTAAGCCTAAAGTCTGTCCTTCCCCCGCGACTATGTCCGCTTCTGTCGGCGGCGCAAGAAGTCCCATGCTTGTGGCCTCAAGCACGCTGACGATAAGCAGCGCGCCTTTTTCGTGCGCTATTTTGGATATTTGCTGGACGTCTTCCGTGTGGCCTAGGAAGTTGGGGTGCTGGATTACTATTGCGCCTGTTTGGGGCGTGATTGCGTTTGCTATTGTTTGCGGGTTTGTGGCTCCGTCTTTTAGGGGTATTTCCGTGACCGGGTGGTTTGTGTTTGCGCCGTATGTGGAAAGGACTCCTCTGACGTGGGGGTGGACTCCCTGTGAGACGAGTATCTGCGGTCTTTGTGCGATGCGGGTGGCCATGAGGGCTGCTTCTGTTGTGGCTGTGGAGCCGTCGTACAGTGTGGCGTTGCTTACTTCCTGGCCTGTTAGTTCGCACATCAGCGTCTGGTATTCGAATAGGGCTTGGAGTGTTCCTTGGCTGACTTCCGCTTGGTAGGGTGTGTAGGCGGTTAGGAATGCGGGTTGTTGGGCTAGTTTGGGTGCGGCGGACGGGATGAAGTGGCGGTAAAGTCCTGCTCCCAGAAAGCAGCGGCCGTCTGCGGGTATTGTGCCGTCTTCCGCGAGAGTTTTTATGTGTGCTATTAGTTCGTATTCGGTTAGTGCTGGTGGGAGTTTGATGTCTTTTGTGAGTCGGGCTGATTCGGGTATGTCTTTGAATAGTTCCAGAGTTGAGTGGATGCCCACTGCCTTTAGCATCGCCGCCTTTTCTTCTATGCTTACTGGAACGTATGTCATTGCTGTTTCAGTGTTTTCCTGAGGCGGTGTGTTTTTGGTAGTCTGCGGCGTTCATCAGCCGGTTCAGTTCGTTTTTGTCTGAGGGCTTTATCTTAAGTATCCACCCTTTTCCGTAGGGGTCTTTGTTGATTAATTCCGGGGTGTCAATTAAGTCCTCGTTTATTTCGGCGACTTCCCCTGAGGCGGGGGCGTATATGTCGCTCACTGATTTCACCGACTCAACGACAGCCGCGGCCTTTCCTTGCATTGTTTTTGCGCCTATTTTTGGCAGTTCTACGAATACGACGTCGCCTAGGGCGTTTTGCGCAAAATCAGTGATTCCGACTGTTACGAGGTCTTTTTCCTCTTTCGCCCACTCATGGTCCTTGCTGTATTTTAGGGTTTCCGGTGTTTTCATTTCCTTACCTCTTTCTTTTGTAAAACGGTATTTCGACTACTTCTGCGGATACTTCCTTCCCGCGTATGACTACCTTAAGGGGTGTTCCAATGTTTGCGTACTCTGTCGGGACGTAGCCTAAACCGATTCCTTCGCTTAATGTGGGGCTGAAAGTTCCGCTTGTGACGTCGCCAATTTTTTCCCCGTTGCCAGTTATTTCGTAGCCGTGGCGGGGTATGCCGCGCTCGGTCATACTGAAGCCCACAAGCTTCTTCCTTACTCCTTGCTCTTTCTGCTTAAGTAGTATGTCCCTGCCGACGAAAACTGTCTTGTTGAGTTTCACAGTCCAGCCAATTGTCGCTTCAAGGGGTGTGGTCGCGTCGGTTATGTCGTTGCCGTAAAGCATTAAGGCGGCTTCAAGCCGCAGTGTGTCGCGCGCTCCAAGCCCGCAGGGAACAAGCCCGCTGGAGCTTCCGGCTTTTGTGAGCGCTTTCCACATGCTGGCAGTGTCTTTCTCTTCAACGAGCAGTTCGAATCCGTCTTCTCCCGTGTATCCAGTGCGCGAAACGGTCGTGTTTATGCCGGCGACTGTTACGTCGGGGATGAAGTGGAAGTATTTCAGCTGCGCAAGGTCTGCGGCAGTAAGCGTCGTAAGTATTTTTTCTGCGTTTGGCCCCTGCAGGGCGATTAGTCCGTACTTGTCGCTTTCGTTTGTAAGCCGAACCCCTTTAGCGGGCAGGTGCTGTTTGGCCCAAGCAAAGTCTTTCTCTATGTTGGCGGCATTCACCACCATAAGATACTTCTCATGGTTAAACCGGTATATGACGAGGTCATCAACTATTCCGCCCGTCGGACGGCACATGGGCGTGTAAAGGCAGCGGCCGTCCGTCATAGACGTCACGTCGTTTGTGACAAGGTTGTTGAGGTATGTTTCGGCGTCCGGGCCTTCTACTAGGAATTCTCCCATGTGGGATACGTCGAATAGTCCTGCGTGTGTTCTGACTGCGGTGTGTTCGGCTATGACCCCAGAGTACTCGACTGGCATCTCCCAGCCGCCGAAGTCCACCATTTTAGCCAAAAGCGCAACGTGGGTTTCGTATAGCGGCGTCCTCTTCAAAGCACCTTCAGCCATCATGCCACCCGAAACGTATTAGCCGAAGAACATTAAAAAGAAGCCGAGACCGGTTAGGCACGTTTTTTACGGGAAACCCACTAATTAATCCGCCATGAGAGAAATCGTCAGCTTCGCAGTTGCGGTCGTTCTAGCATTCATATGCCTTATCTACGTTCAGGACCATAGGCCGCAGCAGCCGTTTGGCGGTTTGCCTCATTCGGCTTCGACGACCACTACTACTATTCCTCCTCGCGCATCTAACCGTCAGCTTCTTGCGGACGGCGGGGATATGATATGCGCAGTTCAGGCGCAAGACGGAAGCCACCCCGTAATATATGTGTCTCAAGAAGACATCCGAGTGGAGTTTACGGCTCCCGACAACGAAGGGACATTAATCGAAATACTCCACAACGGCACAATGTACGTAAACAATCCCCCCTCACCGAACTGGATCTCATGGAGCATAAAAGACAAGGAGTCCTCAGTCGGGAAGCTGACCGGGCTGTACGACATGACAATAGACCGCGAGGAAATAACCCGACAGCTTGACCTTATGTCCTGCGAACGCGCAACACTTGACAAAACACTTTTCACCCCGCCCAAAGACGCAAACATCACGCAAGTAATCAACCCCGAAGGAACCAGCGACTTATGCCAAATCTGCGATTACGCCCCAACACCCGCAGAAGCAGCCTCCTGCAAAGCCGAATGCGCAAACGGAGGCTAGAATGCGCGTAGCATTCCACGTCCACACAACAAAATCAGACGGCACAGCAACACCAAAAGAAATGGTAGATGCCGCAGCCAAACTAGGCCTAGACGGAATGGTCATAACAGACCACGACTCCGTCTTAGGCGGACTGGAAGCTCAAAAAAACTGCCCGCATGGATTCCTCATAATAACAGGCGCTGAAGTAAGCTCTTCCGACGGCCACATACTCGCAGTCGACGTCAAAGAAAACATTCCACCCGGCCTTTCAGCCAAAGAAACAGTCGAAAAAATTCACGCGCTTGGAGGATTGGCCGTAGCACCTCACCCATACGACCTATACCGCGGAGGAGTAGGCGACTTAATCAAAACGGTCCCCTTCGACGCGGTAGAAACAATAAACGGCCACACGACGCTAAACCGGAAAAACCCGGCGAAAGCAGCGAAAGAAACAGGGCTGCCGACGATAGGCGGCCAAGACTCCCATACGACATACGAGTTAGACAACATTTTGATTGAGTACGAAGGAGACCTACGGCAGGCAATCAAGGAAAACCGCGTCCGAACAATCAAGCAGCCGCCATCCGTCATAATACCCCGCCACATACGCTACCTGATTATGCGCTGGAGGCACCCCAAAGAACGGCTGAAAACATTCATAAAACGACTAAGAAAGAAGGCGTGACGCCGTTACGCTTATATTTCCATAAGGCGATATTTCTTGGACACTGGTACATCTCACATGGACAAATTGCGAGTTGGAGTATTGGGGGCCACCGGAATGGTAGGTCAGAATTACTTGCGGCTTCTTGAGAATCACCCCTGGTTCGAGGTGGCGTACGTAGCCGCCTCTCCAAAAAGCGCAGGCAAACCCTACGCTGAGGCGGTAGCCGGCAGATGGAACCTCGACAAGCCCATTCCAGAAAAAGTCAAAGGCCTTATGGTTGAGGACGCCTCCAACATTGCGGCTGCTAAAGGCAAGGCGGACTTCGTTTTTTCCGCGCTTGATTTGCCCACAAAAGACGAGACTAAGGCATTGGAATTGGCGTACGCCAAAGAAGGATTCCCCGTGTTTTCCAACAGCAGCGCCAACCGGTGGACAGAAGACGTCCCAATGCTGATTCCAGAAATCAACCACGGCCACCTGAGTCTCATAGAGTCCCAGAAGAAGAACCGCGGGTTCAGCAAGGGCTTTGTGGTAGTGAAACCCAACTGCTCGCTTCAGTCATACATTACGCCAATCCACGCTCTTGAGCAGAAGGGGCACAAAGTCGAACTGCTAGTCATAACGACCCTTCAGGCAGTTTCCGGCGCAGGATACCCCGGAGTGCCGTCGCTTGACATGGTAGACAACATCGTCCCCTACATCGGAGGCGAAGAAATAAAGACCGAAAAAGAGCCAAGCAAAATATTCGGTAAAATAGCCGCCGGAAAATGCGTCCCAGACGAATCAATCAAAATCACGTCCACATGCACAAGAGTACCCGTCGTAGACGGCCACACAGCGTGCGTCACAATGAAGTTTAAGGGCGCAAAACCCTCCAAAGAGGAAATAATAAAAATATGGCGCGACTTCAAGTCCGCGCCTAAGGAGCTAAAGCTCACCTTCGCGCCCGAAAGACCCATAATCTACATTGAAGAAGAAAACCGGCCTCAACCGCGCAAAGACCGCGACTCAGAGAAGGCAATGGCCGTCACATGCGGCCGCTTGAGGGATTGTCCGGTTTTCGACTACCGGTTCGTGGGGTTGTCTCACAATACTGTGCGCGGAGCTGCTGGAGGCGGAATACTCAACGCTGAGCTCGCCTATAAAAAGAATCTGCTTTAGGCGTTGGCAAGTTCGCGGAGGGTTTTGGGCCAAGCGTCCCCAAACTTATCTTTGAATTGCCGAGGGGCATTCGCGTATTCGTCTACTACCTGCGGCGGATTGCTGCCGGTGTAAGGCGCTGACCTGAATATGAATGCGACGTGAGTGCCTTCTGCAACATTCATTCCATTAATGAGGCATTTGGCAGCTTTCACGTAATCCCCCGGGTTGGGGTTGCTTTCATGAGATCCGGCTTCAAACGCTAAGACGCCTGAACTCAGGAGTCCTACGACAAGTTGATTCACACGTCTTGAACTTACGCCATCTAGGAACCCGTGATGGGGTCCGGCGTGAACGATAGTGCCGTCTTCTCCGCTGGCGGGGTCAAAAGCGAAAACAAGAGGGTCCCTTAAGCCCTGACTGAATTCCGTGAACATCCTGCCGACTTCGGCAGAATCCATGACGTCGTTCCCCTCTAGGTACGTGCGGTCCCGCTGGGCTCTTGTCACTTCCGGCATTTCATTAAAACACGCAGTTAAACCAGTCTCCGGGGACTGCCGTGAGGATGCTCCTTTATGCCTACCGCATGAAGTCTATCCAGGGGGGAACGATGGACGGGACCGAAAGGCATCTCCTCCTGAAACAAGGGGTCCCCTCCGCCCGGAGGCTCATCTAGTTCACGCAGCATTTGACGGAACTGCCTTCCGGTATAATCCGGTGGATGCTGTTCCTTAATCGCATCCCCCTTTCCTGGAGCCATCAATAAAAACCCGTATCGCAAGCTTAAAACCGCCAAAAACGGTTAATAAGGAGGTATAACGCAAAAAATTAGACTACACGGTGGTACAAATGGACATAGAAATCCGCCTACTGAAACTACTGGAAGAAGACGCGACGACGCCCACAAAAGACCTAGCCTCAATGCTGGGGGCAAAAGAGGCGGCCGTCGCAGCCGCAGTCAAAAAGCTAAGAGACAGCGGCGTAGTCACAGGCCAGAAGGCGGTCATAAATTGGAAGAAAGCCGGAGCGCCATACGCGTCGGCGGTCATCCAAGTCAAGGTGGTGCCTCAAGCAAAAGACGGCTTCGCCAAAATATGCAAAGACATAGCCAAAAACCGCATAGTAGAAGACGTTTTGGTCGTCAGCGGAGAATACGACCTCATGCTTACCGTCAGGGCCGAGTCCATTCAGGACATAAGTGATTTTGTGACTGAGGTTTTGGCGCCTAAGAAGGAGGTTGTGGGGACTAACACTCACATAGTTTTGTCTGAGTTTAAGCGGCGTGGAGTCTCGTTTACCGACGAGACGGGCAAAAGGCTTCCCGTCTCAATCTGAAAATGGTCGCTAAACGAGTCAGTGAGATACCTTTTTCGGGTATCCGGAAGTTCTTCGAGCTTGTGGAGCAAAGCAAAGGCATAGTCAGCCTGGGTGTTGGCGAGCCCGACTTCAATACTCCCCGGCCGATTTCAGACGCGGGAATACGCGCTATTGAAGCCGGTTACACAAGCTACACCAGCAACTGGGGGCTTTTGGATTTGAGGGCGAAGATAGCCGAGAAACTTAAGGTAGAGAACGGCTTACATTATTCGCCTGAAAATGAGGTCTTAATTACTGCTGGAACCAGCGAGGCGCTTGACCTTGCGTTTAGGGCGCTGATTAATCCCGGCGACGAAGTGCTTGTTCCTGAGCCAAGTTACGTCAGCTACAAGCCGTGCGTGTGGTTCGCTTATGGAACTCCGGTTGCAGTGCCAATGAGGGAGGAAAACGATTTCCGCGTTCAGGAAGACGACTTGCGCAAGAAAATCACAAAGAAGACCAAGGCGATAATAGTCGCCTCCCCAAACAATCCGACTGGAAGCGTACTCACCAAGAAAGACCTGAAGGCGATTGCTGCAGTAGCCCAGGAACACGACCTGTGGGTGATAAGCGACGAACTATACGAATACCTAATATACGACGGGGAAAAACACGTCTCCATAGGAAGCTTCCCCGGAATGCGAGAACGCACAATAACAATAAACGGATTTTCCAAAGGACACGCATTCACCGGATGGAGAATAGGATACGCCGCAGGCCCGGCAGAAGTAACTGAGCTTATGATGAAAATCCACCAGTACACGATGCTTTGCGCGCCAACAATAGCCCAACACGCCGCGCTTGCCGCATTCAACTGCAAAAAAGAAGTCAAAGCGATGCAGGAGGAATACGACCGAAGACGCAGACTGCTGGTAGCCGGATTAAACGAGCTTCCAGGCGTAACCTGCCGCATGCCCAAAGGAGCATTCTACACCTTCCCAAACATAACCGGAACAGGAATGGACAGCGAAACATTCGCCCAACGGCTCGTAAAAGAAGCGCAAGTAGCGGTAGTCCCAGGCCACACCTTCGGCCAGACCGGAGAAGGACACGTCCGATGCAGCTACAGCGTAAGCCGCGACATAATCACGGAAGCGCTCTCCCGAATGCAAAAATTCCTGGCGAAAAAAGTGTAACAGAAACCTCCAGACTAGAAAAACCGCAGTTTTCGGCCGTTTCCGGCGGAAAAGAATAAATAATAGGCAGTCTGCCTCTTATCACTATTTAGCAGGGAGTATTAAGTGTCATGGGCAGCAGCAGGGGCGAATCCCCCTTAGGGAAATTAAAGCGGATGGTACTTGGGGGAGCCCGCAATCCCCACGACCCGCAGCTGTTCCATAAGCTCTCTCTCATAGCGTTCTTCGCTTGGGTTGGCCTTGGGGCCGACGGACTGTCTTCTTCATGTTATGGTCCTGAGGAAGCGTTTCTTTCTCTTCAGGGGCACGTCTACTTGAGCATTTTCGTTGCGTTGGCTTCGGCGGTAACCATATTCATCATCAGCTCAAGCTACTCTCAAATAGTCGAGTTGTTCCCCACCGGCGGAGGAGGGTACCTTGTGGCCAGCAAGCTCCTTTCGCCTTCGTTGGGAATGATTTCCGGATGCGCCCTTATGATAGACTACGTACTCACCATATCCTTATCTATAGCAAGCGGCTCCGATGCGTTGTTCAGCTTCCTGCCGCCCCATCTGTATTCATTCAAACTCGTTTTCGCTATCTCAGGAGTGTTGGTTCTCACCCTACTCAACCTGCGGGGCATCAAGGAATCCGTAATCCCCCTCGTGCCCATATTCATCCTGTTCCTGTTAACCCACGCATTCGCAATCGTCTACGCAATAGCAACCCACGTGCCAGAAGTCGGGACAGTAATCGATGCGACTGCCGCAGACGTCCAAACAACAAGCGCAGAAATAGGGATAATCGGGATGCTGCTGCTAATACTGCGCGCATACAGCATGGGAGCCGGAACATTCACAGGAATAGAAGCAGTAAGCAACGGCATACCCATACTGCGGGAACCCAAAGTCCAGACGGCCAAAAAGACGATGCGCCTAATGGCAGTCTCACTCGCATTCATGGTAATAGGTCTTATGATAGGATACCTGCTCTACAACGTAGGCCATCAGCAGGGGAAGACGCTGAACGCAATATTCCTGGAAAAAATGACATACAACTGGGGGACAGTCGGCTACGCGTTTGTACTAATCACCCTGCTGTCCGAAGCCATACTACTATTCGTTGCCGCCCAGACCGGATTCTTGGACGGACCCAGGGTACTATCCAACATGGCGTTAGACCGATGGTTCCCATCCAGATTCGCCATACTATCCGACCGCTTCGTCACCCAAAACGGCATAATGCTCATGGGCGCGGCAGCATTCGTTCTGATGATAGCCAGCCAAGGCTCAGTGAAACTCATGGTCGTCCTATACAGCATAAACGTATTCATCACATTCCTACTCTCACAACTGGGGATGGTACGCCACTGGTGGGCCGAAAAAGCGACATCCCCCGGATGGGAAAAGAAAATAATAATAAACGGGATAGGACTCATACTCACGGCATTCATACTTGTGACTGTGGCATACCTAAAGTTCGAAGAAGGCGGCTGGATAACAATATTCATAACAGGCTCCCTAGTATGCTTCGCCCTAATAATACGCCGCCACTACGACCACGCGCAACTGCGCCTCGAACGCCTAGACGGCCTAATCCGCGACAACCTGCTTAAAGACGCAGACTTCTCAAACCCCAAATGCCTGCCCCAACAAAAAGAAGAATGCACGCCAGAATTCGACCCCAAAGCAAAAACCGCAGTCATACTCGTCAACGGATTCAACGGACTGGGCCTGCACACAATACTTAACGTACTGAAACTAGGCGACATAAGAAACTTCTTCTTCGTCGAAGTAGGCCTTATCGACGCAGGAAACTTCAAGGGTCTGGAGGAGTTCGAGAAGCTGAAGAGCCACATAAACGACGAATTAGGCCACTACGTGACGTTCATGCAGAAGCAGGGCTTCTACGCTGAAGGACGCTCGGACATAGGAATAGACGGCGTAGACGAAACGTGCGCATTAGTCAACAAAATCATCGAAGCCCACCCCGACGCTGAAGTATACGGCGGACAGTTGGTTCTGCCTAAAGAGACTTTCTTCTCCAAGTTGCCTTACAACCAGACGACTTTTGCGGTGCAAAGGCGGCTTGAAGAGCAGCAGGTGCCATTCAGGATACTGCCCATACAGTTGGGTTAATCGGCCCAGGTTATTTGGGATTTAAAGTTCTGGTTTCCAGAAATTAACGTCATGGTCATCCGTGAGGCATCCGCTGGCGGTAATATGGGCGATGTTGACGCCAGAATACTTTCGGCTTTGGGCGGGGGAAGCTCGCTTGAACTGGGAAACGCGATTTTCGCCAGCCGCCAGCCCCGCTCAGTAAGCGAACAACGCGGATTAGAGGCCAGCGAAGCCGCACAGCAGCCCCGTCCAATAGACGCGTCAAACACTGACACGTCATCGGTTGGCGCGGCAGCCAGAGGATTCTACCGCATCCTAATCAACGAACCGCCCCAAACCGGAAACTTCCTTAAGGCGCGGCTTCTGGCCGACCCCACGGAACTATTCGCGTCTGTCGCAGAATTCCAAAAAAGAAGGACTGGGGCACTGCCATTAGCCGATGACCCGCCAGTGGCCGTAGAAGGCTTTCCGTCCCCCGCAGGTATGGCAAACATCAACGCGGCAATACTCCTCTACAGGCGGCTCCGCAATTATGCCGACGAACACCCGGACGACCAGCCTTTCGTCGCCGCGGCCTTCCTAAACAATCCCGGCGAAACAGTCAGTTTCCTGTCTGGTCACGTAAGCGAACGCTTCAGGCAGCTTGCCGGCACCACACTAAATTATTATCAGACCACACCAGACGTCCTAGGGTACCCGTCCGACGTTAACGTGGCGGTAAACGGCGCGGCAAGACTTCTTCAGGCGGTGAACCTTTATGTTCCGCCCGACCATCAGGTTGCGGTTCTGCATAGGGTGGCGGATGCTGTAAGAGTCGCCGACCCGTCAAGACGAGCGGCGGTTGCAGAAGCCATCGGAGTGGCGATAGAAGAGGCGGTGAACAAGGACTTTCCAGGTTCTATGATACGCTTTGAAGTCGATGACGCCCTAAGAGACGTGACAGTGCAGGAAAAACAAACCCTACACGATTTAAGCGGCCTGAAGCGAAGGCGTCTTGCGGGCCGCAACTCATTGACTGGGCAAAGCGTTTCCAGCAAGGAATTATATGGTGTCCCGGTTTTGGGTGCGTTTGTTCCTGCGTGGGGTGGAATAGGTCGGCACATTGACGGTTTGGAGGGGGATGCCCGCAAAAGAGAAACCCTTCATGGTGTCCTGTGGTCTGTAGCGGTGGACGACGTGAAAGAGGCTTTAAGCGCGGCTTTTTCGGGTGCTTCTCAGACTTTTGAGCGGGATTGGACGGGTGTTGTCAGAAGTTGGCTTAAGGATTCAATGCAGCATCCTGCGCGAGGAGGATTTAGCGCAAACTCTCCGGAATACCAGGCGACACTTACCGCAACAAAAGTAGTGAAAGAAGGAAACCTCCCCGAACTGCACGAAACGCAATAGAATGGGCGGTCGCCCCTCTTTTTTATCCGCTTCTTCCAAAGGTTTTTTCTACGATGACGGAATACGAGCATTCTGCGGTTGAATCTAAGTGGGGGCGGCGGTGGAAGGAGGCTCGGGTTTTCGAGAGCAACCCAGATGGCCGCGGCAAGTTTTTTCTGACTGTTCCTTATCCGTACGCTTCCGGTGCATTGCACGTGGGCCACGCCAGAAGTTACACTCTCGGCGACGTGACAGCGAGGTTCCAGAGGATGCTTGGCAAGAACGTCCTATTCCCGATGGCCAGCCACATCACGGGCACGCCTATTCTTGCAATCTCGACTAAGATTCAGCAGAAGAATCCTAAGGCGCTCGCAAGCAACAAAGAGTACGTCGGGTTCTACGTGAAAGACGAGAAGAAAGTCGAAGAGATAGTGAACTCTTTCACAGAGCCGCAGAACGTCGCCAACTTCTACGCCAACGCCATAATACAGGACTTTGAGAGCATGGGATACTCAATAGACTGGAGGCGCTTCTTCACGACAGGCGACAAGGAATACAATGCTTTCATACGCTGGCAATACCACCACCTCAAGGAGCGCGGCTACCTTGTGAAAGGCAAGCACCCCGTATTCTACTGCCCCCGCGAAGACAACCCCGTAACCACAGACGACATAGAAAGTGGAGATGAATACACCGTGGAGATGGCGCAGTTCAACCTGCTCAAAGAACCATTCCAAGACGGCTATCTCGTCGCGGCGACTCTGCGCCCCGAAACAATATTCGGCGTCGTCAACGTCTGGGTGAACCCTGACAAAGAATACGTAAAGGCGAAAGTGGACGGGGAATTCTGGTACGTTGCGCCCCAGTTCGTCGAAAAATACAAGAGCCAACAGCACGAAGTCGAAATCATAGAACGCCTCAAAGGAAAAGACCTCATCGAAAAGAAAGTCCGCATCCCGCTCGCAGAACGCGACGTACCCATACTGCCTGCGCCGTTCGTGGACGTAAACATCGCGACAGGAGTAGTCAACAGCGTCCCAGCGCACGCCCCATACGACTACGTCGCAGGCGAAGAAATCAAGGCCAAATACCCACAATACGACCTTAAACCAATCACATTAATCCGCACATCCGGCTACCAAGAAAACCCCGCGAAAGACCTCATAGAAAAAGAAGGAATCAAAAGCCAAGCGGACGTCGAAAAGTTGGAGAAAGTGACGGCAGACCTGTACCGCGACGAATTCTACCGCGGCATCACCAACAAAAACTGCGGCGAATTCGCCAACATGAAAGTGCAGGAAGCCAAAGAAGCAGTCACAGACGAACTTAAGGCGAAAAAACTCCTCGCCACAATGTACGAAAACGGCATCAAAGACAAACAAGGCAAACCCGTAATAGAACCCCACTGCCGGTGCGGAAGCCCAATAATAATCAAAGTACTACCAGACCAATGGTTCCTCGACTACGGAAACCGCGGATGGAAAGACGACGCCAAAAGCCTCCTCGAAAACATGCGGATAGAACCCGACAGCTACCGCAGAGGATTCGAACACACAATAAGCTGGCTACACGAATGGCCATGCACCAGAAACCGCGGATTAGGAACAAGACTCCCATTCGACGAACGGTGGGTGATAGAAAGCCTGTCCGACAGCACAATATACATGGCGTACTACACATTCGTACACAAAATAAGAAACAAAGTCCCCGCCGAAAAACTATCCGTAGCACTATTCAACCACATATTCCTGGGACTAGGCGACACAAAGAAAATCTCCCACGAAACAGGCCTAACCGAACACGCAATAAAAGAACTCCGCGACGAATTCACATACTGGTACCCAATGGACGAACGCCGCACAGCAACAGCCCACATAAGCAACCACCTCACATTCATGATATTCCACCACGCAGCACTATTCCCAGCAAACCTCTGGCCCAAACAAATCAGCCTAAACGAAATGCTCATCGCAGAAGGCCGCAAAATGAGCAAGAGCCTGGGCAACGTCATACCCATCCGCCACGGCGTCGAACGCCTAGGCGCAGACACAATGCGCATGTACCTAGTGTACGCGGCAGACCCGGCCACAACACTCGACTGGAGGGAATCCCAGGTAGACAACGCCCGAAAAAGAATAAAACAGTTCTACGACATAGCCACAGAAATAGCGACAAAGCCAAAAGAAGCAGGCGAAGAAAACGAATTGGACCTGTGGATGCTCAACCGGGTGGATGAGGCCGCGTATTATTCTCGGTCTGCTCTTGAGGAAGGTAACGTCCGCAAAGCAGTTCAAGTAGCGTTCTACGACATGCTCTCAAACTACAACTGGTATGTGCGCCGCAGCGGAAACCACCCCGGCACATTAAGGCATTTCGCTGAAACGTGGGTGAAGCTTATGACGCCCTTAACGCCGTTCCTTTGCGAAGAACTATGGGAGACGCTTGGGAAAACGCCTTTCGTGTCAAACGAAAAATACCCTGAAGGCAAACAAGCCGACCCGGAAGTGGACGCGGGCGAAAACATGGTGAAACTGCTGCTTGAAGACGTGCAAAAGATTCTTGAAGTCACAAAAGTCGCGCCAAAGAAAATTCACCTCTACGTAGCGCCAGACTGGAAACGAAAAGCATACGCCCTAATCAAAGAAGGAAAAACGATGAAAGAGGCGATGGCAGACCCTGAAATACGCCCCCACGGCAAAGACGCCGCGAAAATAATGCAGTCACGCAAAGAAGAGCTTCCTCAAACAATCTACTCCAAAGAAAAAGAAACAAGCATACTAAATGGCGCAAAAGAATTCATAGGCAGAGAATTCAACGCTGAAGTCACAGTCCACACGGACGCCTCCCACGACCCGCAAGGCAAAGCCAAATACGCGTTGCCTATGCGCCCGGGAGTCTATGTGGAAGCGTAAAAGCTATTAAGGCGTTGAAGCCGCAGCCTCCGCCTCCTCCCTCTTCTTCTTCCGGTGATACAGATACCAGCCTACGAAAGGCCCGGTGAAAACTCCAAACGGAAAATTAATTACTCCCCCAGCGACCATGCCTCCAACGACGTACAAAGCCGCCTCGTGTTTAATCGGCTCTCTAGGCGAATATGGTTCGCCTCTGCGACGCCGCTCAGACGCCTCCTTATCCGCCTGCTCCTCTACGTGACGCAAATACAATCCGACAGCAGCCCCCGGAATGATGCCCGGCAACCCGAAAACAAGCAGTCCAACAGCAGCGCTGACTCCACCCCACTTACTCACGTCCTTAACGTTATCCCAAGTGAACTTGCTCGGCGGCTTATAATCCTCCGGAAGACCATGCGCCTCAAGCCAATCCCTCCTCTCCCTCTCCCTATTAGAAACACGGTAACGAGACCCGACCCCACCCTGCTTTTCAACAGCCTTCTCAACGTAATGACCGATGACATAACCAGTAGCCGCGCCCAAAGACACGCCGACCACACCCATAGGCAAAGCAAGCAATGCCGCTCCAGCAACCGACATGCCAGCAGGAGTACGCAAAAACTGCGCAAAATCCTCCACCCTACTTCGGAACTTTCCAACATCCCTCTCCCGCCGCTCATCCAATCTCCTAGCCGCCCGTTCAACCTCCTCCATGGTTACGCTGCGGCGTCCCGGAATATGAGCGTCCTCCAAATCCACAATCGGCTTGACTCTATCCAGGTAAGTGTCGCGGTATACGTTATAAATCCTCTGCTCCTGCTCTGTCGTCAATCCTGCGCCAAATTGCGTGCGAAACCTGCGGAAACCCCCATGCTCATTAAATTCCCTACGCCGCGGACCACCCCGTATGGCGTCATCCACTGACGCATCAAGGCTTTTCTGCAGTTCAGGATCCCTAAAATAAAACCGTCCGCCCCTCTCCTCAACATCAGCAGCATCAGGAGGGGCAAAAGTCCGTCGCCTGGAAACAGCCATAACAGTTACTTACGTACATTACCAGTACTTAAGCGGCATCAAAGCGCAACATGCACTCCTGCCTTCCACTCTCATAACCGCAAAGGCAACAGACCTAACTCACCTACTTCTTTCCAGCAGCCTTAGAGGCGCATTTGTCAGCGAAATCCCTCACCACAGACAAACTGCTTAACCCACCAACCAAAGAAGACGCATCAGCAGGACAGAACAACTGAGGCACAACATCCTTATTCAAATAACTCCCCAAGCACTCATCCAAAACCTGCGTATCCACAGCAACACCAGCATCAAAAGTCCTAACCCTATAAGGAACCCCAGACTCAGACGTAAGATTAGCCAACTCACCCACAAACTTAGCCGCCTCAACGCACGGACCGCAAGTAGGATTAGAATAAAGCAAAACAGTATCCGCAGAAACACCCTTACCACTCAAGCAATCCCTAATCTTGCCGCTATCCGAAGCAAGACGATCACACGCCTTCTGAGAACGAGCATCCCTACACAAAGTAGCAGTAATAGCCGAAAGAGAACGCGCATCACCCAAAGTCACAACGCCATCCCCCGCAACCAAAACCTTAGGCTCCTTAACCGCAGGACTAACAAAAAAAGGAAGAGAAACACCAACATCCTGACCAATAGCAGACAAAACCGCCTGAGACCTAAAATAACCATTACACAAAACACACGAAGGCATATCCTGACCACCACAAGACGAACAATCAGAAGGATAAAGATAATAAACCGCCGCACCACCCGCAACAGGCAAAACAACCTGACCCCCAACACCAGACGAAACATAAAGGAAACGGCCTAAGGCAACACCCACAATCAAGCCGGCAACAACGCCGGCCACAATACCCCACTTGGTCTCAGCCATAAACTAGATTTATTTACCGCAAACCCTAAAAACAATACCCGTAATCCATAAGCCGAGGTAGGCGCTAACCACAAGGGTTAGCTAACCGCGGCTTACGTCAAGACATCCAAAAGCCGAGGTGGCGGAGTTCGGACTAACGCGCGAGCCTGGAAAGCTCGTCTCCGAAAGGAGGCTTGGGTTCAAATCCCAACCTCGGCGTGAGCCCTTTCTTTCTTAAGAAGAAAGAAAGTGCTTCACCCCAAAGAAAGAATTCGGCAACCTACGGTTGCCTCAAACTATGCGCTGCCGAGGTGGCGGAATCCGGCTATCGCGCACGCCTCGAAAGCGTGTTCCCACAAGGGAGTTTGGGTTCAAATCCCAACCTCGGCGTTTCGAACGAAGTGAGAAATGCGAGGTTAGCAAGTCGAAAGAATTGCGCAAACCTCGGCGTTTCCAGAAAACTCATCCACAAACAAAAAAGTTGTGAGTATAAAGGCGAGGAACGTCTTCAGATTGCTTTGACGATTGCGTCTTCGACTTTCTCCCCGATGACCTTGTTTGCTCTGTCTTCAGCCGCGAACTTCACCTTATCCAAAAGTCCCGGATAAGCCCTCGTATACTGCTCCTGGCAAAACCCTTTAGTCTCCTCATTTTTTATCCCGTCGCACATCGAGATGTTTTTGGCGGCTACCGCTACTTTGGACACGCAGCCGTCCGTGTCGTAAGGCATAGACCTGCATTTCTGCGGGTCCTTCCACGCCACTGCGACATCTTCGATGCAGGAAACAGTGTTTGAGATGTCTTTAGTGCAATACAGCTCGTTCCCTCCGTTCATGGCGACTCCTGCGTAACATTTCTGCTGGTAGCCGTGGAGCTGGTCTGCCGAAAGTTTTGCGCAAATCTCAGGGTTAATTGAATTTATTCCGACTTCAGTCAAGCATTCATCCGTTCTGTCGCCGGTCATATTACATGCGGAAGCGTCCTTACCGTTGGCCGCTATGCAGAAGGTTCGGCTTTTTTCGTCGGTTATTTTTTTGCATACGTCCGGGTCTTTTTTGCTTACGCCGACTTCCGTGTTGCAGTCGTCTCTAATCGAGATGTTGTTAACCTTGTCGCATTGGGTTGAGTCTCTGAGTGTCTTGCCTAATTCGACTTGGCAGTTCGTTTTCGTCTCCTCGTCGTTTACTATCTTATCGCATGCTTCCGTGCTGTTGCTGTATTTAGCAAATCTTTCAAGGCAAAAATTCTTGGAGCCTGAATCGCTCAATTTCTCGCAAGTACTGACGTCATTTCCCGTTTGGGCGATTCCGAGGTAGCACCTAGATTTTTCAGTTTCATCCGATATCATGTCGCAGTATGTGGTGTCGCCACCTCTTTGAGCGAACTTATAGAAGCATGATTCCCGCGCCTTGTCTCCCTTGATGAGGGCGCACTTCTGCGGGTCGGTCACGGCCAGAGCAACGGCGTTGTAGCAATCCTGTTTCGCCTTATCTGTCGTCTGCTGCTCGCATATAGTCGGATCGCCCTTCTGCTTCGCATCATCGGTTATGGGGTCAGAATCGCCGAAAAGGCAGCCGGAAGAAAACACAAGCAAAACTACTGCGGTCAGCAAAACGAGCAAAAACACAGTTCCATACTCCCCACGAGATTTAATGGAGCACTTACTCATGCTTACCTTCCCCCGATATACTATTAGATAGAAATACGGTCTATGTTTAATAACGGCGTCTATCTCAGCCTTTCGTTCAGCAAGACGACTATCGCCTCTACCTGAAGCGGCTCAAGGTAAGGGCATTTATCTACGCCCTTAATGTCAGTGAACTCGTCAGAAAGAAACAACGCGAAGTCTTTACAAAGTTTAACCCCGCACTCCCCGCAGTCTCTGAGAGGCAGGTTCTTGTAAATCTTCATCGCCAAGACCGGGTCTGTCGCCATTTTAGGTGTTGGTGTTCTGCGCCGGGTTGGGTTACAGTCACCCCATCCGGAGTTCATCACTCCCCCGGGAACCTTTTGGGTTCGGTCTTGCAAGAGCCTATATCCAGCGCAGTGTCGCCCCCCATTTGCGTTCCACATCATTAAATCAGCGGACTCTTCGCAGGCGGGCTTACTTAAGATACGGCAAGAAGCTAATTAAACAAACGACCGACCCCGGATTCTTCGTCCAACAACGTTAAAGGCCGTTCCCCTCTTTTAAGCCCGTTTTGGTAATCCTTGACGTATGGGCCGTCGGACGGTAATTGTATGCGCGGGAGATGGTGTTGACCCGGGTTTTCTCCGGAGCTTCCTGCAAAAAGGCGACGTAGTCTATGCTGTAGATGGAGGGGCAGACTACGCGCTCAAAGCGGGCATAATGCCCTGCTGCGTAATCGGGGATTTGGATTCGGTAAGCCCTGGTGCTCTTAGGGAATTCAAGTCTAAGGGAGTGCGCGTTCTGAAGAAGCCCGACCAGGAGAAAACCGACGCGGAATGCGCCGTGGAAAAAGCCCTCTCAGACGGTGCAGACGAAATCGTCCTCGTATGCGCTTTAGGCGGAAGAATAGACCATGAACTCGCCAACATACTTCTTGCGGCGTCGCTGACTGTGCCTGCGCGCATAATCGACGAGAAGACCGAGATCCAGGCGATCCATTCAAAGGCAACCTTAGAGGGCGAAATCGGCGACACAGTCACAATACTCCCCCTAACGCAAGCAGCCGAAGGAATAACCCTCAAAGGATTCAAATACGAAATGGAAAACGGCACTTTACCGTTCGGCTCGACCAAAGGCGTGTCCAACGTCCTAAATAAGAAGAAGGCAGTAATTTCAGTCACAGACGGCGTCATACTTGTCATCAAAACGAAAGGCGGAAAAAATGAAACAAAATAAACCCGAGTACTTGGTTGCTGCAATGGCTTTCACAGTTTTTGTCGCATTATGCCTAAACGGCGGCGAAACAAACAATACTCCCCCAAATTTGACTGCAAAGCCTACGCTAACAGTCTACACATACGACAGCTTCAACGCAGAATGGGGACCTGGCCCAAAAGTATTCCCAATATTCGAATCCCAATGCAACTGTAAAGTCAACGTCATAACAGCAGGAGACACAGGCCAAGTACTGAACCGATTAATCTTGGAGAAGGACAATCCCAAGGCCGACGTCGTAGTGGGTATTGATAATAGTTTCCTTTCTAAGGCGCTTTCTGCCGGAATACTTGTTCCGTATTCTTCCAGAAACATCGAGAAAGTGCCTCAGCGCTTGCGCTTCGACTCAACAGGCAGCCTGACTCCTTATGATTACGGCTACGTCACATTCGTCTACGACAGCAGCAAAATAAGTCCGCCTAATTCACTGCTGGACCTGCTTGATCCGAAGTACTCTAAAAAGTTTATTCTAGAGGACCCTAGGACTTCGAGTCCCGGCCTTATCTTTTTCATGCAGACTGTTCAGGCGTTGGGCGAAGACAAAGCATGGGTTTACTGGCGGAACCTGAGCAAGCAGGCGCTGGCGATCGCTCCAAGCTGGGACGAAGCTCAGACGCTTTTTTCCTCCGGCGAAGCCCCGATGTACTTAAGTTACGCCACAAGCCCAAGCTACTACGTTGAATACGAAAACAAGACCAATTTCCTCGCAGTAGATTTCTCAGAGGGGCTGTTGGAGCAGGTTGAAGGCTCCGGAATAGTTAAAGGGACTAGGAATGTAGAACTTGCTCAATCCTTCATAGACTTCACGTTGACTCCTGAATTCCAGAATGAACTCCCTCAGACGCAATGGATGTTTCCCGTGCTGCCTGACGCAAAAATACCTGAAAGCTTCAGTTACGCGGTCAAACCCAATAAAACGCTGACGTTAAACACTAATCTAACCAGCGAAGACACCCAACGATGGCTTGCCCAATGGGAAGACGCAGTCAAAGCCTGATAAACGCATCGCCCGCAATACTACTTCTGACTGCGGGACTGCTCATACCGCTTCTTGCAGTCCTACGCCTAACTTCCACGCTAACAGCGCAAAAAGCCGTTGAAATAATAGCGGGAAACTCCGACGCAATATTCTACACAATAATACAGGCAACAGCATCCACAATAGGGGCATTAGCGTTAGGGATACCTGCCGCATACCTGCTTGCCCGCCGCAGACTCCCGTTCCACAACGTAATCCGGGCGGCGACGCTCACGCCATTCGTAGTCCCAAGCATACTGGTCTCGCTCTCATTCGCGCTCTTCTTCGGAAACAACGGACTACTAAACCGTGCACTAATGAGCGCGTTAAACCTCACGTCCCCCCCTCTGCCGATACTGTACGGATTCTGGACCATAATACTCGCCCACACAGTCTACAACTTCCCGGCAGTCGCGCGATTCGTCTCAGACAGCTGGGAACGCGCAGACGCCTCAACGCAAGAAGCAGCGGAAACACTCGGAGCCAGCAAATGGACTATATTCAGAAAAATAACATTCCCCCACATCAAAGGAAGTCTACTATCAATAAGCGTCCTAGTCTTCACATACTGCGCACTAAGCTTCGCCATACCCCTAACACTCGGAGGCATAAAATACGGGACAATCGAAGTAGCCATATACCAGACAGTAACACGCGACCTAAACCCCGCAGCAGGAGCACTACTAAGCCTACTACAGGCAGCATTCCTAATAGCATTCTCAACGCTAACCCTCTCCACGCAAAGAACACTAACATTCACAGGAAAAACAAACTACCGAGAAAAACTCCCACTCAAAATAAACCGCAACAACATATGGGTCATACCATACGCACTACTCATAACCCTAATAACACTCGGCCCCGCAGCATCAGTAATAGCATACTCACTCACAGCCAACAACGGCCAACCAACGCTCACATGGTACCAACAAATAATCGGACTAACACCCCAAAGCGCAATAGGCGCCGGCGGCCTCATAGCAATAAGAAACACACTGCTCATAGGAATATCCGCGGCAACATTGGCTGTAATAGCCGGATTCAGTTTGGCCGTAGCCCGCAAAACACATCCTACTTTGGCTAGAACCATAACTTATGCGCCGGTCGCATTCTCCACAGTCACGTTAGGCTTGGGTTTCCTGCTCACATACCCCACAGGACGCTGGTGGACCATCGCATTCGCCCACGCCGTAATAGCCCTACCATTCACAGCCCGCATACTCACCCACGCGCTCGAAAACCTGCCGCCAGCATACGCTGAAGCAGCCGAAACGCTGGGGGCAAACCGCAAGCTATTGGCGCGAAAAATAACGCTACCTCTTCTTACCCCCTCCGTAATAACAGCCGGAAGCTT
The DNA here is from genome assembly GCA_902384455.1 of uncultured archaeon. Taxonomy (GTDB): domain Archaea; phylum Altiarchaeota; class Altiarchaeia; order IMC4; family SCGC-AAA252-I15; genus CABMCB01. Next base: position 89,549 of record CABMCB010000071.1, read on the forward strand.
CGCCTTCGCAGTATCCGCAGGAGAACTCGCCGCAGTATCACTACTGTCCGACGGCGCATGGCCGACTATGCCAGTCTACATATACAGGTTTCTCGCCAGCCGCCAACCCCACGGCGCAGCAGCAATGGGCGTAACACTCGCCCTTATTACCCTCGCGGCATTAATCGTCATAGAGAAAGCAGACAACAAAAAATGAACCTAAAGCTGGAAAACACCACAGTCACACTCGGCAACTGGACGCTCCCGCCCACAACAATCACAGAACCCTCCGGCACACTAACGACAATACTAGGCCCAAGCGGAAGCGGAAAAACAACAATACTACGACTAATATCCGGACTAACAACTCCCGACGGAGGCCGCGTATTGTTCGACGGCTTAGACGTAACTGGCATTCCTGCTTCCAAGAGAAACGTCGGCTATGTCTTCCAGCAGAACGCTCTTTTCCCGCACATGACCGTCCTTGAGAACATAATGTTTGGAGCTCAAGCGCGAGGAATCAAAAACCCCAAAGAAACAGCGGAAAAACTGTTGCCTCTCGTGGAGCTTAAGGGATTTGAAGGCCGCGCAATAGACGGGTTATCCGGGGGGGAGCAGCAGCGCGTTTCCATAGCTCGTGCGCTTGCTTCTCGCCCGAAGATTCTTCTTTTGGACGAACCGTTGACTGGGTTGGCCGCCAACCTGAAGGAAACCCTCAAGTCCCTCATAAAAGACGTGCAACGACGACTTAATCTGACGGCGGTATATGTGACTCACGACCAGGAGGAAGCATTCTACCTGTCAGACCGCATCTGCGTCTTTTCCCACCGCGGCGTGGAGCAGGAAGGCACGCCAGAAGACGTCTACCGGAACCCTAAAACAGAATTCGTCAAAAACTTCCTATCAAACCACGTTCTATCAGAAGCCGAAGTCAAAAAAGAAAAAAATGAAAATTACGCGGAAGGAAAAATCAGGATGCCGCTCCCACAAAAATTCAAGGCAGGCGACCGAATACTCCTGTCTCTAAACAAAACAAACATCAAAAAGAAGGAAAAACAGGACAAAATTTAATTTTTCTGCTCAAAAAGTGGAGTAATATATACGAGAGGCACAACGATGGTACAAACACAACCACCACAGGAACGAGGAAGTCCGGCCGTAGACGCCTTCAGAGGAGTCGAGCAAGTAATCGGAGAGGTGCGAGTCACTCGTGAACTTGTGCGGGAGGCAACGGAAGGGTCAGTCAAATTCTTCACCGACCTAGCCCAAGACGCGCAGATGCCCAAGCTCCTCAACCAAGCGAGAGCCGAAGAAGCCCACATACGATCCCTCAAGCGGAGAATGGGAATATCCGACAGGGAACTGCCCGACGTAAGGCCCGTCATCGAAATAGGCTTTTCCTCCCTCGACAAGATGCTCGAGCAGAGAATAGACGACCCGCGGGAAAGAGCCCAAGTCAGAGGCGAAATACGAAAATTACTCCGCGGAGTGCCCAACGCGCTCACAGTCACCCTCGACACAGACGGAGAAGCCATAACAGCCTCATCAACATTCGACGCGACCCGACGGCGGCTGTTTAGAGGATACACCGGAAAAGACCGGGAAATATCCACACAACCAGACGAACTAACTACATTCGCCACAGACCTCGCCCTCAAATACCCCCAACTCGCCCTCAAATACCCAGAACTGGGAGAACAGCTAGGCACAGCAACGACAACCCCCCTACTCGAAATAGGGCTCGCATGCGGCCTAACCCAGCTAGGCGAGAACCTCCGAATCGCGCGAGAAACCATACAAAAAAGGTTCCCCACCATAGAGCCGCCCACACAAGGCGGACAACCGTAATAACAATGGAAAAAAACGACGACGTACGGAAGCTAATCAATGACATTGACGAGACGATAGCGTTAATCCAAAGCATTCAAAGACGCTACGGTCCAGGAACCGCATAGTATTCCCCCCCCGGTTTCGTCGCATTGTCCCCCCGTACTATACATACGCCCACCTAATTATCGAACACAGTCTCCTTACTCCTAGCTTTCTCTATCAGCTTTAGCCTCTCCACCGTGTCCATGTCTTCCACGAGCGAAGGGTAAGGCCCAGGTTCTATGTGAACTCCAGACTTGCTTCTGTACTCTTGCTTCACAAGAAGAGCCGTAAGAAGCCCCTCAAGCTCTGAAACTCCCACGCCTGCGCGCTCATACCTGCGCAGTATCGAATGCGCCTTAATCACTCCGCTTACGCCCTCGCTGAAAGAAACCCGGAATACCCTCTTAAGAAGCGCAGGCGTCATCTTCCAGGCGTTGCCCCTCAATCCCATAGTCCTGCGGGGATACACCGCGTCAAAAATGTCTCCAATCAACTCAATGTCAAGAGCACCAGGCTTAAACACAAGAAGATTACTATGGCAGAAATCCCGCACAACACCCTCCATTATGATGCGGTAACCCCTCTTATCAAACGACACAAGATCCGCATCAACAACCCCAATAACAAGCCCACAACCCAAAAAAGGGCCGACTGCATCCATATACGCCTTAATCTCATCCACCTTCGGCATGACGTCATAATAAATCAAAGCAAAAGGCGACTGTTCACCATACCTCCCAGACATGAAGTCGCATACACCCCGGATGTTTGAGCCCACAGAACCGTCAACATCAATAATCTCCGACCCAACAAGACCCCCATAAACCCTGCGCGGACCAGCAACCAAAACATCAGAAAAACAACCAGACTCCTCCAGAACCCTAATCAACTGCAAAATCAAAGGCCGACCCAAAAAAGAAACCTCCGCCCCCTTATACACTCCCTCAAGCGTGCCTTCGCCGTGAACCTTCTGCGTCTGACTGAAACGGGCGTTTGAGCCGGCAAGAACCACAACAGGAATATTACCCATACGCTAAACTATTCCCCCCAACTTAGAAAAACTACGTGCCAGCCCTACAAGAATTAGCAAAAGAAGAAACAGAAGCAACAGCCGCCAAACAACCCGCCGCAACAAAAAAACTATTGCCCACCTCCAAACCAAAACTTACCGCCCAAGCCGCAGCCACCAAAGCATCCACCCCAAAATCCAAAAACCTACCCCTCCTAGACGCAACACCCGCTGCCCGCGCAATCATACCATCCAAAGCGTCAAATCCAAAATACAACAAAAAACAAGCCAACATCAAATCAAGCCTAAGATTCCAAAAACCCCAAACACCAGCCAAACCAAAAAAAGCGGCAACCAAAGTAACCCTATTAGGAGTAAAACCCAACCCGTAAACCCCCCTCAAAAAACTAGTAACCCCCTCCGGGAGAGGCCGCTTCAAAGAAGAAACCAAACCATACTGAAACCCGCCGGCAAAAACAATGTACGCAGCCAACAAAACAGGAACAAGACCCTCATAATCAAAAGCAGAGGCCGCCAACCCCACGGCAGTGAAACGCAAAATAAACTGGCTCAGACGCACGCCCCTATCGCTCTCAGTATTTGTCGCACGCGCCAAAGCGCCATCCAAATAACTGGCCAACTCAAACAAAACAAAACACAAAATCGCTAAAGACGGGTTAGAACGAGCGTACAAAACCAAACCGCACGCAGGCAAAGCGCTCAACCACGTCAAATCCTCCGCAGTCAAGCCCCGGCGACTCAAAATCCGCAGAAAAGGAGCAACCCACCCGTCAACAACCGCCCTCACACCCAAAACCCAACCCCAAAAAGAAGACACTTCTACCCTCACCGCCGCAATAACGATTTTTTATAGGCCCAACCCCCTTAAATAACTTCCACTCACCCGCCCGCGTGGGGTAGCTTGGATATCCTAGGAGCTTGCGGAGCTTCGGACCTGGGTTCGAATCCCAGCGCGGGCAATGAACACTTTGTTCGTAGTTATTTTTGTGTGATTGATCTGAGTGTTGCGGCGTCGTTGGCTTCTTTTATGCAGTTCATTCTCGTGGTTTGGTTGTTTAGTTGGTCGCAGAATCCTGGGCGGGCGAGTCTCATTGCGGTGAGGGCGATGCATTTGTCTGCGTCTTCTGGTGGGAGTTTCTTGCAGAATTCTACGGTGCCTGTTTCCATGCTTAGTTTGAAGGCGACTTCGCTGGAGCAGGTTTTTTGAAGGTCTTGATTCGTTATTTTTTTGCAGGCGTTGTTGTCGCTGAAGGAGTATGCGACTGCTTGGCGGCAGTTGTTTGCTTTTTCCTCCGCGTCTATTTTTGCGCAGACGTCTGGGTCTTTGTACTTCAGAGCTGACTTCAGGAGGCACTCCGCCTTTTGGAAGTCGTCTTTCTCTCTTTCGCAGTAGGCTCCTTTGCCGTAGACTGCGTCATACAACTCTTTAGCTTTCTCTTGGGCGGCTTCTGCGGCTTCTATCCCGTAAATTAAGCCGACTTTCGCCATGCATGCTTTGTTCTGCGCGGAGTCGTTGAGTTCGTCGCAGACTGAGAAGTCTTTTTTGTTGGCTGCGACTATGGAAACGCAGGGTTCCCTGTTTTCAGGGTCCTTAAGGAGCGCGCAGGCAGCGGTAGAATTGGTCTGGGAGGCGACCGACTTGAGGCAGCTGTCTATCTTCTCCTGCGGTTGAGGCTGGTCGGCAAGGTTTTTCTCGCATAAGCTGGGGTCGTTTGCTTTGATTGCGTCGTTGACTGCTTCTTCTACCGGTGACTTGTCGCAGCCGCAAGCTAATACAACTAAAGTTAGCGTTAAAGCAATTACTGCCGTTCGCATACGTTAACCCTTACTCCTCAAGGATAAATACGCCATTTCACGCTCTATGTCTGAATGTGATTCTCTGTCCTTCCACGGTCTTATTCTAGCTGTTTTTGTTCGGTTTAGTCTTAGTTTCTGCGTGGTTTTTTCGTCCTGCGGTAGCAGCTCCACACCATTATCTTCTGGACTCTAAGTAGCAGTTCAGGGATGTTTATCGGCTTCGCCATGAAGTCGTCTGCGGTCAGCATGCCCATCTTCTTAGTCATTTCGTAGTCGTACTTTGCCGTCACGTAGATTACCGGAACATCAGATGCTTCCGTCATTTTCAGCTTCGCCCGGAGGGCGAATCCGTCCATGTCCGGAAGCGCAATGTCCAACAGAATCAGGTTCGGCTTCTTTTGCATAACGTATTTCAGGCATTCCGAGGCGTTTTTGACGCAGTCAACCGCGTATCCCCTGTCGTAGGACTCCATGCCACCCTTAACAGAAGAGAGAACCTCTTCGTCGTCGTCCACAATCAGAATCGTCGTCTTAACGGCCATTATTCCCCTCTCATTCACGTTAGGTGTTATCCCCTCCTTGCTAGTCCCCCCCTTGTCTGGGTTTTAGGAGGCTCAGTGAAGTCCGTAAGTAGTTGTTCCCTGTTGCCATATACGCCGAGTATGGCATCTTTCATGAACGCAGTGAATTGTTCGACTTCCATTTGGTACTGAGGATTTGCTTCGTCTACCGTGGTTATCTCGGATTCTTTCAATGCTGCTGCCTGGATTCTGGGGTCGTCGGTTACGCCGGGTATAGGCTCCCTGTGAAGGCTCCTTGAAACAATCAATTCGACGGTCGAATCCTCAGTGGACGTGCGCTGCGAACCGTATGCCAGTAGGCCGTTTCTGGCTCCTGCTGCTCCCACGAGGTTGTTGAACAGCACTTGGTCTCTTATGTCTTTGCTTTGCCAGATTGCAGCGTGGGGTTGCTCTGAGTCGCCTTCGTGAAAGTTGAATACGAGGCTGCCTTTTTCATGGGCGAGCGCGCTTGTGAAGTCTCTTGCCGGGGCTGCAGGATTATGTTGTTCCCATTCAGTGAACGAATGTCTGAGTCTTTTTGCGGTTTCGAAGGCTTCAGCTGCCATGCCTGAGTCAGCCCCTTCTGCGGTCATCTGATTCAGGACTACGTCCCGGACTCCGTCGCCGTAAGAAATCATTCCTCCGCCTGCTACGCGGGCTTTTCTGGCGGCGTCAAGCACTAAGGGGGCAAGGTGGTCGGGCACGTCAATGCCTACTCCTTCAGAATCCCTCCAAACCCTAAGGCGGCTTACGTAGTCGCTGGCTCCATACTCCATATGCTCCCTAAAATCAACCACCTCCAAAATTTCAGGGTCGGCCGCAAGCCTCCTCATGACTTCTATGGGGGTGGGCTCAGAACTGCGGTGTTCCCCCCATAATATCACGGGTTTCATTTCCAGCGCCTGCGCGGCCGTGTGCGCATTATCGAGGGTGCCTGTTGCGTCGTCTGCTTTGTGGGCGGCAAGGACTTCATTAAAGGGTCTGCCGTATCTTTGGCAGGCTTCTAGTGTGAACGATAGGTCGTCTATCATGTTTTTTCTGGGTGTTGCGCCGTCTTCTTCGAAGAAGAGTTTTCTTAAGGCGGCGGTTCTCTCGGGTTCTATTGTGTCGGGGTAATGTAGGTTGGCTACTGCGTAAAGCACGTCGTGCGCTTGCTGCCGTCCGGCTCCCAGCGCAGTTGCAAGCATTTTTTCGGTGGCAACCGCTGGGGTGTCAGACCTCACTTCAGCCGGCAGCAATTCTAGTTCAGTTAAGCTGTGTTCCCTGTGGATTTCGACGAACCTGTCCGACTGAGTGAGGAATCCTGACCTCCTCAAATCGTCGCTTAAGCGCGCAGGCTGAGTTCGCGCCATCTTCAAAAAGTCTTCGCCTGCCTGCATCTTATCGCGGTCGTGACCTTCAAGCAGACCGCTTTTTTGTAGAACCCTGATTCTGCTGTTGGACGAGAAGACGTTGGTAACCAAGGAATCAACTTCCTCCGCGGTTAAATGGCTGAGATACTCCGCCCGCGCCTCAGGCGCCTTGCCTCCCCGCTCAACTACAGCCATAAAATCATCCTCCGTAGAATATCCCGTAAAATAAGTTTAAGACCTCTCCACGCAAAGCTCAAAGAGGTTTATCGTGGAGGATTTTTTTTTGTCGGGTTATAACGCCCGTTGAGCCTCCCGTATTTTATTAGTCTCCTGGTCCGCCTCTGCCGCCGGGTCCGCCTCCGCCGAAGGGTATCAGTATGTTGCCTGCTCCTCTCCCCCCGCCGGTGTTGCCGCTGCCTGAGGATATTGCGTTCCCGGTATTTGTTGCGTCGTTGAGGCCTAAGTATGTAATTAGTAGGTAGCTTGCTGCAAGTAAGGCGAGTATTATTGCGGCGACTTCCAGATAATCCAGTTCAGTACCTAATATTTTCATGTTATTTTTCCCTACTGTTTCTTAGTTGGGTCAGTTAGGTTGTCCTGCGTTAGGTGGCTGGTCTTGCGGATTCATGTTTCCGTCTGGCCGAGGGGGTCGTCCTGTGAAGTTGCCGGGCCGTTGTCCTGTCCTGTTTATTGTGCAGGTTAGTTCTCCGGTTTGTTCTGTCTGGCATGTGCCGTTTCTGGTTCTGTTCCCGAACGTGACGTCGCATGTGTCGCCTGGGTTTTTGCCGGCGCAGAGTTTAATCAGTTCCTGAGTCATGTTTGCTCCGATTGGGCCACCTGGGAATTGGTCGCGCGTGTAGTTCGATGAGTTTCCGCGGTGCATTGGGTAGGGCGGTTGTGGTCCTGCGTTAGGCTGCTGCGGGGGTTGCTGGTTGTCCTGCTGTATTTGCTGGTTATTCTGCTGTTGCTGGTTATCCTGCATGTCGGTTTGCCCCAAGCATCCTGAAACAATAAGGCATAATCCGATTAACATTAAAATCCTTTTCATTTTCTTGTTTCCTCCTTTGTTTTTTCGGCCGCTGCTTTGTGTATCAGGCCGTCTTGTATCTGTATTATGTGGTTTGATGTTTTGGCTATGCCTGGGTCGTGGGTTACAACTACAAGCGTCTTATTCTCCTCTTTGTGGAGTCTGACGAGGAGTTCCATAATCTTTTTTCCTGTTTGGGTGTCGAGGTTTCCGGTGGGTTCGTCTGCCATGATAATCTTAGGGTTGTTGGCAAGCGACCGCGCCACAGCGACACGCTGCTGCTGTCCCCCGGACATTTCAGTTGGTTTGTTGTTCGTCTTATCCTCAAGACCCACAAGAGAAAGGAGTTCATCAGCCCTTTTTTTCCTTTCTGCGGCTGGAGTGCCCTCAAAGCGCATGGGTAACTCAACGTTTTCGAAGGCCGTCATGTTGGGTATGAGGTTGAACTGCTGGAAGACGAAGCCCAGTTTTTCCCTCCTAAGTTTAGCCTTCTGGTTGCCATTTAATCCGCTTATTCCGACGCCTTCGATGTAGACTTCGCCTGACGTGGGAGAATCAAGACAACTTATGAGGTTTAGGAGGGTGGATTTGCCGGAACCCGACGGACCCATAATGCTTACGAAACTGCCGTCCGCTATGGTGAGGTTTATCCCCTTCAAAGCCACGAACTCGTTCTGCTGGCCTACATTGTATGTCTTCACCAAATCCTTGCAGGTTATTTCTCCGTCATTCATAGCGCAACACCCGTATAGGATCGAGCTGTGAGGCGCTCCACGCGGGATATAAGCCTGCTCCCATGCCCAGGAATATGGAGAAACCTAAGCCGATTGCCATAAGTTGCGGCGTCATTATGGGCGTGAAGGAGGTGTACTGCGGGACTATTCCTACGGCTAAGTAACCCAGCGACAGGCCTACTGCGCCGCCCATAAGGCTCATTATGGCGCTTTCCTGGAGGACCTGTTTGAGTATCATGCCTGTTGTCGCGCCTATGGCCTTCATTACGCCTATTTCCCGTCTGCGTTCCATCACCGACATTATCATGGTGTTCATGACTCCGAGTCCGCCGACGATTACCGATACTGCCCCGATTCCATATACTGCGAGTTGGACGGTTTGGAGAGAGGACTCTATCTGGCGCACCATTGTTATCATTGAGCTGGCTCTTACGCCGTCGACTTGGTCGTTTATCTCCTGAGTAGTGTTTTCCACAGTGGATACGTCGTTTAGTTTCACCTTCAAAGACTCTATCCTATCGTCGTTTTCTATCTCCTGCATCGTCTTCAAAGGCACGTAAGCTGCTCCGTCTATGCTGGAATCTCCAGTCTGCTCTAGTATCCCGATGACTGAGAAATAATAGCTTTCTACGGTCGAAGTCCCGTTTACCCTTTGCTGGTACTCAATCTCGTCTCCCACATTCAGGTTCTGATCCTGGGCGGCCGTATAACCCAAGAGGACTACCGTCTGGCCGTCGTCTGTAGACTCCAGTTTTCGGCCTTCGGTGGCTTCTATGGTGTCGCCTATCATGTAGTCTTGGTCGTCTGGGTTGATGGCGGTGAAAGTCACTGAATTCGAGCCGCCACTCCTCCCGAAATTAAGGGGGCCTCCGAAGTCTCCTCCTCTGCTGAAGCTTCTTGTGATGCGGTATGTGCCTATGGGTATGACGCTTGAGACTTCGGGCATACTCGCTATCTGGTCTATGCTGTCCTGCGTTATTCCTGTTTGAGTGTCAGAGGAGTCCCTGACGTCGATGACCGCCGCGACATCTCCGAATCGCGCGTTCATCTGCTCGTTAAGCCCTTCGCCGATGGAGCCAAGCGCAAGAATAAGGCCTATGCCCATGGCTATTCCGGCTATTGTTAAGGCGCTTCTAATCTTCTGTCTGAAGACGTTTTTTACCGCTATGTCCAGCATTTTAGTGTTTCTTCTTGGCTTTCAGCTTCCTATACCCCAGGTAAGCTAGGGCGAGGACTATCGCTATGGCTGCGTATGTGGTCATGCTGGTTCCGCCGCCGTTTAAGTTACCTCGCAAACCTGAGAACGTGCTTCCTCCGCTTGAACCCAAAGTTATCCTCTCGGTTTGAGTGACCCTCTGGTTGTTGAGGCCTGTGTACTCCAACTCTAATGTTGCGGGGCCTGTGGCGGTAGTAGAGAACGTGAACGTCGTCTGTTTGCTCGGCTTTATGTCGGATTTGTATGATATGATGCGTTGGTCCGTCTGCAGCTGGCTGCCGGTAATATTCCTTCTGAAACCTGCATTTTGGTTGTCGCTGCCGTTTTGGACTTGGGCGCCTTGGTCTGGACTTCCGGTTTGGTTTCGCTGGAATCTGCCGCCTTGGAAGCCGCTTGTGTCGTTTGAGACGCCGGATACTATAAGCGTCGCCTTGATTCCGTCCGCTTCTCTTGTGCCTATGTTGGCGACGTCAATGCTTATGCTTCCGCTTGAGGACCTCACAGCCATTACTTCCAGCACTATTCTGCCTGCTACGTCGAGCCCTATGTCTTTGGTGACGTTGTATGTTGTGCCTCCTACTTTGTATGTGATAATCAACGGTATTGTGTAACTTGTCGTGGAGGCGCTCCATCCTACAGCCACCTTAAAGTTGGCGTCAACTGTTCCTTGGGATGGGACATTTTGGAAGTAACTTTCTGTTGTGGTGACAGGCGAGAATGGGTCGGTGAGGTCTAGGTTCAACGTCACGTCGTCTGCGTTGGCGCTGCCGACGTTTTTAAGGCTTATCTTCATCTCCGTTTCCTCTCCTGGACCGGTCGGGGTGGTGCTTATGCTAACTACCTTAAAGTCTACTCCCGCGTCCTCAATGTTTAGGCCTATTGAGGCGTTGTCTGAGGCTTTGCTTCCTGAGGCGTCTGTGTAGGAGAGGCGTATTGATGTGGTGCATGCGCCTGATGTTGAGGGTTTTATGGGGTATGTTAAAGTGAATTTCTGGTTTGATGCTACGTCTCCGACGTATTTGCTTGATGAGCCCATTATTGTGGCGCAGCTTGAGGATAGTGTTACTGTCAGGTCTTTTACGGCGTCTTTTGTTGTGCCTTCAAGGACTAGGTTGTCGAGGGTGTCTCGGTAGTAAGTTGTTTTTGTGGGGTTTATCTGGAATAGGGGGTTGCCCAGTATGTTGAGCGGTATCTCCCATGTTGTGAACGCGTTGTTGTCTTTAGAGCCGTCTGACTTGTAGCCGTTGTATGTTATCAGCACCTGTATGGCGGTTAGCCCTGTTTTTGCGGTTGGGTTGATTGTGAATATCACTGGCATGGCTTTTGAGTCTCCTGGGTCCATGCCTCCTATGTAGTATGTTTTGTCTGTGGTGACTGTTGCTGTGCTGGAAAGCAGCACTTGGACGTTATCTGCGCTCTGTCCGCCGGTGTTTTTTATGACTAAATTAAGGATTCCGCCGTCTCCAGGCCGCAGGTTGGAGTCTACTGAGGTGGTTGTGAAGTCTACGACCATGTTTGTCGCTGCGGTGTTTGTGGATGAGGCTGTGCTTGTTGAGCCTACTGTGGCGGCGTTGGCCGTTATGCTGAGTAATCCTATTATGGTTAATGCTATTAGCAGTGTTTTTCCGTAGTATCTGTGATTTTGCTTTTCTATCATTTGTTATCAACTCCATTATTTTTTATAGGTGCTTTTCCTATCATTAGCAGAAACAGTATAAAAGCTGATCGTGTAACAAACTGAAACAAGTAACAAACTGAAACAAACTCTATGGAAAGCAATCTCAAATATACGGTTGTGATGGTTTTGGCCTTTATGCTTAGCGGATTCATGCTTAGCACATATGTTTTTTCGGCTTACTCAATGCTTTGGGATAGTCGTGAACCCCCTCACGACCTGCCGTTTAGCAATCCTAACAATACGGTGAATCTCTCTAACGCGGCAGAAAATCTTACTTTTCCAAACCACGAGACTTCGCAAGTTAGGCCCACTAGAGAATTGCCCGAGATACCGCCGTTCATACCGCGAAGGACTATGATGAGGGGGAGTACTAGCCTAATTGAACTTTTGTTGTCGCCATTCATGATGTTCCTTCTCATAGGCGGGTTGATTTCGCTGTCAAGCGCCATAGCCATACGAACGCTCACGCATAAGAAAGCCATAAAGAAGCTGAAGGACGACTTAACTGAGCTGTACCTCACCGACGAAGAGAAAAAGGTGGTGACTGTACTGCAATCAGCATCATCCGAGATGACTCAAAAAGAGTTGACGGACCGGATGGGATATTCGCGCGTCAAAACCCACAGAGTGCTTCAGAGGCTAGAGTCAAAAAAAATTATCCGGAAAATACCCAACGGCCAAACGCATAAGATACTTCTTGAGGACAAGGTATAGTTCTGCTTGCGTCGGTTCTGTCTGGTTTAGATTGCTCTGCGCGTAACTATTTTGGCATTTTTACGCCTTCCGTGTATTACTTTTGGTTGAGTAGGTCTTGTTTTCTTTTGTCTTTGATGTTTGAACCAACTGGTTTTTAAGCGGGTTCGAGCGGTGAACCAAAAGGGGTTTTAAATGAGGCGAAAATATTCAAGTGCTAGAAGGATGTGCGCCTTTTGGCAATCGATAAAGGAGGTGTATGTCATGCACGGAAGAATGGAGATGAACCGGAGAATCAATAGGATAATGGAGGAAATCCGGAAGGAAACTGAGAGACCAGTCGTCAACCAGGTCCGAATAAAGGAGCTTTTATGGCGGATTCAAGTCCTTCGTAGGGATGCTCGTATGACGCAGTGGAAGACGAGTGGGGTGGGCGGATAAATGGTGATGTAGGGGCGCGGTTTTACGTCCCGTAGAGAGGGGTGCTTCGGACCGGTAAAAGTCCGACAATTCTCTGCGGGAGCCGCGTTCCCGGCCCTAGCCTTTTATGCCGCAATGTTTTAGACGTTTAATGTGATACTCCCATGATAAGGCCGGTTTACTATACTGTATTGAGCATCGTATTGTTGTCTACCCTAGCATTCATCCCCTGCCTAGTTGCGGCAGATGCGCCGCCCCGTGAAGGGGCGGGTGCCGCTTACCGCCCGTTCCCCCTTATTCCCTTCCTAAGTTTGGTCGCGCTCGTTCAGATAGGCGTGGGCGGCTTAGCATTCATCCTTTTTTTAATATCCCTCCTAGCCTACAAGCGAGATCGCAGAACCAAGTTCCTGGCAGTATCCATATCTTTCCTCCTCTTCACTTTGAAGGGAGTGTTAAGTTTGTGCGGCCTTATGAATCCGGTGGATTCGCTTTTCATGATACCTTTCTCGGATTCGTTTGACTTCCTTATCCTGCTTCTGCTGTTTATTGCAGTCCTAAAGGATTGAATATGCTACGACTCCCTAAAGATGAAGTTCTCGAGTTAGACGTCCGAAGGAAGATTTATGAGGAGATAGTAAAGTCTCCGGGACTGCATGTAAGGGAGCTCCAAAGGAGGGTTAACATAGCTTACGGAGCATTACAATACCACCTGTCATTTCTTGTGAAACACAACCTTGTGGCAGAGGAAAAAGGCGTAGAATACTCCCGTTTTTTCCCTACAGAATTCAAGTCAATTCGAGAGCGTGAACTCATGTCTTTGTTGCGGCAGGAGAGCATTAGACGCATCCTTTTGCACCTGCTTAATACTCCTGCGGCCAGAAACAAGGAGTTGGCGGAAGGGGTTGGTTTGTCTCCTTCAACAGTCTCTTGGCACATAAGCAAGTTGACGGAAGTGGGGGCTGTAGTGCAGGAAAATAAGGGCGGTGACGTTCTTTTCAGAGTCAGCGAGCCGGAGGTCGTAACGCGTCTCCTTGTCACGTACAAATCCAGCTTCTTAGACACTATAGTCGATCGGTTCGTCGAAGTTTGGGAGAAGGAAAACATTAAGACGGCAAAGTAATTGTGCTTATTTAAGTCGCCTTTTATGCCTGCCGTCTTATTCTCTCATAAGGGGGTTATGATGGACAAGAAGATTGTTGTTGGCATAGTCGTGGTCTTAGTTGTGCTTGCGCTAGTCGGCGTTATTTTGGCCGTAGGCGGATTCTTTGTCGCCAAGGGCGCGTTAAACAGCGGCGACGAGTCCCCCGTAAAGCAGGTGACTACTTCATCCTCCATATACGCATCGTCCGGACAAGAAACAGGTGGAACAGTAATAAGTTCCGGCGACACTACCGTCTCATCACTTCCTGCGGATGCCGGCACAGGTGATTCCGGAAGCCAAGCGACCTCCGACTCCACGTTGTGCGAAGACAAAGACCCGACTCACAGGTACGTTTCTCACAGCACCAGATACTGCGCCCAGACCCGGTGGACATGCCAATCCGACGAGAAGCCTTTCACCAACGTCTGCGGATGCGGGTGCAAGCCAAAATAAGAGGCAGTTACTATGACTTTAGAAGTGTCTTTTCCGGGCGGCGTCAAGGTAAACGTCACCTACAAAGGTTTTACCACAACAACAGACCAATCCAAAGCAGACGGCGGAGAAAACACGGCGCCAAACCCATTCGACCTGTTCTTAATATCCGTTGCGTCATGCGCCGGATACTTCGCGCTAACATACTGCACAAAAAGAAAACTGCCGACAGACGGCCTCAAGGTCAGTATGGAGCCGACATTTGACGGCGGCAGGAACGTGGTTTCAGTCGCAATTAAGGTGACTCCCCCAAAGGATTTTCCCGAAGGACAGAAGGAGGCGTTGCTTCGCTCTGTTGCCGCATGCAAAGTAAAGAAGCATTTGGAGAACCCGCCGAAGTTCGAGGTAGAACTGGCCTAGACTCGCGTTAAGGAGTTATTAGTCCAGTGCATCTCCAGTTTATCTCCGTCTGCTGTGTCTCCTCGGATACGACGCACGCTGGGTTGCATCCTGACTTAGGCTGTTTAGGTTCGATGTCTACCCACCATGTTTTGCTGTTTGGGTTGTAGTAAGGCGTTCCTTTTGGCGTGCCGTCGCTTGCGCATTTGGCGCTGGCGATAGTCAATGCTTCGTCGGCTGTCATTGTAGAAGTTGATTCTGTCGGTTTGACGTCCTCCATCCTGTCGACGGTCCAGTTGGTGAGGGTGAGTTTGACTTGTTCGCCTTCTTTGGACAATGTTACAGCAAAGCAACCGGGGCATTTGTAGACGTCCACCTGGATGACTGTCAAGGCGTAGGATTTGCCTAAGTATGAGACTGCGGTTGACGCAGCCTTCTTCTGGCTTTCGTCTTTAATCTCCCAGCTTCTTGTGCACGCGCCGACTGCTTCATCGAAGCTGTACCCTGCCGGCCCAAGGCAGCCGTGCTCGTCTTTTTGGCCTCCTATCAATTGGGTGTCATTTTCGGGGCATTCTCCCGTAACATAGGAGTCTATTTTGGCGCTGCATGCTCCGCAGCCGTTGCCGTACGTTTTTCCGTCGCTTCCGCAGACGGGGTTGTAATCCATGGTGCAGGCGATATTCTGCTTCTCAGATTCAGTGCATGCGTGGGTTTCAGTTTCCTCCTGCCTGCATGTTGGCGGGCCTCTGCAGCCGCAATCGTCCACTTTGCCCTGTATCTTAGTTCCGTTTTGGCACCAGCCTGGTGCGGGAGAAACAAGTTGCGGGCAAGGTCCGCAGTTCTTCTTGTCGACGGATGCTTCCTGCGTTTCTCCGCTACTTTTTGGTTCAGAGGCGTTTGTTGTTTTGCATGCGTACTCGCACGCGGATTTTTCGAGACTATACCTCCATCCGCCAGCGCAAGTTTCGTGAGGTTTGTCGATGTTCTGCCTGAGGCAGCATTCGTCGCGGCCGGTTGGACTTACTGTCCCGCAGCTTCCGCCGACAATAGGAGGCTGCCGGTTCATCTCAACCAGCCCCAAGATTCCTATCACAACAACAAGCAAAAACAATCCTATCAAAATCTCCTTTACGGTGTTCATTGTTCCTAATCCTCACTTAACGATGGGTGCAGGCGCATTTAAAAGCAGGCGATTAATTTCGGCGGCGGCCGAAAAATTATTCTGGGGGTTCTATACGTTTATGTTAAATGTTATTGTTGCGTTTTGTGTTTCGCCTGCTTTGCCTATTGTTAGTGTTGCTGGTCCTGACGCGTTTTTTGGCACTCCTGTCATCAGTAGGTATCCTCCGTTGCTCACGTCGGGGTAGACCTCTAATACGTCTATGGTGCTTGCGTAGTCTTTATTGTATTGTTTGTCTCCTATGGTGAGTGTGGCGTTGTAAGTGTATATTTGGTTTTGTTTTGCGTCTGTGGTTTTGGCTGTCAAGTCTATCCTATAATACGTTTTTTCTTCGTCGCGCACGACTTTGCTGTAGAACCCGTGCCTTATGAGGTTTACTTGAACTGTGTTTACTGTCTTTTGAGCATCCGACTCCTTGGACGCATTCAAGTACTCTTTCTCAAGCAGGCGTTCGAGTTCATCGTTGGTGTACGCTGGAATTCCGATTACTGTGCCGTTGGCCAATAGCGTCCTGTCTTTGGTGGTGAAGTAGACGGTAATTTTTGCGGTCGGAGTCTTGCTTTTGCTTATTTTGGCCGTGTTCACTCTCCATTCTATTGCTTTCCCCATTTTTTGGCCGGTTAATGAAAATTGGTAGTCGACGAAGTCTTTTGTTTGGACTGTGAATTTGTCCGTGTAGAGGGTGTTTTGGGTGTTGTCTTTTATGAAGAAGTTTATGTCTCCGTCTGCCGGGATTACGTTTCCGGTAGCGTCCTGAAGCTGTAAGTAGAAGCGGAAGAAGGCGCCGTCTTGAGCTCCTCCCAGCTGTTTTATTGAGGCGGCTTCTCCGTTTAAGCCGCCGTTTAATACGGTGGTTGAAGAGCCTGTCGAATCATTTTGCGGGATTCCAGTTTCACCTGCGCACTCGACAATGTCAGTCACTTTCATTCCGTTGGTGCATGTGAAGTTCTGTGTGGCTGCCGGCTCAGAATTGTTCCTAAACCCGCTCATCCACGCAAGCAGCTTAGGGGGGCCCATAAACATGGCAATAATGAAAAGCGCGATCACAAGCAGCTGAATTAAACTAGTGATTTTTATCTTGCCGGATTTTCCCAAATCCATATTAAATATCCTCCGCCGCCTGATAAACGCTAGTCTGGACATCAAAACAATAAGCTGCTTTTACCTGCGACATCCTAATCCTACTCACCGTAATACACCCTACAATGAGCATCGAAGGCATAAGAAAAATCCAACCCATTACTCCGCCGGCCCGCCCCCGGAAAACTGGAGAAGGCGACAGTGAAGAAGACGCCGCCGAACGGCAGCTGCCAGATCCAATGCCTCCGGAGAAAAGACGGAAAGCCCTCAGTAAAAAGAAAGGCTGGAAGACGGGGGAAGACCCCTACGCGTAAACCCTTCAATCCACTCAACAAATGCCTGAAATAGTAAATCCCTACCGGCGAAGCATTGTGGCAGCGGCCTGCTTAACGCTCGCTTTCTCAGCTCCAGCCGCAGCAGCATTAGCACTCGTAGTCCTTCTCGGATGGACTCCAATAATCCTTTTTTTCGCGGCCGCATTCTGGGGCCTATTATACCTGGCGTTGCTCATCACGTGGTTTATGGGCGTAAGAGACAAGCGCAGAATCCGCGAATTCCTCGAAAGCACCCGCCCCCTCATAAGGTGGACGTACATGGAACACGAATGGAACGAAATCGCGCAAAAAGAGTGGGCCGAGGAAAAAGACGACTGGAAAATCCAGATATTCGGCCTGACATTCATATTCGGCTTGGTAGGAGTGTTAACCGGCTTAATGCTTCTTGATGAAGACATATTCTTCCTGCCGATGTGTTCGGCCGTGGGCATTGGCGGAGGATTCCTTCTCGGCGTTGTTATCGCGGCATCAAACTACTTGGCCGCGAAAATTGATTATGCGACAAGCAAGCCGGTTGTGGCTTTAGGCGAAAACGAAATATACTACGGCGGCCAGTATTTCAGGGCGAACGGCGGCAACTACGCAATCAGAAACGTCGCATTAAACAAAGGGCCCCCGGCGACTTTAGAAATACAGGTTTATTCCCATCCTTCATTCTCCAAGACGCACGGCGACCTGACGTGGACGATTCAAATACCCCCTCAACTGGTCAAAGAAGTCGAACTGCGAATCCCCTCAATCAAAGTAGTCAAAGACGATTTTGAGGAAGACCTGTCCGACTTAGACGAAGCCGAAGAAAACAGCAGCAACGAACCCGTAAAATCCCCTGAAACGCGCAAGAGGGGCCTAGAATAATCCGGCAGACTTCTCAACAACTTTTATCCCTTCGAACACAAGAACTGAACCATCCAACACTCACCAATGAAAGTCCTCATCTTCACATGCGGAGAAGGCCTAGGCCACGCGACCCGGTGCATATCCATAGGCCGGCAGCTTGTTGAGTCCGGCCACGAAGTCGCGTTCGGCTCATACGGTTACTCCAAGAAAATAATCGAGGACTCAGGGTACAAAGCATATACTGTTCCCCCTGAAATGACTCTCGTAGGTAAAGACGGAGCCTTCGACCTTGTCGCATCCGTAAGCTCCTCCAT
Source organism: uncultured archaeon (assembly GCA_902384455.1). Classification (GTDB taxonomy): domain Archaea; phylum Altiarchaeota; class Altiarchaeia; order IMC4; family SCGC-AAA252-I15; genus CABMCB01. The sequence goes on from CABMCB010000071.1 coordinate 107,625, forward strand.
ACGGCACACCAGCCCCCTTGGCGTGGCATCAGTGTTGAAGACAGTGGACGAAGTCAAACCGGACGTAATACTGTCCGACAGCTACATGCTGGGCGTTTTGGCGGGAAAAATAAGGAAAACAAAATCGCTCCTACTGCTAAACCAAATGAACATGGTGGCCTTCTTCCAGAACCGCAGCCTGCCGATTCAAGCCGTGGGAAAAGTGGCGAAACTATTCTACGTAAGGGCATTTGAGCACGTGGAAAAAATCCTCATCCCAGACTTTAAGCCGCCGCAAACAATATGCGCCAAAAACCTCTCCTTCACAAAAAAGATGACGGAAAAAACAGAGTTCGTAGGACCTCTTGTCCGGCGGAAATACTCTGAGGAAGCGGAACTGCCGCTGCGCAAACCCCAAGTACTGTCCATGATTGGCGGATTCGGATACAGGGAGGGCTTGCTCAGAAACACCGTCAGAGCCGCCTCATTGGACGACAGCATCAATTACACCCTGCTTATGGGCCCAAACATAGACTCAAAAATATTCTCTCAGGCAGGAAGAAACGTCGAAACACTCGAATTAATGGTCAACCCCTTTTCCCGCCTAAAATCCTCGGACCTCGTTATAGCCCCAGGCGGACACAGCACAATAATGGAATGCATGTCCTACGGGAAACCAATGCTATCAGTCCCAGACGCCAACCAAGTAGAGCAGGAAAACAACGCTCAGATGCTAGAAGAACTGGGCTTGGGAAAAAGAATAAGCTACGCAACACCCCCGGAAAAAATGGTCGAACACATAAAAGAAATACTCGCAGACGCCAAAATGAAAGAAAGATGCGAAAAAATGAGGCAAATATCCGAAGAAATGGACGGCCCCAAAAAAGTCGTCGATATTCTTACGAAGTATTCAAGCTAATCCAGGCATAATACGGCGTCTACCCTTCCGTTGTTGACGTAGGCGTTGCAGCCGACGGTCATCATCCAACTGGTGCATCTGCCTTTTGTTATAAGCGGCCTATCAAGCTTTTCTCCAATCAACTCCTGCGGCAGTTCGGCTATGCACGCGCCAACGCACTCGCTTTGGCCGGAACACTCCTTTCCTCCGTCAGGTGTTGGAAGATTACACTGCGGCTTAGGATTCAAGCCCATTGGCCCCCACTTACCCCCGACTACGACGCAAGAATCCTTGTCCGACGGCGTAACATGTTGGGGCGCAAGCAAAGACCCGTTTACTTGAGCCCACCTGCAAGAGTTATTCTCACAGCGGCAGCCTAAGCCGTACGCAGCCGCATTGTAGCACTCCCTGTATTCGCAGGTGGAAACCAAAGGCTCATCATTTTTAGACTGGCATATTTGTCCTGAACATCCGCCAGCGACGCAATCGCCGTCAATCCTACAAGCCCCCTCAGTGGATCTGCCGCAGAACCCTCCTGTTTTGTTGACTGAAGACGTATCGTTTCTCCCGCCTAACGGAACGCAACTTCTCCCGTTACTGATATAAAACGACCATTCCTCGCATACTCTACCGTCCGCAAGAACGCAGTAAACCGCCTGACCCGCGGCTGTTTCATTCACAAGTATTCTTCCGCTTTGGTTGAGGCAATAAGCCGCCGCTGGATTAGCAATGCTAGTCACATTCTCGCCTCCCTCGCTTATGCAACCAGAAATAAAGCAGGAAGCCAGCAAAACCCAAATCATCACCCGTGAACTGCCAGTCATATACGTCAATATGTTATGCTTTTTTCCCGGCTATTAAAGGGTAAGCTTTGTTCCAACAAACTGAAATGTCAGTCAATTCAGCTGGCATCCTGAGGGCGCTATCATCAAGACGACAAAGACCGCGATTTGAACTATTATGAGGCCGATTATAGCGTGTATTATGGATGAGTATGCGCTGCTTTTGCGTTCTTTGTCGTGTCCGCTGGTCATGACCTTTAGTCCCTGCAGGGTGATGACCAAGGCGGCTACTCCTCCGGCTATGTAATACATGAATTTTACTGCAGTGTTTAGCAGAGGGCATATTAGTTGGAGAGCGCTGCTTGCGTCTGTGGTTTGTGCTTGTGTTGATGTGGCGGCGGCTATTAGTGCTGTTGCGGCTGCCATAAGTGTCAATGTTTTTTGCAGGTTCATCTGTTGGTCGTTACGTAATTGGTTTTAGGTTATAAGTCTTTGATTTAAGGGCGCATTTTTCGTATTTTGTTTTGTGGGTCAGGTGGAACTGCTGTCTCCGGCGGGAAATTGGGATGCGCTTAAGGCGGCAGTCTATAATGGGGCAGACGCTGTTTATTTCGGTGCGGGTCGCTTTAATGCTCGGCGTAGGGCCGAGAATTTTTCGGTTGAGGATTTGCCCAAAGTTGTTGGTTTTTGCCATGAGAATGGCGTTAGGTCCTATTTGGCTGCGAACACGCTTGTGAAAAATGGCGAGTTGAAGGAGTATTTTGATTTGGTTTCTGCTGCGTATTTGGCTGGAGTTGATGCGGTTATCATTCAGGAGGTCTCTTTTATCCCGCTTATTAGGAAGCATTTTCCCCATCTTTTAGTGCACGTTTCGACGCAGGCGGGGGTATTCAATTCGTACTTTAAGGAGGTGCTTGAGGGCGCTGACCTTGTTGTGCTTCCTCGCGAGTTCACTTTAAGTCAGGTCAGGGATTTCAGGGAAAAAACGGGTATTCCAGTAGAAGTTTTCGTCCAGGGAGCTCTTTGCTTTAGCGTGGGGGGGCAGTGCTTGATGTCTAGTTTCCTGGGCGGGCGAAGCGGCAACCGCGGCTGGTGCGCTCAGCCGTGCAGGAAGCTCTATAATGGAAAGTACGCCCTCTCAACAAAGGACTTATGCTTAATCAGAGATTTGCCGGCGCTTGTTTCGGCAGGTGTCAGTTCGCTAAAAATTGAGGGCAGACTGCGCAGTCCAGAATACGTGGGCGCAACTACTGCGCTATACAGGAGAGCGTTGGATTCCATATCCTACGGGAATTTTAGCGTTGATGAAGACGCTTTTTCCGACGTCGCCCTCGAATTCAACAGGGATTTCACCAAAGGCCTGATGTTCAAGGACTCAGACGTAGTTAACCCTGTTGCGGCCGGCAAGAGAGGCGTGCGTTTGGGCACTCTTGGAAGGGGCGGTTTAATCAGGATTGAGGCGCAAATCAAGGTGGGCGACGGCGTAGGAGTAGTTTCAGGGGAAAATATTCACGGCGACTTAATCCGAAAGATAGAGCAAAAAGGAGTCTTAGTTGAGGGAGCAGAAAAAAACCAGCAAGTTAGACTTTTCCTTAACGCCAAGGAAGGCGACGAAATCTATTTGACCTCCGGCGCCAACCGCAGGAAAACGCAAGCGTTGAAAAAAAAGACGCCAATCACAGCAAACCGGCAAAAGCCCTCTGAAGTGATACTCCCTGCAGGGGGCGGCAAATTCTCAGACATCAAACTACTGGTGAAAACACATTCGCTTGAGGATGCGGACGAAGCGATTGCGGCGGGTGCTGATGTGGCGTATTACAGCATCTTCGCAAAAGATTTCCCCCGGGCAGATTCGCCAGTAAGCCCTTATGTCCCGCGGTGCCTTACTGAATGGAACGCTAAGAACGCACTTGATTTAATTGATGCAATTAATCCTGCATCAGTTCTATGCGGCGACTTGGGCGTTGCGGTTCACATCCAAAACAGGGAAGTCTACGGGGACATTTCAATCAACGCCTTCAACGACTTAGACGTCGGATTCCTTAATGAACGCGGAATAACACCCGTCATTTCCCCGGAATTATCTCTGTCGGAGCTTGCTGGTTTATCTGACAAACGCTTCGCAGTTTACGCTCATGGCAGACTGCCTCTTATGACAACCAAATACCTCCTGAACGAAGAAAAGCTAGCCGACGAAAAAGGATATGTCTTCCCCGTACGCGGCGAACTCGACTACAAGCAAGTGCTAAACAGCGTGCCTATCGGTCTTTACGGCGAAATCCTAAAGTTGAAGGAGGCGGGGATTGTGCGGTATCTCCTTGATTTAGAAAACGACATTTCTGAAACAGTGCACGCATACAGGCAGATAATCTCCGGCGAAAAAGTGAAAAAACACCCCGGAACTTACACGCTAGGCCATCTAAAAAAAGGGGTTGAATAATCCATTAACTCGTCCCCATCATTCCACATGCACTTTTGCGGAAGAATTAATGTTTTTCACCTTGATAGTCAGCGAAGCCCAAGACCCTATAAAAAGAAGCCATGCCGCAACAGTGAACACAGTCCTATACGCCAAAATCTGCGCCTTAAGCGGTATAAGAACGGCCACAGAACCGTAAACAGCAGGGTCTGTCGTGTGAACGATGCTGTTTTGAGCTAAGGCCAAAACATTGCTTTCGGTTGCATACGTAAGTAGCGTCGCAAAAAAAGCAATTCCAAAAGCGCCAGCAATATTGCGCGCCAAAGCAAGAACAGACGAAGCAACCCCAATCTCATCCGTAGGCACTGAAGAAGCTATGATGTTGGTCCTAGCCGCCATCCCGAAACCCATTCCAAAGGCCATGACGCTCACGGGAAGTATTATGTCAGTAGCCGGCGAACGAGGGTCCAGGCGGGTGAAAAGAAGCATACCAATTGACGCCACAAGCGTGCTAGCAAAGATTATGTAACGCGGCTGAATTCTCCCCGTAAGGTTCCCGCCCAAAGGCGCAGCAAGCATCATCATAAACGCCATAGGCATGAAAAGATAGCCCGTCTGGGTAGCCGAATACCCAAGGAAAGTTTGGGCAAACACCGGAATAATAAATACTCCCCCCATCATGGCCATGAAAACAATAAAGTTGTTGGCGAGAGTCGCCACAAAAACATTCTGCCTGAAAAACTTGAAGTCCACGATAGGCTCAGGATGACGGGAATCAATCCGATAAAATATGCAGGCAAAAACAATCACGGTAACGTACGACAAAACGCTGCTTACAGAAAGCCAACCCCAATCCTGACCCCTGTCCAAAACAAGAACAAGAGCCGACAAAGTAATGCCCAAAGTCAAAGCGCCCCAAACGTCAAAATGAACAGTCTTCTTCTCCGAAACGGACTCCTTCACAAAAATAAGCGCCATAGCAAGCCCAATAATCCCCACCGGAAGATTAACCAGAAAAACACTCCTCCAACCAAAATTATCTATCAGCGGCCCGCCAATCAAAGGCCCAAAAACAGTAGCCGCAGCAAAAGCACTCGACCAAATACCAAGAGCCTGAGCCCTCTCCCGCCCCTCCCTAAAAGTGACTGCCACAATAGCCATGGCAGTCGGATAATCAGCCGAACCCGCAATCGCCTGTATTATACGAAAGACTATCAGGGACTTGAGATCCCAAGCAAATCCCGCCAAAATAGAGCCGAATATGAACAGGGTAAAACCCATTATGTAAACCTTCTTCCGGCCTATGGTGTCTCCAAGCTTGCCCCAAATGGGGACAAAGATGGCGTTCGCCAAAATGTAGGCCGTCGCAATCCAGCCGGCTGAGGAAACAGTAATGTTAAACTCCTGAATAATCTTGGGCAACGCCAAGTTCACTATAGTCTGATCAAGCCGGCCCAAAAAAGTCCCTATTATGACCGTGAGAAGAATCCACCACTTAAGGCCATTCCCGTTTTCGGACTGGCTTTGTTCGTTCATGAGTCCTTACTTGTAGACCAGCATTTTCGCTGACATGCCGTTCCTCAGTTCCGGATACAGGTCGCCGTCGAACGTCGCTTTCACGTCAAATTCTTTTTCCTGTCTCTTGTCTGAAATGCTGAAGACAATGTCTGATTCCCTCGACGTGGGACTTATGCTGTCTATGACGCCATTATACTCCTTAGGTCCGAAAGCGTCAACAGTAAAAACCACTTTTTGGCCGACGCGAATTTCGCTCAAACCTTTGTCTTCCTCAATCCTGCCTACGACCCTAAATTCCCTGGGGTCGATCATCTGGACTACCGGCGTCTGAGCGCTGACTATTTGGCCTGGAGTATTTGTCACAGCAACAATTATTCCGTTTGTCTGGGCTCTAATGGGGATGCCGCCGACTTCGGCAACAACGGTGTTCTTGTGCACTACGTCTCCCTCGTTAACCTTAATCTTATCCAGGGTTCCGGGGACGGAAGGCGAAAGAGAAATTATGGGGGCGTAAATCTCCGCCTTCTCAATGGACACTCTGCTGTCCATAATCCTAAGTTCAGTCAATATCGCCACTGCCGCAACAAGAACAAGGAAGCCCAGAATCTTCAGGGCCATAGGGCGCGAGACGCGGCCTAATGGGCCTTTCTTGCCGGGTGGTTTGCCGTTTTCTGTGGTTGTCGCCTCCTGTGCGGTGCCTTCGTCTTTGTGCGTATTATCCTTCGCATGGGCGTATTCGGGTTTTCTGTTCACTTTTGATTCTACCTCTTAGCTAGTCGTCTATTTTTGATAGTATTATCCTTACGTTCTCCAGCGACACCCAGAGGGTCTTTAAGTCGTCGTCGCTTAGGCTGGAAAGATTTCTCTTTATGTCTTTCTTAATTAGCTTCTTTCGTTCTTTCATAAACCGTTTGCCGCCTTCAGTGATGGCTATGTTCACGATTCGGCGGTCTTTTTTGTCGGGAAACCTTTTCACCTTACCTTCCTTCACCAGTTTCTCGACCAATGTGGTCATGTTAGGCTTGGAAACGCAAAGTCGCCTGCCAATTTCAGACACGGGAAGAGGGCCGTGCTCTATGGTCATGCCTAAAACTTGGTATTGCTGCCGTGAAGGTCTGCCGCAGTTTAGGTGGTGTTCTCCTTTCGCCAGTCTTCTGTGGAATAAAGGGAAGAACATTAGCGCGTGGTCTGCGATGCAGTCTAGTTCGGTGTCTTTCATTACTGTGCAACTATGTAGTTATTAAAAGTAACAATTATAACATTATAACCATTTAAATACCTGTTGGTCTGTCGGACTGCCGAGAAAGGGCGCAGACTGGCTGACGTAGTCCCCATAACTTACGCAAAACACCTTAAAAACATCGCATCAACGTTAATACTGTATTCCTACGCAAAAGCGGCATGAAACTATTACTGGAACTGCCTGTTTTCAAAGAGGTTTTCCCCCTTTTAAAGGCAATAAAAACCAAGTTCATGGCTGCTATCTATTGAAACTGGTTTCATAGTCGGGGTCTTATCCTGTTTCAGCCTGGTACTACTCATACGATTGAGGTGATCATTCATGAAAGATTTGAAATTAGAAGTGAAAGGCATGCACTGCCACAGCTGCGAGATGCTCATAGAAGACTCTCTCGCAGAAGTCGCGGGGGTGCGCAAAGTCAAAGCCGACCACAAAGCCGGTTTAGTCAGAATCACAGCCGACGATTCAGTTAACCTGAACGCAGTGAAGAAGGCGATTGTGAAGGAAGGATACGAGGTAGTTGAGGAATGAAAAACAATATGATGAAAGAAAAATTCGGCGTCGAAGGCATGACTTGCAGCGGCTGCGAGCGGATAATAGAAAAGAAGGTGTCTAAGCTGCCGGGCGTTACTAAGGTTTCCACGGACTTTCGGACCGGGAAAGGCAGCATAACCTACGACAAAAGCGCAGTAAGCCGCGAAGACATAATGGCCGAAATGAAGGATTGCGGGTACGTATGCTCTTTTGGCGAAGGAAAAAAGACGAGTCCCTACGCAGGCATATCCATCCTTTTGGGTGCGCTCATAGTTTTGGGCGGAGCCTACGTCCTCGCTGCGCCACGCATAGAAGGATTAATCCCCTCAGTAGACCAAAACACGTCGCTTATACTCCTATTCATAGTAGGACTGTTCACGGGATTCCACTGCGTAGCAATGTGCGGCGGATTCGTAGTATCCTACACCACAAAATCCGCGGCAGAAGGCAAGGCCGGATTCAACTTAGGTTCCCACGCAGCATACGCCGTAGGAAAAACACTCTCCTATACAGTAATAGGGGCTACGTTCGGATTCATAGGAAGCTTCTTCACGTTCACACCCTTCCTAAGGGGAGCGGCAGCAATACTGGCGGGAGCATTCCTCGTAATATTCGGGCTGTCAATGCTTGACGCATTCAGCCAACTACGAAGGTTCAGACTTAAAACGCCATCCGTCATGCAAAAACTCACATACAAATGGATGGGAAACAACTCAAACCCACTCATAATAGGACTACTGAACGGCCTAATGATAGCGTGCGGCCCCCTTCAGGCAATGTACCTGTTGGCTGCTGCAAGCGGAAGCGCCTACTTAGGCGGACTGTACCTTATGGCATTCGGCCTTGGGACGTTGCCTTTGCTTGTCGGATTCGGGGTTGTGACGTCGCTTGTTTCGGCGCAGTTCACTCATAAGATACTCAAGTTTTCCGGCGTATTCGTTGTGATTTTAGGGCTCATTATGCTTAACCGCGGGTTGACGCTTACAGGCACAGGATACGATTTGAGTTCAATAGTGGCCGTCGCCTCCGCTTCAACGGCTATTCCGGAAGCTTCTGCGACCTCGCAGCAGCCGTCTTATCAGGAAATCCGGATGGATGTTACTGCGGAAGGATGGAGTCCGGACTCGTTCGTTTTGCAGAAAGGCGTCCCAGTAAAGTGGGTTATCAACGTCAAGGAGCTCACCAACTGCAACAAAGCGATACAGGTGCCTAAACTGGGCTTATACTTCAACCTTAAGCAGGGAGTTCAGACTATCGAGTTCACTCCAAACGAGTCTGGGGTTATACCTTGGAGCTGCTGGATGGGGATGATTCCCGGCAGGTTCATAGTCAAAGACGACGCGGTAGCGGCGGGCGCAAACCCGATAGCGGCTGAGCCGTTCAAAACGCAAAATCCGCCAGCAGGCCAAAACCCAGCTAATCCGGCCCCGACTACTACGATAGCGGCGCAGCCGACAGTCCAGGTTTTACCTGCAGACCCATCAAGCCCATCCAATTACCAGGAAATCCGCATGGACGTAACGGCCTCAGGATTTTCCCCAAATAAGTTCGTGCTAAAGCGCGGAGTCCCGGTGAAGTGGATAATCAACGGGAAGCAACTCACAGGCTGCAACAGCGCAATCAAAGTGCCATCTCTAGGTCTGCAGTTCAATGTGAAAGAAGGCCTGCAGACGATAGAGTTCACTCCGAATGACGCGGGCACCATTCAATGGAGCTGCTGGATGGGTATGCTTCGCGGAGTCTTCGTAGTCCAAGACGACACGTCAAACGTTGCGGCCGCACTAAACACGGTCCAAGTTCCGCAAGGAGGAAGTTGTGGAGGCGGAGGTGGCGGCTGCGGCTGCGGGATGATGAGGTAAAAGGGAGGAGAGTGAAAAAAATGTCAAATAAACAGATAGCGGCGGTTGCGTTCATACTGGTTGTGGCGGCAGCGTGGATGTTCGTCAAGCCCGGTCAAGCAAACGCAATTTCGGCAGCAAACAGTCAAGCACAGGGAACTACCCCCTCAGTTACGTCCGACTCAAACACGGTGAAAATACCGTTGTCCGAAGTATCTGCTTCAATGAGGAAATACACGGAAAACTTAGATGGGGCCTCAGTTAGGTACATAGTGGTCTTAGGCTCCGACGGGCAGCCAAGAACGGCATTTGATGCATGCGAAGTTTGCGGCGGCGCAAAAGGATACCGGCAGGAAGGGAGTGAACTGGTGTGCAACAATTGCGGCAAGGCGTTTAGAGTTGACGACCTTGGCGCTAAGAATACGGCTGGAGGGTGCTGGCCGGTTAATCTGCCCCACAAAGTGGAAGGCGGCTACGTAGTAATAGCTAAGTCGGACCTGTCTGCAGGCAAAAGGTACTTTTAGTCCTCCAAAACGCTTTAGCAAGCAAATACAGCCAAGATGAAGACTAACTTGCGTATCTCCGGGATGCACTGCGCCAACTGCTCCACGCTCATAACCCGCACTTTAAAGAAGACGCCCGGAGTGACGGACGCAAACGTGAACCTTTCGACTGAAAAGGCGGCTGTTGATTACGATGAAACTAAGGTGTCTGTGCAGGAAATTATTTCCGCCGTAAAAAACAAGGGTTATGGGGCGCAGGTTTCGACTGAAGCGGACAAGACGACTGAGGAACTGGAGAAGAAGGAGGAACTGGCAAGAACCAGTAAGTTGCTTTTTTTCAGCGTGATGCTGGCCGTTCCCGCCGCACTCTTAGGGATGGTCTTTATGGAGCGCGTCCCCTACGCAATTTACTTCCTGTTTCTTCTTGCGACGCCAGTGCAGTTCATAGCGGGAGCCCGTTTCTATAAAGGTGCGTGGTCCGCCCTGAAAAACAAGACGAGCAACATGGACACTCTGGTTGCGTTGGGGACGTCGGCGGCGTACTTCTACAGCGTAGTTGTGATGCTCACGAACCCGATGGGGAACCAGTACTTCGAGACCGCAGCAGTACTCATAACATTCGTGCTTCTTGGAAAGTACCTTGAGGCGAAGGCTAAGGGGAAAACGAGCGAAGCAATAAAGAAGCTCATGGACATGAGCTCTAAGACGGCGACAGTAATCCGCGACGGCAAAGAACTGATTCTTCCCGTAGAGCAGGTCGTAGTCGGAGACATAATACTCGTTAAACCCGGAGAGAAAATCCCGGTGGACGGCACAATCATATCCGGCGCAAGCAGCATAGACGAATCGATGATAACCGGAGAAAGCGTTCCAGTCGAAAAAACAGCAGGAAACGCGGTAATCGGCTCAACGATAAACAAGCACGGAAGCTTCAAATTCAAGGCCACGAAAGTCGGCGCGGACACGACGCTCGCTCACATAATAAAGCTGGTGGAAGACGCGCAAGGTTCGCGCGCCCCGATACAGCGGTTCGCAGACTCGGTCAGCAGCATCTTCGTCCCCGCAGTAATAACAATAGCAATACTCTCGTTCGCATTCTGGTACATACTCGCAGGAAAAACACTCGCATTCGCCCTCATAATAGCAGTATCCGTCCTTGTGATATCCTGTCCCTGTGCGCTAGGCTTGGCTACACCCACCGCCATAATGGTGGGCATAGGCAAAGGCGCTGAGCTCGGCATACTAATCAAAAGCGGAGAAGCCCTTGAAACAGCCCAAAAAATAAACGCCGTCATATTCGACAAAACAGGCACCATCACAAAAGGAACGCCCTCAGTCACAGACGTAATACCTCTACCCGGATTCACCGAAGAAGAAGCAATCACCTACGCAGCAAGCGTTGAGAAAAACTCAGAGCACCCGCTTGCCGAAGCAATACTCAAACACGCCAAAGAAAAAGACGTGACGCCAACAGAAGTCACACACTTCACAGCAATACCCGGCCACGGAATAACTGCAACAGCCCACGGAAAAAAGATTATCTTCGGCAACAGAAAGCTAGCGGCAGAACAAAAAATAGACACAACCCCCTTCGAAGACCGGCTCACTGCGCTCGAAGACGAAGGGAAAACCGTTGTGATACTCGCAGTAGGCGGCACGCCTGCGGCATTGATTGCAATAGCCGACACAATCAAAGAAACGTCTCCTCCTGCAGTCGAAGAGCTGAAGAGAATCGGCGTCGAAGTCTACATGATAACAGGAGACAACAAAAGGACCGCGAAAGCAGTAGCAAAGAAAGCCCACATCGACAACGTCTTCTCCGAAGTCCTGCCGGAAGACAAAGCCCGCCACGTCAAAGAACTGCAGGAAAAAGGCAAAAAAGTCGCAATGGTAGGCGACGGAATAAACGACGCACCCGCGCTCGCACAAGCAGACGTAGGAATAGTCATGGCCTCAGGCACCGACGTGGCGATGGAGGCCGGAGGAATAGTATTGATGAAAAACAATCCGGCTGACGTAGTAAAGGCGATTCGTTTAAGCAGGACCACTATGAGCAAAATAAGGCAAAACATGTTTTGGGCGCTCGTATACAACACGCTTGGGATACCTGTGGCTGCGGGAATATTCTATCCGTTCACCGGGTGGCTTCTTTCTCCAATAATAGCCGGAGGCGCGATGGCGTTAAGTTCGGTGTCCGTCGTAAGCAACTCGCTGCTGTTGAAGTACAAGAAAATTTAATCCGAGTGGTACGGTCTCACTCCACAAGTACATAAAGACATAAAATCCCTAAAGGGGGTATGTCTGTGAAAAAGTTAGATTCATCATCCCTCCACCTGATTCATTCTGCGGTTGGTTTAGCGCTGGTTCTAATTGCGATAACTGCGATGGTTTTGGGGTCTCTTGTTTACTATGTGGTGGAAAACAGCAGTCCGAAAGATGAAACTCCGGCAACAACTCAGGTATCTCAATTGTCAACAACCACTTCAAATTCTTCCGCAGAAACATCTACCCTACAGACTTCAACAACGTCAACCACCACAACATCCACGACCTCGATCTCTACGACATCAACAACATCAACCTCCACAACCACAACAACCACATCCACAACCACCACAACGTCGACCCAAGTATTTTCAATCCCGACAATACCCACGTACTCACCCCAGATTCCCAAGAACCTTACCGGCAAAGGATACCACAAAATAGTGCTCAAAATAGTGATGCCGGCTCAAATAGACGAACCACGACAAAAAGAACTACTATACAAATACTACCCCGACAAAGGCATCCTCTGGTTGGACATAAGAAGGACGGCCGATAGCGACACTATAGTCTACGACCCCAAACTGCTTTCTCAGGAAGACGTCCTCAGGTTAACGTCATTGCAAAGCGACTCAACATTGATAGAAGACAAGGAAATATAGCGCGAATTCTTTTATTCTGGTTCTCCCGTGTCCTGCTCTATACGTTGGGCAGGCGTCTTTTTTGTGTAGTCGTCTGTTGTGAATTCTTTTTTGGACGTTGCGAGCGTGTGGTATTTTTCGAAGTCTATCCCTGTGTGCCAGCCGTCTTTTTTCTTGAATTTCTTTTTGGCAAGGAGCACTGCGCGCGACGGCGGGTGGTCTGATGCGATTTCATAGTCCGGCAAGTGCTTAAGTAGTTCCTGAGAGAACGCGAGCGCTTCCTCGTGAGTCGGCATGTTGGCTAAATTAAGCCTCTGCCGGGATGCGCCAACAAACATGTATCCTTTCGCTTCCACAAAGTCGGGGTCTGCTTTCTTGATTAGATTGGCGTATTCTTCGGCTTCCGTCATGTTCATGTCTTTGACTAATGTGAGTCGGATGCATGTTCTTTGTTTTTTATTGGAAAGCTCTTCAAGGCTCATGTTAAGGCGTTCCCAGTAGTCCGGGAAAAGGGGCACATCCACTTTCTTCAAAAGTTCTTTTGTCGGCGCGTCCACTGAAAGATACAGTTGCGTCACAGGGGCAAGGTCGCGTATCTGCTTGGGGTACTGCGCGTTTGTGACAAGGAAAGTTGAGATGCCGCGCTCATCAAGAACATTAATCAGCTCGTTTATGCGCGGGTAAATTATGGGTTCTCCCGTAAGCGACAAAGCCGCGTGCTTGACGGTCTTAGACGCATCATACGCTGCGCGGTCAACCTTAGAGTTCCCCTTAAACCCCACAAGAAGGTCGTGGTGCGCAGCCAAACATCCGTCAACAATCGCCTCAGGCTCATCCACGCTCCACCCCCACTCCTTAGCGACAGGCGCCTTATACCCCCGCCAGCAGAAAACGCAGCGGTTAGCGCAGCTTAAACTCGGCGACATCTGAAGACAATTGCTGCTTACGACCCCGTAAAACCTCATCTTATAGCAGCAGCCTTCCCCCCTAAGCATCTTCTTAGCCCAACCGCAGACTTTAACTGCGCTATGGCCACCAACTACCCTGTACTGCTGCTTCTCAAGCTCCCTACGGGCATCCTCATTCAACATGATGTACGGCAGATTCTAGCAAGCCCCAAAATAAAAGCAGACTATAGACTATTGGTTCAGCTTAACCGTCTTGTCGCAGAACATCGCAACCTCCTTCTTCACTTCCCTGTCTGACTCGGCATTATAAGATAGGAGGCCGCAGCTTACTTGGCTTACTCTCAGTTTGGTGATTGTGGAGTGTATGAAGCGGGTGTAAACCGCGGGGTCGTTGTATATGAGCATTGAGCTTAAGGAGTCTATGAGGAGGAATTTTTTGTTTGGAAGAGTCCGGGCTGCTTCGCTTACGGCAATAGAGATGCTTGTGAGGTCTGATACGTCGTCCATGAACGCGACGTTCGCCGAGTCTTCAGTCTTAATCGTATGTTTGGAGAGGCAGTCTATGAAAAATATTTTACTGACATCAACCTTCTTCTCATTGTACACCCGCAATAGGTTAGTGTACGGTCTTCCCGCTGAAACCAGGATTATGCTGTATCCTTCGCCAGCAAGAAACCTGACGACTTCAACGTTCACTTCCGTCGCGTCCTCGCCGTTTGCTTCAATCAGAACTATTGAGCCCTCCGGCAGATTGTGCAGTCCAGTCCGGATTACTCGCGGGTTAATCATTTTCTTCGCTTAACTGCGTGCGGTTTCCTGCAGGGAACACTCCTTTTCGCCTTCTTCACAATAGGCTTCACGCCGAAAACGCAGTCGTAGATTTCCGGCTTATACGGCTTAATCAAAACAACCCTCGCCTTAAGCCCCGCTTTCTCAAGCTCCATCTGAAGAAGCTTTCCGTCAACAGGGTGATAACAAGTCAAAGCAATAACGTCCGGATTAACTTCCGCAATCCTCTGAAGAGACTTTTTAGTGCTCCCCAAAACCACCCGGTCCGCGATGCCCAACCCCTCAACAAGAGCCCTCCTCTCCGCCTCCGGCAGATTGTACTTGCGCGGCAACTTCCAACGCGCCCTATCGCGGCCAATAGAAACAACAAGGAAGCCTCCAAGTTTCTTCGCCGCCTTAAGGTAATACAGGTGTCCAGTGTGGACGCCGTCGAATGCGCCGAAAGCCATAACTACCTTTTTCTTTGGAGCAGAAGCAGTTTTCTTCATCATTCAATTAATCTATACTGCCAACTAAAAAAGGGGTTAAACCTTAAGCCGTCTTCTGCTTCCGATGAGGTACCCTACGCATGCGCCTGCGACGAGAGTAAGTATGATTATCGCGGCAACATCAACATAAGGAATAGATGGTATGTGGCCTGCAACGCCGGTCTGGGCTACATGCTGGTAAGTATCGCTTACGTTCTGCACGGCTAAGGTGGCGGCTTCTTTTACCTTTTCAGAGGCATTCTCAACGGCAGGCGCAACAGCCCTCAACATGGGCGCAGGCGCTCCCGCCAAAGTGTCGCTCGCATTCAAAGAACCGGCGACTACTTCGTATGCGACTTCACTTGCGTTCCCTACTGCCGTCGTCATAACGCGAGGCGCCTCATCAGCAATCGTATTAACCCCAACTCCCCCCCACCCCGGAGGCTGAATATCACTGAATGATTGCATGGCTAGGCCTTGGATTCTCCCTATCAGCCTGAACGTCCAAAGCAGCCCCATGAACGCTGAAATGCCCAAAAGCACCCATACGGCAGTCTCCCTTGGGTGTACGACGCTTTTGCCTTTGCGGGTAAGCCGGTAATACTTCCATTTAGCCTCCGACGGCTCCTGCTCAATCAACCCTGCGGCAAGAAGCTTATCCAAATGCTCCTTAACGGTGGACGGCGACATGCTCAAATCGGAAGTCAAGTCTGTGAGAGTCGCCTTGTGGTCGTCAAGGCGCTTTAGAATCTCGACTCGGGTATCAACAGCCAAAGCCTTGAAAGTATCGCGGTCAAGCGTGATCTTATCGTCCATCCTACCTTACAAAATATGCGTCATAAGCCCTTTAAGAACGCGTTTTTACTTCGGCGCAGGCCGAAACACGTTATTTCATCGCGACCTGCAGTTTTCTTCCGTCGCTTGCGTAAGCCGCCACATCCAGGATGCTCTGGTAGGGGTAACCAAGTATCAGGTGGATTCCCCCCATCTTCCCGAAGTAAACCAAGTCCATGTCACTGAACCTGTTGTCGCGGCTAGGGTGGCTGTGGACGCTGCCCACGACTCCCGCGTTCAAAGGCACCATCCAGTCTGGGGCGGACGAAAAACCGTCTCCGAAAGTGGATGCGGGAATAATTAGGACTTCAGTGATGAGGTTTCCTTCCCCCCTAAGCATCGCCATGAACTCGTCAGGGTAAACCTCCCTCGCCGCCCCCAACATAAGCTCAAGAGCCTCCCTGCGGATTAACACCGGTCCCCCGCCACTTCCAAAATCCTCCTTTTTCACCATATCTACGCCGCTATGCTACTATTTAACGCCCACTGATAAAGTACATACCGAGGTTTAACTATGTCTAAAGCCCCAATTGGCAAACGGATAATCGCATACATAATCGACTCAATAGTAATGATGATACTGGGATTCGGCCTTATGGCAGTCGCGTTCGTAATAAACATGACTCTGCTTGTGGCCACAGACAGCACATTACTTCAGCTTCTTAGCATGCTCCTGTACTTCCTTGCCGTCATCCCCATGATACTGTTCATGTTCCTGCGCGACGGACTGTTCGGCGGAACGGGCGTGGGCAAGAAACTTATGGGGCTTAAAGTAGTGTCAGACGGCGGCAAACCCGCAGGATTCAAAGAAAGCATCCTGCGTAACATCACATGGTGCATCCCAATACTCAACTGGGCCGAACTAATACTTCCTTTCGTAGACAAAGACGGGAAGCGAATCGGAGACAAGATAGCCAAAACTCAGGTAACCGAAAAATAGGTTAAAACAATGAAAGCATCCTTCGTAAAAAGGATAATCGCCTACTTCATCGACGGCGCAGTAGAAGGGGCATTAATCATAGTGCCCCTTATACTTACGATGTACGTCGCCATCAACATGATGGACAGCGGAATAACCGGCATAGTCCTCTTCCTCGTGCTTCTAGCCGCCACAATAATACTCGGCTTAGCGTACCTGCTTTTGAAAGACAGCCTCTTTAACGGATCAAGCCCAGGCAAAAAACTAGTAGGCCTCAAAGTAGTCAAAGGCGACGCGACGACAATCGGCAGGAAAGAAAGCGTGCTTCGCAACATCACATGGCTCATCCCAATACTCAACTGGGCCGAACTAATCCTCCCGCTAATAGACAAAAACGGCAGACGCATAGGAGACAAAATAGCCAAAACACAGGTCATAGAGAAATAAGGGGTGGCGGAATTCTCACGCGCAAAAGACCCCACGCCTTAGAATGAAACTCAACCACATAACCCTCATCGTATCAAACATAGAAGAAAGCAAACGATTCTACACCGAATCACTCGGATTAACCACCGGATTCGAAGAGGAAATAGGCGGCCCCGAATTCTCCAAAGTCACAGCCCGCAAAGACGTCCTGCTTCGTTTCGCAGTACTAAAAATACCGCAAACAGACGTCATACTGGAACTCGCCGAACTCAAGCGCCCCAAAGAAAAAAACAGCGCAGACTTCGGCCACATAGCGTTTGAAGTGGACGACGTAGACGAAACTTTCCGCCAGCTCAAAAAGAAAAAAGTCGCCACCCTATCCGAACCAGTCACAATAACCCGAAGCCACCCTAAAATAAACGGAAAAAGATTCTTCTACGCGAAAGACCCCGACGGAAACCTAATCGAAATACTAAACCACAGAGAAAAAACATACTCCGACTAAACCACTTCCTCAAGAGAATCCACGTAAAACTCAGTATCAACCGAACCGCAAGCACTCTGAGGCGCCACCGGCATTTTCGCCTGAACCTCGCACGGTTGATAAACTTCTGTTGCAACACCCTTAAACCTCACAGTCGCATTACGCCCCACAAGCTCGTCAACCTTAAACAAAACCCTCTGCTCAAACGACACTATCCCAGAACGCCCACAAAGCGAAACAGGAAAACCCTTAACATCAGACTGAGTAATGCGGCCGGTGCACTCAAAACTCTCATTCCTAACGCAAACACTGCAGTCAAAACTCTCATTACCCCCGTCGCAAGACAACTTCTGGACAACAAAACCCTCCCTGCATAAACCGCTTGATGAACTCATGTTCGGCTTAACCGGAACAACAGAGTCGCCGCTCAAAACAAGCAATAACGCCAAAATAACCACGAATCCGACAACGCCCGGAATAAGCAATCTCATATCCGTCACCTATAAAACTTTACCGTACTATCTTTCTTTTTTTAGCGATAAAAACGCAGTCTTCGTCGCCTTTCGCCAGGCAGTTTTTCTCGGTGACTTCATAGTTTCCGCCGGCCGCATTTAAGATTCCCTCGATGATGCCTGCCAGAAAGACGCACAGTTTCATGTTGATGTCGGCCACACCTGCGGCATAGACGCTTTCGTCCATGTGGATGAGGATGCGTTCTGAATCTGGTTTTTTGATGTCTGTAATGACGCCCGCCTTAAGGAACAAAAATAGGTCTTTTATGTAGTCCAATGCTAAATCAACGCCTTTTACGCCGGCTTTCTCTGCAATCTGTCTGCCGCATACTGCTCCAAGATGTTTTGACAGTATTGTGTGTCCTGGTGATGAAGATAGCCAGAAGTAGTTGTCGCATTGAGGCACCATCAAATATACGTAGTCGTCCACTACTTTCCGGAGTCTACGTCTGCTTGTCACGTCGTCGAATATGCTATCCAGAATCCGCTGTACTTCTTCCTCTTTAGGCATGTAAAATGAGGGCTTGTCTTCTGTCTCATGCCGATACACCCTGAATACGCAGGCTGGTTTGCCGTCGCGGGCGCACGCCACCTCATCGCAGTCCCAGAAACCGTCAAACAGAGCCTCAACGCTGCCTGCAAGCACGCCGCCGTCCATTACGCACGCCGGCTTCTTTGTTGCCGGAAGCATCGACACGTCGGATTCCCGCAGCTCAAAAAACACCCCCTTCTTCCGTTTGTCTACTTTGGTTATGCTTAAAATGCCGCCCCCGCAAGAGCGCCAACCTTCCGTGAACGTTTCCTTGATTTTCCTGCTCTCAAAAAACCTCCAGAACATCCCTCCCTTCTGAGCGGCACTAATCAGCGAACCCCACTTTAGCGCCCTCAGCCCACTCTCCACGTTATAGTAACCCTCCAGTTTGCTTATCAGATACAGTTCGCTCGCGAGTTTCGGCGAATAATGCAACGGAGCGAAAAACATGAGGTTACTAAGGTGCACGTGGCCGAAGTCGCCTAGTTGCGGACGGATCGGCTTGGATTTGATGTGCGGGTATACGCCGCTGTCGCGCACGGACCTGAAGTTGTCGTAGACAAGTTTCCCGCCGTTACGCCTCTCCCACAGATACCTGATTCTCTCTATTGAATAGACCCCTTCGTCACCTTCATATTCGCTTAAATTGAAGCCGCAGACGGGACAAAAATTAAACGAAGCATCCGCGGCAACGTATCCGCAGAAGCTGCACTCCACCGCACCCTTCTTTCGGATTTCCTTCCTGCCTCTTTTCATTCTCCCCCCTTAAGTCAAGGGTTTTCTGTTATCGAAAGTACGTCTCTCAATCGTGAAATCAGGTAGTCTGGTTCCTGCAGGGTGTTCGCCGGTTTTTTGTCTGAGTGTTTCCCCTGCACAATCTGCGCTGCGTACAGTCCTGCGGCGTGCGCTCCTTCAACGTCCTTGTCAAGGCGGTCCCCCACCATAAGCGCCTCCTTAGGCTTAACCTTAGTTCGAGCAAGCGCTTCCTCAAAAGGTTTGACGGCCGGCTTTTCGATGCCCACCGACCCGCTAATCACAACCGCATCGAAAAAATGGTGCAGACCCAGCCGTATCAGCTTTTCCCATTGTTTAACCGGTACTCCATCGGTTATTACCCCCAGTTTAATCCCTCTGTCCCGCAGGGCTATTAAGGTAGGAACGGTGTCTGCGTAAGGGGTTAAGTATCCTGTTTTTGTGTTGTGGTACGCGACGACTCCTGCAGCTATCCAGTGGGGATCTTCAGGCAGATTAAACTTTTCTATCAGGCGGTTTAGGTGGTTGGGATAGTTGCTTCCGTGTTTTTGGACTATCCCCTCAAGCGCCTTAAGGGCTTCTTCCTCCTCTCTAGGCAGCCCAGCCTCAATCATGGCGCGCACGGCGTTTTGTCTTGCCATCGCCACTTGAAGAGTGCTGTCGTATAGAGTGTTGTCAACGTCGAAGAATACGGCCTTGAATTTCATCCGGATTATCTTATGGGTTTTACTTCAAAATAATAAGGCAGATTAGTCCTCCAGCAACTGACCCGAGGAAATTAACGGTCGAGTTGCCCACAAAATGAGGGTTTTCAAGCGCCGCACCGAAGAAACTGTCTACAAGCATTCCGGCAACACCTGCGAAAGTGACGACCGCTACCGCAGTATGCGACGGAATCAAGCCCGCAGCGTAGGCGACGGCGGCAACTGCGAATGATGCGCCGAGTCCTGCGAGGGTGCCGGGTATTGTTACTCCGCCGTTTGTTCCTATGGGGACTTCCTTGAGCGTCGTGATGAGGCGGGGTTTTCCTCCGTATACTTCGCCTAGTTCGCTGCTTGCGGTGTCTGATGCTGCTGCGGCAAACGAGCCGACGTAAGCCGCAATAAATGGTAATGCGTTGTCGGGGTGCGTTGCGGCCGCGTAGGCGAAGGCTACTCCGGAAATCGAGTTGGCCATCGCGTGCCGCCAGCAGCGCCGGCCTTTGTTTGATTGGGCTACGTTAAGTTTGATTTTATCTTCGATTCTGTGGCGCGACACTATGCTTCCTATGACGAAGAATTCGAGGAGCACCAGGTATCCGTTGAAATTTAGTAGCGCATATACTGCAAACCCCATGAAGAAGCCGGCGACGGCTCCGGAAACGCTTACCGCCTTCGCCTTGTATGCGCCTATGGCTATCGGGACGTTGATTACGGCGGCAATAATGAGCACTGTCGCAGTCGGAGTCTCCTTTAGAGGGGCAGCTGAAATGAGGAATGCTAATGCGGCGATAAGCCAGATTGCGGCTGTGACGGGAGACGACTTCATTGTATCACTTTTAGGGGGGTCTTTATTATTAGTTACCTGATGGATTCGAACGGTGTCGTTTTCAAAGACGTTGTTTCCGGCAAAGCATACCCCATCGAGGACCGCGTGCGAAGCGACGAAGGGGGCCTACTTGAGGTTTCCTACGACTTTGACGCCTTGAGGGAATGCGTTTCAAAGGAGCTTTTCGACAAGCGCCTTGGTTCCCGCACTTTTCCTTACGGCAGCGGAGTGTGGCGGTTCAGGGAACTTATCCACCCGCTAGCCGAAGACAAGCACATTGTGAGCCGTCCTGAAGGCAATACCAACCTCTATGCACACCAAAAGTTAAAAACATACGTTGGAGCATCAGCTGCGGCAAAACACGAGGGAGAAAACCCCACAGGCAGCTTCAAAGACCGCGGAATGACGGTGGCAATAACCGAGGCAGTTAGACTTGGAAAACGCTCGGTTGCGTGCGCAAGCACAGGCAACACAAGCGCGTCTGTTGCCGCATACGCAGCTCAAGCTGGGCTTTCTTCAGTTGTTTTCATTCCGGACGGCGAAATCGCATACGGCAAACTAAGCCAAGCGCTCGCTTACGGCGCCAGGGCACTCCAGATTCAAGGCAACTTCGACGACGCAATGAGGCTCGTGGAAGACGCAAGTAAGCAGCTCGGCCTCTACCTTCTGAATAGTGTGAATCCGTGGCGTATTGAGGGTCAGAAGTCTATTTTCTTTGATTTGCTTCAGCAGCGGCGGTGGAAGGCGCCTGATTGGGTTGTTGTGCCTGCTGGTAATTTGGGTAATATTAGTGCGCTTGGTAAGGCGATTTACGAGATGGATGAGTTGGGTCTTCTTGATAAGATTCCTCGGGTTGCGGGTGTGCAGGCTGAAGGTTCAAATCCGTTTTATAGGATGATTAAGGGTTCGGAGCAGGCGTTGTCTGCCGAGGAGCATCCTAAGACGGTGGCGACCGCGATTAAAATTGGTAATCCCGTCAGCTGGCAGAAGGCGAAGGCGGTGGTCGAGTATACTGGAGGCGCCGTTGAGTCTGTTTCTGACCAGGAGATTATGGATGCTAAGGCTGTTGTTGACTCGTGCGGCATAGGGTGCGAGCCTGCGAGCGCCGCGTCTGTTGCTGGGGCTAAAAAGCTTGTGGACGCGGGAGTAATCTCTGAATCCGATGAAGTTGTGTGTGTTCTCACAGGTAACCTGCTTAAGGACCCTGACGCCACAGTGAACTACCACCTGAAAAAGCTATCTGGCCTCTCGCCTAAGTATTCTAATGCTCCGGTGAAAATTACGCCTAACGTCAAGGAGGTACGGCATTACCTCGCTTAAATAACAGTAACCCATAAACTAAACACAAAGAGGGTGGAAGATGTCTTTCGTCGTATTCGCAGGTCCGAAGTCAACAGACCTGGCATGGGAAACCGCAAAATACCTTAACGCCGAACAAGGAAAAATAGAGAAACGGCGGTTCCCCGACGGGGAAATGTACCTTAAGCTTGATAGCCAAGTGAAAGGTAAGGAGTCTGTGGTCGTATCATCCCTAAGGGAAGACGGCGACATACTGGAACTACTGTTTCTGCTCGACCTCCTTAAGGACTCAGGCTCAACTCAAGTCCACGCAGTAATACCCTACCTCGCCTACCAACGCCAAGACAAACGCTTCACCCCAAACGAAGCCCTAACGCTCAAAACATTACTCACCCTCATACACGAAGTATCCGACTCCATAACCGTAGTGAACGCCCACTTCCTGGACGCGGCAGGGGAATACAACTTCCACAACATACCACTCAAAAACCTCGACGCCACATCCCTAATCGTAGAATACTTCAAAAACAAAATAAGAAAACCAATAGTAATCTCACCCGACAAAGGCGCCGTAGCCACCGCCAAATACGCAGCAGAACTACTAAACTGCTCATTCGACAGCCTAAGCAAAAAACGCATAAGCGGCGAAGAAGTAGTAATCAAACCCAAAAACCTCACCGTAGAAGGCCACGACGTCATAATACTCGACGACATAATAAGCACAGGCGGAACACTACTCACTTCCGCGCAAATAATCCGCGGATGGAAACCCAACTCAATAAACGTAGGATGCGTACACGGCCTTTTCATGAAGGGGGTCGAGCCTTTTCAAGGAGTCGTAGAGCGCATAGTCGCTACCAACACCGTCGTGAACCCCCTAGCCAAGGTCAGTGTGGCTCCGCTGATAGCCTCTTCATTAAAGTGACAACTAGGCGGATTCAGGCTGTCATATTCCTTTGCGGGGCGGCAGTGATGGTCCTCGAACTCGTAGGAAGCCGTCTTATTGCACCATTTTTCGGCAACAACCTGTTCGCCTGGACAAGCATCATAGGCGTCATAATGGCGGCGCTGGCCGCAGGATACTACTGGGGTGGGCGGGCTGCGGACAAAAATCCAAGTTTGGAACGCCTCTCCTTGTATATAATATACGCTGCTGTTTACTTGGTGGCGCTTCCGCGTTTGACTACGGTTATTTACCCTGCTGGTGTATTTCTCGGAATCAAGTATGGGGCTCTTCTTTCGGCATTAATACTTCTTGCCGTTCCAAGCTTCTTTTTGGGGACCGTTTCTCCGTATGCGGTCAAAGTGTCTGCCAAAAAGATGGATAAATTAGGGTCTTCGGCAGGCGACCTTTATGCGCTCTCTACTGTCGGCAGCATAGTAGGAGTATTCCTGTCTGGATTCGTGCTCATACCGACGTTCTCCCTAAACTCGATAATATACGGGCTGGCGCTAACGTGCCTTTATGCGGCGTATTGCGCAAACCCCGTAAAAAAAAAGATTATCCCTCTAGCAATAATCCTGTTTGCGTCGGCAGTACTAATCGCCGTCATGTCAATGAAGACGACGTCAAGCGCACTGTTCTTCCCTAATTACTCCGTCATATACGAACGCGACACCCCCTACAACCACGTCGCAGTCCTAGATTCACCCAACGGAAGCAGACGAGTACTCTCATTCGGAATAGGCGAACAAACCGCGATAGACACCAAAACAGGGGAATCATTAAACCACTATACGCACTTTATAGACCTTTCGCTACTGCTGAAGCCGACCGCCCCAAAAACGCTGTTCTTAGGCGGAGGAGGAAGCGCAATGCCCACATCATTCCACCGCCGCTTCCCAACAATGAAAATCGACGTCGTAGACATAGACCCTGAAGTAAACAAAGCAGCGCAAAAATACTTCAACGCCACACCAGACGAAAACCTACGATTCCACGACGAAGACGCCCGAATGTTCCTAAGAAAAACCGACGAAAAATACGACATTGTAGTCTGGGACCTATTCTCTGACGGAGGATCAATACCCTTCCACACAGACACCCAAGAATACTTCAACGAACTCTCAACACACCTAACAGACGACGGAGTACTCGCAATAAACATCATATCCGCAGTAGAAGGCCCTGCTTCAGGCATCCTTACCGCAAACGTAAAAACACTCAAAACAATCCTCCCAAACGTCTACGTATTCCCCATAGACTTCATTCCCGCAAGACCCCAAAACGTAATCGTCATAGCCACAAAACAAAAAAACAACTACGACCTAAACGACTGGCTGAAAAAAGCATCCGAACAAGCCACAACCCCAACCGGAAACCTTACAATATACGCCCTAAGCCTACGAACAAACCCGCTAGACTTAGACAACGCACCGATACTTACCGACCAAAACTCACCCCACGATGCATTAATGTCCGAAGTCCTAACATCCTACAGACAAGAAATGCCAAAAACGTGTTTCTCCGTTGGCATATGCATAGACACGGAAATAGTCAAAACACCAGAAAAACAACAACTAGGACTAATGAACCGCGGCCCCTACTGGTGGATGAACCATGAAACTGGAATGCTCTTCCCCATGAACAACCCCACAACAGGCCCCTTCTGGATGAAAAACATGCGGATGCCCATCGACATAATATGGATAGGAGAAAACAGCCGCGTTGTGGGAATAACATCTGAAGCCCAACCCTGCGAAAAAGAGCCGTGCCAACTATACTACCCCCCCGCGCCATACAAATGGGCGCTGGAAGCACCGCCCGGATACGCCAAAAAACACAACCTGCAAGAAGGCGCACAAATACAGCTGCCAGACCAAAACTAAATCACCAACCGTCTTCCCCAACAAGAGGGACAAAAACAACCCCGCCCAAACTCCTACGCGAAACACCCGCCCCCGACTTCTCAACCAAAAAAAGCTCCTGAAAACCCCTACCCCCAACAGGCACAAGCAACATACCCCCAACCTTAAGCTGAGAAACCAAAGCAACCGGAACACCAGGCGCACCCGCAGTAACCAAAACACGATCAAAAGGAGCATCAGAGGGCCACCCCAACGAACCATCGCCCACAACCACCTTAACGTTTCCATACCCCAAGTCCGCAAGTCGCTTCCTCGCCAAATCAGCCAACTCCGGAATGCGTTCCACCGTGACAAGAGAACCCTCGCCATTAAGCAACACAGACAACACCGCCGCCTGATAGCCGCTGCCGCAACCCACCTCAAGAACATTCTGCCCTGGCTTCACGTCCAACGACTCAGTCATCAAGGCGACCATGTGCGGAGCACTTATGGTCTGACCCAAACCCACAGGCAAAGGACAATCCTCATAAGCGTTCTGCCTCACTTCATCCGGAACAAAAAGATGGCGAGGCACCCGCATAAGAGCGTCCCTCACGGCAGGAGAACGCACAATACCCTGGCGCTCAAGCTGAGTTATAAGACGACGACGCTGCCAATCAAAATCCGCCATACTTCTCGCGCAACCTCTTAACCACGTCCTTACTACTGTTAGAACTAAAAGTCTCCGGCTCGATACCCGCCGCCTTATCCTGGGCCGCCTTAATCTTCCGCTGCATCTCAGCATACTGGTCATGCACAGGATCACTGGACGCATTACCCCCCCCAAAACCCGCGTCAGCAGGAGGCTTAAAATGCACATCCTCCTTCACGTTACCCAAAGGCGCAGAACGGCCAGTCATACTCGCAAACCTATCTTCCCTAAGAGCAGAACCCCCTCCGAACCCGTGGCTTCCGCCCAATCCAGAACCTAATCCGCCCATCATCCGCCTAGGCGGGGGTGGTGAAGTGGCCATATCAAATACGAATTCAACGCCCACCTAAAAATAAGGCAAAACAGAAAGCAACACGGCAAAAGAACCGAAAACAATGCAGAAAACGTCAAAACGAATCTTATGCGCCAAACCCAAAAGCACGTCAAGAGTCAAATAACCGAAAACAAACGCCGCCAAAACCCCCGTAGCCGCAACCTGGAAAGAAACGACTGAAAAGCCGGACTTAATAAACTCCAAGCCAAGAAGCCCGAAAACAGCAGGAGCAGACATAATAAAACTCATCCGCAAAGCCTCATCCTGCCGGAAACCCCGCGAAAGAAAAGCGGCAACAGTAGTCCCAGACCGCGAGATGCCCGGAACAACGGCAATGCCCTGAATCACGCCCAAAAAAACCATGTCGCTAAGCCGAGCAGACTGAACATCCCTAAGCCCCTGAGGCAGACGGCGCCCACGATAAATAACCAACCCCGTCACAACAAGAAACAAGCCGACAAGCCCAGTCACAACCTCCCCGTTGAACGAACCGAAAGACTCATGCAAAAGAAGGAAAACAGGCGTGCCAACAACCGCCGTAGTCAAAGTCCCAACAACAACAAAACGCAATGTGCTGCCGCTTCGCGCCTCACCCGGCGCAAGAAGCATCATCCGAATATCGTCCTTAAACTTGATGAGCACCGCCAAAAGAGTGCCAGCATGCAAGTAAAAAGCCCACTCCAAAGCCGCCTGAGGGTCAACATGAAGCAGCCGAGTCAAAATCAATACGCTCTGGCCTGAAGAGCTTACGGGAAGCCACTCCAGAACGCCCTGCAAAGCACCTAAAAGAAACACCGAAACAGTATCCATAACACAGGATTTTTAAGTAAAGCCCCCCCTAATACATATCCGCGCGAACAAAAGAAACATTCTTCACCCGCGCATAAAAACACGCATGGGCCCGTAGCTCAGTTGGTAGAGCACCCGGCTTTTAACCGGGGGGTCACGGGTTCGAAACCCGCCGGGCCCGCTAGAGCCCCTTTTCTTTTCCAAAGAAAAGGTGCGACGAAGACCCAAAGTCTTCGTGCACACGAATTCCCGCGGAATTCGTCGTGCTTCACCCCCAAAAGAAAGTTCGGCGGCTACGCCGCCTCAAACAACCCTGATTTCTCACAAATGCAAGGGAGGTATCGGAACACTACCGACCAAAGGTCGGTGTGCGCAGCGACAAAGTCGCTCGCGCCGTAGGTTCTGATTTAGAAACCCGCCGGGCCCGCTACAAACATTAAATCAATTCCGATTAAGCAATCTCAGGTAATCGGGGATTAACCGCGGCGTCTTCTTCATATACCCTACATATTCCCCGTCAAACAGGTCCTTCAAAGCGTTTTCTTCCAAAATCATCCACCCGAACATGACCACAGTAAGCCAAACAGCCGACGCAAGCACGTTCACGCGGGGGAACGCAACGAACACCCCCCACGCAAGAAAAATGTCAGCGGAATAAATAGGATGGCGGACCAGCCGATACGGCCCATCAGTCACAATCCGCGTCACCTGCCCTGCACTCTTAGAGGCGTCTCGGTTGTAAAACAAAGCCCAACTGAAAAAGACAATCCAGTTGGCAAGCGCAACAACCGAAAACAGAAAAAACCGGTCCAAATTAAACAACTCCCGCGATGAAAAAAAACGCAAAAAAAAGAATACTCCCACCACGATTATAAACCACATAACCCGGGGAGAAACCAACCTGAACCGCACATCAATAAATCAACGCGCAAAAATAAATCAAAAACGGCAGTCACCCGACGATAAACTGGCAAAGCCCCTACTCACCAGCCTTTTTTATTGGTGCCGCATAAATCCATTAAAGACCTTTTTAAGGGCCCTCTTTGGTGAAATACTATGCGAACGAAAGTTGTTTTTGAGTTGCTTATCCTCGTGCTTTTGTCTGGATGCGCAAGCGCCGACTGGACTTACGTATCCTCATGCGGGACGATACACAACGACACGAGACTAACCGCGGACATAAACACATCAGGCACATGCTTCACGTTCGCCGCAGGCAACGCCAAACTGGACTGCCAAAACCACATAATATCCGGCAACAGCTCACACCACTCCGCCGACGGTATAGCAGTCGACGGCTTCAATAACGTAACCATCGTCAACTGCGACGTAAGAAACTTCGCATATGGCATAGTAATTTCCAACATCAATCGTTTTACTTTAGCCAACAACAGCGTGCAGGGCGGATTCTATAACGCACTATTTTTCTCTTATGCCACAAACGGCGTAATACAAAACAACCGCGCATTACTCAACAATATAGGTCAGCCTGTAATGGCGCTGAATTACGGCGGCAACAACCTTATTGTCGACAACCTATTCTACAACAACACCGGTTCCGAGCAAATCCGGATGGAAGGAAACACCTCCCACAACACAATAGTCCACAATACCCTCGTCTACGGCGGCACCGGCTTCAGCGACGCAGGCTCCTCATACAACAACATATCCGACAACGCAGTCTGCGAGCATAGCACATACGACTTCAGCGACTTCAGTGGATTCCCACAAACCAACTTCGGAAGAGACAACAGCTGCGCCGCAACAAGCAACTGGAACGACACCGGCATTTCAGGCTGCACCTACACCTGCGAAGGTATAACTCAATGCGGAGAAATTTACCACAGCGTAGAATTACAAACCGACTTGATTTCAAACGGCACATGCATAACGTTAAACCTAAACCCAAACGGCATAACAGTAGACTGCGGCGGCCACATAATATTGGGGAACGGCTCGGGAACTGGAATATATGTGCCTGTGAACAATGCCTCAATAAAAAACTGTGATGTCAGGAATTTCACGGAAGGCATATTCCTAAATAATTCAATAAACTCGACCGTATCAGACAACACATTACGCTCAAACCTCGAATACCCCCTTTACCTAACTTCAGCGTCCAGAAGCGAAATAAGCGGAAACAGACTTTTCAACAACCAACGGGGCATAGTACTGGACGATTCCACCGACAACATAGTCCACGACAACCTGGCGGCATACAACAGCAACAACCAAATCAGGGTGTGGTACGAAAGCGTACGAAACGTCATAAACCACAACGTCCTCCTAGACGGCTCAGGCAACGGCATACTCATGAATGAAGGCGCCAACAACAACTACACCAACAACTTAGCATGCGGCAACAGCGGCGGAGACATATGGGTCATGACCGCGAACATAACCAACGTAGGCTACCAAAACACATGCAGCACGCCACACATGTGGGACGACGTAGGCGCAACCGGCTGCACCAACCCCTGCTCCGCGTACGCCTACGCAATAAACTGCGGAAACATATCCCAAAACACCATTCTTGCCGTAGACGCATCAGCCAACGGCACATGCTTCACCATCACAGCAGACAACGTAACCCTCGACTGCGCCGGCCACAAAATCACAGGCAACAACGCAACAAGCAGCTACGGCGTCTACATAGCAAAAAACAACGTGGCGGTGAAAAACTGCGAAATAACAAACTTCAGCAGCGGAACATACATGACCTCCGTAACCGGAGGACTCATATACAACAACACCGCCCACCACAACGGCGGATCCCCTCTTGCCGGAGGAATATACACGTTCAACTCAAAATGGGTTAACATAACGCACAACACAGCCTACAGCCAGTACCGGGGAATACGGATTTACAGCCCCCCAAACACAACCTACATAGAAGACAACCTTGTGCACAACAACTACGACGGAATAGAAGTCGACGGCACCAACTCACTCAACACCCAAATAACGCGAAACAACGCATCAGGAAACTCCATAGGAATAACCCTCACATCCGCAGGCTCATCCAACTTCACGGCCGCCTACAACACATTCTGCGGCAACACCATATATGATACAGAAAACATATCGAACCCTCTGACAAGCAGCGCCTCCAACAACACATGCGACACAGCCCTCAACTGGTTCGACAACACAGTCTCGCCTGCCGGCTGCACATTCGCCTGCAACGGAACCGCAATAAGAGGATGCGCTACACTAACCCGAAACACAACATTGGCAAGAGACGTCAACGCCACATACTCCTGCATCCGGATAGACCAAGACGACGTAACATTCAACTGCCAAAACAACACCCTAAACGGAATAGCAACAGGCATAGGAATATTCGTCACCGGCTCAAACGACCACATAAGAAACTGCATCATAAACAACTTCAGCACAGGAATCCAATTCAACGGCGCAATATCCGGAAGCTCACTGGAAACAAGCACAGTCAAAAACAACCTAAACAACGGCGTATACCTATCCGGAACATCCCTCGGAGTCACAGTAACAGGCAACACACTCCTATCAAACAAATGGCACGGCCTGCAGGCAATACAATGGGCTGACAACAACGTAATTTCAGGCAACAATGCTTTCCTTAATTGGTGGAGTGGAATTGCGCTCAACACCGTAGGAAACACCGTTTTAGAAAATAACGCGTCCTACAATGTCTTCCACGGCATACACATCGGAAGCAACAACACAATAATAAGCAATGAGCTGCGATACAACAACGACACCGGAATATACATAGACGGGGGCGCATTCAACAACATAACCGGCAACACCGTAGTAGGCAACATCAAAAACGGCGTCCTAATGCGCTCAAACGCCAGCGGCAACGTTCTGCGAAGCAACGTCTTCTGCCTAAACGTCATAAGAGACGTAAACAACAGCATACCAACACTCAACTCCGGCTCAAGCAACACCTGCGACACATACTACGGCTGGAACGACGCAGGATACACCGGCTGCAAATACCCCTGCGCATCCAGCACATCCCAAACAGAAAGACTCTACACAGGCTGGAACCTACTCAGCTTATACATTAACGCCTAAGAGAGGGCAATACGTTTTTGTCCTCACAAACCCTATTTTATCTCTGTGAGTGCCGACCCTAAAGTTCGGGTTATAAAAGACGCTCCGCCCGAAGTCGCCGCCGAAGCCGCATTAGCCCGCAGTTTACCTCAAGTCAAACCTCCGCAGGAGGAGGAACTTAAGGCTGAGGTTATGCATGCAGGCAGACTTTACGACGAGGCTGCAGTAAAGCATAAAGCTGTTGGCGACTGCACCACAGCAGCCGCAGTATTATCCTCCTACCTACGGCACACCGTAGGAGTCAAAGCGGAAGTTTACTACGGCATCTACGTTGACGAAAGCGCCAGAGTATCCGCCGTTTTAGGGAAGCTAGTTGCCGTCTCCGCAAGCAAAGCAGCCAAGGAAGTCGCATACGGAACCCCAGAACAACCAGCAAACCCCCTCAAGAGAAACATCGCAACCGTCGAGCAACAAAACCCCTACCAATACGAAATGACGATGAAAAACATCCACGCCTTCGTACTCATACCGCGAGAAAACACCGACGGTCGAGGAAACTTCTACTACGCAGACCTAACCCACAACCAATTCGGCCGTGAAGGAGTCGAAGCCGAAGCCGTCTTTGATGTTGTGGACGCTAAAAAACTACACGACAAATACGGTCTGGTTCTGTGGGGGCCGGAAGCTCAAAGGCACATTCAAACAAGAGGATACTATGCGACAGCCGCCGGATTGCCTATGCCGGAAGAAGAGAGGATAAGCGCCTTAAGGAGGCACGCCACCGTAGTCCATGAAATACTCTCTGAGATGCTTGCGCAAAGAAAATCTGCATAAAACCGAAACTCCTTTTAAATTCCCCCTCTTATTCCCTAAGCATGGTCAGCGAAGTCAAAGCGTCGCACATCCTGGTGAAAACACAGGACCAAGCCAAAGAGATTATTGCTCAAATCCAGGGCGGAGCTTCATTCGAAAAAATAGCGATGGAAAAATCCACATGCCCCAGCGGCAGAAGAGGAGGAGACTTAGGGTGGTTCGGGAGAGGCCGTATGGTTAAGGCGTTTGAGAACGCGGCTTTTTTGTTGAAGAAGGGCGAGATGACTAAGGAGCCTGTGAAGTCTGATTTCGGCTGGCACGTAATCAAGGTCACGGACGCCAAGTAGAGTCCTCTTTCTGTTGGAAGGTGTAGCGAGGACTGTATGTCCGTATTGAAAGGCGCAGACTCGTAGTGTCAGTATTCCTTCTTCTTTATTTCCTGGTTGTGCTGTCTCTGATGCTACCTTAGGATAGTGGGCCGGGGTTGTTTTGAGCGCATATTTGGGTGAGGTCGGCTTGTGTGGGGCCTGTGCATCCTGTTTGTGTGCTTGGGCATGTGCCTGTGTATATTTTGGTGCAGCAGCAGTCTTGGTTGCTCCAGCTCCAGCTTTGGGCGGCTGCATAGCGGCATATGTATTGGCATTGTCCGGGGTTTTGGGCTGGTGCTTGGCATGTGCCGTGTGTCACGTATGCTCCTGCGCCGTATCCGTTGCTTGAGCAGTATTGCGGGCAGTTTATCGGGGTTTGGTCGCAGACGTCGCCTGTGCCGTCGCGGTCTGAGTCTTCTTGATTTGGGTTGGGTACTGTGGGGCAGTTGTCTGCTGAGTCAGCTATTCCGTCTCCGTCCTGGTCTGGTATGGCGCAGCGGTAGCATGTTCCTACGTCGGTTTGGAATGGCGTGCATACTGCGCCTTGCGTGCAGCTTAGTTCAGTGCAGCTGCTGGCGAGCGGCACATTGTTGTATTTGTAGTTAGAGCAGGTAGGTTTCGCTTTGCAGTAGTAGCAGGTTTTGCCTTGGTAAGTCGTGGATTCGCAGGTTTCGCTTTGGCTGCAGGAGAGGTCGTTGCAGCTGTCTTGTGTGGCGACTCCGTTGACTTTAAGCACGTCGCTGCAGCTTAATGTGTTGCATTTGTAGCAGGGTCCGTCTCCGACGATGCCGCAGCGTTGCCAGGGGCTTGCGCATTTTGCGCCGCAGTAGGGGTCACTTAGGTATTGGCCTTGCGGACAGGTTGTGGTGGTTGTTGTGGGTGCGCAGTAATAGCAGTTTTTGTTGCCTTCCTGGAACCATATGCTTATGCAGCCGTTGGGGCAGTTTTGCGGGCAGGTGTCGTATGTGGGCTGCTGCCTGTAGAGGAGGTTGCTGCAGTTCATGTAGGTGATGCATTTGCAGTTGACGCACACTTTGCCTGCGGGGCATTCATAGCGTTTTCCTCCCGACCAGCTGTATACTGGGCTGTCGTTGAGGTCGCATTCTTCATCTCCTCCGCCGGCACTTGTGGGCGTGCTAAGCCATCCGTCTCCGCAGCGCGGAGTAACTGTGTGCAGAGTGGTTGTTGTGGAAGATGTTGTCGTGGTAGTCGAGGTTGTTGTTGACTGCGTCGTGGAGGGAGTGCGTATTGTCGTGGAAGTTGTCGTCGTGGTTATTACCGTTTTTGTGGTTGTGGTACGGATTATAGTCGTCGTAGTTGTTTTGGGCGGCGTTTGAGGTTCGTTTTCTTCCGGCACCATATCGTCGTCGCGGTGCAACGTGGTGGCGCCCTCAGCCGCGGCCGCTAAGTCCACGCCGGGGTATGCGTCTCCAGTCAAACTTAGGGTTCCAAGTAACGTGGGCGGACTCAAAAGTATCCCAGTAAGGTAAGAGGCCGATGGCGATTTTGTTGCTATCGCAACTACTTGGCCTGGAAGAATCCCGGACACAAACGTGACGGTCGCTGTGCCGTCGCCTTGAGACGCGACAGCGATTGGAGTCTGTTTGATTTCTAGCGGATTGAGGTCGACGACGAGGTCTCCGCTTAATGGAATAGATTTGACAATCTTTTGCGCCGGCACGTCTATTACGTCCAAATACGATTGCGTTCCCACGTAGACTGGCGCAACCGCGTATCTCCCATCGTCGCTTGTGGCAACATCCACGCTATCTTGGAAAGTGCCTGAAAGCTTAATTGTCGAAGTATGCGAGCCGGAAACCAAGTCTACTGTGTAAAGATACCCCGTGTTGTTTTCGCGGTCAACAGTAGGCACAAGAGCCATCTCGTCCTCCGCTCCCTGCCTAACGTCAAGCCCAACCTCCAAGTCACCCGGAAGTTCTGTCGAAACTATGCGGCTTAAATCTGCGAGGTACATTGCGTTGAGGAGGGTTCGGCCGTCTGTGTGGGTGGGCAGCCACACTTGTTTTCCGTCGCGGCTAAACTCCAGGTCCACCATGCTCTGTAGGGTGCCCTGAACCTTGGTTTTGCCTGTCACTTCTGGCTTAGATAGGTCTATTGCGTAAAGGGTTGTGTCTGCGCCGTTTGTTAATGCCGCATAAATTTTGCCGTCAGGGCCAAGCAAAAGGTGGACGTCTTCTACGTAGTTTCCGTCAAGAGTAAGAGTCTTAACGAACGCGGGGCCTGAAACGTCAAAGACGTCTATGTATGCCTCGCTTTTGTCCGGATTCTGGGACGGAACCGCAACGTAAGCGCCTTTTGCGTCAAAAACCAAGTCAACGTCAGGAACAAAAGCGCCTTTCAAATCAAACCGCTTAACGCTTGATCCTGAAGCAGAATCAATGAAATCCACGGCTCCCAAGCCGCCGGAAGTAGAAGAAGCAATCACCCGTTTTCCGTCAGGCGTCCACCAGCTGTCCACGTCAGTAGTAAGGCCGCTTCCTATTGCGATGTTTTTTATTAGGCTGGCTGATGAGACATCGATTAGGTTGAGATAAGATTGGCCTGTTTCTGTGTTGGTTGTGGGTAGTGAGGCGGTTTTTCCGTCTGGGCTTAGTTCGGCGTCGACTCCGTTTCTGAGTTTGCCTGGCATGTAGACTGTGGAGATGAGGGTTTTGGTTTCTGCTGAGAGAATCATGAGGCAGCTTCCTTCTTTGTTTTCTCCGGGAAGCAGGACGGTTTTTCTATCGGGAGTAAACACCAAGTCGACGTCCGCCTTGAGGCTGCAGGGAACCCAGACTTCCGCCACATTGAAGTCTGAAGGCAACCCTTTTACGGCGGGAACGTTTGCGGCGGGGTTGTTTGACGGCGCATTAGGTTGCGTCGTGCATCCCGAAACGAAAACAAGCGCAATAGCGAGCAAAAGTCCTAAAACCGTAGTTTGTGTCCTCATTCAACCCACCCCCACGTAAAACGTGGCCTGTGAGTAACTTACTTTCGTTAAGAATAAAAGCGCGCAGTCGCCAGTTAAGCTCCTGCCTTAGGCTCGTTCTGCTTGCATACGGCGTCCAAGTCTTCACCCGAAGGACAGCTGCACTTGCCGGTCTCATCCTTGCAGTCTATGTTGTACGTCTTAGTGCAACAGCATTCTTTACCGCTCCACTGCCACCCTTTAGCCAGATAATACCTGCACGGCTTAGTGCAGTCAGGAGACGCATCAGAAGGCAACTCGCAACTACCCCGCGAAAGATAACTGCCGCCGTCATAACCTAAGCCTGCACAGTAATCCTGGCAATTAACCGGGGTGTCGTCGCACAAGTCCCCTTTCCCGTCGCCGTCTGCGTCAGTCTGAAGGGGGTTGGGCGTGTTTGGGCAGTTGTCTACGCTGTCAGCCACTCCGTCCCCGTCCTTGTCCTCAATGAGGCAGTAAACGCACATGCCGGTGGGCGTTTTGATTGGAGTGCAATTCCCCGCCAAACAATCTAACTCATCGCAGGAAGCGGCCGCCTGAAGATTGTTTATTATGTAGTCCGAGCAGGAGTTGGGGTTTGGTTTGCAGTAGTGGCATGTGAGGTTGGCGTAGCTGGATGAAGTGCACGTTTCGTTTACGCTGCAGTTAAGGTCGCTGCAGGAGTCGGCCATGGGCAGGTTGTCTGTAGTGCGCACGTCTTTGCACGTTACCTGCCTACACGCGTAGCAGGGGAGTCCGCTTTCGACTTTGCGGCATCTTTCTTCGGGCGTTTTGCATGTTCCGCCGCATCCGTTGTCGTCGAAGTATCCGTTTGAGGGGCAGTCGTTTTTAGGCGCCTCCAATGTGGAAGACGTCGATGTTGAGGGCTCCGTGGTCGTGTCCGAAAGGATTATGCTGGTGGAAGACTGAACTGTAGAGGTTGTAGTCTGAACAGGTGCAGGAGGGTTGTATGCCGTTGTAGTAGTAACAGTGGGCGTAGTCGTGATCGTAAGACACCCTGAGGATGCCAAAACAAAGAAGGCGACCAAAAAAAGAACAGGTTTTGTCATACGCCCCTAAGACAACTTGATGAACTCCATACCCAAAGCCTTACCCATATCAAGAATCTTGTCATCAATCCTATACGCGTTCTTATAGTAAATCCTCTTTATCCCCACATTAGCCAACGCCTTAAAGCAGCTATAGCAAGGAAAATGCGTAATGAACATGTCTGCGCCATCAATGGAGATGCCATGCTTAGCCGCCATCACCATAGCATTCATCTCCGCATGGATGGTGCGCACGCAATGCCCATCAACCATCTCATGCCCCAACTCAGAGCAATGAGGCAGGCCTGAAACGCTTCCGTTGTATCCTGTCGCCAGAATGCGTTTGCCTTTAACCACAACTGCGCCGACGTAAGCGCGGTCGCATGTTGAGCGCCGGGAGACTGCTTCAGCGATTCCAATAAAATACTCCTCCCATGACGGCCTGCTGCCCGCTTTTTCTTCTGCCATATAAATCCAATAGGATTAGGCATAACCCCTTAAAATGCTGTTGTAAGCCGTTTTTAAATCAAATCACCTTAAGTACATAATGTGAAAAAAGAATCAGCTCACACTACTCATATCGAATCCAGCGGCAGCCGCAACGCGGCCGAAAAAGCTATACTGTCCGGCTTCATGGGTGTTGCGGTCGTATTGCTCGTTTTCCTTGTTGGCGGGGCCCTAGGCTACGTCCTAGGCGGGTCAACTGAAAAAGCGGTCACCAAATACCAGTGCGGCGACGGCTCAGTTGTTTCGGCCATTTCTCAGTGTCCTGCAGGTGCTGTTGTGCAGCAAAGTACGTGCACCACAGTAGTCCAGCAGGCAAATACTCCCACCACTCTTAAGTGCCCCTCATGTGTATGCCCTGGCGGAGCAGCTCCGGTGACTACCACAACTACGACCGTATGGGTGCCAAGCGGACCTCCGTGCAAGACTGACAGCGAATGCGGTGTTCCAATCAAAAATGAGACTAGGTGCTGGAACGGCGATGTGAACTATGTCGTAACAACTCCTGTCTGCGCTATACAAGGCAACGCTACAAACGGAAACTGCCTGAACCGCATAACATACGAAGTCAAACAGACCTGCGATGATGGGACTATATGCAAGAACGGGGAGTGCGTGCAACCTGCGCCAGAAGAACAACAGTAAACCCGTTATCTTCTAATTATTGCCGCAGCCAACGACACAACCAGTACTCCGAACCCCGAACCCGCCGCGTCCACAGTGACGTCAAAAAAGTCCGCAACACGGCCAGGCACCAAAAACTGGTGCAATTCATCGGACACTCCATACAGGATGCACGCAGCCCACACCGCAAAATAAACGTTTCTTCTGCCGCCCTTAAGACCCACGCCGAAGCAGGACGCCAAAACACCAAGTAAAGCATACTCTGAGAAATGCAGCGCCACAGCCACCCACTCCGGAATAGGAGCACCCAAAGGACTAGCCTGACCTGACTTATAAAAAATAAAACCAGCCCACAAAGCCGTCAAGACGCCGAAAAAAGCAGTCCTAAAATTCATGAAAACCAAAACACGTCACTCCGGACTCTTGGGAAGCAGACCCATCCTCTTCACAGCAAACCATGACACCAAAGTCGCAGCAAAAGTGGAAACGACAATCAAACCAATATACCAACTCACATCACCTTTAGTGAACTCAAACATGCTATTTCCAGCGACGGTAGCTATCGTATTTGGCACCAAAAGCGCCGTACCAATAATAGTAAGATAAGCCACAAGAAGCGCCATCTTATTGTTCAAAACCTGCAACTGATTATTATAAATCGACTGAAGCACCTCAAGGCCGCTAGCCAAAACGTCGCTCAAGTGCTCCGCAAGCCCAATCTGAGAATGCACCTCCCCAACAAGGCCGTTTATGCGATCCAAAATCTTAGGGTCGTCGCTTAAGAGGTCTGCATCCCCGTACCGCAAAGAATTAAGCGCATCCACCGTAGCCCAAAGGCCGCCCAGATACTGTATGAGGGCATGCTTCATGTGGTATATGCTGTGCCCCAGTTTGTCCCTAGGAGTCTTAGGGTCTGCAAGCACCCTGTTTAGGGCGTCTCCCGCCTCCTCTATCTCATGGAGGTGGTCAAAGTTTCTGGCGTTGTTCTCATCTATGATGCGCAACAACAGAATCGTCATACGGTCTTCCGGAGGCTTGTTCTCCGGAAGCTTCTTAAGCAACGTCTCAGCGTACCTTCTGATGCGGAAAAACCTCTTGGTTTCGCCAGTATGAATAGTCGCAAGCACGTTCCTACTTACCAAAATCAGGATAGGCTCAAGCCGCACATCAAGGCCTTCCACGCGGATGGCGGGAACGCGTATCCCCAGTTCAGTCCCAAAGTCCTCATATCCGCTTCTAGATTTCTTAAGAAGATTCTCCACAATGCTTTTGCTGAAACCCAACTCGGTCGCGGCCTTCAACGCCTCTTTCTCGAAGTCGTCCACGAAATAGTCGACCCAAGCTTCAGAAGCCTGCTCTATGAGCGGCTTAAAGTCTGCGATGTCCTTTGACTGCTTCTGCTGAGTCTTGCCTTTATGGACTACGGCGCAAAAACCCTTCTCCCCCAAATCATCAATCTTCGCCACACGCGCACCTACTAATTAGAATCGGCCTGCCAGCTAAAAACATGTTGGCCTCTGAATTAGTATTATCCTCTGCCGCCTAATACTCTTCCATGGGTTTTCTCGCCAAAACCAAGGCTTACGCCGACAAACGCCTGCATAAGCCTCTGCTTTTTCTTTCCCGCATAGGCCTACGTCCGCACCATTTCACAATTTTGGCGTTGATATGCGGCGTGGCTTCGGCTTATTTCCTTTTCGACAACCCCCTGTCTGCGGCCTTACTCGTATTGTTTTTGGTTTTTGACGGCCTTGACGGGGCTCTTGCGCGCGCTTCAAGCAGGGAGAGCGAGAGGGGTACGCGGCTTGATTTCTTCGTGGACCGTCTTGTGGCAACGCTTCTTCTATTAAAATTCTACGTTAGAGGCGTGAGCGTGGTTTTCCCTCTTGTGGGGCTGTTGGCTGTCGCAGCCACAGTAGTCGATGACCTAAGGCAGCGCAAGTAGTTTATGCGCCCACCAGATGCTGTTTGCCAAGAAGGTTCAGGATTTCCTGGAGGACTTTAGAGCCCTTAATGTGGCCTAATCCTCCCGTCATGCAGGGTCTTTCCCCGAATTCCTGCACTCCGTCGGGTCGGACTCCTGGGCCCCACATGAAAATGGGCACTGGGTCGCCTGTGTGCGCCTTGAGCGTGCAGGATGTGGAGTGGTCTCCTGTAAGCGCAATGACAGTGTCATCCATCGACAGCAGCACGTCTGACGCAGCGTCAATCTTCTCTATGAACGCCTTCTTGCCCTCGAAGTTTCCGTCTTCAGCAAGATTGTCAGCAGCCTTAACGTGGACGAAAACATACTCGTAGCCTTCCTCAAACGCCTTCTTCGCCCTCAAAAACTTGTTCCTCACGTTGGTGTCAGGCTTACCTGTAGCGCCTTCACAATCCAAAATGTCGAATCCAACCGCCTTCGCCACACCCTTATACAATCCCGCTCCTGCGACGCAGGCGGCCTTCATGTGGTAGCGTTCCTGAAACGGCGGAATCTTGGTTACGACTCCTGCGCCACGAACCAAAACGAAATTCACAGGAGGCTTCCCCTCAGCAACACGCTTCTTATTCTCAGGAATATCCTTCAAAACCTGATGGCACTTAAGCAAAAACGCATTCAAAATCCGCGCAGTCTTCTTCGCCTCAGGACTACCGTCAGTAGCAGAAGACTCCACGACCCTCAAACCCACCTCATGCGGATCAGGGTCAGTGATAGCCGCCGAAAGACCCGGCCCATGCATCACAACACCAATACGATGACCAGTACCCGGCTTAAGGAAAAACTCAACATCCTCCACCTTAACACGCTCACCCAACGCCTCAACATAAGGCACAGTATCAGCCGGCCTACCCGCACGCCGATCCTTGATAATAAGATTATCATCCACAGTCGCAACATTACCCCTAAAAGCAACATCCCCATGCCTCAAATCCATACCAATACCGGCGGCCTCAAACGGTCCCCGTCCGCTGTAGTACTTGTCTACTTCGTACCCCAGTAGTGTGAGGGTTGCTGTGTCGCTTCCGGGACGTATTCCGACACCCAAAGTGTGCATCAGTCCAGTTATGCCTTCGCGGGCAAGCCGGTCTAAGTTAGGGGTCTTTGCCGCTTCAAGGGGAGTTTTACCGTTGAATTCCTTTATTGGGCGGTCGCCTAGTCCGTCGCAGATTATAAACAATGCTTTAGCCACAGTCCTTCACCTCATAGTAAATGGCAGACGCCGCTAATAACGCTTTGGTTTTAGGCGAAGGCGCACAAATACTTCCTCAATGCGTCTCACACACGTATTAGCGATTGCGGCATTAGCAACCGCACTTTTCGCCGCAGGATGCCTCAACGAAAACCCGGAAGCATCCCCCCCAATAAACAACCTGCAAACGACTACTACGCCGGCCGCAGCAATCAACCTGCATGAGGCTCAATTCGAGGGCGTCATCAGAGCCGGAGTCGGACCGCAGTTTGACGCAACAGGCAAATCCGTCGCATTACTCCTTTTCACGCCATCTATCCAAAGAACCCGCCTGACTTCCACAGACGTTTCCACAGGAATGGCGAAGGTAGACCTAATAATAGACGGCGCCCCAGTGAATGGCGTAGGACCAACAGTATACCCAGACGGTTCACTGGTGTATGCGCTTACCCAGAAAGAAGACGGCGCAATACTCTCAGCCGTGGACGTGTCATCCGGACTCGTCTCAGCGACAGTACGACCACCCGGAGTAGTAGTGCCATACCAGCCCCCAATCCTTGTAGGCGCATTAATCATCATACCAACCTACTTAGACAACAAAACCCGCATATCAACATACCTCGCCAAAGGCCTCACTCCAGTATGGGACGCGGAATTAGACGGCTTTCCTGCGCCAAGTGTGGCCCCCCTAATAACAAACGATTACGTGGCGATGGCAGTAAGGAAAGACGACGGCACATCAGTTGTAAACGTCATAGACCCCAAAACCGGGAAAACAACCGCTCAAACGGCACTCCCACGCGACCTAGTGCCTGGAGCAGGACCCATCGAAATCAGCGCCGGCAAAATAGGGGTAGCGACAGAACACAGCGAAACAGGAGACTCCGCATTCACAGCAATAGACGCCTCAACAGGAAACACAATATACGAAGCCCCCCTCGAAGGCGAACTAGTCGGCAGAGTC
Source organism: uncultured archaeon (assembly GCA_902384455.1). Taxonomy (GTDB): domain Archaea; phylum Altiarchaeota; class Altiarchaeia; order IMC4; family SCGC-AAA252-I15; genus CABMCB01. The sequence goes on from CABMCB010000071.1 coordinate 148,797, forward strand.
GCACCAATACAAACCCCAAACGCCATCATAGTAGCCACAAACACCCAAAAAGGCATAATAACATTCATAAACCCGCAAACAGGCGACCAACAAAAAACATACCTCAACGCACCCATACCCCCCGGAATAACACCCCTGCTAACGCCCGACGGAAAAATAGCCGCAGCAACCCAAGCACAAACCGCCGCAATAGAAACAGCAACCCCAGACGGCACAACAACAGAAACACCCATATCCGGCAACTACGCCATCCACACAAACATACTCCAAAACGAAGGCCTAATATACGCGTTCACCAACAGAGAAAACGAATCATACATGACCGCAATAAACGAAACCACCGGCAAAATAAAATACCGAAAAGAACTAAACGGCTCAATAGACCCCGCAGTAAAAACAGCACTAACCCACGACGCAACAGCATTCGCATACTCACTAGCCCCCGCAATAGCCGCACTAAAAACCGCAAACTTCAACCAAAAAGCAATCGCAATAGCCACAGAAGACGAAACCACAGTCTACTTCCACCTACTATCCCCCCAAACAGGAGAAACACTCGCACTACAAGAAACACAAGGCCGAATCTGGCCTGCAGTAAGCCCAATAACGCCCTACTAAACGGCTTCTCCAGCGGCGGAGCTAACTCTACTTCCTCAATATCCTATTGACTCCGTTAATGAACGCAAGCACACTCGCCATCACAATATCCTCATGAACAGCCCGAGCCATAGTACTCCTACCATTCTTACTAACCCTAATGGTGACGTCGGCTAAAGCGTTGCTTCCTCCGCTTATTGCGTCCAAGTGATACTCGTCAAGCTGGATGTCAGGGTCGCCTAAAGCCTTCCTAATCGCCTTCAAAGTGGCGTCCACAGGACCTACTCCGTCCTCAGTAGCCTTCTTCTCCTGCCCGTGAACCATAAGCACGACCGAAGAAAGAGGCGCTTTGCCTAAACGCGCTGAAAGAGACAAGTCCCTAAGCTCAACCAATCGTCCTTCCCCGCTTCCGCTGCCTACAAGGTCTTCGGCTATGGCAATCAAGTCCTCTTCAGTCACCTTCTTGCCTTTATCTCCTAAGTCCTTCACCTTGCGGGTTATGGCATGAGCCTGCTCGTCGCTGACCGCAACGCCCAACTCCTTAAGCTTAGCGGCTACGCCAGCGGCGCCAACTAGTTTCCCCACAAGTATGCGGCGTTTAGCGCCAACCATCTCAGGGTCAATAGCTTCGTAAGTGGACGCCTTAGCCAGCACCCCGTGCACGTGGACTCCTGATTCGTGGGCGAAAGCGTTGCTTCCGACGACAGGGAAATTAGGCATAACCCTAATCCCAGTCAGGCGCTGCACAATCTGGCTTACCTCAAAGATGCGCTTAGTGTTGACGTTGCTTTCCACTTTATGAATCAACTTCAACCCTAAAACCACCTGCTCAAGGTCGGCGTTCCCCGCCCTCTCACCCAAGCCGTTGACGGTAACGTGCGGTATTTCAGCTCCAGCCATCACGCCTGAAATAGTGTTGGCTACCGCCATCCCGAAGTCGTTGTGGCAGTGCACCGCAAGAGGAATCTTAACCTCCTTCTTCAGCTCGCTAATCAGCCAGTACATCGCCTGCGGCGTCATCACTCCCACAGTATCAGGTATGTTGATGTGGTCGGCTCCTGCCTCTTCCGCTGCCTTAACCACCTTCTTTAGGAAAGGAAGCTCAGTCCGGCACGCATCCTCAGGGCTAAAGTGAACGGAAACACCCCTCTCCTTAACGTAACGGATGCTCCTTACGGCATTAGCAAGAACATCATCCTCGCTCATCTTCAGCTTATACTTCCTGTGAATTGGGCTTGTGCCTATGAAAATGTGGACTAAATCGACGTCCGCGGCAAGCGCCGCATCCAAATCCTTCTCCACGCACCGGGCCAACCCACACACCTTAGCGGAAAAGCCAGCGCCAGCCATCCTCATAATGACCTCACGCTCACCGTCACTCGACACGGGAAACCCGCCCTCAATTATGTCGACTCCAAGCTCATTCAAGGCCTCCGCTATGCTAAACTTCTCGTCCAAAGTCAAGGCTACACCCGGCGTCTGCTCGCCGTCCCTCAAAGTAGTGTCAAACACCTTAACCCTCTTGGGCTTCCTCTCAAACTTCACCTGACTATCGTACCAAAACTGGTCGACTCCATCATTATCCATCATCTCACACTCAAATGTTTTTCACGGCAAAAAAACAAAAAAAGGGACAATTATCATCGTCCGACGGCGGAATACAGCGCCACACGGCTGCTGCTCCCGCTACATAAGCAACAGAAATAAGCTGCGGAAGACCGGCTGAAAACAACCCGCCGAACAAAAACCGCACGATTCCATACTAAAACCTACACCAAACAAACATAAAAACGCAGCAAAAACCCTTTACTCAACCGCAACCGCGTTCACAAAACCATCCTGACCCGGACGACTAGTAACCCGCGCCTTAAACTCCTTACCACCATCCTTAACGACGATAACAGCGCCCTTAGTAATAATGTTCCTTCTGCTGAAGTCCTTGTTAGCAGGATTATCACTCACGGTCACAATACCACAAACAACATTCTTACCGCCAATAAGCACATTAGCAGAACCGGCAACATCCAACTTAACCTTAAAGCCGCCGCCCTTAACCCTAACATGCTTCCTCTTAACCTCGCCCACCCCAGTCTCAGCAGGCTGCCGACCAACATTATACTTCCGCTTCTTCTCGGTCTTAGATACCTTACCGTGATACATGATGCAAAAGATAGGAAGAACCCCTTAAAAAACAACAAACCAACCATATTTAACCCCCAATCCCATACCTAAACACCAATTCAATCACGGTGGAAACCATGACAGAAAAAACACAATCACGCTGCCCAACCGGCATAACCGGCCTAGACAACATGCTAGGCGGCGGACTGCCAAGAGGAAGAACAATACTCGTCTCCGGAAGCTGCGGAACAGGAAAAACAACCTTAGCCCTCCAGTTCCTCATGGACGGTATATCAAAATACAACGAGCCCGGCATATACGTCACACTAGAACAAAGCGGAGACGAAATAAGAAAAGACGCACTCCAATTCGGCTGGGACCTACCCAAACTAGAAGCAGAACGCAAACTACTCATAATAGACACATCACTTAGCAAAATAGGAATCAAAGACTTCATCACAACACTACCCATATCCCCAACCACAAGCTTCAGCTTACTACCAGACGAATTCGACCTAAACAAAATAGTCGGACTAACCGTGGAAGCAGCCCGAAAATTAGGCGCAAGACGAATAGTAGTCGACAGCCTGCCGGCACTCGACGTCCTGTTTAAGGAAACGCACGACATACGCAGGGCGCTGGTCAACCTCAACTACGAATTCAAGGCAAGCAACCTGACGACAATACTCATCGGTGAAACAGAAGACGAAGACGGCGTGACCAAAATCCCCGTAGCCGACTACATCTCAGACGGTGTAATACTTTTGAAAAACAATGAAGCCCTCGACATGCGCACAATCCGGATACGCAAGATGCGCACTGCAAAACACACGCTAAAGCCGCAGACATACGAGATAACCCCCAAGGGCATAGAAATCAAGGAAGCTAAAAGCATACTATAAGCCACCAGACGCGCAACCTATGATTCTCCCCAAAAGATTCTTCGTGACCGTAGGACGCGGAACAAGCACCACTAGCGCACTTAACGCATTCGACAACGCCTTAGCCGCAGCCGGAATAGACCGCTGCAACCTCGTCCCAGTATCAAGCATCCTGCCGACAGACGCAATCCAGATTCCCCCAGTAAAAATCCCAGCAGGCACAATAACATTCTGCGTCCTATCACGCTACGACGGATTCGGAAAAGAAGGCGCAGCAGGAGTCGGATGGACACGCGGCGAAATCAAGAAAACAAGAGACAGATTCGGGATGGTCGCCGAAGGCAGCGGAAAAACAACAAAAGACGTAGAATCAGAACTAAAAAATAAACTCCAGGAAATGGCGAAAAGCCGCAGCATGACCCTACAAAAAGACATACAAACGGCAGTAACCCCAACCGGCAAAGTCCCTGAAAAAACATTCTGCAGCGCAATAGCTGCCGTAATATTCGTTCCAGAAGCAGACTAAACCCCTTTTTAATTAACTCCTACCAACATATAACGTGGTGGGACTCGTGCGCCTTTCCAAAGAGGCCTAACCTTAACCCACGATGCCCACAGAAAACGCAATTCTACCGATAATAAAAGCGGTTGCATTAATCGGAAGCTACGCCTTCCTAGGATTCGGCATAAAATACATAGACCAAGCATACGACGTCAAAATATTCAACCGCACAATAGCCCGCGCACTAGCCGTAATATGCGGAATACTAATGGGCCTGCTCATAGCCCTAGACGAAACATCCGCAATGATACTTCTGGCCATAATCGTAGGCGTCGCAATAACCCGCAAAATAGACAACTACGCATTCTACGCCGGAGCAATACTAGCATTCATAACTCCAATATTCTTCGACGGAATCAGAATACACTGGATGGGCCTGGCAGGCCTAATAATAGCAGGAACACTCGACGAAGAACTAAACAACTACGCAGACAAAAGAAAACTCCCCAAAATAATATCCACCCTACTATACCTACGCCTCATAATGAAACTAACAATACTCGCCTACGCATTAGCCGGCCAGATAAACATAATATACTTCTTCGCATTCATAGCATTCGACATAAGCTACATACTCGTCGACCAATACACCGCAATGATCCTAAAACGTAAACCGCCGTTTAGGAAAAAACTCGCAACAATAAACACCAACAACCTTTAATTAACCCCAACCCCATACGATAACCATGGGGGAACCCACCGTAAACCGCAAAGACCAAATCACAAAAGTCCTCATCGAAGACCTGCAGCCACTCGAAGACATCTACTTCTGCTTCGTAGCAAGCAAAAACCTCGAAGGCATACTAGCCCCCATAAAAGAAGAACACAAAAACGAAATCCTACCCATATGGGAAGACCTCAAAAACACAATGAACGAACTATTCGACGTAATCACACACTACAGTGAACACGGCCTAGATAAAATATACTTTGAACTAGGAAACTACGACGTACTCTTCTTCATACTGCCCGGAAGCAACACCGCATTAGGCGCAGTCATACCCGCACTCGCAAACAGAGGACTACTTGAAGTAGAACTGGAAAACGCCCGACGCGCCATAATCAAAATTCTAGAAGAAACATGAACCCTGCTGAAATAGCACTAAAAAAAGAAATCATGGGCGCCACACCCACCCCCAAACCAGAATTCAAAGCCGCAGTAGGCTTAAGCCGCAAATGGGACGCCAGAGAAGCAGGACGAGAAGTAGCCAGAAACACCCTAGAACAACTAGGAAAAGACCCCCACTTCCTCCTACTCTTCTCAACAATACACTACGAAAAACACGGCGGATTCCAAGAACTACTCAACGGCGTATACGACATACTACCCAAAGAAACACCACTAATAGGCGGAACAGTCGCAGGATTCATAAACCAACAAGGATGCTACACACGAGGCGTCACAGCACTAGCAGCCAACTACCCAAACATGAACGTAGCAATAGGAATAGGACACAACACACGTAAAAATCCGGCAAAAGCCGCCGAAGAATTATCCTCAAAAGTAAAAATATCAAATTCAAAAAATAATCTCCTTTTTTGTCTCATCCCCGGAGGGACCGTTCCAAGTTTTCCGGGTTTAGGACGAAAAAAAGTACTAAAATCTGGTTCAGTCGGAAATGCGGCAATAGGTTTGCTTGAACTTTCAATAGAACTTTCTCAATTAGGTCCTGGACGAGAAGATGAAGTAATCGAAGAATTAAGCAAAGATTTGGAGAATTATTATATTCTGGGAGGTAGTACAATGGACGATCTTAATCAAAATCGTTCATACCAATTTTTTAATAAAGCAGTTAGCACAACAGACGTTGTGGGATTAAACCTATCCTCAGATTTACTAAATTATGAAATAATTACCACAGATGGTTTGAAAAAAACCGGCAAAACCCTGCATATCACAAAAAAATCGTTAAGAAATTGTGTTATAGAGGAAATTGATAATAAACCTGCTACGACAGAATTTTTACGGAAAATTAACTGGCCCGAAGATTTTCTGAATGAAAGGCTATACACAAAAACTTTTTATTACCCTCTTGGAGAAACAGTTGAAGGAGTGCTAAGGCCTCAAATAATAGGGGCTTTTTTAGGGAATAATATTGCATGCGGATACAGCATAAAAACAAATGATTTAGATATCCTTTCCGCGTCTGGTCTGTCTTTAGTTGAATCAGCCAAAAACGCAATTCTACAAGCTAGCAAATACAAAATAAAAACATTAATTGGTGTTGTGTGTGCGACACAACTTGAAACATTAGGACATAATATCTACCGGGTCTATAACGCAATATCTCCATTACTAGTAGACACCCCCTTTATTATCCTCTATTGCGCGGGTGAAGAAAGTTATTCGCCAAAAAGTCCTCCAAAACAACTTTATGACACGTTTAATATTGCCTCGATTAGCTAAAGTGAACGGATTTTTTCAGCCCACTCACTTCTTACCGCCTTATCAACTTTTCTATCTGAAAATGCACGATAAAAATCATCCTTGATTTTTGTAGTACTCTCCAAATCTTCACCCAATTTCGCTCCTATATACCTCTTTTCTTCCCAACATTTTCTGTACATTAGCAAATTTTTTTTCTTCCATTTTCCTTGTCTAATTGCGTTTATAGACGTCTCACCTGCAGCAATTCCTGATAGCATAGATGGGACAATACCCTCACCTGTGATTGGCTCAACGATACCTGCAGAATCCCCAACTAAAATAATGCCGTTCCCAATCGTATTCCGTGCTGGCAGGGGTCCACACGTTGGGATACCACCCCCTCTAATCTCCTCTATGGTATACTCTCTTCCAATAATCTTATGTAACGGTAAATATTTTTGTATCAAAAATACTAATGCTTTTTTTAAATTATTTCCCGGAGCTACTGCAACACCTATATTAGCAGTATTTTTCCCTTTTGGAAATACCCACCCATAACCTGATGGAAATTCCTCGCCAAAAAATACATGCCAGTAGTTATTTTCTTTAATTTTTACTCCACTTACAAGTAACTCGTAAGCAACAGCGTATTCTCCCTGTTTCCACGGTTTTCTAATATTAGCCCATCTACCAACGTTTGCTTCAAAACCATCTGCGCCAATAACTATTTTTGTAGAAATATCAAAATTTTTATTATCTCTCCCAACTTTTACTTTTATTCGATCTCCTCTAAATTCAAGTCCCTTCGCAGTAGCACCAGTATAAATGTTGGCGCCTTTTTCAGAAGCTATATCAGATAAATACTTATCAAAAATTTTTCTATCTAGAGTAAAACCTCGCCATTTCTCTCCGGAAAAAAAATATTCTTCGTTATAAAAATAAATTTTTGTACCATCTATCTCCTGATTAATAAAAGATTTTTCTGATGGTATTCCAGTATCTTGGAAGGCGTCCTTATTTATAGCTTCTGCGCATCTAACCGGACTTCCAATTTTCTCGTCTTTCTCAATATTAATTACGTCTAATCCCCCTTCAGCGGCAATTTTTGCAGACATTGACCCCGCCGGTCCTGCTCCTACTACTAGTACGTCGCATTCTTTTTTCATATTTTATTTTTTTGTTATTTGTTTGTGTTTGTAGTCGAGGTATTCTAGTGTTTTTATTATTGTTTTGTTGATTGGGTTGTTCCATGTGAGTATTTCGTCTCTTAGTGTGTTGTAGTCTTGGTGTTGTAGTGTTCTGATTTTTTGTGGGGTTTGCAAGTCTGCGATTAGTAGTAGTAGCAGGAGGTATTTTTTTGGGTCGGTGTGGTCGAATAGTTGGTACATTAGTTTTCCGGTTTCTTCTGATTGTGTGAAGAATGATCCTATTGGAGATTTTTTTACGTTTTGTTCGTATGTTTCGAGTTCTTTTTTGTTTTTTATGTGTTCTACGGTTGTTTTTCCTGCTGTGTCGCCGCAGATTATTGCGGGTAGAATTCCTTCAACAAAGGGTTTGAGGTTTTGGTCTGCGGCGTCTCCTGTGAGGATTACGTTGCCGTAAACCCACTTTTTGGCGATAGGCTGAGGGTTTACTTTGCCGCCTTTGTTTTCGATTTTGGTTGCGTTTTTGACTTGGTGTTTCATTTCCGGGATTTCAAGGAATTCTCGGAAGTAGTCTTCCATCGGTTTTTTGGGTTTAGCACACCCTACCCCTATGTTTGCTTTTGATTTACTTATAGGGAATACGTATGCGTAGCCTGTGTCTGTGAAGTCGCCTACGTATACTTGCTCGAAGTTTGGTGACGCCAGGTTTACGTTGTGCATTTCCCAAGAGTAGACTTCAGCTATGGTTCCCTCATGTTCGCGGTATTCCCCCAACAGGCGGAGTGTCGTCGAATCGTAGCCATCTGCACCAACGACGACTTTTGGTTCAATGTGGATTGTTTTTCCTTCGGAGTTTAAAGTGGCTTTTTTGACTGTGTTGTTATGCCCGACTTCGAAGTCAATCAGGTGCGTGTTCAGCATCAGTTTTGCCCCAGCGTTTGTTGCTTGTGCAGCCACCCACTTGTCAAAGTGTTTCCTGTTTACGGTGCATCCCTTCCAAAGTATTCCGGTACGCCGTACGATTATGTCTTCAGCCCAGAATTCTATTCCAGCAGTATCCCAAATGAGTTGTTCCTGCGGAATTTTGAAGGGAAGAAACGGGAAGAAGCATTGTCCTATCCCTTCTGCGCAGTGCACTGGCGTCCCCAGTTTCGTTCTTTTGTCTACAAAGATAGTTTTGAGTCCGGCCAGAGCGCATGCTCTAGCTGCGGAGGAGCCGGCTGGTCCTGCGCCAACGACAAGTACGTCGCATTCCATCAATACACATTAGGTATTTAACTAAAATAAAAAATCAATATACGTGAGGCAATTCTTAAGCGGGGCATGGAGTACTCTCTTAGGCGATCGTCAATTGCTTCTACTGTGCATCTCCCTCTTTATCTTCTACTTGGGTGGCGGAGCCGTTCTACTTTTGGTCCCAATTCTTGCGGAAAAAACCGTCGGCCGGGTTGAGTTTGTCGGTCTAATCATGGCGGTTCCGGCGTTCATTTCACTACTCCTGTCAATTCCTGTCGGGAGTTTATCGGATAGTTTAGGTAGAAAGAACGTTCTTTTGGCCGGTTTTGCTTCTATGATACTGCCTGGTATATTCCTGTCTATCTCTAACGACGCCTTTCTTTTAGTGGTTGCTATGGCGTTTTTAGGTTTAGGTTATGCGTTAATCACTACTTCTTCGCGAGCTTTTGTCATGGACTTTGCTCCACGGGATGGCGCCTCAAAATACTTTAGTTTTATCAACACAGCATCAAGTCTTGGTACAGCTATTGGACCCTTTCTAGGCGGAATCCTTTTGGTTGGCGGCTTACAGCAGGGTACCCTACTGATAGCATCTCTTTTTATATTTACTTGCGCCTTTGCAGGGGTAGTATCTCTATCCCTAAGGGAGACCGTGAAAGAAACTACGTCTGTTTCTAAGGGCTTAAAGTTGCTTAGCAAGGACGGGTTTTACTTTAGAGGATTTGCAGAATACGGTAAACTAAAGTCTATAGGGGGCGTAGTTTTTGGTCTGACCTTTATGTTGACTTTCCTTGACCGAGCAGTCTGGACTTTTGAGCCACTGTACTATAATGAAGGAATGAATTCGTACACGGTGGGTCTTATCCTATCCATGTTTATTATTCCCTATATCCTCTTTGAGATTCCGGGCGGCTTTCTCGCCGATAAATACGGGAAATTTAAGACATTATTTTTAGGTCTATTGGTGGCTGGATTCTCGTTGATATTGTTCGGCTCAACAAATAGTCCAACTGTTTTGGTTGCGGCGGCTTTTCTATCTACGACTGGTTTGGCCCTTGCGTGGCCGTCAATAAGCGGGTTGCTGTCGGATGAATCTGATTCGCATAATAGGGGTCAAATTGTGGGTGTCTGGAATTCATCTGAAAATTTGGGTTTCACGTTGAGTCCTATACTCGGTGGTTTAATCGCGGGCTATTATCAAAGCATAAGTAAAGTGTTTACTTTAGTGGGCGTTCTGTTTCTTTTTGCGTGTATTGCGGTTGTTTTGTTCAAGAGGTCAAATAAAATTGTTTAATAACGTAGAGGCAAAACTCATTATATCGTGAGATTACTCGGTCTACAGGGTGTTCGGTCGGCAGTTCCTAAACCCCTTCTACTGGTTAGTCTTGCGGCTTTTTTCTATACTTTGGGTAACGGCGCTGTCTGGTTTGTTTTGCCGATTAAGGCAGAAGCTTTACTGAAAAACCTCATGTTAGTCGGCCTTATTGTTGCAGTCCCTAATGCAGTCTCTCTTATCTTCGATGCGTCTATCGGGGGGTATTCTGATAGGGTGGGGCGCAAGAAACTGTTTTTTGTAGGTCTTCTTGTTATGGTTTTTTTGGGTCTTCTTCTTCCGTCCATCTATTCGTTGCCGGCATTCATACTTTTCATGGTCGTGTTTGGCCTTGCTAACCAGTTAATTTTCATTTCTGGCAGGGCTTATTTGATGGATATTGCTCCTGCTGGCAAGACGTCTAGTTATTTTGGTGTTCAAGAAGCTGCCGCTCAAATTGGGTTTGCCATAGGGCCCGTAGTCGCCGGAGTCATAGTTGCAGATTCGTTGTCCATCGGAATCCAAAACACCGGTTTACTCTATGCCGCATTGTGTCTGGTGGCTCTGTTTTGCGTATTCCTACTGAAAGAAACAGTGAAAACCAACGAATCCCCATTAATCGCAGTAAAGAACCTTATCGAAAAAGACAAAATTCTCCTACGCAGCATACTAGACTTCAAACAACTTAAGTCAGCGGGCTTGTTAATTCTGGTGACGACTTTCGTAATAACCTCCGCAGACGGCCTAATTTGGGCTCTTGAGCCGCTCTACGCTAACCGAGGCGTTGATTCCGCGGCAGTGGGTGTGATTCTTTTCATGTTCGTCCTACCCTACATATTATTTAACGTGCCGTTAGGGCATTTTGCAGACAAGCACGGGAAAAAGAAACTAATAGTTCTCGGGCTCTTCCTCTCCGGCGTCTTCCTAATCCTCTTCGGCTACTCTGGAAGCGAGTTGACTATGATAGCAACCGCATTCATAGCCACAACAGGACTCGCCTGCATACGCCCTTCACTCGGCGGATTGCTCACTGATCTAGCCCAAAACAAACAAAAAGGCGGAGTAGTAGGCATATGGGACGCTGCAGAAGACCTAGGGTACATAATAGGTCCTCTTACTGGTGGAATAATAGCTGAATTCTATAAGGACATATCCATCCCATTCGTCTTTCTCGGCATCATAATGCTCGCTCTAGGGGTCGTGACGTTAATTCTGCCGGCAATAAAAAGCAACACGTCAGTAGCCTAGTGTCCGCTGTTTGGCTAGAAAAACGCAGTCGTCGTTTCCTGAGGCTAAGCAGTCTTTTTCAGTGACTTCCCAACGGGTTTTACTGCCCTCGTTGATTACGCCCTCTATTATGCCGGCCAGAAAGACGCAGAGTTTCAGGTCGATGTTGTTGACGCCTGAGGCATAGACGCTTTCGTCCATATGGATTAAAATGCGTTCAGGACTTCTCTCTTCAACTTTTGAAATGATTCCTGCCTTAAGATAAGTGAACAAGTTGCGCAAGTAATCCAGGCGTTCTTTTATGCTAAGTTCAATCAAGTCCGCTTCTTTAGCGATTCGTTTACCCGTAATAACCCCTGCGTGTTTGGATAGTACGTAGTGGCCGGGTGATGGAGAGCTCAGCATATAATTCAAGCACTGGTCTGCCGAAATATGGAAATACTCCTTATGGTTTAGGCGGTTCTCTTCATTGGTGATTATCCTCTCCAGTACATTATCCAAAATTGGGGAATACTCATCGGATTCCATAGTGGGGAGTTCACTGTCGACGTTTTTCTCTGACAGATGCAAGTTAAACTTACATGTCTTGTTTCCGCTATGCTGGCATTCTGTTTCGTTTCCACACCAGAAGCCGCTGAACATTACTTCGGCAGAACCACATAATGTGCCTAATTCTACGTCACATAGTGGTCTGTTTGAGTGGACTATAGGCGTTATATACTTCACGGAATATTGAACGGTCCTGTTTTTTCTGTCGACTTTTGTTAAGTGGATGTCGCCGTATCCTTGACTCCTCCATATACCACAGTACGTGTCTTGTATCCTCTTGTTCTCGAATACAGTCCAAAAAATGCCAGAGTTACGTAGTGATTGAATAGCAGGTTCCAAATTCGTGGTTTTAAATGCTATTTCACTTGAGAAGTAACCCATCAATTTACCTATCTTATACAACTCCGTCGTCATATGCGGGCAAATGAACAACGTAGAGAACCTCCGTATTTCCATCAAATAAGGGTGCGCGGTGTTACCTAGTGTTCGCCTTATATGTATCTCTTCATTGGCGGGCAAACCAAAATCGCGTACAGCTTTAAAATTTTCGTATATGATTTTTCCTCCGTGTTCTTTTTCCCATAGGTAGTTTAGTTTGATTGGTGGGTATATTCCGTCTGAGCTGAGTTTGTTTCCGCATTGTGGGCAGTAGATGTAGTTTGGGTCTGGAATTTTGAATTCGCAGAGTTTGCAGTTGGCGTTTGCTTTAAGTTTGGTTTTAACGGCAGCCATAAGTCAAAAATGTCCAATTATGTGCTCAACCATTCAATTTTGGAATTTATATGCGTATTCCCGCCTGCATGTTTATAGTACCTTCGATTTATCCAGATGGACTAGTATTACTTGGCTGCAGTTGTTTCGTTCATGCTTTAATTTAAGTCTCGTTCAATTAGTCAATTGGGGTTTTTGGCCTGTCTTTAAAATGAGTAAGTTTGTTTTTGTTGTTTTGGTTTTCCTGCTTTTTGTGGCAGGTTGTTTGAGTAATACGGAAACTTCGACGTCGAGTACTGTGTTTGGTGAGGTATCTTCAACGGTGCCTTCTGTTTCGTCGACTGTAGTGATTGAGCAGTCGTCTACGTCTATTTTTGTTCAGACTACTACGACGGTTACGGTGCCGGTTGAGGCGGTGTTTCAGCTTAGGACTTATGGGGGGTTTATTAATCCGGCGCGCGCTAACAGGGAGTTGATTGTTAATTCGTCGACAGTTGTTTATCGCGTATTAAGTGCGGACGGCGTCCTGCAGGAAGAATACTTGAAAGCAGTCGACTTGGCCGTATATAATCGTCTGCTTACGTTGTTTTCGACTTCTGGTTTTGAATCAATGAAGGACGCTTACAGGCGGCAGGGCTCCAACGTCCCTGATGTGGGTACAACTGAAATAAGTTATATCCAAGACGGAAGGACAAAGACTGTCAAGTCCGGTCCTTTCCTCTCAAATGACACTGAACCGCAAGGGTTCATGGATTTGGCTGAAGCCCTAACCAGTTTGATGCCGGCTGAAACAGTAGTAGTCCCATCTGTAACCCTCAGTTACCAGCCTATGCAGTGTGTGGATACGCCGTGGGATGCGTGGTATGCTGAAGGGAAAATCCAGTTCATAAAGGAGCCGACGGACAAGCAGCTTGCAACCGCCTACTACGCCAACCAATACAACTTAACTCTCCTGGATTTCACCAGAAACGAAACAGGCCAAATAACGTGTATGGCGTGCGGAGTTTGCCCTACATCTTATTATTTTGAGGCTACGGTAAGCGGAGGCGACGAAGCCGTATTGCTTGCGTTAAACTGGACGAAGCATTTAGGTGCGGGAGAGTCAGCTGAAACGCCGTCAGTAGAGAAGCCGGAGGACTATAATCCTGCGGTAAATCCCAAAAATTTCTTGCCTAAAGTCACCGCGCAATTGTATCCGATGCCTCCCGGAAGAACCCTAGTATACACTGGGACTTCTTTCGGACTTCAAATCCGCAAGGAAATTTCGGCAACAAACAACACAAAAACCATTTTAGGAGTAACTACGACGGAAGTTGTAACCCGCACATTCGTCTACAACACGACCGTAGCCGACGAAGTATTCCGGTACATCGCTCAGGATACGCAAAACAATGTGTGGTTGTTTGGCGAAGAGGTTAAGCAAGGAGGAAAATCGTCTTGGACTGCGGGGGTGGATGGCGCCAAACCTGGGTTAATAATACGCGGAAACCCGCGAGTAGGGCACTTCTGGCGGCAAGCCTACCTGAAAAACGTGATTGAAGACGTAACCGAAGTATTAAGCATAAACGAATACGTGAGCGTCCCGGGCGGAAGCTACCACAAATGCGTTAAAACGCAGGAGTGGACGCCGCTGCAGCAGGACGTAAATCACTTCAACTACTACTGCCCAGGCGCAGGACCGGCATTACTGCAGACAAACCAAGGCCAAGAATACCTTAAACTAAAAGAAATCATAAGGTGAGTGTCCAGGTAAGTTGTTCTTAGGCTATCAGTCTGAGCGAAAGCAGGTTCCAGCCTCCATAAAGTAGGTGGACAAGACTTTCTTGGCAACTGTAAGTGCAGCCTGATGTCCCTGAGTCATTCCATCCGTCAGGCAAACTGCACCTGTTACCGTCTCCTGAAGAAGCGCCCCAGTCGCTGGAATAAAAGTCTGAGTTAATATTTCCACAAGCTGTGTTTCCATTAAAAACAACATCCGAACCGCTAGCACTAATTCCCCTAAAGCCGTTCGAGTTCACAGTGTTGTTAACAACCGACACGCCATCAGAATTCAACACATAAATGCCCTGATCCCCGTCGTTCACGGTATTCCCAACAACCAGGCCATCAGGAGACGACGTTAAATAAACTCCCATGTTCGAAGTAGCACTGACGTTGTTTTGCTCAACAGTATTGTTGCTGGAAAGATACTCATATACCCCCCACCAGCCAAAATGGACTAAATTGTAGCTCAAATTGTTGTAGTTAGACTGCGTCAAAGAAATCCCCGCACGAGTGTTTGACACCAAAGTACCATTAAGAACCCGATTACGCACAGAACTTCCAAAATAAAAACCATCATTATCATTCCCGTTAGCCGTCGGCCTCAAAAAGACGTTGTCTGCGCAGTAATCAAGGTTAAACCCGTGATAGTGGCTTGAAGACGTTACGTCCGTGATGTTAGCGCGGTTTGTGTTCAGCATCAAAACGCCGTTATTTTTTATTCCGCTCACGTTAGCGAGAGTAACGTTTCTGACTACGGCGTCGTCCGCCTGACAAAGAATAAGCTCCGAAACAACCTCATCGCTAACGGTCTCGGCTGAATTCACGAAACGAATCGGGAGGCCCCCTGTTCCAGTGTTTCCTGTGACTACGCTGTTGCATGTAGTTCCTATAGTGCCGCCTAAATCGTACCTCCCGTTGTATAACATGGTGTTGTCGCTTATGATGGTGGGCGCATCCCAAAGGTAGACTCCATCCCACAAGTTAGAATTAAAAATGCTGCCTTCAACCCGGTTGTTGTTGGAACGTAAAAAGTAAATTCCGTAGTAATTGTCGGACGAGTTCACGTCGGTGAAATTTGAGTCATCAGTAACAAACACATCAATTCCATTATTATCTAAACTACTGGACCCTACGACAGTCACATTCACCACGCTGGAATTATCTGCAGCACACAAAACAAGCTGCGACGCCACTGCATTAGCCAAACTAAACGAAGAATTATAGACTAATATAGGCCTCCCTTCCGGCCCCATATTATTCTCCATTACGAACATGCACTGTTCCTTGCCGTCTGCCCATACCCTCAAGTCATACCGATTATTCTCTACTAGAGTGTTGTTTCTTACAATAAAACCTCTGGGGAAATACAAATTAAGTCCGTTCCAGAAATTGGTCACTTCGCAGTTCTGTATGGTAACATTCTCTTTCGCGTATGCGTATACTCCATGGTATTGGCCGCTGCCGTTTATCCAATGGTTCATGCAATCGAAAACTTTGTTGTTGAAATTATCCGGGTTATTAATGCACGAACTGGTGGGGCTTGAAACGTCAGAACTCAACCTGACCGTTGTGCAGTTCTCATTATCATTTAAGGCGCTGTTGCAGTCCGAGCAGTTTCCGCAGTCGCACACGCCTCCTCCGATGACGTCGTACGCGGAAACTCCCGCAGAAAAGCACGCAAACACAATCAATCCAAGAATTATCGCAAAACGCATGTCCACGAAAAACATTGAACACTAAGCATAAAAACTGCCGAAATACTTTTTACTTCTTGAAGTCCAAAGCCGAACTTAAAACGCAGTACCTGCGTCCGCCTTCAGGATGGGAATCTCCGCACTCTCTTCCGTCGTCAAAGGCGTGCCCTAAATGCAGTCCGCATTTGGCGCAAACAATCTCGGAGCGAATCATTCCGTATGAAAAATCCTGCTTCTCCTTTATGGCCCCTTCAATCGGCTTCCTGAAGCTGGGCCACTTAGTTCCGCTCTTGAATTTAGCGCCGCTATCAAACAACCGTGCGCCGCAGAGCGGGCAAGCGTAAACGCCCTTCTCCCATAAATTAGTGTACTCCTCCTTCATTGAACGGCCGCGCCTTTCCATTATTTCCTTTCTTATGGGCTCTTCGGCCTCCTCTGGAGGAGTTTCCTCCCACGAGACCATTTGTTTCCCTTCTTCCCTCTCAGTAATTGTATTGTGCAGACGAGTATAAAAAGTTAACTATTGTGAAGAAAGGGTCGGGAAAGCAAAAAAGAGTAATTAAAAATCAAATCAGTACGTCTTCGCTATCCGTATGTGTGTTCCTGGGTTTCCGCAGTTTACGCAGTCTGTTTTTTTGTCTTCCTCGATGGTGAGTATTGTGCCGATTGGTTCTATTTGTTTGGCGCATTCTTGTTTTCCGCACCAGCCGGCCTCTATTATTCCGCCTGTGGTAAGGCGTTCCTCAAGTTCCTGCATGTTCGCGGCCTTTTTGATTCTGTGGTTGAATGATTCCTGCGCTTTCTTCTTCAAGTTCGCTTCTATGTCTGAGAATATTTTGTGTACGTCAAGGTCGGCTTCTGGGACGAAAAGTTTCTCGCCCGTGTCGCGGCGCACAACGACGACCTGTTTTTTCTCCAGGTCGCGGGGGCCTATCTCTATCCTTAATGGCACGCCGCGCTGCTCCCAGTAGTAATACTTTTCGCCGGGCCGTATTTCTCGGTCGTCTATTTCAACGCGGATGCCGTGCTTCTCCAGCTTATGCTTTAAGGCCTCGGCTTCCTTTCGGACTTTCCCTTCAGTGTCTTTGAATATGATGGGGACGATGACGGCTTGCACTGGCGCCACTTGAGGTGGAAGTATCATTCCTTTTTCGTCGCCGTGGACTGAGATTACTGCGGCAAGAAGCCTTCCGAATCCGGGGCCGTAGCTTGTCTGCCAGGCGTGGTGTCTTCCGCCTTGTTCGTCTGCGTATGTGATGTCGAATACTTTGGAAAAGTGTTGGCCTAGGTTGTGGACTGTCGCTATCTGCAGTGTTTTTCCGTCGGGCATTAGTGTTTCAAATGCTATTGTGTATTCTGCGCCAGGGAACTTGTCCCAGTCGGGGCGCTTGTTCACCTGATACGGTAGGCACAATAAGTCGCCGATTAGCTTGCCGTAGATGCCTATTATCGTCTCAATGTTCTCAAGCGCTTCCTTGCGTGTCGCAAAGGCGGTGTGGCCTTCGTTCCACAGGAATTCTCGTCCGCGTATTAGCGGGCGCGTGTGTTTGGTGTCGTAGCGGTATACTGCGCAGCTTTGGTGGATTTTGATTGGGAGGTCGCCGTGTGTGCGAACCCACAGTGAAAAAAGGTTGTACATTGAGGTTTCGCTTGTTGGGCGCAGCGCCAGTTTTCTTTCAAGCGGCGTTGCTCCTGCGTGCGTCACCCAAAATACTTCGTTTTCGAATCCTGCGATGTGTTCGCTTTCTTTCCCCAAGACGTCTTCGGGAATAAGCACCGGGAAGAGCACGGGCTCGTGACCGTCTTCTTCAAGCCGGCGCTCAAGGTACTGTTGGGCTTGGCGTATGATATAGAGGCCCCATTTTCTGTAGACGAGCATCCCCTTTATGGGGTAACGCTGGTCTATCACCTGCGCCTCATCCAATACCTTATGGTACCATTCAGAGAAGTCCTCTTCCTTGGGAAATTCCATAGTCCAAATACTTTATGTAGCAATATATCTTAACTTGTTTCTTCTTTTAGTTTTTTTCTTTTATCTATCCTTTCCTTAAAGTCGTTTAACTTACTTGGAGCGACATATACATATTCAACTATTGCTCTGAAAAACTCGTCAATAGCTATAGTATCATATGGTTTTACCTCTCCTGCTAAGTCATGCGCTCCAGCATTTCCGAGGTTTCTCAATACTTCAGTCATCTCAGATAGTACCGGCGGTATTTCTCCATTAGACGCTAATTTTTTTAATCGTTGTTGTAAAGTGCCTTTTCTTATTCCTCTGTCCGTACATATCGCTTCAAGAGTACGTCTAATCTGAACAGCAAATGCGTTTGGAGCTAACTCTCGTATTCTTGCTGCTTCTTCATAGAGGTTTGAAACTCTTTTCGGAACAGAATTATGAAGTTGCCCCAACCTTGTTGGGTATACTAAATCATATCCCGAAAAATCTATATACCCTGAGGGATCTACTTCATTGCTAGGTCCATATTCAGTTTCATCCTTCCCATATAATAAGACTTCATGGCAAATTTCACAAACTGCGACATAAAATGTATATAGCGATTCCACCTCTGCTTTTTCTCCGCTAGTCCAATATCCACCTTCAAGAATGCTATGATGCGTATACACTAACTTTTGTTGCGTTAGATTCCCGCAATGATGACATAATGCAACATTACGAACCTCTACGTCCTTTTTCTGTACTTTTTGCCTCTTCATTTAAATTTTCTCCCCTCTAATTTCCGGCCGCACTACCGTCAAAAAGTTCATCAGAAGCACAAGTATCATCGGGCCAAGCAAGAGTCCCATGAACCCGAAGGCGAGCGGCCCGAAAATGTAGGCGTACATCATCAAACTGGGGTTTATTCGGCGGCCCACAAGTAGCGGCCTGAACAGTAGTCCTAGTCCTGCGTCTATTATTGCTTCCATTGTGATGAGGACTGTGGCGATGAACGTCCAGTCTGATGTGAGGGTGCCTTGGAGTATTGCTTGCGCTGTAAGGTATATTACTATTGGGAGGGTGATTATTGCGACTCCTGCTATTGGGATTAAAGTGGAAAATCCTGTGAGTATCCCAAGGAGGAAGGGGTAGGGTATTGCGAGTGTTGGCGGGGCAAAGGCGTTTAGTATGAAAAGTAGAAGCGACGCCGAAAGGGCGGTTAACGCCGCCATGAGGATGTTTCCGGTGAATACGCTGTTGAGGTCTTTGTCTGCTTCGTTGAAGTAGCGCCTTATGAGCGTCCTTTGTTCTTCCGGGACAAGCGATTCGACGTAAGCTCGCGCTTTGTCGCCGTACATCAAAAGGTGGTATGCTACGACCAGCACGAGGAACAATCTAAAGAGGACGCCCAAAAAAGCGAATATGAGGCTGAAGCCTATCTGCACCGCCTTCTTTACGTCGGGGTTGGTGCTTACGGACTTTAGTATGTCGTTGGGGTCTATTTGGTCAGCGACTTTAGCGTACTCGGACGCAGTCAGCTTAATCTGGCTGACGTAAGGCAAGTCCGTGTTCGCAAGGAAATCGGATGCGTCAGTGAACGCCACAATCAAAGTGTAAGTAAGAAGCAACGTGACAGGCAACACCACCACAAGAAGAGAGCCCACAGCGGAAACCCTCTTCATCTTGACTATCCTGCCCCCCTCCTTATGTAGCGAACGGGTAATGTAATAAAAGAATACGCCGTAGACCACCGCGTCAAGAAACTGAAAAACCATATACGCCGCAGCCAAAGCAACCACACCGCCATACAAAAGCCATGCGCGCCCAAAACCCTTCATCACATAAATCCTTGCCTAAACGGGCATAAAAGACGGCTCAAACTCACTCATACCGTAACGCATCCACCGGCTTAAGAGAAGCAGCCTGCTGCGCAGGAAGCACACCCGACAAGCAGCCGACGACGAAAGAGAACGACAACGCACCCAAAATCAACTGCCAGCTCACAGACGCCTGAATAAGGTCCTGCCCCAACTGATTCACCGCAATATACTCAAAAGATTTAGCAAGCAATACACCAAACACGCACCCCACCGCGCCGCCCACAGAACCAATCAAACCCGCCTCAATCAAAAACATAGTTCTGATATTGCCGTTCGTGGCCCCAATGCTCTTCATAATCCCAATCTCCTTAGTCCTCTCCAAAACGCTCGTATACATCGTGTTCATAATCCCGATTCCACCCACAACCAAGCTAATCGCCGCTATGCCGAAAAGGACGGCCTGCACCGCGGAAAATATGACGTCGAAGCTCTCCTGAAGCTGCTCTTTGGTGTAAACATCAAAGAACTCCTCTCCCTTCTTCAAGTCGTGGTACCTGCGCAGAGCCTGCTTTATGTTTTCCGCGACCACCGCGTTGTCTTCGCCGCTTTTCACCTTGGCGACTATCGCGTAGACGTTTTTAGGTTCATTGAAGAGAGTGCGTGCGGTCTCTATGGGTATGTAAATGTTTGTGTCGTCCTGCGGGTTGCCTATTTTACTTACTGTAGCCGCCACGCGGAAAGGAACGCCCTCGATGAGTATGCGTTCGCCAATACTTACGGGATGATCCTTGAACAAAACCCCCGTCGCAATGTTATACCCTATGGCGACCTTGTTGCTGTTGGCGTCTGAAGCGTCAAAAGGATGCGCAGGATTAAGCTTAATGTTCTCGCCGTCAACTATAAGGTCGAGGCTGTTGTCGGTGGGCAATCCGGAAACGAAAGTGTACTTGGTTTCATCGTGAAGCTGCACCTTAGCGAACTTCGTCACCATCTGCGCCGCATCCTCAACACCTTTCACCGTCTTAATCACCCTAAAATCATCTTTAGTAAGCGACTTGCCCATAGAGGGCCCGAATGAGCCGGAAGGAATGATGTAAACAGTGTCTTTGCCTATGAGGTCGAACTGCTTGTTTATCGCGTCCTGAAGGCCCTGCCCCAAAGAAAGTAAGGAGACTATTGTTACTATACCCACGATTATGCCAAGCATCGTAAGCCAGCTTCTTGCGCCCTTGTTTTTTAGGCCTTCTATTGAGATGCGCAGGAATTCGCTTATCATTTTAGCGGTACCTCATTGCGTCGACTGGTTGTAGTCTGCTTGCTTGTTTTGCTGGGAGGTATCCTGAGATGCATCCTACGAAGAACCCGAAGAGGAGTGCTCCTAATGCTATGTTGATGGTGATCTGTGCTTCTATCAGTCCGTAAGCCATGTTTCTGGCGAGTATTTCCACTGTTTTGGCTATTCCGAATCCGAGCAGGACGCCGACTAAGCTTCCTACTACTCCCACAAGCCCCGCCTCTATCAGGAACAAAAGCAGTATGTCGCCGTTTTTGGCTCCTATGCTCTTCATTATTCCTATTTGGCGCGTTCTTTCTATGACGCTCGTGTACATGGTGTTCATTATGCCTATGGCCCCCACGATGAGGCTTACTGCGGCGAGGCCTGTTATTACTGTCTGCACTATGTTGAGTATTGTGAGGAAGCTTTCCACCAGTTGCTGTAGGGTGATGACGGTGAAGTCTTCTTCGCCTTCTTTGACGTGGTGTAGGCGTCTGAGCCTGACTTCTATGTCTTGGCTTACTTGAGTGATGTTTTCTCCGTCTTTCGTGAGCACCATGATTCCCATGTACGTGTCGGTTGCGTTGAAGAGTTCTTTCGCCGCATCCTTGGTGACGTCAATCCTCGTCTGCATTGCGGGGTCGCCCACGTCTTTGTATATGCCGGCGATGCGTTTGGGGGTGCCTTCAATCAGTATGGTGTCGCCGAGAGTCAGGTTGCGGTCGAAGTTGTCGTAGGCTATTTTGGATCCGACTACTACGCTGTCTTTGTCGCTGTCGGATATGCGCTTTCCTTCTTCAAGGTCGAATTCTCCGAACACGTCTTGTACCCTATGGCTTTCGGAATCCTGCGGTATGGCAAACACCAGGGCCGAAGTAGTTTTCTTCCTGAATTCTATTAGGGCTGGCTGTCTGTTTTGTCCCACGGCGTATTCGACGCCTTTCACTTTCATTATTTCGGAGACGTCTTTGTCTCCAAGTGATGCGGCGGCATACCCCGGGGGGCCGCTTGTTCCTACTCCTCCTCCGGCGAATACTATTACTCTGCGTACTCCTGCTTTGGCGAATTCGTCGCGGATTGCGTTTTCCAGTCCTCCGCCTAAGCTCAATAGAGTGACTACTGCCATTACGCCTACGAAGACGCCTACTACTGTCAGCCAGCTTCTTAGCTTCCTGTGGAACAGGTTGCCTACTGCGAGCTGGAAGTACTCTATGAGCATGGCGTAAAGTTGCGCTCTGGGGGCCTCACATCCTCTTGAATACTTTCTTGTCTATGAATCCTGTTATGGACGACACAATCTTGAGTATTAGCCAGAGGACCAGGTAGACGACGATTATTCCGATTAGTGCTGCGGCTATTGTGATTACGGATTGCATTGGGTTGACTGTCGTTCCGTTGAGGTTTTGGGGGTTGCATACGTTTCCTGCGACTGCGAATTTGTCTTGGTGTACGTCGTTGGTGCTTTCGTCTTTGTATGAGATGGTGCCTTTGAATGTGTAGGGGCTTCCGTCGGTTTTGTTGGTCAGAAGCGTTATGATGTAGTCTTGGTTTTGGAAGTCGTCGCTGGCTAGGTTTCCTATGTACGCTGAGTTCACGGAGTCAACGGCGTATTCTGTCGTGTTGTCCAGTGTCATGGAGACGAATTTGGCGTCGATGAATCCGTGGTTTATGACTGACAGGCCTACGGTGCATTTTCCGTCGGTTCTGGGCATGGTCTTGTCTTCGAGGTTGACTGAGACGTCAGGTTGCCCTGAAATCCATACGCCTATTGCTTGGCCTATGACGTGGGGTGTGCCGGCGTCGTCAAGGTATGCTATGGCAACTGGAATGGTGTATGCGCCGGGGCTGGCGGTCGCGTCAATTGAAACTTTGAATCTGGCTTCGAATGAGCTTCCTGCGGGTATGTCTCCTGCGTAGTCTTCTCCGGCTTGCAGTAGTTTTATGGGGGTTGAGGCGTTCATTATGACGCTTGCGTGGCGGGCTGTTGCGCCTCCTTTGTTGGTGAAAGTGACTTTTACTTCGCTTAGCGTTCCTATGTCAAATGTGTTTTTTGCGTCCACTGCGAATCGGACTATGCCTTTCACGGGGATGGTGACTTTTGTGGTGCGGGCTAGCTGTCCTTTCATGCTGTCTGGTGCGGTGTAGTATACGCTGAAGTCTAGGTCGTAGTTTGATGCGGGGGCGTCGTCCTTCACTTTGATGTCAAATGGGGTGGTCCAGCTTTCGCCTATGAACAGGTGGCCGACAGGTTTTGTCGCGTCCTTTATCACTAAGTATTTTTTCGACAGTTCGTCTGAAGGTGAAAGCACTGCCTCATAGAATATGGACTGGTCGTCGCCCAGCGGCTGTTTCGATCCGTTTACCACCGGAACAACGAATACGTCCCTGTTTGATACTCCCTCGTGGAACTTTACGTATACCGTTAGGTCGCTGCTCGGTTCTACGAAGCTGGGGTCAATGGAGACCGAATCAAACCGCACTTCGGCGGAAGCTAAAGAAGCCATGAATATGGCCGCAAGTCCAATCAACAACAGTGTTTTTTGTTTCATTTCTTATTCCCTCTTTTATCTTGTTCTTTTGTTTTAGTGTTTTTAGGTTCTGACTCATGCTGAGTCTTCTCCGTTTTATCCTTATGGGGCGCCGCCGCAAAGGCCTCTTTCGCATCCACCACCTGCCCGTCTCGTATGTGGATTGTGCGTTCGGCGTATTTGGCGATGTCGGGTTCGTGCGTTACTACGATGATTGTTTTGCCGTCCTTGTTCAGGTCCTTGAGCATCCCCATGATTTCATAGCTGCTTTTGGAGTCCAAGTTCCCGGTCGGCTCGTCGGCAAGCACAACAGGTGGATTGTTGGCTAGCGCCCGCGCTATCGCGACGCGCTGCTGCTCCCCGCCAGAAAGCTCAGTAGGCCTGTGGTCAAGGCGGTGCCCCAGTCCGACTTCCTTAAGGAGTTCGGCAGCTCGTTTTTCTCTTTCGGTTGTTGGGGCGTCTTGGAATATCATGGGTAGCATGACGTTTTCTACGGCTGTTAGTTGTGGCATTAGGTTGAATTGTTGGAATACGAATCCTATTTTCCTGCCTCTTATTTGGGCTAGGTCTGATTCGTGTAGGCTGCTTATGTCGATTCCGTCGAGGTATATTTTTCCTTTTGTGGGTACGTCTAGGCATCCTACCATGTTCATTGTGGTGCTTTTTCCGCTTCCTGAGGGTCCCATTATGGCGACGAATTCGCGGGGGTATATCTCTAGGCTCATGCCTCTTAGTGCTGCTACTTCTACGTCTCCCATTTTGTATATCTTCCAGACTTCGTCTAGGTCTATGATGGGGTCTACGTCTTTTCTTACGTGGCGGCTATGGTCGTGCATTGTGTTTTTTGAATGCTTTTCGGAAGCATTCGTAATCGTTTTTCAGTTTTTTTATGTGCCGCAGTGTTGATTGTGCGGCGGGGTCTTTTCCGTCGAGTTGTTTTTCTGCTTTTTCTATGGATGCGAGCATGTTTTCGAGGGTTCTGTCCAGTTCCCTCATCCTTTTTTCCATTGTTTCCTGGGCGTTGTGGATGCAGGTGAAGAATATTTTTTTGCTGCCTGCCTTTTTGAATCGCCTTACGTCGTATAGTCTTTCCACGACGTCCATGTGGGTGCTGATTAGGCTCATGCTGTATCCGGTCTTTTCGGATATCTCCTTCAGTCCAATTGGTTCGTCGGCGAAGAATATCGCCATGTATATCCGTGCGGGAGTTTCGTCTTGTCCGAAGTAGTGCCATAGTCGGACGGCTTCTTCGGTGATTTCCTCCTGTACTTCTTCTACTGTTTCCACGGGTGAGTAACTGATGTTGTGTTTGTTATTAAAATGCTTAATTTATTATATATTCAGTATATCTTAAAAATAGCAGATAAATACACATCGCCCTGAAGAATTAAGCGACATGTTCAAGGGCGCATGCGTTATCCTCGGCTTAGCCGTCGTAATGGCGGCGTCAGGGTGCACTTCCACATGCAAGCCTAACGTAAACTTCACATTATGCTACCAGGTCCAAAGCGAACTCGGCGTTAACCGCTGCATTGAAACAGGGCTTAAAGACGTAGACTGCACAGTAAGCTGCCCCGACATAAAAAAGGAAAACTACCGCGACATATGCTACTCAAACGTGGCAAAGAAAAGCTCAGACGTAGAAACATGCGGCAAAATCGCCAACAAAACAATCATCCAAGACTGCGTGGACGCGATATTACCAAAATAAGATGGAAAAACACCCCTCAATAGAACACCTGCAGCAACACCTGGATGAAATAGGCAAGCAAAACACCCGCGGCGACAGAATAAGGCAGATAATACTCGGAGGCCAAGACGGCCTAGTTAACGTCATGGGTATCGTCTTGGGCGTTGCCACCGCCACAGCGGATAATCACCTGGTAATTCTCGCCGGTCTTTCGGCGACTTTTGCAGAAAGCATATCCATGGCCGCCGTCGCCTTCACGAGCAGCCGGGCGGCTAAGGCTCATTACTTAAGTGAGTTTGAGCGTGAGAGGCAGGAAATTAGGGGTAACCCTGAGGTTGAGCGTAAGGAGGTGGAGTTGGTTTACGCTAAGAAGGGGTTTTCAGGGGAGACTCTTGAGCGTATTGTCGCTCAAATTACGTCTGACGAGGAGAAGTGGCTTAATTTCATGATGACTGAGGAGCTGCAACTTCAGGAGTCAAGCAACCTGAATCCGACGGGCGAGGCGATTGTGGTGGGGATTTCAGCGTTTATCGGCAGCTTGATTAGTCTGTGGCCGTTTTTCCTCGGTCTTCCCGCGTCAACTGCGATTTTATGGAGTCTTGTGTGCGCGTTGGCTGTTCTTTTTGCGGCAGGCGCTTTGACTGCGAAATTGACGATTGGCGGTTGGGTGAATAAGGGGGTTGAGATGGCCGCTATCGGCGGGTTGGCTGCGGGTGCTGGTTATGCAGTGGGGCGTTTGATTGGCGCTTAGTTTGGGTGTTGGTTATATTGTGGTTGCTTTTTTTGTGTTGGTGCCAGAGTGCATGTCTTCTTGCAAGCCTAACGTAAACGTCGCCCTCTGTTATCCGATTCAAAATGGTTGGTGTACTTAAGCACTATCATAAAATAGGTATTATGCCTCTGGAGAATTCTTACTTAAACCATGTTTGGGTCCTGTTTTTGCTCCTTGTCGGATCGGCCTTTCTGGTGACCTCTTCTTTCGGCAACCCTGCCGGTCAGTTTGCCGAACTTAAAATGATGATGCCGGTTCCAATTATGAATCCGGGCTACTGCGGAAATGGGGTGTGCGATGCTGGCGAAAATGGGGTAGCATGTCCGGCTGACTGCGGTGGTTTTATACATCCAATCGGACGTGGTTCCTACTGCGGAAATGGCATAAAAGAAACCGGGGAAGTGTGTGATGGTAATGACGGCTGCAAGCCTATGGAAATGTGCGCATCAAATTGCTCTAAATGCATTAAGATGCCTTACTGCGGCGATGGTATATGCGAGACTTGGGAAAACGAGTTGGACTGGAATACCGCCCAAATGCTCTGCGGCATCAAGGGACCTATTACATTGAAGAAAGGCGATAAAGAGGTCGAGACCTGTCAGGTTCCGCGAAACAAGGTCTGCAGTCCTGACTGTGGTTGCCCTGACTATCTCACAGGATGGGTATGGGGCAAGTCCGTCTGGGGGAACACAGAGTGTACGTGGCTTCCAAATGATGGTGTGTGCCAATTAGGTGAAACAGATTGCAGGGATTGCCCTTGCGGCGACGGTTGGGCATGCAAGGAGGAAAAAACAAACTTCATGGGCAAAGAAACGACCACGTATGTCTGTAAAGCATCCGGGTCATGCGGTGACGGCATATGCGCGAAACGTCCGAACGGCAATTGCCTTTCGTATGGTCCTGATGAGAGCATAGCAAATTGTTGTAGGGACTGTGCCTGCCCCGATGGTTATCGTTGTAAAACAGAAGACCGCAAGGTACAGGACACTACGACGAATCCTCCCTCCGAAAAAACAATCAAGGTTGATGTCGGTTGCAAACCTATTTGTGGAGACGGCAAATGCGTATATGCTGACGCAAAGGCAATGCTCGAGTCTCTTGCCGGAAAAGGCGCAATAGTAACGGGAAGCGAAAGTTGCGCAGAAAAAATTCTCTACCAGCAATACGGCATAGAAAAAGAATCTTATGCAACGTGTTGTCAAGATGGCGATGGGAAAAACGACTGTTCATGTCCTTGCTCGCAGCAGGGATGCGAAAAAATACGGGATGGAACTGATCCTGGCAATCCAGAGGCAAATACGCACGTTTGCATGAACTGTAAGGAACTGATGATAATATCCGAAGCTGATTTCAACTATTACACTCATACGATACAAAATTGGAGCAAGTACACCGATATCAAATGCCTCGACAAGTGCCAAAGCATACCTGACAATAGGGCTATGGCCAACACGCCTGACGATGTATTGGCGATATTAGAAGGCTTTTGCTCTAAGTGCAAGAACACAGGGACTAAACTTGAAAATTTCGTGATAATGGGTCATGGAGAAAGCTTTAATTCTCCTCTCAAACCAGACGGGACCTGCGATAAACCTACCGGGCGAATATTCTTCCCTCAAACAGTATTAGACGATAATTGGATTACTGCCCACAGAGACCGGCTTGAGGCTCTAAGGGGTTGCTTTGCGCCGGGCGCGCACATGAACTTTATTTCTTGTTTCATGGGTGACACTCAGATTCCGTTGCTGTTCAGCGAAATATGGCCAGACGTCACGATTACCGCAGGAAGCGGTCCAGTGAGTTGTGATGAGAAGACTAAGGTCTGCGTGCCCCAAAATTACGTCTGCATCTACCAGGCTGGTGTACGAATACAGCCCCCGCTTGACGAAGTATGTAGTCCCGTGATTATGCCGGGCGGAGGAATGGGCTCATGTCAGGCTCCGCTGCCTTAACTGATAACTCTTCCTGAGGGGCCAGTCACTTGGTCGTCATCATAAAAAGCTTGGTCACAGCGTCCCAGTCAATCAAATTCCACCAGTTTGTTACGTAGTCTGCGCGTTTGTTTTGGTATTTGAGGTAGTATGCGTGTTCCCAGACGTCTACGATTAGGATTGGTTTTTTTCCTTGGGATAGTGGTGTGTCGTGGTTTAGGGTGGAGGATATGGTCAGTTTGTTGCCGTCGACGGTGAGCCATCCCCATCCTGATCCGAATTGTTTTACTGCTGCGTCGGTGAGTTTCTGCTTGAAGTCCTGGAAGCTTCCGAACGATTCTTTTATTGCGTCCGCAAGGTCTCCTGTCGGTTCGCCTCCTGCGTTTGGGCTCATAGTGCTCCAGTACAGGTTATGGTTTGCGATTCCTCCTGCGTTGAATGTTACTCCCGCCCTTATCTCTTGGGGTATTGCTAGAAGCGAAGTGAGTATTTGGTCCAGCGTTTTCGCCTGAAGTTCGGGGCGTCCTTCCAGCAGTTTGTTCAGGTTGTTTACGTATGCTGCGTGGTGTTTGTCGTGGTGTATTTCCACTGTTTTGGCGTCTATGTATGGCTCAAGCGCGTCGTATGCGTAAGGCAGTTTAGGTAGTTCATGCGGCATTTTAGTTCACCTTTTTTTGTTTTGATATTTGTTTTTGGCTTTAAAAGCATTAACTATCGTTAAGTGCGCTTGATGTTAACCGGTTAGCGGATAATAACTTTGCCTTCGTGGTTATACTCATGAAGGTAGTTGCTTCTCCTGCGTCTTCGGGCGAGGATTTGGACGTGCCTTCAACGTTGCCCGCCCTCGATGAACGCGCCGCCGCCATAGCTCAAAATCTGGCATTGAAATCCGGCAGCCAGAGGGCGCAGGCTTACCTTCGTAGTTCTGAGGGTCAGCGTGGTCAGGATGGGTCTGGCGTGGGTGACGGATCGGATGATTCTTTTTCTCGCAGGCGCAAAAGGAGGAAGCAGCCTTTTGAGGGGGTGCCTGAGGAGTTTGCTAGGCGGGCGGCGAAGGATTCTTTCCGAGAGGAAATCTCTTCCTTATCTCAGGCTGAGTTGGGGCGTCTTGCAGTAACGCTTTCTAAGTACGCTGAAACAGGCATGCCTATCGAGCAGGAACGCGTTGTGGCGGCCTCTGTGGTTGAGCAGTGTCTTTCACCCGAGGTTTTGGGTCGTTTTGACCGTGAGGCTCTTGTTTCAGAGTGTGTTTCTTTCGGAGGCGTTAGAGGGCATGTTGATGGGGAGGTTGCTGCGCGTTTAGGTTTGGCTTCTGACGGGAGTGAGGGGGCGTTGGTTAGGGAGGTTGAGGCGGGACTTAGGCGTGCGTCCGAGGTTGTTGGCATTAGGTCTGATTCTGTGGTTTTTGATGCGGCTAGGGCTTTTGAGTTGGTTGTTCCTTTGATTGGTGATTCTAATGTTTTGCGGGGTGTTTATTCGGAGATTGTCGGTTGGGGCGTTGGGGGGCGTAGGTTGGAGGGGATTTCGGATGAGAGGGCTCATTTGGCGGGTTTGGTTGTGCGGCGGTTGGATGATTGGGTTAAGCGGGAGTTTGCTTGCGGGCTTGTAGCTGAAGGGTTTAATCCTCGCTATTCTTCGCGGCGTAGTCTTATTCGGGAGGCGGTGTCTGTCGCTGATTCTTGTAGTGACGGCTCTAGGATAGCTGTTGCGGAGGTGCTTTTTGACAGGTTGGGTTCTTTGGAGTCTGATGATTCGTCTTTGAATGCTGCGACAGAGGCGATTGGAGGTGTTCTTTCTGGCGTAAGGCACGGGAGGGCTGTTGAGGATTTTCTTTCGACTCATGACTTGAGGCTTCATCCTTCGGGTAGGGTCAGGAATGCGTATGCGGTGATGTTGGGCAACTTAGGTGCGGCTTCGCAAGAGTCGGGAGTTAAGGTTTTGTGCGCAAGCAAGCTTTCGGATCTCTTCGATTTCCCGCCGCATGAAAGAAGGAATACCGAGCATCATCTTGACGTCTCGGAAGTTCCTTTCACCGCAGGAACCCAGCTTCTGAAGGTAGCCCGTTCCATGGACGACCCGGCAGACTTGATGCCGGTGGTTGACGGCGTCAGCCGGCACGTAGACCACCCCATAGAATTTGTCAGGGAAAACGCTGCTGCAGTACTTATGGGAATAAGAAGTCACGTCGGAGGACTGGATGCTTCGCGGGTTGTGCTATCGGAAGTGGAAGAATCAATGTCTGCCACAATAGGAAGCCACAGAAACGCGTTTCCCGGAAGCGAGCCGCAAGTGGACGCAATAAAGAAAGGAGTAGCTCGGGTCATAAGAAAGCACGGGGCCGCAGCGGCAAAATCAGACGACCCGGCCGAAACTCTCGGAAGATTGTCTGAAAGAGTCTTTGACGGCGTGGAATTCCCAGACACCTATTCGGAAGGATTAACCCGGCTTAAGGCCGCAATCGCGGGAGAACTTGCCGACCAAACGCCTGTATTAAATAATCTCGGTTCTACGGCAGACGATTTGAAGGCTCCTGTTCTTGCGCGCATAGACGATGCGTTAGCTCACTATCCTTACCATTTGGCCGGGGATTTGGTGCGGGAGGATTTAGTCGGCCGTCTTATTGGGCGGGTGAATGCGTCAAAGGGTATGCAGCATTCTGAGTTTGATGGTTCTTTGGTTTATCATAGGCAGTTGGCTGGTTCTATGGTTTTGGGTATTGCTGATGGGGTTGTGGAGGAGGCGTCTGCGCTTAGGGTTTTGTCGACTTTGCTTTCGAATGTTGCAGGCTATCATGAGTATGGGTTGCCTGTGAACGCAAATGAGTTTTCTGAGACTCTGTCGCGGCTTTGTTCGCGCATAAGTTCCTCTGAGGGTGCTGAGGCAGCGGCTGTAATGTTGTTGGACAGGTGTGACCGCCAGAATTATTACTGGCGTGATGTGCCTTTTGTGGGGCTTGCTTGCGGGATGGCGGGTAAGATTTCGGATTCTGAATCTGCGGGTAGGGTTCTTCCTGCGTTTGAGCGGGCGGCGAAGGCGTGGCAGCCAAATAATGTCGGAGAGGGGAATTCTGCTTTGGATGAGGTCGTAAGGTTGTGTGCTTTGTGTCCGCCTCAGAGGCGGGCTCAGGTAATATCCGGCTTAGTCGGTGACGTTCTGGGGAAAAGCGACGAAGACAGATTCCTCGGATTAATATACAATGCCCCGTTGACTGCCAGAGCTATCGTGAAAATAGCTTCATTAGGGTCGGCCGAGGAGAGGGTTGAAACTGTGAGGGCTGCTGTGGTGGATGTGGGTAAGGTTCCTCGCGATGAAAGGGAGTTGTTGATGTACGGTGCGGTGAGGGCGTGTGTTTCAGACGACGAGGTTAAGCAGGTGGCTGCCGCCGCGTCGGAAATACTTTTTCCAGGCGATAAGAGTAGTCCCATGTACTGTGCAACAACAAGCGCCCGCTCTCTTATGGCCGACAGGAGCGGTTTAAGCAGCAGGGAACCTCCTGTTGTCGTCGAGTTCGATGAGGCTACGGAGACGGCGAAAAGGTGTGCGTTGCTTATTGAGGATCCTACGGAAAGGTTTACCGCGGCAAAAAACTTTGTTCCATCGTACTCCTTCCATGAGGACAGGTATAATGTAGCCGCATTGTCTGCCGCCAACTCTGTGGTGGCGACATTAAATGGGCATGGAGTGCAGGCGGAGTACGCGAAAGAACTTCTTAACTCCCTGCGGCACAGGAGCGACAAATACGAGACCTGCCGTTTGATAACCCAGACTGTCTCAGGATTAATTCCGCAGTTCTCGCGGCAGGAAACACTGGAGTTCCTTGCCGCCCTTCCAGTTGAAATAAGCGCAGTAGAACAAAGAAGAGACCACGCAGGAGTAAGAGGTCAAGTAGCCAAACTTGCGGCAACAGCATTTGAGGCGTTGGGGCCAGAAGGCCTTCAGGAAGGATTAAACGCGGTATTACAGACGATAGACCACCCGCCTAAAGATTCTCACATAGACGCCGAAAGGACTCTCATAGACATAGGGCGGGCTGTGTCGGACGATTCATTGCTTTTGTCGTTCGCCCGCAGAATAGCCCCGAACTTATCCGACCCTTACTCTCAACGGAGGGGAGACGCGGCAGAGGCGCTTGCCGAATTCGGAAGCAAAATTCAAAATCCCCAAATTCTTGCGGAACTTGTGGCTTTAATAGAACCCTCCCGGCAAAGCCCAATATCTGAAATAAGCAGGACCGCCTCCAACACCCTCACCCGCATGAGAGACCTAACTCCTACAGAAGCCGCAGAAAGACGGGCGATAATAACCGGCGCACCACCTCCCGCCGAAGTCACAGACGAAAAACGCCTAGCAACACTAAGCGAACTATGCGCCCACCCAACAGCACTCTACCACGACGAGTCCATACGATGGGTCGAAGAACTAGCAAACGGCCTCAACGACCCCCAGATGAAGGTTACGGCTGCTGAAATGCTTTTGGGCACTGGCCGGCGGAAAACCGAAAGGAGAATGACAGCTTTGGTTGCCACACTTGTTGAGCCTGAAAAGCTAGACGGGATACTTCAGGAAGCAATAACGGGTCTTTCTGCAGGAGACGGAAGCAGGGAAACAACGCTTGCAGGCCTAAGCGAACTCGGGGCGCTTGTGCCCTACTGCAGAAACCCGCATATTCTTGCTCAAGTCTCACAGATGAGGGACGGCCTGATCATGAGTTTGTGCGAGGCGAGAAAATTGAGTTCCGTGGAAGTGGGCGCTATAAGCCGCATTTTAGAGGAGACTTCGGCTGCCGGAGTCAGCGGCGAGTTGATGAATGCTTTCAGCGCGGTGGAGATGCCTTATGACGCAGGGTCCCTTCGTCTGATATCCGAACTCGCCTTCTGGACAGGCTCAAAAATAGTTCCCGGAACCCTGCCGGCATACTGCACCCTAGACAGAAGCTCATTCATATTCAGCCCTCAATCACAGGAAGCAGGATACACGGAAACCGTCTTAGCCTCCCTTAAGGAAACAGTCGAACTGGGGCTCATAACGGAGAAAGGCCTAGGATACGACCTGCCGATAAAGGATCCGCGGTATAAAATAGGAAACGCCTTCCACGGAAGAAGCTCCTTCTCCATAAGCGAACCCACCCAAGGAGACACCTCATCTTACGCCCGCGTATTCAAGGCAAACGGCACATACTACGGAACAGACGGAATAAGCTTCCAATGGCGAGGAGGCCAAAACGAAATCCACCTCGAAGTCCACATGTTCTGGGGAGGAGACATACTCAAACTAAGCGACATACAAGCAAGAAACGCATTGCGCATAAGAAAAGGACTAAACGACCTATACAACCAAGGCGACCCCCACATACGCCGTGCGGTAGAAGAATTCGGCGCATTCCCGATAACAGAAGACGGAATAAACCCCGACGCAATATACCAACCATTCGGCCAATTCAAACCCCAATTCATACCTCAATGGCTAAACCCTGAAGAAAGCAAAACAGGCGAAAGCATAGGGAGAATAAGAAACATACGACACAGAGACGGCCTAAGCATAGCAGGAGTGCCGGACGAATACATAAGAGGCCACAGGATAATCGGATACATAGTGCCGGTGCCGGAGCGCGTAGGCGAACTGACCCCTATAGGGCAGGCAGATGCCGCCTGGGTTAAAACGTTTTCCTACTGCGGATACCAGCTGATACGCCAGCCAGGCCAAATTCCTCGCGTAATGAAAGACGGGCAGGAAGTCGAATACAGGGAAGCAGCCCGTGAAGTGCTTTATGGATTCGCCTCCCGGTGGGCCTCAGTAAACTATTACGTGCACCACATACTCAACGGGGCTCTATCTAACGACTTCGGATCCGTATACGACGATGAACAAAAGCACAACTCTGGGTTCTGCCTGCATGACTTGGACGTAGCATGGGCCGGCGACCAGTACGATGCCATGCACAACCGCACTCCCACAAGCAAGCCCACACTAAGCAACTCACGAGAATACTACCAGCGGGAAGACGACAGAAACGCCCTCCAACTTCTGGACTACATCGCCGGGCTGCTTAGGGTGCCGGAAATGCACCAAGAAGCGCAAAACATATTCCTGGAAATAAACCCCCCATCAAGGTAAGGCGCAATAAATCATCTACGCCAAAGATTTCGCTATCTCCTTCTCCGCCTTCTCCTGCAGAGGATTGGTTACTGCGTCTTCCGCAGCAAACATCACCTTCTGGACGGCGGTAGGGTGGGTTCGAGCGTACCTATCCCTGCACTCGTCCCTGAATTCCCCGATTGATAAACTGTCGCAGACGCTTACGTTCATCGTGTTGACTGCAACGTCGCCAACGCAATCAATATGATTATCAAAATCCTTAACTTTGTCGCACAATTCAGGACGCTTCCACTTAGACGCCACTGCGACAACGCACTCTTTGTACTCCTCAGGGTAACTCCCCATCTTACCACAGTACAATTCATTCCCTCTATCCGCCGCAACCGCCGTAAAACAAGCGCCGCTACCCCCCTCAAAATTAGATATAGGAAGCAGGGAGTTGTTGACCTTATTGCAAGACTCCGGGTCTGCGGCGTTAATGCCGACATGCAGATAACACCGGTTGGCGTCAAACTCATTCGTAAGATTACTGCAGGCCTCAGGATTCCTCCCAATAGAAGCAAGACAAAGCGATTTGTCACTCCCCCCAAGCTTGTTGCAGACGCCTGCCTCCCTAGTTGAAAGGCCTACCTGCAGGTTGCATTTGTCGCGGGTGTATGCGCCTTCGATTTTGTCGCATAGGTCTGTGCTGTTGGCGTTGGTGCCTGAGTACCCGTAGCAGTCGTCTTTGAGGTCTTTAGAGTTTATCTTGTTGCAGAGTTCTGGTTTGTTGTGGAATTTTCCTATGCGCCCCAGGCAGGCATCGCGGCTTGATTCGTCAGTCAGCTGTTCGCACATGGAGGAGTCACCTTTGGAGAAGGCGACGTCACCCAGACAGGACTCTGCGTCGCTCTTTTTAGGGAACTTCTCGCATATCGCAGGATCCTTGTTCCTCGTCGCCGCATTAGTAAGGCACTGTGTCTGACGGGTATCATCAGGAAACAGGCTACATTTGTCGGGGTCGTCTATTATGCTGCCTAATGAATTAAGGCACTCCTCCCGGTCACTAGTATAATTGTGTTGGAGGCATATTCGCGGGTCCTCGGAATCCAAGGCTTTCTGGGTTATTGGGTCGTGCTCCTCAAAGCAGCCCGAAGCAAAAACAACGATTAAAACGGCGGCAAACGCCGTCCACACCCCCCTAGCGGGATGACGAGCGGTTGCCATACGGGCTCAGTCGATTACGGCGCCGTACTCCTTAACCATGTCGCGGGTGCGCTTAGCGGCCTTAGTCGCATCCTCAGGGGTCTTGGCGCCCGTGATAATAATGCGTCCTGACCGGAATATTAGCATCACCGTCTTGGGTTTGTCGAGTCGGAAAACAAGGCCTGGAAACTGCTCCGGCTCATACTCGGTATTCTCTGCTTCCATCGCCAAGACGTCCAGGTTCACTTTGACGTTCATTGACGCGGAAGCCACAATGTTTTGAATCTCAACAAGAGGCGTCTCAGAAACGCGCATTCCAGCGCCCCTAAGCTTGGAAAGAAGCTGCTTTAGGGCGGCGTTTATGTCGTCGATGTTTCTGGCTCCGCTGCAGATGACTTTGCCCGTGCGGAACACAAGCATAGCCACCTTAGGCTTCTGAAGCCTGTAAATAACCCCCGGAAACTTATTCGGGTTCTCAATCTCAGGCACGGCCTTAGTCAGCTTCTCCAAGTCTATGTTGCGGTAAAGCGTGATAGACGAGACGATGTTTTCGATGTTGGGCTTCATTGTCCTTTATAAATACGGTATGTTATAAACGGGGGTCATTTAAATATATAATCCCCACCACGATGGACCAAGCTGCTTACTCTGCGCTCTATAGCCGGCTTACGAAACCGGATGACTACGCCGAGTTGGCGCGGGAATACCGCATCACCAAGGAGACGGTCCACGTCCTGCATTGCCAGAAAATAGTCCGCGAAGTAAAAAGCCGCCACTCCTACGTCATGCAAAAGGCCCCGGAAATGCTCGAAAGGTGGAAGCGCGGGGAAACGTTCCTTAAATTGGCCCGCCACTTCGATTTTCCCCCCGCCTTAACCGCAAGCATAATACTTAGAACCGACGGATACAGCCGCGGCCATATACAGCAGATGATGAAGGAGCCCTCATCCATAGACAAGCCCCGCATTAGGAGGGAGCTGGAGGAGGCGCTGGAAAACGAACTGGTTTACAGTCCCCAACGCCTGACGGAGCAGGTGGAGAGGGGAAAACGCACGGAAAACTACATAGCCCGCTGGCTAGACAAAAGAAACGCCCAATACACCACTGAAGCCCAAGCCAAAGAAGCCGGCCACCAAGGCAAAACACCCGACTTCCTACTTGCGCACCCCATAGACTTTCAGGGGAAAAAAATAAACTGGATTGAATGCAAAGGAAGCTTCGGCGACCCCAAAGAAATCCGCATCAACTACCGCAAGCAGCTAATGCACTACCTGGAGCTGTTCGGATACGGCGTCGTACTATACTGGTACGGCGTAGTAGACGGACACCAAGTAAAAGACGTCGGCATATACGAGCCGTCAGCCTTCAGGGATTAAGGAGGCGAAAAAATGGCAGAACCAACCGTCCTAGTCGGGCTTGCAGTCGTCATCGGCTCAGCCACACTACTCGCATACATAGCCCACCTTATGAAGCAGCCTCTCGTCCTCGCATACGTCTTCGCAGGGCTACTAATCGGTCCCGGAGGATTCGGAATCATATCAAACAGCGACACAGTATTCTCTTTCTCGGAACTAGGAATAGCATTCTTCCTATTCGTAATCGGAATCCAAATCGACCTAAACAAAATCCGCGACATAGGATTCACAGTCGCAGCAGCAGGACTAACACAAATAATACTCACATTCCTGGCGGGATACGGCCTCTCCCTTTTTCTGGGTTTTTCTCACATCGTAAGCGTCTATTTGGGGCTTGTGATGACTTTCTCCAGCACTCTTGTCGTAGTTAAGATGCTGGCTGAAAAGGAGGAGTTGGATTCAATTCACGGCCGCATCGCTATTGGAATACTTCTTCTGCAGGACGTGGTCGCCATTATGGCGCTAGCAATCCTCAAGGACTACTCTTCTGAGGGATTAAGCAGCGTGATACTGCAGCCGCTTGCGATGTCTGCCGGACTGCTTGTTCTTTCGGTGGCTGCAAGCAGGATGTTGCTTCCGCCTTTGATGCGGTTTTTCGCCCATAATCAGGAGCTTCTGTTTCTCTCGGCTCTCTCATGGTGCTTCCTTTTTTCATTGCTCGCCCATCAGATGGGGCTTTCCATAGCAATCGGAAGCTACCTTGCGGGAGTGGGAATAGGCGGCCTACCCTACAACCTTGAGATTGCGGGGTTAATTCGGGGTTTGAGGGATTTTTTTGCGACTTTGTTTTTCGTGTCTTTGGGTATGCAGCTTTCTTTGGGCCACTTAAGCGGCGCTTTGCCTGCGATAATCCTCTTCTCCATTCTGGTGCTCATTATCAAGCCGCTTAGCACTGTCTGGGTTGTTACTTTGCTTGGGTACAAGAGCCGGACGTCGTTCTTCTCAAGCATATCCCTTGGTCAGGTCAGCGAGTTCAGCCTGATACTTGTTTCCACCGGCGTAGGATTGGGTGTATTAAGCCCCAGCATAAGCTCTCTTGTTGCGGCCGTGACGGTGTTCACAATAATTACTACGTCTTATGCTCTAAGGTACAAGGAGAAACTTTTTATTGGCGTTGCCCGTCCGCTCAAGACGCTGGAGGAGAAAGGCTTCCGCAACAGGGTGCCTGTTGGCATTCCAGTCCGCCATAAGGACCACATTGTTCTTGCGGGATGCAACCGCATGGGTTACTCCATACTTGAGACCCTCAAATCGCTGAGGCACGACTTCATAGTGGTAGACTTGGATCCCGACATAATCCAGGACCTGATGAACGAGGGCGTGCCATGCATCTACGGGGACATAAAGGATTCGGAGATAACAGAGCGCCTATACCTGAAGGACGCAAGCATAATAATCTCTACCGTAACCCAAAAGGACGACAACATCCGCTTAATAGAGGAAGTAAGGAAGGCCAACCCTAAGGCGCTTGTAATAGTCACCGCGCTCAACGTGGACACTGCGTTGGGCTTCTATCGGTTCGGCGCCGACTACGTGATTCTGCCTAAGATGCTTGCGGGAGAGAAAGTCGCCGACATCATAGTGGAAAACGTCAGGAACCCCAAGCATCTTGGCGCATTAAGGGAGACTCACATTGTGGAACTGAAGTACATCAAGCGGCAGGAACTGCTGCGCAGATTCGAGCCCACTTCATTGCGGATAGCAGAACGCCGGCTGCCCCCATGAGAAAACGCCCAAGCAACCCTGTTGAGGGCGCATACGCAGCGCTTCTTTCATATTACGGGCCTCAGGGCTGGTGGCCGCTTTATGACTCGCATAAGGGGTTTTTAGCGTATCACCCCGGAAACTATTTGATCCCTGGTTCGGAGTGCGGGCGCGTTGAGGTGGCGTTTGGGGCTGTGCTTGCTCAGAACACAAGCTGGATTAACGCGGAAAAAGCTCTCATCAACCTGATAACAAACGATTCCCTTTCCGTCGAATCAATACTGCATCTGCCTGAAACTCGGCTCGCCATTTTTTTGCGTCCCGCAGGATACTACAACCAGAAAGCCAAGAAACTTAAGGCGCTATCCAAATTCATCAAAGAAGAAGGCAAAGGAAAATTAAGCCCTCTGAAAAAAATCCCCACTCAAAAACTCCGCGATAAAATGCTTAACGTATGGGGGTGCGGTCCTGAAACAGTCGATAGCATACTTCTTTACGCGCTAAACAAACCCTCATTTGTGGTGGACGCGTACACCCGCCGCATAAGCGCACGCATGGGTTGGACATCAGAAGACGCAAGCTACAACGACCTAAAGGAAAAATTCGAGACGAACCTCCCGCCCAAGGACGCCGAAATCTACAAGGAATACCACGCGCTCATAGTAGAACACGCAAAACGCCACTGCACAAAGACGCGGCCTAAATGCCAAAACTGCCCGCTGAAAGAAAAATGCGAGTACAATAACGCCTAACTTCAGTCAGTCTCCTCTTCCTCAACGCCCTTAAGGCGGGAAACAAACTTCCTGTAGAAACCCCTAACGCCAGTCTTCGCAGGAGCAGGTCGCTCCTCGCCGTAAAACATCGGGCGGCTGACTTGGCTCTTCAAGTCCTCATCGATTAAGACCGACTTAGTCTGCACTCCAAGCTCCTGCTCCAAACTAGCAATCTCGGCGTCCACGGCCTTAAGCCTGCTGTGGATTATTTCAAGGCGCGCCCTGCGCGAATTCTCCCTAAGCAACGAGGATTCTATGTAAGACTCACTCTGCCTGTTTGCTGCAGGCATTTTAGCCTCTTTCGTCTTCTTTTTGCTGGGGATTCCTTTCTTCGTCGGCATCTTCGCCCTCCGTCAACGACTGACCTATCGATAACGATATGTGTTTCGGCCTTATATTAGCGTTTGCATGCGGCTTGCGCTCCTTGACGTGTTCCACGGCCTGCTCCACCTGCTCCTTCATGTGCATTACGTAAGGCTCCTCCCCTGCGTGTTCAAGATGCGATTCGCCTTCAGAGCCCTTGAAAGCCTTGTAAGAAAGTGACGTGACAGTAAGCATCGCAAGCCCCAGAATCCCAAGGACTACTGCGACTACTCCGACGCGGATGCCCCAGTAAGTGATTAATGCGCGCCTATACGCCCAACGTATGCCGTCAACGGTAGCGCGGCCTTCCTCAACGCTTGCGATTCCTTTTTCGTCTCCCAGCGCTCTGTACGAAGTTTCCGCTCCGTCAAGAAGCGCGTACGCTTCGTCGTAGCTTTCGTTTCCTGCCGCGGAAACAGCGCGGGAAATGGATGTCTGAGCGTCTTTGCCCATGAGGGCGAGATTCTGGACTGCAAGAGCATCCTGACTTGTGTTCTCCATCTCAATGAACTGGTACGCGGAAACGGCCATCGCCGCCCACTCGCTCGCATTCAAGTAGTCTCCTGCGGCATAAGCCTCTCTTGCGTTGGCCAGATATATTCCTGCCCTCGGATAACTGCGGGCGTAATTGACAAGGTGTGTGGCCTGCGTTATTAACTGCATGTCGCCCAGCTTCTGATAAAGGTCCAATGCGGCCTGACCTGTTTTTTCGGCGTTGGCGTAGTCGTTTTGGTTGAGGTACGAGGCCGCCTCGTTGTACTTTGCGTCGGCGGTCATCCTGTCTGATATGCGGGTGAGCATCCGCCCGCTCTCAAGCAAACCCACGTTGTCTCCTGAATTCTTGAAGAAGTCGTTCGCTTGAGAAGCCAAATCCTTCGCCTTGGCGAAGCTCATGTTCCTGTAGGCGTCCTCAGACGCTCTCAGTAGCACAGTCGCCCTCTTCTGCTGCATGTAAGGCTTGGTGTCGAATCCGCGTACTCTCTGGTCCGTGCCGCTTGTGACGACATCCAAGTAACTGTCGCCGTTGAAGTCACCCGCCTTAAGTGCGGTTATGGGACTCATCTTGTCCGAACTCCATATTAAGCCGCCTGTTTTGTTTAGGATGCGAAGTCTGTCTGAGCCGACTATTACTTCCGGCGATCCGTCGCCTTCAACGTCAGCAAGAGCAATTCCTCCCACAGGCCCTGAACCAGCATAACCCCAAAGTCTGTTGCCGCTGCCGTCGAAAGCGTAAACCACGCTGCCTGCGGCGACAATATCCTTATTTCCGTCGCCGTTAAGGTCGACCAAAATAACCCCTTTGACTGAACCTGAAACATTAGCCTCAAACCTAAGGGAGCCGTCGTGGTTCAAAACGTCGATTTCATCCTGGAGGCCGGCCACAATCTCAGGTTGGCCGTCGCCGTCCAAGTCGCCTGCCTGCACAGTATACGAGCCCATGGAGGCCTGATACCTCCAAAGTATTCCTTTTACTGTGTCTATTGCGACTATGGGTGCGGGTCCGTTGTAAGTCAGGCTGCGGCTTCCTCCTGTGGGGTCGAGTCTTGTTGCCGAGTTCACTCCGTTCTTGACGAACCCCGCTATCACCTCGTCTTTTCCGTCGCCGTTGACGTCGGCGCTTGTGAAAGTCAGAGGTGCTTCGTACATGGAAAACCCTATGGAGTTTATCCGCCCTCCGTTGTTGTCAACAATGAATACGCTGTTTCCGCTCAACCCCCCGGAAGTCCCAATCACCGATTCGGTCTTACCGTCCTTGTTAAAGTCCGCTGCATACAAACCGCGGCCGTCCGCGTATGTGGCGAAGCTCCATTTTTTGTCGCCTACTGAGTTGAATGCGTGGACGTATACTGGGGACCCCATGAGTATTGTCGCTTGGCCGTCGGGGTCGTTTGCGGCGAAGCTGTTGTACATTAGGCTGCCTATGAGTCTGCTCCACGCTAAGGAGCCGTTGGCTTCAAGTGCGTAGAATGTTCCTCCGCGGGTGGAGTCGACAAGAATCAGGGATCTGCCGTCGTACTGGTATGTGTTGATGTTTTTGTTGGCTTCTGAGAGGGCATAAACCCAAGTGGGCGTCAGAATCACGTCAGTCGATTTCGTAGCCGCAGCTGCGGCGTACGGAGTGAGCATTAAGGCGCACAAGACCGCCAGAAGAAGCAACTTATGCATCCTTACACCTTATAGGCCGACGACTTAAAATGTTCCATCTATCCTGATATGGCTCGCGTGAATACGTAAGCAATCGCTGCGGTCGCAAGAGGCGTGGCGATCCAGCCGGCCGCTATCGCAAGCAGCATGCGCGCATTCACCGTCCTAATCCCCTTAGTAAGTCCCACGCCGATTATCCCCCCGACAAGAGTCTGGGTGGTGGAAACTGGGATGCCGCTTATTATGCACCCGTAAACGACTGCGGCGGCGGAAACCTGAGCTGAGAAAGCCGATGCAGGACTTAAAGGAGTAATCCTCTTGCCTACTGTGTCAGCCACACCACCCCCAATCAAGAACACTCCAACCCCCAAAGCAAAGGCCGCCGCAGCAACAGCAAGAACCTCATAACCCCCCACAGCAGAAACAAGCGGACCCACGGCGTTGCCCATGCTGTTTGCTCCCAAATTGTACGCGATAGCCATCGCACCCGCAAGAGTCAGGTACCTGAAGGCAACACTCTGGGCGGTAAAAGAGAGGG
Source organism: uncultured archaeon (assembly GCA_902384455.1). Lineage (GTDB taxonomy): Archaea > Altiarchaeota > Altiarchaeia > IMC4 > SCGC-AAA252-I15 > CABMCB01. The sequence goes on from CABMCB010000071.1 coordinate 191,136, forward strand.
AATTAATTGCTGGCGTCAAAACCGCGCGGTAAACCACATAAGCCAAGAAACCCGATATGAACGGAGTAACCACCCACGCAAAAGCAATAGTCCCCACAACACCCCAACTAACAGGCGCACCCAAAGCAAGTCCCGCCCCAACAGCCGCCCCAACAATCGCCTGACTGCTTGAAACAGGCAAAGAAAGCAAAGTAATCACAAACATGAAGACGGCGGCCGTCAAAACCGCCGCAAACGCCGCTTTCGCATGGCTGGAAAAACCGCCCTCAAATATCCTACTTCCTATCGTCTGACTAGTATAATGACTTTGAAGCACGGCGCCAGCGAAAGCAAGCAAAACAACAACCACCGCAGCGCCGGTGAATCTGATGCCCTGACTCCCTATCAAAGTGCCGATAACATCGCCCGCATCATTCCCCCCAATAGTGAAAGCAAACAAAAAGGAGGCCAAAATAAGCAAAAGCAGTATTACTTCCATCGGCCAAATTACGGCTTGTGCATCAGTATAATCAGGTTCAATGCGTCGCTTGCGTCCTCTGCGTCGTTGCTTATCGTACCAAGAAAGTCCGCGGTCTTAGTCAAAACTAAAATGTCTGTTGGCCCGTAAGCCCCCCTCCTGTATATAGTATGATAGAGCTTCACTTGTATGATGTCTATCTTATGCTCCTCGTCGCGGACTTTCTGGATGAGCGCCTTAAGCTTTTCTGCGTCGTCCATCGAATGCACAGCCTCAGTCAGAGCGCGGGTGCACGAAAGAGTCGTATCCACAATCTCAGTCATCATGCCCCTTATCTCCTCGTTGATTCGAATGCCCACAAGATAATCCGTCATATTAGCAAAATCCTGAGCCGAATTAGCCACAGTATCAAGCCTCTCGCAGAAATCAAAAATCCTGCCTCTGCTTATCGGCATGAAAGCGCCAGAATACATCGTCTCCTCAACCTGCCTGCGGATTACGTCGGCCTCGTGCTCTAAGACTCTGACTTTCTCGATTTCCTCATTGAGTCTTTTAGCGTCCTTCTTGTCAAGAGCGTCAAAAACCTGAGGCAGACGTTCGACGGTCTCAAGCACCTTGTCTGCGTGCTTCTTGATTAATTCGATAGTGTTCTTCTCCTGCTCCCTGCCGAAAAAAGGGATTATGTTAAAGAGGCCCATAAAGTCACCGTAAACTATCTTACATTGATGCGCTATTAAGTCGGCGGTTTAATCTGAAGCTACTGCGCAGGCGGATGCTCCCTCTTCCACTCCTCATACGCCAGCGCCAAAGACCGGAAGTATATGCTGTCGCCTGCATCCCTCAAAGTCTCTTCCATGAACATCCTACCAAGCCTCTCACCCAACCCCCTCATAACCCCACGGACCATGGCAGGCCTGCTTAATGATTCCAGCGAAACTTCGCTTTCAGCAGACGACCCGAAGGGGTCTCCGTCTCCAACGTCAATGTTCGTGGAAGTCTCAAGGTAAGCGAATACTGCTGCAAAGACTCCTCTTGGCGTCTTAGGAGAAACGCTGCCGCTATCTACTATCCTCGCCTCAAAAGTTCCGAAATCGTAAGACTCGTATTGTGGGTCGTCACTTTCAACAAGCTGTGAGATTCTCAGGTTCCTCGGATGGGGGTCGTCAATCAATACTCCGTTGTTTCTCCTCCAAAACCGCACTAAACCTTCCATCACCACCTCCTGCACCCGCTCCCAAGCGGCAGGATCATGCTTACGCCTAAAAAGATCATCCTCCACTTCGTCAAAATGAGGGCCGAAAATCTTCTCCTGAGTACGCAAAAAACTGCCGTCGTCAAGAACCCAAATGCCGCCGATTTTACCGACCAACGTCGAAGTGGGATTAAGGCTGTGTCCTGTGGTCTGGTGAATGTTAGAGTCAAGAAGAGTCGGATTCCTAGCCCATACAGAACGATGCTGCTGCGGACTTGAAAGCTTTACGGTAAAAACCGCAGGCTCCTCCACCCCCTCCGGCCGCCTGCCCTCGCGGAAAGTAACTATCGCGTCAAACGCCTCCCTATAACCCCCCCTCACAGGAAGAGACTTAAACCTTATAGTAAGCACATCACTAGGATTCACGTCTGCGCCAAAAACCGAGTCAAAAGTCTGCTTCAAACAGGACGTCGTCTCAAAAACCCTTCTTACCCCCAAATCATGCCGACGCAAACCGCTGTCTTCGGCCACTGAGCCATACTCATAATAGATGTTTACGTCGGCGTTATCCACTCCAACAAAAACGTCCGGAACATCGGACGAAGGGAAAGAAAGACGGTAAACGCCCGCATCAGGTTTTCTTGAATCCCTGCCGGGAAGAGACAACACCATCTTATCCGACATTGAAAGAGGCATAATCTGAACCGCCTTGGACGCCTCCTCAGAACCAGAAGGCACAGCGTCAACCCTCACGGAACCCACAGAAGCATCCACTCCGTGAATAAACTTAACTGTCTTAGGGACAACATCCGTCCCAGAAAGCGCTCGCGCAAGAAAATCGCGGTCCTCCCCCCAAATTCCCTCGTCAAAAACAACATCAACATTCTGCGGAACACGCGAAACATACCTCATAGAAGCAGCACGCAAAGCCATGTTCATCAACATGTGAACAGTCCTAGACTGCTGGATGTAATCCCCCGCATGAAGAAGAAACTCATTAGACGGCTCCAACTCCCCAAAAGGGCGAACGACAAGATCCATGTCGCTCACATCCCCCGCTCTCCGCCTAAGCTCACCAAGCGAATCCAAAGCCCTATCACCCAAAAAAGGTCTGGCCTCATCAATATACCTGTCGTAAAAAACAGCCATAGTCCCTATAAGCCGCTGGTAATCCCCCGAATACCTAACCTCAACAGACCCGTCGGTCACTTCCCTGCGAACCTCCTCTTCCGGGACCTTTCGATGATTCGCCTGCCACCCAACGAAAACATTAACCTCATGGACCCTCCTGCGAGCCTCCTGATGTAAAAACTCCTTGAAAACGTCGGCAGCATTCTCCCCACTCAAAAGTCCGCGGGACGCCTCCACAGACTCCAAGCCGTCAGGAACCTTCAACTTAACTTCAACCGCATTTGAAGGACTAACCGGAGTCCCACCTGCGGTAACTTCGAAATAAGTCTTATCCCTAGTCCTGCCCGTGACTGGAATCATCATATAACATTTGGAAACCAAAGTAAAATCCAGATGGAACCCCAAACAATAACCCTGCTCGGCATCACCCTAATACTTCTGGGATTCCTGCTCGCCTTCGCAGGAACCCTAATGTCCTCCCTCCACCAAACAAATCCAGGACCAAACGTACGCTCAGGCGGCGTAATATTTCTCGGCCCAATACCAATAATCTTCGGAACAGACAAAGGCGCAGCAACATGGGCGGCTGCAATAGCCATGTTGATGCTTGCCGCATACTTTATCCTCCACAGCAGGTGAACGCAGCGTTTTAACGCCTACATCCCTCATCAGTAACCGCAATGCTTCTTTTGATGGACGAACGGGAAGACACCTACCTAATCAAAGGAGACTCCGAATTCCACTGCAGATTCGGCTTCATAAAAAAAGAAGTTCTTGCGGCGGCAAAACCCGGCGACATCCTAGAAAGCAACACCAAACACAAATTCCGCGTCATACAACCCGGGATGCCAGACTACATAGGGAAAGCGAAGCGCGGCCCGCAGGCGGTGCTGCCAAAGGACCTCGGAATCATCGCCTCATACACCGGCATAAGAAGCGGAAGCAGAGTAGTAGACGCGGGAGTGGGAAGCGGAATACTCTCAATGTACCTCGCGCACATAGTCGCCCCGCAGAAACTTGTCGCATACGAAGTGCGCGAAGACTTCGCCGAAATAGCCAAAAGCAACTTCAAAAAATTCGGGGTAGACAACATCGAAGTCAAAATCAAAAGCATATACGAAGGAATAGACGAGGAAGAACTCGACCTCGTCTCACTCGACCTGCCCGAACCCTGGCTCGCAGTAGAACCCGCATACAAAGCCCTCAAAACATCCGGATACCTAACAAGCTACAGCCCAAGCATAAACCAAAACGCACGCTTCATGGACGCATTACAAAGCAGATTCCAAAGCTACACAATAGAAACACTAGAACGACGCTGGAACATGGACGCAGTACGCCCCAGCACCCAAATGATAGGCCACAGCGGATTCATAACAATAGCAAGAAAACTATACTGAGAAAAAACCTCTTTTATCCTCCAACTCCAAACATCATAACGGTGGCATTATGGCTTTGACGGTTCACGTGTTTGCGACATCCCGTAAGGACTCCCTCGCAGACCTGAAAAAACACACCAGCATAGAAGACGTCAAAGCGTGGTCCAGCAAAGTAGGCAACACAGCACAAGGAAAAGCAACCCGCACGGAAATAAACGCCGAATTATTCAAAGCAGCAGGCGACCTCCAAGTCATAGACTCATACGCAGTAGTCCTCTACCCCCCAGGCGACATAACCGGAGGACAAAACACCGGCAAACAAATAAAATCCGCCATAAACACCCGAAAAATACCCTTCACATGGGGCCTAACCCCAAACCCCGCACTACCCGCAGGAACATACGAAATATACCTGGAACTCATCACCTCATCTTCCGGGCAGAAAACAAACTCAGACGAAGGCCTTGAGCCTCTGACTGAAGACGACTTCAACCTTAACGTCGACGAAGGATTCGCTGTAAAAAGGCTCTGACTTCTTCAGAACAATCCCTTGATGTTTCCGTTTTCCTCAATGTCTATGTCCAACGCCGCAGGATGCTCAGGCAAACCTGGCATAGTAACTATGTCCCCGCACGTCACCACGATGAATCCCGCACCAGCACTGATGCGCACGTCCGTGACGCGGATTTTGAAATCAACGGGGCGGCCTGTTTTTGTGGGGTCGTCCGACAGACTCTTTTGGGTTTTAGCCATGCAGACTGGAAGCCGGTCGAGTTTTTCCTTTATGATGCCGTCCAGGTCCTTAAGCGCCTTGTCCGTGTACTTCACGGCCTTCGCTCCGTACATTTCTTTGGCTATGCGCTCAATCTTCGCTTTAAGTGGGTCTGAAGTTTTGTAGAGGAAACGGAAACTGTTTTTCTTTTCAAACAGCTCCAAAATCTCTTTCGCAATCTTAAGTCCGCCCAATCCTCCTTTACCCCACACGTCCACTTCCACGGCGGCGACACCCAAACTGCGGCAGCCCTCGACCACAGCGTTGATTTCCTCCTTGCTGTCTCCCCTGAATTTGTTTACCGCCACAACCAAAGGCACGCCGAATTTCTGAATGTTTTCGATGTGCTTTTCTAGGTTGGCGAACCCGCGCTGCACAGCATCAACGTCCTTCTTAGAGTAATCCTCCGCGCTCCCGTGCATCCTAAGCGCCCTTATTGTGGCGACAATCACGACCGCGTTAGGCCTAAGTCCCCCAATCCTGCATTTGATGTCAAAGAACTTTTCGGCACCCAACTCAGTCCCGAAGCCCGCCTCAGTCACGACAACATCACCCAGCTTCAAAGCAATCTTGGTCGCAATCAAACTGTTGCAACCGTGAGCAATGTTGGCGAAAGGGCCCCCGTGAATCAAAGCGGGCGTACCCTCAAGAGTCTGCACCAAATTAGGGTGAATCGCATGCTTCAAAAGAGCAGCCATGGCGCCCTCAACGCCCAAATCGCGGACATGAACCGGCTTCCCGAAGTAAGTATATCCGATGATTATGTCGCCAAGGCGACGCTTCAAATCAGTAATAGACTCAGCAAGACACAATACGGCCATGACTTCGCTTGCCGCAGTAATCTGGAATCCGTCCTCCCGCGGAATGCCTTCTTTGATTCCGCCCATCCCCACGAAAATGTGTCGTAGGCTTCTGTCGTTCATGTCGATTGCCCGCCGCCACATAATCCTGCGGGGGTCAATTTGAAGAGAATTCCCGTGCTGAAGATGGTTGTCGATGATTGCCGAAAGCAAATTGTTGGCCGCGGTGACTGCGTGAATGTCGCCCGTGAAATGGAGGTTGATGTCTTCCATAGGGAGCACCTGACTGAACCCTCCGCCGGCAGCGCCACCCTTTATGCCGAAGCATGGCCCTAAGCTCGGTTCGCGGATGCATATGACCGCTGGAATGCCCATCCTGTTGAACGCCTGGCCTAATCCCACTGTTACGGTGGTTTTTCCTTCGCCTGCGGGGGTGGGTGTCATGCAGGTTACGAGAACAAGCTTGCCGGTGGGGTTGCTTTTGAGGCGGGAAAGAGAGTGGATGTTAACTTTCGCCATGTAGTCGCCGAAGTAGGCGACTTCGCCCTCCTTCAAACCCAATTCGCTAGCGACGTCGCTTATATGCCTAAGAGCGGCAGTCTGAGCAATCTCAATATCAGATGGCATTGAGGAAAAAATATGCGTCAGCGTATATAAGGCGGTCTAAACCTAACCTTTAAGGCAAATGAAGAAACAGGAACCATCCTCGTCGACTCCAAAGCAGGCGCGGGAGAAATGCCCCATCTGCCAGAGCGAGTCAATAACCCGTATGGGGAGCCACAGGGAATGCGACAGCTGCGGCAGGCAATGGACGCACATCGCGAAATAAGCGTTTAGTTTATTAACTGGTATTAACAATAGTTTAGTGCAATTTCACAGGTTACTCAAATATCTGACTATGTTAACGCCCGCAACAACCCGGCAGGCGGCCATGAAGGCCACTATTGTTCGGACAGTGAGCGGGGCAGCTACTTGTCGTACCGTCCCCACCTTCCGCGTGTAAGCGCGGTGTCTGGGGAACAGAACCTTTTCACCTAAGCGGTGTTGGGTCTGGAGTTTCTTGAGATGCCGTTGTGGTTCCGACGTTTGAATTACTTGTTTAAGGAACCGATATAGTGAAAAAAGAGGTGAGATGAAATGGAACACAACTATGGGTACAAAGACCCATATGGCGTGAATAAGGAGAAGGACTATGCTTACGACCCGTACGACCTGCTTCCAAAAGACTGGAAGCAAGCGGCGTAGAGGGCGTAAATTGTCCACTCCCATTGACATAGGGCTCGAAGGAGGACGCTTGCGTTTTCCTGCTTTAAGCGGCAATACGGCCTCCTTCGAAAAACCATCATATTTAAATATGAAAACATATACCATACTGAAGTATAATATAAATCATTAAAAATGAGTTCCGCCCTAATTAAACGGGCCTCACGGCAGCATTCTATCGTATTGAGGCGGAGCTGTACGTCGGTGGGCGGACGTACTAGTCGACTCTGGATTCAGACATCCCGCAAATAATGGCGGCGTCTGAGAAACAGAGTCCGGCCACCTAAAGGGGGTGGAGGACCTGGATTTTCTTGGGATGCCGCGTGTGGCCTTTTCCCTTTTTGACTTCCGTAACGGAGGTTGGAGAGGATGGAAAACAAGACGAAAACTAAACGGTCCAAAGAGATGCCGTCGGGAATGCAGCGCGTCAAAGAAAGCGTCTACGACCCCTACAACCTACTCCCCGCCGAGTGGAAGACCATAAGACCCGAGGAGAGGTAGCAAGTCGCCCCACAACATGGGTTGGGGCCGCTTTCCTTTAGCGTGAGCAACAGGAATTTGCCGTCTAACGCAAGTTTTTCTGTTCGTCCGTCTTCATTTTCTACTATGGGTTTGTTCGCCAAAATGAAGCATCCGCGCGCAGGGGCAGTGTTCATAGTTTTCATGACGCTGCTGTCTTCAGTTCAAGCCATCGTGAGCACATTCACCAGTGATAATGTGGGGTTACCCTTTCTGGTTGTGACTTTGGTGATATACGGATTCGCCTACAAGCTCATCTGGGACTTCGTAGAAAGCAGCAAACTGTTTATGGAGTCTTATCTTCCGGTGCAACCGGGGCGCAAAGGATTCTGCAGCGGATGTGGAGTATGCTGCAGGATAATCAACGACTGCATCTTCCTTTCCAAAGACAACCGCTGCCGGATATACTATATACGGCCGCCTACCTGCCGTAAGTTTCCTCGGTGCGAGTATGATTTGCTGACTCTAGTTGAGACATGCGATTATTATTGGGATAGTAAGAAGAGGCTTCCCAGTTTCTTTGAGGGGAAGCAGTTGGAGGAGAGAAAGAAGCGGTGGATGAAGGAGAACCCCGGTAAAAGCCCCGATTAACCAGGTGTTTGCGCGGCTTCCTTGCATGCGCGGGCTAGTTCCGTGACGTCCTTGTTCATTGTGTTCCTGTTTATCAGGATGAAGTTGCTGCCTGTCCCTATGCAGATGAACTCAGGCACGCGGGTGGTTTTGGTGTTGCGGCCCAGGCATGTTAGTAGCGCAATGTCCATCTTGGTCGGGTAGTCGAGGTCTATGTACTCGAAGTGGTAGCCGCTGCTACCTACCTGTTTTACCTGCGTCTTTAGGGGCGTGCATATTGCGATGTGTTGGCGGCACAGGAACGCGATTGTTTCTTTAGTGTACCCAAGTTGCTGTGCGCATTTGAAGGCCGCGTTTTCCATTGGCTCTTCGATTGTGGTGGTTGTTTCTACTTGGGGTTGGGTTGTCGTGGTTGTGGTAGTTGTCGTAGTGGTTGTGGTCGTCGTGGAGGTTGTTGTGGTCGATGTGGTAGTTTCTTTCGGAAGCGTCGTAGTAGTCTGGCTGTCGCAGACGCCGTTGCCGTCGCGGTCCAGGCAGCACCCTCCCGAAGGGTCGGGTATTGAAGGCGTAGCGCAGGGGCTGCCCTGCATCACGCTGTTGATGGAATTTTCTATGTACGGATGGCTAAGGCAGCCTGCCGTGAACACCAGCAGAGCAAATGACGCCACAACTCCCAGATGCATATAACAAGAAATGGGCGGGCTGCCTAAATACGCTGTATTTTTCTTCTTGATTGCATTATGTATGGTGGAGTCAAAATGAAGGTAGTAAAAAACGTCGTTCACGTAGACAAGGACCAGAATCTTACTTACGCTATAAACCTCATGGAAAAAAGGGGCGTTTCACGCCTCATAGTCACCGAAGACAGCGCAGTACTCGGCATAATAACAGAGGGCGACATAATCCGCCGCATGGGCTCCTCAAAAGGAAGGGACGTCCCAGCAACCCACCTACACGTGTCCTCAGCAATGACCCACGAAATAGTCACGCTACCATTCGACGTGACGCTAAAGGAGGCCGCCCACCAGATGGTGAGGCAGAACAGGTATGGGTTTCCCCTTGTCGCAGGCGACACGATCACCGGCTGGATCACTAAGACGGATATCGCCGCTTCATTGTCCGGGTGCGAGAAGACGATTGCGGATGTTTACGACAAAAGCCCCGCAGCCCTCCGTTTCGACCAGTCTCTTGCTCATGCGCGAGCCGAGATGGAGCGCACCGGAGTAGAACGCTTCCTGGTACTTGACAACAACGTATTAGTCGGCGTTTTGACTCACAAGGACGTCATGGCAGGCCTACTCATATCAAAGAAGTCCGTCGACCACCCGCACCACGCAGACCCCGGCAACATGCTCGTCGGATCCTTCATGACCGAAGCGCCCATGACGGTGAAACCAGAGCAGACGGTGGGTAAGGCCGTTGAGTTGATGCTTAAGCGGAAGGTTTCTGGTTTGCCTGTGGTGAGTTCTCCGTGGGGTCTTCTTACTAAGAAGAATTTGGTGGCTGCGGTGGCTTCGGGGAAGCTTCCTTAGGTTTGTTGATTGCGAATCAGAGGAAAAGTTTATATACACCTAAACCCATACATAATCTCAGTTTCAGGTGGTCGCGTAATGGACAGAAAACCGGCGAAAAGCATATTCGACGAACTCTACAGGCTGATGAATCATCTACTGCAGAATCCATACGCTCCCATCCGCCTCGCCGTAAGCGTTGCGGAAAAGCCGGCCCCCTACGCGGACATAATAGAAACGCCTCATGAAATCCACCTCACAGTGGAGCTGCCAAACGTGTCCCCAAACAAACTGCGCATTGGCGCAGACCGCCGCCTGCTGGAGATAAAAGCGTCAGGCTCAGACAGAACGCATCCCTCCCCCGCGGAAGGCGTACACAACTACGAACTTCCCGCGGACATACAGCCAAAAAGCCTGAAAATAACATTCCACAACAACATACTAAGCGTCATCGCCCAGAAAGCGCGGAAAGAAAAAATCAAAATAAACTAAATCAAAACACAACCAACAGGTGATGTAAAAAATGACACAACAACCACAGCAACAATTCATCATACTACCGGAAAACATGATGAGAACGCGGGGCAGAGACGCCCAAGGACAAAACATCCTCGCAGCAAGAGTGATGGCGGAAATAGTCAAAACGACGCTGGGCCCAAGAGGCATGGACAAAATGCTCGTCGATTCCACAGGCGACGTCACAATAACAAACGACGGAGCCACAATAGTCGAAAGCATAAACGTAGAGCACCCCGCAGCCAAGATGGTCGTTGAAGTCGCCAAGACTCAGGACGAAGAAGTCGGCGACGGAACCACAACAGCAGTAATGCTGGTCGGAGAACTTCTCACCAACGCCGAAAAACTCCTTGAGCAAAGCATCCACCCGACAGTCATAGTCCGCGGATACCGCATGGCAGCCCAAAAAGCGCAGGACATAATCGATTCGGTAGGCAAGCCCATAACCCTCAAAGACACCGCGCTACTCATGGAAATCGCCGGCACATCAATGACAGGAAAAAGCGCAGAAGCCCAAAAAGAAATCCTGTCCGATCTCACCGTAAAAGCCGTCCGGCAAGTCGCCGAAGAAGCAAACGGCAAAGTCAAAGTCGACCGCGACACAATCGCAATAGAAAAGAAGGCGGGCGGAAGCATCGCCGACAGCGAACTAATCAACGGCGTAGTCTTAGATAAGGAACGCGCAACACCCGGCATGCCAAAGAAGGCGGCCGACGCGAAAATAGCTCTTGTCGACTCCCCATTCGAGATAAAGAAAACGGAAACCGACGCAAAAATAAGAATCACCTCCACAGACCAACTGCTGGCATTCGGCGAGCAGGAGGAGAAGATTCTGAAAGACAAAGTCGACGCAATAGTGAAATCAGGCGCAAACGTACTTTTCTGCCAGAAAGGAATAGACGACATCGCCCTACACTACCTAACCAAAGCAGGCATACTGACAGTCAAAAACGTGAGCGGCGACGACATAAAAAAGCTCTCCAAAGCGACAGGAGCAACAATCGCAAGCAACCTCAAAGCACTCACCGCAAAAGACCTCGGATACGCCAAAACAGTTGAAGAAATCAAAATAGGCGGAGACGAAATGATATTCGTCCGCGACTGCAAAAACCCCAAAGCAGTAGCAATACTAGCCAGAGGAGGAACAGAACACGTCGTAGACGAAATAGACCGCAGCCTCAAAGACGCAGTAGGAAGTGTGGCAACAGCAGTCGAAGCAGGCAAAGTAGTCGCAGGAGGCGGCTCAATCGAAATCGAAGTAGCACGCGAAATAAGAAAATACGCAGAAACAATAGGCGGCCGCGAACAGCTTGCTGTGCAGGAGTTCGCCGACGCGCTTGAGTCCATACCCAAGCAGCTGGCCAAGAGCGCCGGAATGGACACTATAGACACTTTAGTCAAGCTTCGCGCCGAACACGAGAAGAAAGGCGGCCAGACAATCGGAGTCAACGTCTTCAAGGCGGAGACGGCCGACATGTGGCAGATTGGCGTGATTGAGCCGACTCGGACCAAGATTAATGCATTAAGAAGCGCGACTGAAGCTAGCGTACTTATCCTGCGCATAGACGACGTTATTGCGTCAGGAAAGAAAGGCGGGGGAGGAGCCCCCGGGATGGAATAAGAGTTTCGCCGATGAAACACGGCAAGCGCATAATTCCCATCGGAGATGAAGAGGCCTCTGAAGCTAAGGCCAAGCCCGCCGAAGACGCAGGCGGCCCAGCCAACTCAGTTCGGCAGGGAGCCGAATCAAATCCTGAATTGGGTGCGGCCCAAGCTGAAGTCGCGTCTCTTACCGACCAAATTAAGCGTCTTGCCGCGGAATTCGACAACTACAAGAAGAGGGTGGAGCGCGACCGCAAATTAAGCGAGCAGTATGCTGCCGCTCCAGCGCTGACCAAACTGCTTTCCGTCTTGGACAACCTGACGAGAGCCAGGCAGTCAGCGGAGAAGACGCATGATGTGGCGTCTTACGCCCGCGGGATTGAGATGACGGAACAGCAATTCAAAAAAGCGCTCGAAGAAGCCGGCGTAAAGGAAATCTCGACCGAAGGAGCGTTCAATCCCTCGCTCCACGAGGCTATTCACGCAGAACCATCAGACAAACCACAAAACACAATAATAGAAGTCATAGAGAAAGGATACTTACTCCATGACCGCGTGTTGAGGCCCGCAAGGGTGAAAATAAGCGGAGGAATAAAGGAAAATGGCTAAAGTACTCGGCATAGATTTAGGGACAACAAACTCGTGCATGGCTGTCATAACCGGCGGTAAGCCGGAGGTCATCCCCAACGCTGAAGGGGACCGTACGACTCCAAGCGTTGTTTCGCTTGTTAAGGGCGAGCGTGTGGTTGGGAAGGTCGCTAAGAGGCAGGCTATAGTCAACACTGACGCTACGATTTATTCCGTGAAGCGTTTTATGGGCCGCAAGTTTGATGACCCTGGTGTTCAGCAGGATTTGAAGATGGTGGGTTTTTCTCTTGTGAAGGCGTCTAACGGGGATGTGCGCATTGTGGCTGAGGGGCGGGATTATGCTCCTCCAGAGATTTCGGCAATGATTCTTTCCAAGATGAAGGCTGATGCGGAAGCTTTTCTTAACGAGAAGATTACTCAGGCCGTTATTACGGTGCCTGCTTACTTCAATGACGCTCAGAGGCAGGCGACAAAAGACGCGGGTAAAATCGCTGGTTTGGAGGTCCTAAGGATTATCAACGAGCCGACTGCCGCAAGTTTGGCTTACGGGCTGGACAAGAAGAAGAGCCAGAAGATTGCTGTCTACGACCTGGGCGGCGGGACGTTTGACATAAGTTTACTCGAGATTGGGGACGGAGTAGTCGAGGTGCTAAGCACCAACGGAGACACTCATCTGGGCGGAGATGACTTCGACCAGGTCCTAATCCAATACCTCATTTCGGAATTCAAGAAGCAGGAGGGAATAGACATCTCGTCCGACAAGACTGCTCTTCAGCGGTTTAAGGACGCAGGCGAAAAAGCGAAGATAGAATTGTCTTCCGCGACGACAACAGAAATTAACCTGCCTTTTCTTTCGTCAGTCAACAACGTGCCCAAACACCTGAACCTCACATTAACACGAGCGAAGCTTGAGCAGCTAACCCAACACCTAATAGACAAATCAATCGAGCCATGCAAAAAAGCGCTCTCGGACGCAAAAATGACCGTCTCAGAAATAGACGAAGTAGTGCTTGTCGGAGGCCAGACGCGGATGCCTGCGGTGCAGAAGGCAGTGAAAGACTTCTTCGGCAAAGAACCCAACAAAAGCGTCAACCCCGACGAAGTAGTCGCAGTAGGCGCCGCAGTTCAAGCGGGAGTGCTTGCGGGAGAAGTCAAAGACGTACTGCTACTTGACGTGACGCCGCTGACTCTCGGAATAGAAACGCTCGGCGCAGTAATGACGCCGCTCATAGAAAGAAACACCACAATACCAACCAAAAAAAGCCAGGTATTCTCAACGGCCGCAGACTACCAGTCGAGCGTAGAAATCCACGTCCTACAGGGCGAGAGGAAAATGGCCGCAGACAACAAGAGTCTCGGCAAATTCATCCTCACAGGAATTCCGCCTGCACCCCGAGGCATACCTCAGATTGAAGTGACATTCGACATAGACGCAAACGGAATAGTCAACGTCACAGCCAAAGACCTCGCCACAAGCCAACAGCAAGCAATAACAATACGGCCAAGCAGTGGGCTGTCCGACAACGAAGTGGAGCGGATGGTGAAGGAAGCTGAAACCCACGCGGAAGAAGACAAAACTAAGAAGGAAGTAGTCGACGCCAAAAACGACGCGGACGGCCTCATATACGCCACCGAAAAGGCGATGGGCGAACTTAAGGACCTTGACGAGAAAAAGAAGGAGGACGCCAAAAAAGCGATTGAGGAACTAAAGAAGGCCGTAGCTAAAGGCGACGCAGCCGAAATAAAGGCTAAGACTGAGGAATTGGGGAAAGCAAGCCAAACACTTTTCACGGAAGCCTACCAGAAGGCTGCGGCGCAGCACGCCCAAAAGGAGGCAAACGAAAAAGGCGGGCAACCCCAAGACAAGAAGCCCGGCGACAACGTCGTGGACGCCGACTACGAAGTAGTAGACGACAAAAAGAAATAGGCGCACGCATGCCAGACAGAGACTACTACGAAATTCTGGGGGTCGGCCGCGACGCAACCGCAGAAGACGTAAAGAAGGCGTATCGTTCTCTCGCAAAAAAAATTCACCCCGACATAAACAAAAGCCCTGACGCCGAAGCTAAATTCAAGGAACTCTCCGAAGCATACGAAGTGCTCGCAGACCAAGACAAACGAGTACGCTATGACCAATACGGAAAAGAAGGAGTCAAAAACTCATTCGGCCAAGGCGGATTCACATGGGACGACTTCAGCCACGTCGGAGACATCGAAGACATATTCTCCGGCAGCAGCATATTCGACATGCTTTTCGGCGGCCGAAGCAGGAAGCATTCTCACGCTAACGCGGGAAACGACCTTAAAGCTGACGTCTCCCTCACCCTTGAGGAGGTTGCTGAGGGAGTCAAGAAGAGCATTAAAATCCGCCGCAAGGAACGCTGCGACGCATGCGGCGGGTCCGGCGCAAAAAAAGGTACGTCTTCAACGACATGCCCCGAGTGCAAAGGCCGGGGGAGCGTGCGCAAAGAGCGTTCAACCCCCTTCGGATACTTCGCGACAGTAGCTCCATGCGGAAGATGCGGCGGCACAGGAGAATACATCGCAGACAAATGCAGTTCATGCGGCGGAAGCGGCCTTGAGAGGAAGGAGCGGTTGGTTTCACTTTCGATTCCTGCGGGCGTAGAAGACGGTAATCATCTTCTTCTTCGCGGCGAGGCTGATGCGGGGGAGCATGGCGGTCCGAGCGGAGACCTTTATGTCGTCGTTTCTGTTAAGGAGCATTCCGTTTTCACGCGCGACAGGGACGACTTGTTGTGCGCAGTCAAAGTTTCTTTTCCTCAGTTGGTTTTGGGATGCGAAATTGAGGTTCCCACAATACGCGGGAAAACCAAGCTCACAATTCCCGCGGGAACTCAGCCGGCAACTGTCTTCTACATCAAAAACGAGGGGTTGCCTCGGCTTAACGGCGCAGGTCGCGGAGAGCAGCTGGTTCAGTTGATGGTGAGCGTCCCCACCAAGCTCACAAAAAGGGAGAAGGAGATTATCACGGAGCTTGCGGGGCTCATACCGGAGAAGCCAGTTCTTGAGAAAGGAGTATTCGGGAAACTAAAGGACGCGCTCCACAGGTGACTTCCATCCAACACGTTTTTCTCCCCGGCATTCCCGATTAAATACGTCATGCAGGCTGAAGCCAACCAACCCGGAGGAAGTCCGCCTGACGAAGTAGGCAAATTAAGGGACAAAATCAGGAAGATACTCACGATGAGTTCGTCGAATCTTGTAGCCATGGAAGTGTCCTACCGCCTAATCCAAAGCAAAGCAAACCCCCTCAATCTCACTGACGGCCAAGTACTAAGCCACACGCCCGTCCTGGGTATGCCTGCGGTGGAACTACTAAAGCCGGCAGTAGCAGACGCAGTGCTCGACCGCCACAAAATGGAAGGCCCGCTGCGGGAAAACATGCGCAGGGTACTGCTCATCGGCGGAAGCGCAGCCGTCCCGCAGCTATTTGAAGACGCAGCATTCAACGCCAAGATGAATGAAATATTCCAAGACATCACAGCGCTAAACCAGACTTCAACGGAAGGCCTCATTCTACCTAAATCAGACTTGTTCAGGAACGCAACCCAAAACGGCATAACAAACATACACGACTACCGGATGCAGTGGGAGGCATATCTCTCGTCGTTCGGGAACCCGAAACAACAACCCGAATGAAAACCGTTTTTATCCTCATCACGCCCGGTAATTAACGTGCCAGCCCAACCCACCAAAGCCCAAAACGAAACAGACGCGCTCAAAGCAGAACTCAAAGGATACTTCTTTAACGGCCAAAGTGACCGCGAAGCTCTTGAGCGGGTGAATAGAAAGCTTACAGACAAGGTGGGCAGCGTAGTACAAGTCACACTGAAATCCTGGGCATACCCGCACAGGACATAGTGACAGACGTCGTATGGGACGTACTTTTAGACCGCAGAAACGTGCTGGAGCCGCAAAGGACTGGTTTCAAGGCCCTCGGACTTTCCGGCGGTAATCCAAAACTCTATGAAGACAAAGCATTCAATGAAGTTGCGGGTCAACTGCTTGCGGACGCCTCTCAATTACAGCAAACTGCTCGTCAAACGCCTGTTGATTCGGATGTCCTGATAAACGGCGTGGGAATCCCTCACGTAGCCCTTACTTTCTACGACGGAGCGCGCAAAAGGTACTTAGCTTCAATGGAACCCAAGCAGGCTCCATAAGTCATAGCTAGTATTAACTCAAACGGATTTTTTTAACGCATCCATTCCAATATGTGGGCATGGACGACTTGCTCCTTAAGGCTCTTGCTTCCGAACACGGCACGCCGCTTTACGTCTACGACGGCGACATGATACGGCAACGCTACAATACGTTCAAGAACGCGTTCGAAACAAGATACTCGCCGGTGAAAGTTTCTTACGCAATGAAGGCCAACAGCAGCCTGGCAGTCCTAAAAATCTTTTCGTCTCTTGGGGCGGGAGTGGACGTCGTTTCGGGCGGGGAACTTGAGGTGGCGCTTAAAGCGGGTTTTTCGGCGAAAGACATCCTGTTCACAAGCAACAGCAAAAGCCCGTGGGAACACGAACTCGCAGTCAGAAAAGGCGCGGTCATAAACGTAGACAGCGTCCACGAAATACAAAGCCTATCCAAAGTCGCTGCTTCGCTCGGCAAAAAAGCGAAAGTCAGCTTCCGCGTCAACCCAAGCGTCAACCCGCAAACGCACCCAAAAATAGCGACAGGACTCAAGAACGCCAAATTCGGGGTACCAATTGAAGACGGCGTCGCGCTCGAAGCTTACCGGCAGGCGAAAGCAGACTCAAACCTTAAGGTCGTCGGACTGCACACGCACATAGGAAGCCAAATACTCGAAACCGACAGCTTCCGCGACGCGGCAACCCGCATAATGGACTTCGCGCTCCAACTAAAGAAGGAACTGAAAATAAAACTCAAATTCATCGACCTCGGAGGAGGACTCGGCATATCCTACAAAGGAGAAACAAACATCATCGGCCCAGACGACCTAGCTGCGGCAGTCGTGCCCGTCGTCGAAGAAGGAGTCAAAAAACTCGGCTACCGCCCCGAACTCTGGCTTGAACCCGGAAGATGGTTCGTAGGGCCATCCGGAGAGCTTATCGCCAGAGTAAACAGCCTCAAAAAGACTCCCGACAAAAAGTACGCGAACGTGAACGCAGGATTCAACGTGCTCATAAGGCCGGCGATGTACGACAGCTTCCATCGCGTCCGGGTGCTTGGCAAGTTGGGCGAAGAAGAAACTTACGACATAGCAGGCAACATATGCGAAAGCGGAGACATACTAGCTAAAGACCGCAAACTACCCCAAATACAAGAAGACGACATAATCTGCCTCATGGACGCGGGAGCATACGGCTTCGCAATGGCAAGCAACTACAACAGCTGGCCTCTACCTGCGGAAGTGCTCGTTGAAGCAGGAAAAGGCCGTCTGATACGTCAGCGGGGAACAACCAAGGATTTATTGAGGAACCAAATCGCTTGATTCACCCTTTGAATCGGGGTGAGTCCATCACGCGGGCGAGCACATAGAGGGCGAAGAATATTGCAATAAGCCATCCGGCTAGTCCGAATGTGCTGCCGTACCATTCCTTAAGCCGGGTTAAATGCAGGATTGCGTCGTCCACTACGCTGTTGAGGTTCATTTCTTGTCTATCTTCTCCGCAATCTTCTTGTTTTCCTCAAGTAGCGCCTTGATGTCTTTGCCTATCGACGCAAGGTGAGTGGCTTCGTCGTCCAAGTGAGTATAGTTGGATATCTTAGCGTAAACTTCCTGCGGATTCTCTATCCCAAACAAAGCGTGGTAACTCCTCACGCGAGGCACATTAACTTCCCTGCCCGCAGTAACAGCCGCCCCAACCATAAGGCCGCCTGAGGACCCTCCTCCCACGCCGCCTCCGACTGTGAGCGCCGCAGAGTCCGACCCCAAGCCCAGTCCGTTTGCTGTCACGGGAATTATTGTGCCGAAATTGAACATTCGGCCTAATAGAGGCTGCTCGAGGATTAGGTTGTTTATGTTCCCGTAGTCGAGTTCGTTTCTGCGCATTCCCCCCCAGGAAAGCTGCGTTACAAGGCGCTGGTTGGTTACGTAGAATACGTGCGCTAGCCGGTATAGGTCAACGAAGTACATGCCTATCCCCGCAAGGAGTATGCCCAAAACGTACGTCATATACGCGGGCAAACCAAGAACTGCAGGCACGACTGCGGCAAACAACGCCGTGGCAATAAGCACAGGACCCCAACCCCAAGATATCGAAACGAAAGATATGTACCCCGCAGGCAATATCACAAGGAAACACCAAAGTATCACGGCCGCGTATTCAACAGGCGGATTCAATAGGAAAAGAGCGAACTGCCTGACTGTTGAGGCCGTAGGTATGCCGATGAATCCGAGCACGTCGGCTGAGCCTTTTGACAGCATTCCTACGACTCCGAACAGTATTGTTGCCGTAAGCCGAGTGAAAATGTTTGTTTTGGCTGATAGGGCGGAGCCTATTTGGGGTGCTATCCACATGAAAAGAAGCGATAGTATTATGACCCAAAGCCAGATGAAGTAGTAGGGGTAGAATGCGAGCCAGTGTGGGTGGACTTTCATTTCTACGGTTTCCTGGTCGCGCAGCTTGATTTCCTTTGGAGGTGAAATGACGTTTGAGAAGACGCGTTTCTTTTCTTCTGGGGCTTTGGCGGTTGGCGTAGGCGGCTCTTCATCCAGTTTGTGCCCTATTGTTTTTCCGCCTTCCATTCTATGCCCTCTTATTTTCTTCTTCCGCTACGGCTAAAAATGAAGTTAAACCTTATTCAGTATCCCTTCAAGTACGGTTTCTACTTCGCTTCGAATCTCCTTCAGCCTTGCATCGGTTTTTGCTTCGAAGCGGAGAATAAGGTGCGGGGTCGTGTTGCTTGCGCGCACAAGCCCCCATCCGTCCTTAAACTGGATTCTGGCGCCGTCCAACGTCACCACCTCGTTCGTCTTCTGGAACCTTTTAGTGACCTCGGAGACTACATTAAACTTCCTGTCGTCCGGACAGTCCACGCGAATCTCAGGCGTCACAGGATACTTGGGGATGCTGTCGTAGAGGGCCGAGATTCCTCCAGGCGTCCTTTCAACTATGCCGGCCATGGTGATGCCCGCAAGAAGCGCGTCGTCATAACCGAAAGCGTCTTCGCCGAAATAGAAGTGGCCGCTCATTTCGCCTCCAAGGAGTGCTCCTTCCTCTTTGATGCGTTTTTTCATGAAGCTGTGGCCTGTGCGGTTCATTAGCGGCACGCCTCCCGCCTTCTCAACCTCCTCTATGAGGCTTTGGCTGCATTTGACGTCGAAGACTATTTTGGCGCCTTTGTGCCTGCTTATCACGTCTTTGGCGAGAAGAATCAAGGCTTGGTCTCCGCGCACTATTTCGCCGCGCGGAGTGATGAACACTGCGCGGTCTCCGTCCCCGTCGAAGCCGACGCCGAGCGCAGCCTTGGTTTTTTTAACTTCTTTTATGAGGTCAGTGAGGCTTTCGTCCATAGTCGGATCGGGGTGGTGGTGGGGGAAGGTGTTGTCTGATTCGCAGTAAAGGGGTATCACGGAAAATCCTGCGGCGGTAAACAGGCGTACTGCGAGCGGGCCTGCGGTTCCGTTTCCTGCGTCTAGGACTACTTTGATTGGTTTTGTTGTCCGCACCCGTTTGGCGTTGAATTTGACGTAGTCCTCCAAAGGGTCTTTCTTTGTTGTTGTGCTTTCTTCTTTTTTTGGTACGGTTCTGAGTTCCCCTTTATCGATTGTTTCTTTGAGGGCAAGGAGGCTTTCTGCGTAGAGGGGCTGTGTGCCGCGCATGAACTTGAGGCCGTTGTATTCGGGTGGGTTGTGGCTTCCTGTTATCATTACGCAGCCGTCTAGTTTGTATGTGAATAGGCTGAAGTATGTGACTGGCGTTGGGACTTCTCCTATTGACAGAACGTTTATGCCTGCCTGGTTTATGCCTTTGATGAGCGCTTTGGATAGTGCGGGGGATGATGTGCGGTTGTCCCATCCTACTGCGACTGTTGCGCCTGGTTTTAGTCCTGACGCGTATGATTGTCCCACAATCTGTGCGAGTTCGTCTGTGAGGTCTTTTCCGTATACGCCTCGGATGTCGTATGCTCGGAATACGCTTGCTTTGACTGCGGGTTTGTTTTTCATAACAAGTCGGGTCGGATTATCCGCGTTTCAGCTTAGGGGCTTCCACTCTTTGATTGCCTTTTCGTATGACTCGGGCGTGCCTGTGTCGAACCACTGCCTGTCGAACGGGTAAGCGTACAACTCCCCTTTTTTCGCCAGAATTGGGAATATGTCTTTCTCTATCATGCTTTTCCCTTTGGGCAGGACGTCTAGCACCGACGGTTCAAGAACGTAAACTCCGGCGTTGATGAGGTTGCTTGTTTGCTCCCCTTTCTTGGGTTTCTCTATGAAATCGAGTATTCGGTCGCCTTCAAGAAGCGCCACTCCGAACTGGCTGGGGTCTTTGACGTGCGTGAGGGCAATAGTTGCCATACCTTTCTTCTCGTTGTGGTAGCGGATTAAGTCCATAAGGTCGATGTCCGCGAGAACGTCGCCGTTGAACATAAGGAACGTCTCAGTAAGCTGGTCGCGCATAAGCGAAAGCGGGCCTGCGGTCCCAAGCGCCTCCTTCTCTTCTATGTAAGTGATTCGGACGCCGAACTTTGAGCCGTTCCCGAAGTACTCCCTAATCTTGTTGCCCAGGTAGCCTATGCTTATGACAATGTCCCTCACGTCATACTTGCGGCACAAGTCGACTATGTGCTCAAGAAGAGGCCTCCCTTGCACGGGTATTAGGGATTTGGGCATTTCGTATGTGAAGGGGCGCATTCGTGTTCCTTCGCCTCCTGCCAGAATCACCGCTTTTTTGACTTTGTCTGCGGAGAAGACTTTGGAGAGCATCACTTCTATTGCGTGGCTTCTGTTGCGTATTCTTATGCCGTCGACCATCTGGTCTACGCGCTCTACTATGTCGTCTCTGAGGGTTATGGTCAGTTGCTCGCGCTTCATTTTGATTTGTCACAGTATGTTATACTATGAGGTAATTACATACGCAAGTGGGCCTTAAAAAACCCCCTTCACCCCCATTAAACAGCAAGCCTTAAGGCGAAACACACTATAACCTAACATGGACGTCTCCATCATAGTCCCAACATACAACGAGAAAGACAACATCCCAATACTAGCAGAACGGCTTTTTGAGGCTCTGAAGAAAGCGAGCATAGAAGGTGAACTTGTCATAGTAGACGACGGAAGCCCCGATGGAACAGGCGACGTAGCTGAGAAGCTGGGGAAAAAATATCCCGTCACAGTAGTCCACCGCTCAGGCAAACTGGGGTTGTCCTCCGCAGTGCTTGAGGGATTCGCTATGGCCACAGGAGACTACTTGGGCGTAATGGACGCAGATTTGTCGCACCCACCCGAAGTAATACCTCAGCTTGTGGCGGCCATCAAGGCGGGCGCAGACCTCGCTCCTGGAACAAGGTACGCTCAAGGCGGGGGAGTGGAGCATTGGCCGCTTCACAGGCAGATAATAAGCAAGGTTGCGACTATGCTTGCTCAGCCGCTTACGCCTCTTTCCGACCCGATGTCCGGTTTGTTCATGATTAAGCGCGAAGTCATAGAGGATGTCACTCTTAATCCGTTGGGTTTCAAGATTCTGCTTGAAATCGCAGTCAAAGGGCACGTTAGTAAAATCACTGAAGTCCCATTCACGTTCAAGGACCGGCTGGCCGGAGAAAGCAAGCTCAACTCTAAGGAGCAGATAAACTACCTAAAGCACCTGTTTGCGCTTTACAGATACCGCTACCACATATAGATTTTATCCCCTATTCCCCAATAGGCGTGCATATGAAGACGCTGTCCGTAGTCGTCCCTACTTACAACGAAGCCGAAAACGTCCGCCGCCTAATACCTCAAGTGGAAGACGTCTTCAAGAAAAACAGCATAGACGGCGAAATCATAATAGTAGACGACGCAAGCCCCGACGGCACGGCAGACTCGGCGGAAAAAGCCGGCAAAAAATACGGCAACGTACACGTCATACGCCGCACAGAAGACCGCGGATACGGCTCAGCAGTCAAAGCAGGATTCGCCAAAGCAAAAGGCGAGTTCCTTATGATAATAGACGCCGACCTATCTCATAACCCCCAAGAAATACCCTCATTCCTAAAAGCACTCAAACAAGCCGACCTCGTCATAGGAAGCAGATTCTCAGGCGGAGGAAAACTAGACGGCCGACTGGCCCGAAAAATATTCTCCGGCGGATACAACACAGTCGCAAGCATCCTATTCGGGGCTTCGGTGAAAGACATCACAAGCGGATACAGGGCCATGCGCAAAACGCTACTGGATGTTTGCCCCCCAAAGTCGGACGGCCCGGAAATACACAGTGAAGTCGTGTTGTCCGCTCTTGCCGCGGGGCTTAAGGTCAAGGAAATACCCATTACGTATCGGGAGCGGGAGATTGGGCAGACCAAATTCAACTTCCTCGACATGGGCCCCAAGTACACCAAGATTCTGCTTCAGGCCGCATTAAAGCGCATGTTGTTCCTGTTTTCCCCCCGGAGGACTGCGGCGTTGCTTGCCTACATCACAGTTGCGGCAGTGCTTCTTCGGCTGGTTCTTTCGCTTGTTGCTCCTGTCACAGGAGACGCCACGTTTCATCTGTCAATTGTAAGGTTCATAACCCAACACGGATACTACCCCACGTTTGAATATCAGACAGGCGTAAACGCCCTATGGTGGCCTCCGTTCTTTTATGCGGCAACAAGCGTTCTTTATCTTACGACTGGTTTGATGAAGGAGTCTTCTTTGTTGTTTGGTTTATTCGGCTACTTTATGTTTCTGCTGCTTGTGCACAGGATTTACCCTAAAGACGGTAAGACATTGGTCGCCTCCGCGTTCGCCCTTGCTTTCCTGCCGTTTCACGCTTACTTCAGCGCAATCGCCTACGTGGACACCGCGCTATTCTTCTTCTCGGCGTCAGTTGCTTACTTCTACTTCGAATATTTGGCGGGCGGAAAAAGAAGGGATTTAATTCTCGCACTCCTGTTTTCAGCCGCCGCAGCCCAAACGCACTATTACGGATTCGCCCCAATGATTGCTGTCACAGCCCACCGGTTTTTGCGCAAGCCTAAAGAAGCGGCGGCATTCGCTGTTTGCGGCCTAATCCTTGTTTCGCCTTGGTACATTAGAAACTACGAGGTGTTCGGAAACCCAATTTGGCCTAAGCTGTCTGGCGGAAATTACCCTGACGACCCGGCGGTAGTCAACATGCCGCTGTCCGGAGCCGTAATGTCGCTTGTTACCCCGCAAAGGTGGGTTGACGTTATGCTGGATTTTTGGGCGGGTCCTCCAAACAGCGGAGAAGACTTCTTTGCGCAGCTTAATCCTTTACGGGAACAGTATCCTGTACTCAACCTGCTTGTTGCCGCGTGGATTGCTGCGGTTGCGGCCGCAACATTGTTTATACTTCGTGGATTGTGGGGCATGATGAAGGAGAAACATGCGCAATACATCCTCCTGATTTTCGTTCTCAGCTTCATCCCTTTCACATTGAACGGGCTTGCGCGTATGTTCGTCAACTTCATGCCTTTCGTGGCGCTGGGACTGGGCAGAGGCCTTGTTGAAACTTTTAGCGGCAAGAAACTTTTCATTGTCTGCCTCATTCTTGCGGTCGCTTTCGCGTCTGTCCCGATAGGTTACGCGTTCGTCTACCGCGCTCGGATTGAGCCTTCCATAAATTTCTACGGTTTCGTTGATACTCTGCCTAAGGGATCAGTCGTCTTTAAGCCGTTTGACCAAAGCCACTGCCTTTACTACAGCAAAATACCTTGCTACCGAGTGGGAAGCGCCGGCCAGATACCTGACGGAGAATACGACAAAAACCTGTCCATACTAAGTGGGGCAAACGTGACTCACGTATGCTTCGACAGCCTGTACTTTACTGCGTTATCCGCGAAAGACAAGCGCCTTTATGACGTCCTGTCGAAAACAGAACCCGTAATCACATACGAGGAAGGAAGCTATTGGGGACGCTGCTTCAGCCTGCTACCATAGAAGGCCAACGTAGGCGGCTCTTGCGGGTGAACGGCGTAAGCGCGACCGAACGTTCTTGAACAGCGCGTAGCACCTGAAAAAAAGTCGGATGCTCATTTTGTCGCAGAAGCTTAGGCCTACTGATTGAGCGACGACCAATTTGTTGTCTAAGCATCCTGCGTCTTTAAACAGGACTTCAGCGACTACTCTTCCTTCTCTGGTTGTGCCTTGAGGAAGCCTTCCGCCCAGGATGACTGCGTCCGCGGGCATTCCGTCGCCGCCCAGTTCGCCCCAGACGAACCCGTAGTTAAATATTGTGGGCAAGGGCGAAGTGAGTTCCTTGACGAATCCTTTAGGTGTGGCCCGGTACTTTATGAAACTCCACTTTGGCGTTTCAACAGTTATCATGACCTTCCTAGCTTCCACCCACATATTTAGAGGGTTGAAACGGAAATACATTAGACGATTTTAAACTACCCATGAAATTCGCGGAACTGACCAAATTGTTCGACTCGCTGTCGGCGACCACCAAACGCCTTGAGATGACGAAGATAATCGCCGAATTCCTCGCAACAGTGCCGGAAAAAGACATTTCCGACGTAATGCTACTTTTGAAAGGCCGGCTATTCCCCGAATGGGACGACCGCGAACTGGGGGTCGCCGAGAAAATAATGGTGAAGGCGATAGCGGACACAAGCGGACTGACTGAAAGCAAGGTCGACGATTTAATCCGGGAAACAGGCGACGTGGGGATTGCCGCCGCTAAGGCGCTGTCAAAGAAAACTCAGACGACGCTCTTTACGAAGGAGCTGACTGTGGAGTATCTTCTTGAAACTTTGCGGAAGTTTCCTTCGCTTCAGGGTAAGGGAAGCCAGGACCGCAAGCTCACCTCTCTTAAGGATCTTCTTTCGTCGGCTTCCGGGGAAGACGGAAAATACGTCGCCCGGCTTACGGTCGGCGAACTACGGCTGGGAGTAGGCGAAGGAATACTTAGAGACGCAGTCTCGCAGGCGTACGGCATAAACCCGGACCTAGTAGAGCACGCCCTAAACTTGACTTGCGACATAGGATACGTGGCTTCTCTTGCAAAGAAAGGCGGGACGGAAGCTCTCGAAAAAGTGACTCTCGTCCCCGGAAAACCAATGAAAGTGATGCTTGCGCAAAAAGCGTCAGGCATAGAAGGCGCACTCGAAGAACTTAAGGGGACGGCGGCGTTCGAAGTGAAATACGACGGAGCCAGAATACAAATCCACAAGCAAGGCGACTCAATCACCCTGTTTACCCGACGGCTTGAGGACGTCACAAAACAATTCCCCGAAGTGGTTGCAGCATCAAAAACCCAAATCAAAGCTAAGACCGCAATCGTCGAAGGAGAAATGGTCGCAATCTCAGACACAACCGTGCGCAGACCGCGCCCCTTCCAAGACCTCTCCCGCAGAATCAAAAGGAAGTACGACGTAGAGAAAATCCAGAAGGAAATCCCAGTGGAAGTCAACCTCTTCGACGCACTCCTACTTGACCACAAAATACTCCTTACCACACCCTTCATCGAGCGCCGAAAAACCCTCGCCTCAATAATAGAAGAAACCCCAGACTTCCGCCTAGCCCAACAACTCATAACAAGCGACGCCAAACAAGCAGACGAATTCTACAAAAAATCATTAGCATTAGGCCACGAAGGAGTCATGGCCAAAAACCTAACCGCAAACTACGTCCCAGGAAGCAGAGTCGGCAACATGTACAAAGTAAAACCCATAATGGAGACGCTCGACCTCGTAATAACCGGCGCAACATGGGGGGAAGGCCGCCGCGCAAGCTGGCTGGGAAGCTTCTTACTCTCCGCATACGACATTGAAGAGGGGATGTTCAAGACTATGGGGCGGATGGCAACCGGAATAACGGACGAGCAACTGCAGGAAATAACCGACATATTGAAGCCCACCATACGCCGTCAGGAAGGAAAGGAATGCGTCCTCGAACCAACCACCGTCGTGGAAGTCGCATTCGAGGAAATACAGAAAAGCCCAACATACGAAAGCGGATACGCGCTACGGTTCCCCAGACTCGTAAGAATAAGAGCAGACAGAGGGCCGCAGGAGGCGGACACGCTCAAAAGAATAGAAGAGATGGTGAAAGGATAAGCGATACCCGAATTATTATGCCTTAAATTTTATAGTAAAATGGTATGAACGGGTTTGATATCCCTATTTTTGTTAAGTGGGCTGGTGGTAAATCGCAGTTGTTGAGCCAGTTTGAGCCGTATTTTCCCGACGTATTTAGTGGATATTTTGAGCCGTTTCTGGGTGGTGGGGCGGTTTTCTATTATGTCAAACAGAAGTATTCACCTGAGCGGATAGTTCTCTCTGACTCCAATAAAATCCTTATCGACTGCTACATCAACGTAAGGGACTCTGTCGAGGATTTGATAGAATTGCTTAAGGTTCACCAGAAAAACCACTCCGAGAGATACTACTACAAAATACGGGACACGTTCAACGCAAGGTTAGGCGGCATAGACGAGTCCTCCATGTTCTTGTATCTGAACAAGACCTGCTTCAATGGATTATACCGGGAAAACTCCAAGGGAGAATTCAACGTCCCCTTCGGGAAATACAAAAATCCGAACATAGTAAACGAAGAAGCCCTAAAAAAAGCCAGCGAATTGCTCCAAGGCGTGGATATAGTCCTAAGAGACTTTGAGGACATAGAAGGTAAAGTTACGGGCGAAGACCTTGTTTACTTTGACCCACCATATCATCCATTATCTGAAACCTCAAGTTTCACAGGCTACACAAACGGCTGTTTTACCGACAAAGACCAAGTACGATTAAGCCGGCTGTATAAGGAATTGGACAAGGAAGGGGCTAAACTAAAACTGAGCAACAGCGATACACCCCTTATTCGAGAACTGTTTGACGGCTACAATATCCAAGTCGTCAAGGCTAGGAGAAACATTAACTGCAAAGGCAATGGACGCGGAAAAATCAACGAATTGTTGATTCTAAATTACGAAACAAATAACTGATGATGGCTCTACAATTCTACAAAAACTACCTACCGGTTCAGACCTTGGATGACGTAGCCCAAAATTTTAGAAAAACTTTAGTCCCGACAAACCGTTCATCTGAATTCTTTGTAGACTGGAAAAAAATACGGGAAAATGTAGATTCTATAAAAACTGAACTAGCTCTGTGGGATAGCCTCATCAACTCTAAGTCAATAAAATCGGATTACGCAAAGCTGATAGCAGACTACCCGGAAGTACTCAAGACAATGCCTATTCTCCTGGCTATCCGGGAGGTTGAATTCCCGGTTATTACCGATTTCTTTAGTCCGGATGAAGCCATAAAGACGTACAATTTCAGTAGGAAAAAAGGGGATACGCTAACTAAAGAAGAGGTTGAAGAATTCACCGCTTTCGCTGAAAAATCGGGCGTTTTACCCCTATTCTCAAACGTAAGGAATTTCCACGACTATGTGATGGGCGTTGAGGTTGGGATGGATACCAACGCCAGGAAAAATCGAAGCGGCGATGCTATGGAGCTAGCGATAAAACCCCTCGTTGAGAAACTTTCAAAGTCGATGAAATTCGACTTCCTATTCCAAAGGACATTCGGACATGCCCAAGAAAAATATGGCGTATCTGCCCCAACCGAGTTGGTAAATCGCAAATCCGATTTCATAATCCATAAAGGCGGCAAACTCGTAAACATAGAGGTAAACTACTACTCCGGCTCAGGGTCAAAACCTGAAGAAATAGTCGACTCCTACATTAACCGCCGAAATGAGCTAATAAGTAAAAAATGGGCTTTCATCTGGATAACCGACGGAGACGTCTGGAACACATCCCACAACCAGTTAAAGAAAGGTTTTGATAAGCTAGATTACCTTCTAAATCTAGACTTCATAAAGAAGGGGATGTTAGAGGGGGCGCTTAGAGAAGTGCTAAAATAAGCCCTTAAATTTCCGTTTTCAATAGATATGTGGGATGGTTGGAGACGACTATGTTTCTATGCGGGAGGTCAAGAATTCTACATACAAATCAGCCAAGATAGGCGACTCCACCGTATCCGAAAAGAAAGAGGTTAAGATTCTCCAACCCAAGGACTTCGAGCTCCAATACACAACAGTTTGGTCTTTCCCCAAACGGGGCGAATGGGCTACACACAAGGGAGATTACCGGGGCAACTGGGCACCAGAGATTCCAAGAAACCTAATACTACGCTACTCCAAACAAGGAGATACAGTCTTGGACCAGATGGTCGGAGGCGGAACTACCTTAATTGAATGTAAACTACTTGGACGAAATGGCATAGGAGTTGACATAAATCCAGACGCTATCATGATAACCCATGATAGGCTGAAATTTGACTCAATAGATGAAAACTTCCCAAAAACAGAACAGAAAACCTATGTTGGAGATGCCAGAAACCTAGACCTAATAAAAGATGAGTCAATAGACTTCATAGCCACCCACCCGCCCTATCTGAACATCATCCCATACACTCAACAACGGATCAAAGGCGATTTATCCTCAGTCCACAGCTTGGACGAATTCATAGAAGAGATGAAGATTGTAGCAAAGGAGAGTTTCCGAGTTCTCATACCTGACAAGTATTGCGGGATACTAATCGGAGATACCCGAAGACATAAGCACTATATCCCTGTCTCCGTAAGGGTGTTGTCTGCTTTTCTGGAAGCGGGATTCATACTCAAAGAAGATGTCACAAAGCAACAATGGAACGTTAAGACAACCGGCTACTGGGCAGGAAAATCTAAAAAATCCAACTTTCTCCTGATAATGCACGAACACCTCTACATATTCAGAAAACCCGAGAAGGGCGAAAAAACTGGAAAATTCAGGGACAGTATGAAAGCCTGAACCAAGTCAGTGTTGATTCATGCTATGTTTTGGTGATTAGTTGCCCAGACCCTTTTTATACCTTTTTGCCTGTACTTCTTATTATGGACGTTAAGGATAGGGTTGTCATTGTGACTGGGGCTTCGTCGGGTATTGGGCTTGCGACCGCTAAGTTGTTTGCTAGCCTGGGGGCGAAGGTGGTTTTGGCTTCGCGTTCTGAAGACAAGATTCGGCAGCTTAGTAAGGAAATTCCAGGTTCATTTGCGGTGCCCACCGACATGACAAACGCCAGCTCAATCAAAAACCTCGTAGACATGACGCTCCACAGGTTCAAGGGGTTGGACATACTCATAAACAACGCGGGGCAGGGAATGTACTCTCCCATAGAAAACATAGACGTCTCCCAGTACCGCCACATAATAGAACTAAATCTTGTCGGCCCGCTTCTTGCCATGCAGGCGGTAATCCCAGTCATGAGAAAGCACGGCGGCGGAATGATAGTCAACATAAGCAGCGGAACATCCAAAATGTACCTGCCTTACGTCGGAGGATACGCTTCCACCAAGTACGCATTAAACTGCATCTCTCTTACCGCAAGAAAAGAACTGGAGAAAGACAAAATCATAGTGAGCGTAGTCCACCCCTACATCACCGAAACCAACTTCATGAAAAACAGCCTACGGCCCGCGCAGGCGCCCGCTCCACAGTTCCACCCGCGAAGCAACGAAAACAATCCCAAGCCGGACACGGCGGAAAAAGTGGCGGAAAAAATATTGGAGACCGTTGAGACCGAGAAGGCCGAGGTCATGGTTCACGAGTGGATTAACCGGTCTTCAGAGTAAAAGACGGCTCTTTAACTGCGGCCGCAATTAAATTTAGACTTCGCTTATGACCGATGTTTCTCTCGCCAAATGCGGCTCATACGACCAAGAGAAAGTCGATGCAGCAGTAAAAGCAGTAATGAAGCCGCTTGGCGGATTCAAAGCTTTCTTCAAGAAAAACGAGAAAGTCCTCCTTAAGCCTAATCTGCTTAGAGGCTGTCCGCCTGAAGCCGCAGTCACAACTCATCCCGCAGTCGTCGACGCTGTGGCAAGAGCGCTTATTGATTTGAAGTGCGAGGTTTCTTTGGGCGACAGCAGCTTCTTCGGCAGTACGCGAAAAACGGCCGAAGCAGCGGGACTGGCGGAAGTCTGCGACAGGCTTGGTGTTCCAATAGTGGACTTAAGGAAGGGGAAGAAGGTCAAATTCAAAAACGGAATAATGCCGTCGCTAACTCTGGGGAAGGCCGCGTTGGAGGCGGACGCGATACTCAATCTGCCGAAGCTTAAGACGCACAGCCAGATGTACTACACGTGCGCAGTCAAAAACCTTTTCGGCTGCGTTTCCGGACCCAAAAAGGGATTGCTTCATCTGACGCTTGCTGACGCAGAAGCATTCTCCCAGATGCTGTTGGACATAAACTCTGTGATAAAGCCGCGCCTGAATCTCGTTGACGCGGTGATAGGCATGGAAGGTGCGGGCCCTGCCAGAGGAACTCCTAAGAAGGCGGGTTTTATTGCTGCCGGAAATTCGACGCTTGCGGTGGACTGGGTGACGTCTGGTTTGGTGGGGTTGGACCGCAACAAAATATTCTACCTTACTCAGGCGCAAAAAAGAAGCGAATTCAAATTCAATCCCATAGACGTCAAGGTGGTCGGCGTAGAACCCGCCAAGCTTAAAATCCCCGCGTTCAAACCTGCAGGACTGGTTTCTGTGGAGACTATGCCTATTTTCGTAAGCCGCTTCAGCCGCCTGATTAGAAGAAGCGGAATATTCAATCCGCTAACTTAAACGCCGTTTTAATTCACGCCGGAGTAATAAGCAACTGATGCCCGCTAAAAAATCCCCCAAAAAAGTTGCGAAAAAGTCTGCCGCTAAACCTGCGTCAAAAGCGAAGAAGACCCTCAAGCCGGCGAAAAAATCCGCGAAACCGGCGAAAAAACCAGTCAAATCGGCCGTCAAACCGTCCGATAAACCTTCGGCAGGCAAGTTGAGCGAGGCGGAGCGCATCTCGGAAATCGTCCGGCTTCTTAGGCGGGGATACAAGAACATCAAGATTGCTTTGCACTACAACACGCCCCTAGACCTACTCATCGCAGTGATGCTTTCTGCGCAGTGCACGGACAAGCAAGTGAACATAGTCACCGAAACACTATTCAAGAAGTACCGCAGCGCACGCGACTACGCGGAAGCATACCTTCCCGAACTCGAAGAAGAAGTGAAGTCAACCGGATTCTACCACCAGAAAGCCAAAAACATACAGGAAACATGCCGCATACTCGTGGAAAAACACAACGGAGACGTACCCCACACGATGCCAGAACTAATAGAGCTACCGGGAGTCGCAAGAAAAACCGCAAACATCGTACTATCAAGCGCATTCAACATAAACGACGGAATAGCAGTAGACACACACGTAGGCCGACTAAGCCAGCGCATGGGATTCTCAAAGAACTCGGACCCAGACAAAATAGAGCAGGACCTCATGAAACTATTCCCCCGCGCCAACTGGAACCTAATCACATACCTCCTCATAGAACACGGCCGCGCCATATGCAAGGCGCCTACGCCAAGCTGCAGCGAATGCGCGCTTTCCGAATTATGCCCTAAAGTAGGCGTCTTAAAAAGCAAGTGAAACATGAAGGCGAAAGACGTCTGCAAGCCTGATTCGGACGAAGCGCCAAAAGGATGGGTTCGGCCTATCTACGTTGTTCAGGAGCATGATGCTTCGAGGTTGCATTGGGATTTGCGTTTGGAGAAGGATTGCGTATTGAAAAGTTGGGCTGTGACTAAGGAGCCTCCTGTTGAGGAAGGCGTAAGGCGTCTTGCGGTTGCGGTCGAAGACCACGCGCTTTCATACGCGTCGTTCGAAGGCATAATACCTGAAGGGAACTACGGCGCGGGGCCGGTTCGAATCTGGGACAAAGGCACATTCACGGAAGAAGAGTGGACGGAAAGTAAAATCGTAGTGAAAATCAAAGGCCAAAAGATTAATGGAAAATACGTCCTCATAAAACTCAAGGACGGAAAGAACTGGCTCTTTTTCAAGGGGAAGCAATGAACGCCGCATACTTCAATTGTCCCTCCGGCATAGCAGGAGACATGGTTGTGGCCGCGTTGATTGACGCTGGCGCGTCGTTTCCTGAAATCAAAAACGAAGTCGGGAAAATTCCACTTTCGGATTACCGATTGCGGACTGAGAAGGTTAATCGTAGCGGAGTTGAGGCGCTGCGCTTCATCGTGGACGTCGAGGAAGGGCATCAGCCTCCTCGCGCTTACCGTGACATACGGAAGATGATTGATGAAAGCGCTCTTTCGCCCGCGGTAAAGGAAAAGTCCCAGGCAATATTTGCGGTTCTCGCGGAAACTGAATCCCACGTCCACGGCGTGCCGACAGAAAAAATCCACTTTCATGAGGTCGGCGCAGTAGACAGCATCATAGACATCGTCGCAACATGCGCCGCCCTAAACCAACTAAAGATAGACGCCATATACTCCTCCCCCCTACCCTGGCCTAAAGGATCAATCAAAACAGCGCACGGGATAATGGAAAACCCCGCACCAGCAACACGCCTACTACTTGAAGGAATACCAACCTATCCTGTTGACGTGGAATTCGAACTAGTCACACCCACAGGCGCGGCCATACTCAAAGCGCTTTCTACAGGATTCGGAAGCCCGCCGAAATTTAAGGGCGAAACAAAATCAGGATTCGGCGCAGGCACTAAAGACCTAAAGGAACCCAACGTCCTTTTTGTGACTATTGGGGCTACCAAGACAGGCCGATGATTATCGCCGAGACAAGGAGTGCGACAAGGAAGTGCCCCATGTTCAAAAGGTAAAGTTCCTTCGGTTTTTTCTCCATAAGGACGCTATTGAGGCCGGGCATAGCCATAAATCCGACCCACGCGCAGAAGGCGATTTTCAGGCTTCCAAAAAGCGTTGTGTTCCCTGTAAAGTATATGAGGCGCGCAAGGACGAACACGGTCACGACTGCGCTAAGGAACATGATCAAGAAGGTTGAAGCCATACTTTTTTTCATGTTTTCGGCCATCTCCTTCTCAGTAATGCCAGTTAGCTTAAGCCATCTTTTAAGGAAGACTTGGGGGGAATACCAGACGAAACCCACAATCCAAGCTGCAACCGCGCCAGCAAGCACACCCAAAACGTTTACTCCTGCGAATATCATATCAATCACTACTGCATCATTCTCTGCTAAAACATAAATACTCGGCGGATTCTCAGCAGTGCTCCGGACGTCAAAGCGAGAAACCGCCGAACGATTTAAATACCGTCGCATCGAATAGAAAAGCCAAGACAGGTGAACTCAAATGGCTGACTACACTATACAACACGACAGACCAAACTGCATCGGCTGCACAGCATGCGCTGCGACTGCGCCTGCTTTCTGGGAGATGGGGGCAGACGGACTCTCAAACCTCAAAGGGGCGAAAAAAAACGCAGAGGGCAATGAGGAGCTTGCCATAGAACAGAAAGACTACGCAGTAAACAAGCAGGCCGCAGACAGCTGCCCTGTTAACGTCATCCACATTATTGACAAGGCAGGGAAGAAGATTATCTGAGGGCTTTTTGGCGCCCGTTTTTTTTTTGGCGCCGTCTTAATATAGGTTTGGGTGTGTTGTGGCTGAAATTTACTCGCAGAAAGAGAAGGCTCTTATTGCTCCCTACGTCACAAACGTAGATTCCGACGTTTTCGTTCTGACTAACCTGCCTGACGTAGTTAAAGGCGCTTTGTTTTCAAGGTACAGCCGAAGCCCCAAGACGCTTCGCCGCCTACTTTTGGACGAGTTCATACTGAATGCGGAAAGCGGCTTCAATCAAATAGCCGGTCAAATGCCTGCGGAAGATTCTTCAGTCGCCATAAAGAAGGCGGAGGAATTTTACGACCGCGTGTTGATAGGGTACGGCGACGACAGCGTTGCCGAGCTTGGGGGGGCGCATGTGGCCTGCGAGAACGTAAGCCAGATTGCGGCAAAAGCGCTTGAGGACCCGCGCATAGGAATAAGCCCACTTGAAAAAAGCACCCGCTACGTAATATTCAACGAAAAACAAGGCGGAAAATACCTCTACTACCGTGAACCGTCGATAATGGCGGGACCCCACGCGCAACTCTTCGAGGAAACATGCGACATGCTCTTTGACGAATACAGCAGGCTGCTGCCGCCAATCACAGCGTACCTTAAGGAAAAGCACCCCAAAGACTTCGACGCAAGCGACCGCGCATACGACGCCGCAATACGCGCCAAAGCATGCGACACACTGCGCGTCTACTTGCCCGCCGCAACACAAACGAACGTAGGACTCTTCGGCAACGGCCGCGCCTTCGAGTACTTGATTGTGAAGCTTAGGAGCCAGAATCTACCTGAAATGCAGGCGCTCGCCGCAAGCATACACGGGGAATTAACCAAGCACATACCAAGCTTCGTAAAACGAGCGTATGGAGCTCATGGCGACACGCAGGCGGAATTCCTTGCCAGCCAAAGGAAAGCGCTAAGCAGCATTGCCAAAGAAACTCTTGCCGCCAAAACGTCCGGCGAAAAAGAAGTGACTTTGGTGTCCGCGCCGCCTGAAAAAGACGCTCTACTTTCGGTCGCGGCCTCCGCCTTATATTCTCAAAGCGACATGCCTGAGGCGGAAGTGCGCGCTCAATTGGCCACTCAACCGCAGGAAAAACTAATCGAAATAGTGCGCGCATGCGTTGCAGGAAGAGGCAACCGCCGCCACAAGCCGCCCCGCGCATTCGAAACAGTCCACTACGGTTATGACGTACTGGGGAACTTCGGAATATACCGCGACCTACAGCGCCACAGAATACTCACCCAAGAACGCCAGCTATTAACCACAAAACACGGATACGACACACCGCCAATACTCATCGAGGCCGGCTACGAAAAAGACTATAAAGACGCGATGAAGAAGGCCGACGACGCATACCGGGTGCTTGCCAAAAAAAGCCCTGAAGCCGCCCAATACGTGGTGCCCTTCGGATACAAAATACGCTGGTACGTCAAACTAAACCTGCGCGAACTATTCCACTTCGCAGAACTACGGACAAGCCCGCAAGGCCACGCAGACTACAGGAGAGTCGCCTATGAAATGTACCGCCTAGCAGCAGAAAAACACCCCAACCTCACCGCAGGCATGACATACGTAAACGCCGAACAAACAGCCCTAGAACGACTTGACGCGGAAAAAAGAAATGACGAAAAAATGAGGAAAACAAAAGACAAGTAAGTCGTCGTCAAAAGAACGCCTTCAACCAGATTATTTAATCGTCCTCTCCCAATACGCAAGCTGATGAGAACATACTTCCCCGGCGTATTCGAATTCCACGGGCGGCCTGCGACTAAGAATTCTGTTCCAGGTCTTACGGTGTACGGAGAGCGTACTTTCAAGCAGGGCGGCGTTGAGTACCGCGCGTGGGACCCCTTCAGGAGCAAGGTCGCTGCGGGAATAGTTCAGGGATTGCGCAGGTTCCCTGTGACGCAAGACAGCACGGTACTGTATTTGGGGGCGAGCACCGGCACCACCGCAAGCCACATAGCGGACATAACAAGGCGCCTTGTTTACTGCGTTGAATTCAGCCCGCGGATGCTCAGGGAGCTCGTGCCTGTCGCCGAACGAAAGACCAACATGGTGCCGATACTTGCCGACGCAAGGCAGCCGCAGGAATACCGGCATCTGCTGTCCAAGGCGGACGTAATAATTCAGGACGTGGCTCAACCTAATCAAACTGAAATACTCACCAAAAACATGGAGACATTCGGCGCCAAAGCCGCGCTTCTTTCCATAAAAGCCCGCAGCATAAACAGCGTCAGAGACCCCCAGAAAATATTCAAGGAGGAAGTGAACACGCTGCGCGGAAAATTCAACGTCCTCGAAGTAGTGGACCTGAGGCCTTTCGAGGAGGACCACGTGTTGGTTAATTTGACCGCAAAGTAGTTTGCCATGATTGAGATGGAGGTGAAGGCGAAGGCTCCGTCTGACGCCGAACGCATTTTGGTTTCTCTTGGGGCGGTGCATAAGGAGACCTTAAGGCAGGAGGACGAGTATTTTCAGCATCCTGTGCGCGACTTCGCCAAAACTGACGAGGCATTGAGGCTTCGTAGGGAAAACAACCGCACGTTCCTCACTTACAAGGGGCCTAAGGCGGGCGGTCCTGTTAAGACGAGGGAGGAGTTGGAGATTCCTGTTGAACTGAGCATTAGAGGTATCCTTTTGAAGTTGGGGTTCACTCCGGTTGCTTCAGTCAAGAAGATTAGGCGGACGTACATCTTCCAAAAGTTCGCGGTGAGCATAGACGAAGTGGAGGGTTTAGGACTGTTTTTGGAGGTTGAGGCGCAGCAGCCGGCTGAAAAAGAAGAATTCTTCGAATTCCTCAAGAATTTCGGCGTAAAACAGCATGATGCGATAGTGGCGTCATACCTGGAGATGCTGGAGGGCAACATAGTCACTCCACCCAAGGAATAACCTCCCCCGAAAAACCCCTGCCAGCTGCGTCTTAAGCCTTTTTTCAAGCGGTGCGGCTAATCAATAACCAAACATAATGAAGCTTAAGACCGCCAATTACCCCGATACGTCCTCGGCAGTAAAAAAGATGCTGACGCGCAAACCTCCTACGTCAGATGACGCAGTAGAAGTGGCGTTGAAGATTATTCAGGACGTTGTGGCGAAAGGCGACCAGGCGCTATACCAGTACACCCAAAAATTCGACGGCTTCCCATTGTCAGGCGGAAACTTCCGCATAATACCCCGGGAAACTCAGGACGCCTACGCCGAAGTAAAACCCAAATTCCTCAAGGCCCTAAAGCACGCCCGCCGAAACATAGCCCACTTCCACGAACAACAGCTTAAGCGCGCCTCAGTCAACTGGAAAGAAGAGACGGAATCAAGCGTAATAGTAGGAGAAAAAACAACCCCAATAGGAAGCGTGGGATGCTACATTCCAGGCGGCCGCGCCAAATACCCCAGCACCGTTCTTATGACTGCTTTGGTCGCTAAAATCGCTGGTGTCCCGCGCGTCGTAGTCGTTTCTCCCCCTCCGATTTCGCCCGAAATACTTGTGGCATGCGACTTGGCGGGAGTGGACGAAGTCTACAGGATTGGCGGAGCGCAGGCGATAGCGGCGTTAGCTTACGGCACGCAAAACATTCCTCCAGTGGACAAAATAGTTGGCCCCGGAAACAAGTATGTTACTGCGGCAAAGAAACTCGTTTACGGCGTAGTAGACGTGGACATGCCGGCCGGCCCAAGTGAAGTCCTAATAATAGCAGACCACACCGCAGACCCCCGGTGGGTCGCGTGGGATTTGGCGGCGCAAGCCGAACACGACCCTGACGCCCGCGTAGTACTTGCGACGACTGAAAAGAAGATGGCTGCGGCAGTCTCCAAGCATCTGACTGAAATAGTCAAAGATAGCCCCCGGAAGGCGGTCATGGAAAAAAGCCTTGAGGAGGCGCTTGTGGTCAACGTCAAATCAATAGAATCCGCGATAGAGTTCGCCAACAAGTACGCTCCCGAACACCTGGAAATACACACGGAGCACCCGTCAGAAGTAGCGGAAAAAATCAGCTTCGCAGGCGCAATATTTGTCGGCGAAAACACTCCCGTAGCAATAGGAGACTACGCGGCAGGAAGCAACCACACACTGCCGACGTCCGGAGCCGCAAAGTTCGCAAGCCCCCTATCAGTCAGAGACTTCCTAAAGACAACTTCAACAACCCACGTAGAAAGAGCCGGCCTAAAGGCGCTATCAGAAACAGTGGAAACACTCGCCGAAGCAGAAGGCCTAATGGCACACAAGGAATCAATCAAAGCAAGATTCAAATAGAATCAGGACCGTCTTGAGCGGCATCTTCCGTCCCCTGAGGCGGGTTCGCTTTTTTCTGGACATGAGGGACATGAATGCCTAAAGACCTCATGTACTTGCGCACCTTAATGAAAGCCGTTTCCTCCAACTGCCTTATGCGCTCCCTCTCCAGCGGCCCTTCCCCTGAATCCTCCCTATGCGCCTTCATGAATCCAGTATTCGCTATTTCCTCAAGAGTCATAGGCGTTTCTGTGAGCCCCAAATCTTCGTCGGGAATTCCGTAGTGCGCCTTTACAACATACCTGTAGCGCAGCGGAAGTTTTTCGATTCCTTCATAAACTACCGGCGCAAAATGGGCGAAAAGTTCCATGCGGCTTTGTCTTGCTATCTCAGTCTCCAAACCGGCCTCCTGAAGCCGCGGGTCGCCGTCATAAAAAAGCTCAGCATCATGGGACCCTCTCCTTTCCCAGTTTATTTTGATTTTATCAAGAGGGCGAGACACCGCCATATTCATTTTTATGCCTAAGGGAACATCGCTAGTCGAGTCAGCGGCCTTTATAACCTCGACAAGAATTTGGCCTACAACGTCATCATAATCCAGTCCGTAGCCCAGATAGTCCAATGCGGCTTCTGCGGCACGTTTCATAAAGCCGGTTATAACTCTCTGTCGCGCCTGAGGGTCGCCTGCCTTCATATGACGCTCTAATGCGGGTTGTTCCCCGCGTAAAAAATCCGGCACATCTTTCGTGTAAAACGCGTAAGTTTCGCTTTTTCTTGCCGCCTCAATAATCTGGGCTGTTTCCTCGCGGTGGTCGATTAAATCAAACACCCTGGCGATCTGATCCTGCCGCTTCATCTCGCGCTCAGCCACCTCAAAACCCAAAACGGGGTCTGCCCTAAGCGCCTGAAAAGCTTCTCCGCGTCCTTGAAGGCCACTCTGACGCATGTACCACTGGAGGAATCCTCTCATGCTTTGGCCCAACGGTTCTATTGTGGTGCAGTATTGGGTTGCGCTTCTTATTTCAGTGGGTTTCTTGCCTAGTTGTTGGGCGAGCATTATATGGCATTCCGCTATTGTTTCCGGCATCACCCAGTCCCAGAAGAAGGTGCTTCCCTCGCTTATGCGGCGTATCTGGGCGGAAGCAAGCGCATAACGGTCCACTCTAACCGGACAACCTACTTCCGCAAGGTGCGCGACCATGCGGCCGGGCGCATCCTCGTTGTTGCACCCGAAAAGATTCTTGTACTTTGTGACAAGAGTCTGGGGCATGCGGCCTAATTCTGGAAGAACAACGTTGAAGTCTGTGTAGTCGAGTTTTTCAGGGGGCTTTGCGACTGCAATGCTTACTAGTGAAGTAACGTAGGACTCGAATTCCGGTATAGCGCCCTCCCACATGAAAATGCCTTGGCTCCTATACTTTTCTTTCTGGCGTTCAAGAAGCCGCTGCCTGTCCAACTGAAGCCCCCTAAGGTTGTACTGCGGGTCGTCCTTAAGGGCTGCAATGGCGTTAGGAACAGTATCATACCCGCCCCTTTCCCTGTAATCCTTTAGGAAACTCACCATGAGCATCCGGTTCCCTAGTGTTGGCACCCTCTCGTCGAAGTCCGTTTCCATAAGCCGCTCAACATCCTTGCCAACAACATAACACAACTCAGTCACGCAGGCGCGGACAGTCTGAGGCACAGCCCAACGCCAAAAGAAATTTTCGCCCTCACCCCTTATGCGCTCCATCTGCCTGAGGTGAATCCTGTCCAAGTCAAGGCGCGCATCGATTGAGGCGCCGTACCTGCCCTTCAAATCCTCAAGGCGCTCAGGCGCAGGCACACCTAAATCCTTGCGCCTAGTGAAGCTAGTGAAGTCCTTCCCGCCCAAACCCGCGATAGGCTGCTCGAAATCGGATGTAGAAAGGTCCCCCACTCTTTTGCCTGCCGAATAGCACACTTCCTCCATAATTCTTTCCTCAGTCTCCGGCAGGAAATACTTGAAGTCCATGTTTCCTCCAGGCGCAATAATCTTGTCCCATTGGATTTGAGCTATCAGCTTCCGGTCAGGTTCGGGGCGGATTTGACTGTCACCCTTCATCGCCTCAAGTCCCGCAAGCCCCCGCCCCCTGCCTCTTGGTATGTCGTTAACTCTCTCGTACGCATCAAGAAGCCCCACCATGTACTTACCGCCTATATTGAAGTCGGAGGTAGTCAAGTCGTCCACGGTTTTACCGTACGTATAACAAGCTAACTCCATTATTTTTCTCACTAAAGCCGGGCGATGTATGACTATCTTATCTCAGTTGCCAATCTTAGGGTCTCTTATCAAGTCGTCTATTTCCGACAGAACTCTCGCGCTTTCAGGCAGGGCGACTGAATGGCTTAAAAGATGCCGCTCATCCCTCGTCCTCGACTCACCCGCATCATGCTTGCTCATCGCAGCCAAAAGCGAAACTCCCAAAGCGGCCGTCCTCTTTTGTTCTGTGGGTATGTCTGAGCCAGCAAGCCGGGAGAGCTCGTCGGCTAGTTGAGTGCGGTCTACTCCGGCGGCCTGCATGAGGTGGGGGACGGTGGGTCTGCTTCCTACTTCCATTAATGCGTCGTCAGGCAGTTCCGCTTTAACTCTAAGGAATTTTCCGTCGTCTGTGGCGGTGAATTCGAGCCCCCCTATGCGTACGGCATCTTTTCTGGCTGGGACGGAAACCATCAGATATTATACGAAGTTTACCGCAAAAAATCCGTTGCATGGGGAATATGTGCTGTGGATAACCCTAAAATCAAAGTCGGCCTCTTCTCTTCAATTCCTCAAGGTCGTACCATGCGAGGAATCCTTGGTTGATGCTTCTGTCGTCAAGCGCGCAGTTGGGCATTCCGCATGCGACTGTTGCTCCTGCGCGCTGGTGGAAGGCTACGGACGGGTAAAGGGAGATGCCGTGTTCGTCTCTTATCATAAGTTCCTGGTTAAGGTGTCGGGCTGCTTGCGCAGGAGTCTGATACTTCCCATCTAACCCAACCATTCTCCCGTAAGCAAACGCGTAACGGAAGCCGAGTACGTCGTGCATCTCAGTGAGGGCTGCGGAAGTCAGACTGTCCACCATACGCATGCCAGCGACCTTATCGTCCACTTCAGTGTACACCAGAAAACCCACCCTGGGATTTTCGCGCGGGCGGAAATCCCGCGCTTCAACGGTATCCCATCGCGGCGGAACCAAACCTCTTATCCTGTCGTAAACGCGAGACATTGCTTCCGCCGAAGGAACGCCAAGTTCCTCCCTAATCGCCTCAGACACCTCTTCAGCCTCCTGCTGCGTTATTCTCCCGGTAGCCTTATGCGTGAGGTGGCCTATTATTTCCCCCTGCTCAATGCGGTGCGTTTCGTCACCCCTGGTGAACGTCACTGCTTCGCCGCCGTGGCGCAGCAAAATAAGGTGTTCGTCGCCAAGATGGATTCTAACCAGAAACTCGGCAGGTCCCTCAAACCACTCCTTCTGCCGTAAATGGAGATACCTGTCGAAGTCGGCGTACAGGTTGTTGACGCCCATTATGTCCGGCGGATTCATCCTCATCAAGGGCAATGTAGATTGGGTGACTGCTTGCTGCCTAATCAGATTCCGCGCCTGCTCGAAAGGCAGAATCCTAAGGTCCGGCTCGTCAGGCGACTCAAAAGGCAGCTGCCCCTGCGAACCAGAAGGCGGATTCAGCTTACGCTTCGTCATCTAAAATATTCCGCATTACAGACGGATTAATGTTGCCTCTGCTTCCTTGAGCGCCTTAATCCGTCAAGCACCTTAAGAAAACCGGACGTCTCATCCGTCGTCCCGACGGTCACCCGGATGTACTCCCCCCCAAAATTGGGGAAACGCCCGAAAGAACGCACAACAAAACCCTTCCCGACGAAAAACCGGTACGCCTCCTCCGCCGTCAAAGGAGAAACATCGGCAAAAACAAAATTCGCCTCAGAAGGATAAGCAGTAAAACACTCAGACAAACCGCGCATAAGACGCGGCCTATCCCTGATGATTGCGCCGGTCGTCTTCTTCATGTAAGGGATGTCGGCCAAAGCGGCAAGCGCAGCCTCCGCTGCCAAGTAATTTATGTTGAAGGGGGGCTTAGCGGCCATGAGGCACGCAATTATTTCGGGGTTGCTTACCGCGTATCCAATGCGCAGTCCGGCAAGACCGAATGCTTTGCTTAATGTCCTTAGGACTATGAGGTTGGGGTGCTTTTTGATTAAAGGCACGATTGTTTCCCCGCAGAACTCGAAGTAAGCCTCGTCCACCACAGTGATTTTGCCCAACTTAAGTATAGAGACCAAGTCCTTCTGCGAAACTACTCCGCCAGTCGGATTGTTGGGTGTGGCAACGAAGATTATGTTAGCTTTGCCGCCAATCTTGCCGAAATTTTCGACAGGCAAACTGAAATCAGGCAGCAAATCAACCTCCCAAAACTCAGTACCCAACGTCTGGCTGATAATCCTATACTCACTGAAACTGGGGTTAAAACTCAAAGCAGGACCCCTAAACGCCTTAAGAATCAAATCGATGAGCTCGTCGCTGCCGTTGCCCAAAACAACATTATCAACAGAAACACCCGCATACTTCGCAACAGCAGACCTAACCTCCTCATCCTTATACGGATAACGATAAACGTCAACAGCCGCCCCCTTAAGAGCCTCAACAACCTTCGGCGAAGGCCCCCAGTTGTTCTCGTTGCTCGCAAGCTTCACAAGACCCGGCAACGTCACACCCGCCTTATACGGCGTAAGGTGAGGAATCCAAGGCTTAAGAAATTCGCCCACGCTCATTTTTGACACCTCTCCAACTACTTACTCCCGAATCCTTATTAACCCCTAATTACTTTCGCGTAATCCACCATATTTTCAACTAAAATAAAACCATTCTCCCTCTCAAACTGAAGCCTAAGCTCCTCACGCGCCTCCTCATCCTTAACATGATACAGGACCCCCACAGGCGTAAGACCCGCAGCCTTAGCCGCCTTAGCGTCATCCGGCAAATCCCCCACGTAATACGAAGGCTTACTCCCCGTCAACGGATACTTCTTCCTCAAAATCTCGCCGCACCTAGTCAGAAGAAACGGATTAGGCTTACCCAAACTCACCCGCTCACCCGTCCTCTGATAATGCTCTTCCTCCGCCTTAATGCGATCCTCATCGCAAAGAATGGCATCCTCATCAAAAAACTCAATCCAATTATTATTGTCAACCGCATACTTCGCCTCCAAAGCTGGACGACCAGTGACAACCCCAAAAGCATACCTCTCGTTAAGCCTCCTTAATGTCTCAGAAGAAACAAAAGGCCTCTCCTGCCTGATATGCCCCACCTCCCGGACGAAATAAGGCGGCTTACCGTACGCTTCAACGAAAAACTTCTCCCCCAAATAATACTCCTGAAAAACACTCTTAACGACCTCAGGAAAAACAAAAGAATTAACCACCCGCAAACCATCCATCCGAATGACATCCGCAACAACCTCATCAAGGCCGTCCATTCCGCCGCCTTTCCTTTTGATTGCCGAAGTGAACTTGCTCCAGTCCGGGCTGGAAGAATCCTTTATCGCCCTGCCCAGCTGCTTCAGCTTAAGCATTCGCTCGTCAAGCCCGCCGGCCGAAAGCTCAGCAACCCACGAAACATCAGCACCGTGAACCACCTTGCCCAGCCAGCATTTTATTACCCCCTCAGTCAGCAGCCAGTCGTTGTTGAACCCCCCAGCCAGTTTGAAACCCTGAATGTCAGATGCCTCAATAATCGGGCCCTCACCCACCCCGATGAGTTTCCTAATGTAATATGTCGCCGTGTCGGCGATAGCCTTCCGGTAAGAATTAGAGACGTCAATCAGCACGCCGTCGACATCCCACAGCAACGCCTGCTCCTGCATCACTAAGAAGACTAACGCAAGAA
Source organism: uncultured archaeon (assembly GCA_902384455.1). Classification (GTDB taxonomy): domain Archaea; phylum Altiarchaeota; class Altiarchaeia; order IMC4; family SCGC-AAA252-I15; genus CABMCB01. Next base: position 235,124 of record CABMCB010000071.1, read on the forward strand.
CTTAAATCCACGCGACAAAGAACTGGATGATGGACATAACCTTTCTGGGCACAGCAGCAAGCATACCCACGGCCGAACGCAGCCTCCCAGCAGTCATAATAACCCACCTCAACGAACCATTCCTATTCGACTGCGGAGAAGGAAGCCAACGCCAAATGCGCATAGCAGACATAAACTTCATGCGCATAAACCGCATATTCATCACCCACCTACACGCAGACCACTTCATGGGCCTAGGCGGACTAATCCAAAGCATGGACTTCCTAGAACGCGACAGAGACCTACACATATACGGACCCCGAGGAATCAAAGAAACAGTCAACCACCTGCTATCCGCCGGCAGCTTCGCACTCGACGCATTCACAATCCAAATACACGAAGTAGACGAAGGACTAGTCTGGGACGGAGAAAAAATAACAGTCACCGCAGCAAAAACACGCCACAACAAAAACAGCCTCGCATACCGCATAGAAGAAAAACCCCACAAAACATTCCTCAAACAAAAAGCACTCCAAATGGGCATACCAGAAGGACCCCTATTCTCCAAACTACAAGACGGACACACAATCGAAGTCGCCGGCAAAAAAATCAAACCAGAAGACGTCCTAAGCGAACCAGTAAAAGGCCGCTCAATAGTCTACACCGGCGACACGGCGCCCGCAGAATCCGTCGTGGAACTCGCCAAAGACGCCGACATACTAATACACGAAGCAACACTAAGCGCAAACGACATAGACCACGCGCTAGCCGACGCACACAGCACAACAACGCAGGCCGCCGAAGTCGCGAAGAAGGCGGGTGTGAAAAAGCTGTATCTCACTCACATAAGCCAGCGTTATCCCGACCAGGTGCCTTTGGAGGAGGAAGCCCGCAAGATTTTCCAAGAGTCATACGTAGCATACGACCTTCTTAAAGTCCACGTGGACAAACATTGGTGAAACACATGCCCCCTAAAGCATTCGAGAAAAAAACAGGAAAAGAAAACGAAGCCCCGCTGTCAGAGAAGCTGTTCCGCATGGAAATCACTTGGGACGAAAGCGGAGAGCCCCGCATACAAACCGAAAGCAGAAACGCCCCGGTCCACGACGTGGTGGCGGCGTTAAGCAACACCCTCTACCAGTACAACAAAATCTGGAACGAAGAGGGAGGATTCTACGCCAAACCCAAAAAGAAGTGAAGGCAGCCTCCTAAACAGGCGGCGCCGAATTACTCCGCCATTTTAAACGCTATAAACCAAAAGCGTAAACACAAGGTGAATTAAAATGGGAATCTTCGACATATTCAAATCAGGAAAAAGCGGCAGAAGCTCCGGCGCACCTACGCCCCTACCAATCGCGGTACCGTCCCCGCAGGAACTGGCCGGACTACAACCTCAGGAACAAAGACTACTAATACTCGAAAGAAAACTCGACTCAGTCATCGTCTACCTAACCGAAATAAAAGCCGAAATCCAAACCCTCCAAAACTACCAGGAAACAACCCGCGCCAAAGCAGACGCCAACGAAAGCTACTACAACAGCCTAGACAGCCGCGTAAGCTACCTGGAATCATACCGACAAGGATAAACCCCAAACCCTGAATGGACGCCAAAAAAACAACGGCCATCGCATTACTGCTAATACTGCTTACTGCCGGATGTATAAACCGCAAACCAGGGCAGGCGCAACAATGCCCAACCGTCGAGCCGCCCATAAACTGCTCTTTTGGAACTGAAACACTCACAACATCGGACAACTGCACGATAGTCCAATGCAAAAGCGCCTCATCGCAAGAGCCCTCAACAGACATAATCACATACGGCAACACGCCGGCTGAATACACGTTGTGCCTAAAAGTTGGCGGACGAATAGACCGATACGCAGTGGAAAACAAAAACCTCACTGCCTGCATATTCCAAGACAACTCATACTGCGAAATAAGGGAACTCTACGCAAACAAATGCGTCCCAAGCCAACACCCTCACCTCTCATACGACTACCTCACATCATGCGAACCCTGGAGTACAATCACCCAATGCCCTGACATAGAAGCTCCAGTCTGCGCAAAAACGACACTCTCAGACACATACCCCGCAGTCACATGGCGGACATACAAAAACCCCTGCGAAGCATGCCTCGACGCAACACCCACCCAAAAAATAATCGGATACCTACAAGGCACCTGCTCAAACATAAGCAAAGACAAAACAACATTTGCAGCAGGCGAATGGGCCGCCTACCTCAAGAAGCAATACGGCCAGAAAAACGTCACCAACCTTCACGCAAAAACAGCGGGCTGCGTAGAATGCTACGACCTGGTATACTCTGTCGGCGAACGCACGATAGCGCTAAGCATACGCGCAGGAAACGTAACTAAAACAACCGACGCCACAGGCGTAACATGCGAAAACTACTTGCCGGGCGACGATTGGACTGAAGGATGCGGCATCGCCTGCACATGCAACGTGGACGGACACAAAAGCTGCATAACAAAACCCTGCGTCAACCTGACGGCCGGCTAGATTATCGTCCCCCACGTGTGTTCGCAGCTTGCCTGAGCTTTTCCGAAGTCCGAGAGGGTAATCCGCTCTCCGTCTTTCTCATACTCAAACTCGACAAGCTCGGCCGGAAAACCGTTGTAGTGAAACAGCATGCTGGTTTTAACCACGAAGCGGGCGCGTCCCAGAGTCTGAAATACTGCTTTGGCTTTTTCCCTGCCCCGTTTGGCCGTTATAGTGTAGGACGGGGTTTCCTCGTCGGGAGTAACTTCGATTTTGGCGTTCCCGAACTGGGCTGAAGTTTTGCTTTCATTGTGGCGCAAACCGAACATCCGGATGAAAGGAAAGCGCTTTTGTTTGCTTGCTGCGACCAAGCTGCCTCTGCGGTTAAGTACTGCGGAACCCAAGTACGGGAAAAAGTAGTCCACATAGTCCCCTCTGTTCCCGTGGGCGACACCCCAGTACCAAGGCGACATTGGGACGTTGACCGTGACCTTCTGGAAATACGCGGAACCTAAAGCAGGCGTTATAGTTCCCCCGGATTCCAAAGTGCCTTCCGCCTTGAGGTTTATCGCCGTGATTATTCCGTAGCCGTATCCTGCCTTTGTTCCGCAGCTTGTCATAATGCCCTGCTGCTTGTTCCAGGGGCTAAGAAGTACGTTGTATCTTTCGCCTGCGCAGTCGGCGTTAAACCTGAGTCCCTCACCCTCAGTCTTGAAGACGTTTCCTTTGTCGTACTCCATACCGTCATCAAAACCGCGGGCGCTTCCCACTTTGACCGGATGAGTTACGACGCATCCGCCAGAGTACGACCAGCCTCCGATGAGGGTGGGAAACACGACGTCTCCCCCGCTTTTTCTGGGCGCAAAAGGCTTGTATCGGACGTCGTTTATTCTCGCTTCCTTAGCGCGATGCGACCACAAAGTCATCACGTGGCGCGGACGAGGCCCCTCAAGAAAAAGGTGAATCCACCACCAATCCCAACCTAAACGGCTTCTTGCCGACTCGTCGCAACTCCACAAATTAACGTCCATAAATTTCTTAAAAGGGTTCTGATGGGCCCGCCGTGATTTGAACACGGGTCGCCGGCTCCCAAAGCCGGTAGGATACCAAACTACCCCACGGGCCCTTGTGGTTTCCTAATACGTCGTCTTGGGAAAAAAGCTTACCGGTTACTAAAGCACAACCCCCCAAGCGTGCTCACAGCTGGCTTGAACCCCGCCCAAGTCCGCAAGAACAACTTTTTCCCCATCATTGTTATACTCAAAATCAACCAACTCTGCCGGAAACCCATTATAAAAAAAAGGCCGCCGACTCTCAATCAGAAAACGAGCTCGGCCTAGCGTCTGGAATACGGCTTTGGCGTGTTCTCTTCCTCGTTGGGCGGTTATCGTGTAGGCGGGTGTTTCTTCGTGTGGGGTAATTTTTATGCGGGCGTTTTCGAACTGGACTGCTGTGTTGCTTTCGCGGTGCCTGAAACCGAAGCTTCTGCGCAGTAGTAGGCGCGTCCGGTCGCATGTGGTTGTGAGTTTGTCGTGGCGCTGAAGTAATGCGGCTCCCAAATAAGGGAAGAAGTAGTCGACGTAGTTGTCGCCGCTTCCGTGGGCGATGCCCCAATACCACGGCGGAAGAGGAACGTTGGTGGTCACCTTCTGCAGGTTGGCCGACCCTGACACTTGCATTGTCTTTCCGTTTATTGTGACTGTTCCTTCCGTCTTGAGGCTTTTGCTGTATAGGACGATGAATCCGTGCCCTATTTTTTCGACTACCGTCTGGTTTTTCCATTCGCCGTTCCACGGAGTCATTTTGAGGTCGTATTTCTCTTTGTCTCCGTTTACCGTGAATCTGAATCCTCCGTCTTCCTTCTTAAGCAGCCCTCCTTTGGAGTACTCTACGTTGTCCTTTCTCATGCGGGCATCATATACCTGAAGCATCAAGGGGACGTTCATTTGTCCGCCCGCATAAGACCATCCGCTTGCGAGCATAGGCGCGCTTGTTTCATCGCCCTCCCTAACCGGGAGAGAAGGCATGTAAGGCAGGCCGTTTATTTTTGCGGGGCTTGCGCGATGCGACCAGACTACCATTGCGTGGCGCGGATTAGGGTCCTTTAGGAAAAGCAGCACCCACCACCAGTCGAATCCAAAGCGGCTTTTAGCCGACTCGTCGCAGCTCCAAAACGAAACGTCCATCATCCATCAAAACAAGTAAGGTAAGTAGAATAAGTCGTAGGCATTTAATTACCTTCTGCTTTTCAGCCTACTACGCCATCTAGAACCGCTGGTATGTTTCGTAGTACGTCAGAAGGGAAGCCATCTGCGGATCCATCTGGTCGAGATCCGTAAAGAAGTCTTTGAATGCTTTGCCGACAGACTCCTTGATTCTCCTCAAACCCTCTTTCCACGGAATCTTAGTGCTGACTTCCATAGAGAGAATCAAGGGTATGATAGGTATGGTCGTCTTCAGTTTAGCTTCCGTGGACAGTCTTCCGTCGCCTTCATGAAGACTTTCAGCGACGGCCTTCCTAATTTCCTCCGGTAAGTCTGGTTGCTCTTGGATTTCCTTAAGCGCCCTTTGGATGGCGGTGAAATGCTCTTCTTGTTTTGCAGGGTCGATTCTTTCGACTGCGCTTACCATAAGCCGCATGTCGTTGTTAAGGTTCTTTATATCTGCTTTCGTCGCCCCCAAGCATGATACGTCGACAATTTGCTGTTCCAGACGCTGTTCAGCCGCAATTATTTCTTGGCGCGTTAAAGCCCCCTCATGCGCGACGGCAGCCCGCGTGGCGCCATGTTCAGCCGCAGACAGCGCCCTCGTCATACGTGATTCAGCGATCAAATCCGCCGTGACACTAAGGTAGCCTCGTTGAACCTCCGCCATAAGCCGGTCGACTCCGTAAGGTATGTCCTCTCTCTCCTCCATCTGCTCCATGAGACGCCTGAAGTTGTCGAATCCGCAACCTAAACAGTCGCTTCTGTGAGTGGACAACTCTTTTGCCACCATCGCTTCAGCCGCCCTGAAAAGGCCGCTGTATGGGTGTGTTTCCGTAATCTCAAGTATGCTGCTTAATACTCTGCGTTTTATCATTTCGCCCGCTGTTGCGTCCGCTCCTTTTGCGGTGAGTGCCTGAAGTTCAGTTTGCAGTTCAGGAAGTCTGCCCTCTATTTCCTTCTTGAGCCTGACTGTTGCGCATACTGTTTTGGGGCTGCCTTGGATGAGGCGGAACATCACGTCTTCCCTTTCAGGGGGAGTGATGGCGCCGTTAACTACCTTCTGGTCTCTGCTTACGATGTTCTCAACTGCTGTCCTTATCTCCTCCTCCGGAACATCCACCTGGGCAGACGTCTCTTTTATGAGGTCCCAAGTCGTCGGAAGAGGCACGACTCCCGTGTACTTTGGAGCGCAGTAAACGCCGAACTTTGTGTCTCCTATAGCCGCCTGCAGGCAAGGTTCGCCAGTTATCGGATATATAGCGTACACTTCCCTCTCATCCTCCTCAGTGACCACCAAACCGAACATCTTCCTGGCTCCCGCCTGCACGCTCAACAGAGGCGCACCTGAAGCAGAAGCCTCCTCTTTCGGGATGGAATAAATGCGGACCTTATCGTAGCCTCCATTCTGCATGTCCCCCAAATAAATGGCCGTCCCAGCTATAACATGCCGGTTGATCTCTTCCAACCTTTCAACGAACTCATGAGACGTAGGATCCAGCTGCGGCTCACCGAAAGTAAGCGTCCTATAATAATACTGCTCAGGACGGTCTTGATCCAACGGAGGAACAACGAACAAGTGGCCGTCAAACTGCGGCGTAAGACGAGTGCCTGAGGGTCGCCACATCCTCTCCATAGACGAAATCTCTCCGTCCGGCTTACAGTAGAACACCGCTCCATACACAGGTTCCTGACTCTCTTTAGGAGGCTCTCCCAAACCCGGAATCCTCCCCCTCCAAGGGACGTGAGTCCACAATATGAATCCTTCATCCTCGCTTGTCGGCCTGCTTAAGTCATCAGTGATGCGCATGAAACGGAACGTCCTTATGTCGTCATACAAAGTGTCCTCGCAACCATGGGCCGCCAGTTGAGTGACGGCTCCCTCTACCGCGCGAAGAACAGCGGGGCTTGTGGTTACAAAGCGGTAGTCTTCGAAAGTAACTGTTGGATAAAGGCTTGCGGGGTTAGTGTAAACGCTGACCATCCGCGCGTCGGCAGCCCTTAAGTCGCCGACTTTTATTCCGACCTGAGGATTGGGGATAAGATCAATCTTTTCCGCCCGAATCGAAGGGTCATGTTCCTTATACCATTCAATCCGCAGACTGGGATCAGTCATAAACTCCAACTCAGTAAGGCGCCGGTCATTATCCATCAAAACGCCAATAGGCGTCTCAGAAAAAGGCTTAACCGCGGCGTTCAAAACACCCCACAAATCACGTAGCGCCTTCGTAGCCGCCTCCTTCTGAGCAGGCGTGCCGGTCGCCATAATCTCCCCTATAGTCGGCTCATTCTTGGGCTCGGGGAGCACCACTTCCGGAGGCTTAAGCGGTCCAGCCGGCGGCTTAGTCCTATCGGCGGCCATTGCTTAATTATCGGGTAAGGCGTCATTAAAAAGAATATGCGCGAGCTATACAGGCACAAAAAACAATCTACCCCCCTCCTTTTAACTTCCCGCCAAAATATCTAACAATGAGCGCATTAGAAGACCAGATTCTAAACGCAGTGCGCATCCTGCTTGACTACGTCTTCAAGCTTGTGGACATAATGATCTCGTCCCTCCAGAAAATACTGCTGCTACTCGGCCTCAACTCCTCAATAAGCCACAAAGAACTCATAACATACCTACTCGGATTCATAATAGTAGCCGCAGTCATGGACCGCGCCCTTGCGATATTCAAAAGGGCGATATACAACAGCATAGCAGGCGTCATAATCCTATTCCTACTGCACTACTTCGGAGTAGACGTACCCATAACCCTTTTCACAGTAGTCGTAACCGTACTATTCGGAGTCCCCGGAATACTCGCACTACTTCTATTCTACGTCGGCGGAATATTCCCCTCATAAAAAATGAACCTCCCCACATCAGACCCCGCAGTACTAGCCGCAGCCGCAGCAATAATAGCAGCAACCGCCGCAATATGGCTGCTTTGGACACTCACAAAAAAAATCCTCGAAAAACTACTCATACTACTACTAAACTCACTACTCGGCCTAGGCGCACTACTAATACTCGTCTACGGACTCAAAATACCCATACCAATAAACCCGGCAACCATAATCGTCGTCGGACTATTCGGAACCGCAGGACTAGGCGCCCTAATACTGCTCACAATACTCGGCATACTATAAACTACTTCTTAGCCACCTTCAACTGAGCATACCTAACAGCCCCAGAAACCCCAACATGCTCGTGCGGCCTAAGCTTCACCCAATGAACACGAGCGGCCGGAGAAAAAACCCTCCTCTGGAAAGACTCCTCCACAGTGCGGAAAAACTCCCTGTACCTCAAATCAGTAAGACCCCCAGTTACCGCAATAACCTCCGGATTAAGAACACCCGCAACATCCGCTAAAGCGCCGCCCAAAACAGAAGCCGCAAAAAAAAGAACATCCTGACACAAACCATCCCCGTCCACAGCAAGCCTATCAACATCAAAACTAGTAAAACCAATCCCATCAACCCTACCCCTAACGTCAGAAGCAGAAAGCCGACCCCTCCGGTACGCGGCCGAAACATCCTCCCCATCAACTTGACCCAAAGCAAGAAGCCAACACCTCCTACCGTGAAAAGCAGCCTTAGCCGCCTCATAAGAAATCACATCATCCCTCAAAGCCCCATCCCTCAATTTCTCCCTCGGAAGAAAACCCCCAAAAGAAGCCGAACGCAAAACGCGAGTAGCCAAAGGATCACCCCCGGAGGCGGCCGAAAAAACAGCTTCAGCCACCTTATGCGGCGAAGTCCTGCTTGCTGCGGCAAGCCCGCTTAAGCCTCCGAATGCTTCGGGAAGAGTCGAAAGCAACGCTTCCTTAAGGCGGGCTTTGGCGACTCTCACTATGCCGTTGCCTGAGGCGACCGTCTCCAAGCAGCCGGTTGCGCCGCAGCCGCACTTAAACGGCTCATCAACCACCTTCATGTGGCCCAATTCGCAGGCGACACCCTCATAACCCGAAAGAAGCGCAAGCTCCTTGCCGGGAAGAACAAACCCTCCTCCGACGCCTGTGCCCAAAGTGACAGTAAGAACACCGCCATGATTCACCCTAAGACGCCTAACATTGATGTGCTCCGCCGCACCCAACGCCGAAGCATCAGCGTCATTGATAAGAAAAACACGCGAACCAAAAGCAGCCCTCAAAACATGGCGCATGTCAAAATCCCCAACACCCACAACATTCGGAAGAGAAACCCTGCCGTCAAAAGAAACCGGGCCCGGAACAGCAACACAAAAACCCGAAACAACAGAATCATCAACGCCCTCACGAGCCAAAAGACCGTCAACAGCAGCCTTAATCTGATGCACATAAGCATTAGCGCCCAAAGCGGCCTTGGAATCAACCGGCTCCCCAAGAACAAACGACCCGCCCCTCAAAAGACCCGGCCGGATGAACGTAGCGCCCGCATCAACGCCCACGAAAACAGCGGCATCGGCCATACTCACTCAATTATTGCCGCGCCCATAAAAAACGCTTCTTACTCCCTAAGAAGGTGAAGAACGTCCTTGACTACGTCAGTCCTGGTGACTACCGTCAAGACGTCGTTTTTCTTTACTATGGTGTCGCCGCTTGCTATGATGACTTCTCCGTTGCGGTAAACAACCGCAATCAAAACCCCACCGGGAAGACCCATGTCCTTAATCTTCCTTCCGTCAAGCTTATGATTCGAGAACCGGACCTCAAGCAACTCGGCGTTCCCGTTGGCGATGCTTGCGACACTCCGGCTGCCCTCCTGAACAAGAGCATTCTTGAAATAACTGACCAACGCAGTCACAGGCGAAATAGCGGCAGTAATGTCCAAACCAATGTACAAATCCTTCTTTTTGGTGTCATTCACCATGGCGACAATCCGCGGCACCTTAAACTTCTTAAGAATCTGGCAGATAGTGAGGTTTGTGTTGTCGTCGGGAGTCAAAACGGCGGCAGCGTCCGCACGCTCAATGCCCGCGTCCCTTAGAATCTCAGTGTTGCTTCCGTCACCGTGAATTATGAGCGCATCCATGCTCTCAGCAAGAGACTTCGCTCTCTCATCGTCCCTCTCCACAAGAACAACCTCATGACCTTCGGCAATCAGATGATTCGCCAAGGCCTTTCCTGTGTTGTCTATGCCTACTATAATAATGTACATATTTTGACTGTTACTCTTTCCCACGCCCCTCTATATATACGTTCTTTCCGCATTATATTCCACTAAAGGCCTTAAGAGATGGAGACGACGAAACTACTCGTTGAAGCACTCGAATACGTCCAGCGGTTCAACGGCCAGCTTTTTGTGATTAAGCTGGGCGGCGAAGTGATGGGTGAAAAAGCCATATTAGACAGCATCGCCCGCGACCTTATTCTTTTGAACCTCGTCGGCATAAAGACCGTCGTGCTGCACGGCGGCGGACCGGAAATCTCCGAGATGATGGAGAAGCTGGGCAAGAAGCCGAAGTTCATAAGGGGACTGCGCGTCACAGACGAAGAGACTATGGACATAGTCAAGATGGTGCTTGTGGGCAAAGTCAACACCTCTTTCGTCGCATCGATAAACCGCCACGGAGGACAAGCTGTAGGCATAGCAGGAAAAAGCGGAAACCTACTCATAGCAGAAAAGAAGAATGAAGACTTAGGGTTTGTGGGCGACATAAGCAAGATAAACCCGCACGTACTCCACGTGCTCGTCGACAAAGGATACATACCAGTGGTAAGCCCAATAGCCGCAGACAAGAAAGGCAACAGCATAAACATCAACGCAGACACCGCAGCAGGAGAACTCGCAGTAGCCCTCAAAGCAAGCAAAATCATAATACTCACCAACGTCCCCGGAGTACTGGACAAAGACAAGAAACTAATCAAAAGACTCACGGTGCCAGACATAAAAAACCTGGAAAAAGACGGCACCATAGCCGGCGGAATGCTGCCTAAAGTGGAAGCATGCGTCATAGCCCTCAAAGGCGGAGTAGAACGCGCCCACATAGTGCAAGGCGGCAAACACGCCCTACTAAGAGAAATTCTGACCCGCGAAGGAACAGGAACCATGATAACCCCCAAAAAGGTGGTCGGGGAATGAAGACACCCCAAACAACATTAACAACAACACTAATACTACTCCTCCTGCTTACAGCAACAAACGCAACAGAACTACCGCGAGACCAACCCACACTCTGGTGCAAAATCACAAAAGACCCCATACAAAAGAAAGCAGTAGTCAACTGGGGAGCAAGCCCCGGATACATAATAAACTGGACCGACGGATACGGCCGCTCAAGCGACTGCGAACTAAGAGTATGGTGCGCCCGACCCTTCGCGAAAGCCCCCGGCACACTATTCTACGCAGGCCACTGCGGACCCTTCTGCCCCATAACAGAGCCTGAAGTAGGCTGGTGCTCAAACCTCGCCCTCGACTACAGCCGCGGATTTGGCACCACCGAAAGACTCAATGAAGACCAGTTTCAGGCGGTAAACGGCGCCCGCCTCGAAGTATGCTACACATACCGCAGCACAAACTGCTTCAAATTCTCAGTAGGATGCGACGCCCAATGGGACGTAGGATGCGAAATCGACGACGGCGGAGACACAACAACCACGATAAAAACCACAACAACCACCACAACCACATCCACCAAAACATCAACCACAAAAACAAGCACAACAAAAACAACAACCACAAAAACGTCCACAACAACCGGCCAAGGAGGCTCAAACAAACCAACACTCTGGTGCAAAGTCACAAAAGACTACTCCTGGAAAGAAGGCAAAGTAGACTGGAGCGCAACACCCCAATACACAATGGAATGGACCGACAGCCGGGGAAACACCAAACAATGCCCAATGAGAATATGGTGCGTTAGGCCGCGCGTCAAGTTAAGCAACTGGATTTATTTTGCGGGCCACTGCGGGCCTTTCTGCCCTATAACCGAGTCCACGGCGGGGTCATGCACGTCGGGGGCAACAGACTTCAGGTGGGGATACGGTTACACAGACAGTCTAAGAGACGATGAGTTCGACAGGATTAACGGCGGAAAACTCGAAGTCTGCTACTACTACAGCGACTCAGTAAACTGCCCCCCCTCATGGGGATGCGACAAACAATTCGAAGTCGACTGCGAATCATCCACGACAACCACGACCACGACAACTTCGACCACGACGACAACGCACTCAAGCACCACCACAACCACAACATCTTCGACAACGACTACAACAGGCCACGGAACCACGCCAACACTCTGGTGCAAAGTCTCAAAAGACGCCTCAAACCAAGAAGCGATAGTCAGCTGGGGCGCATCAGGAAGCTACATAATGAAGTGGACCAACAACATGGGTCAAGTTAAGGACTGCCAACTAAGAATCTGGTGCGCAAGACCCAGAGCATCCGCCCCCGGATTCCTATTCATCGCAGGCCACTGCGGACCCTTATGCCCCATCAACGAGCCGACGGCAGGCATGTGCACATCAGGGGCAATAGACTTCAACAGCGGCACAGGATACACCGAACGCCTAAGAGACGACCAGTTCGACAAAATAAACGGCGGAAAACTCGAAGTCTGCTACTACTACAGCGACTCAGTAAACTGCCCGCCCTCATGGGGATGCGACAAACAATTCGAAGTCACATGCACATCAACATCAACAACAACCACAACCACGACCACAACAACCACAACAACATCAACCTCCACCACATCCACCACCAAAACATCAACCACAAAAACAAGCACAACCCAAACAAGCTCCACAACAACAACCACAAACGGAGGAATAAAATGCGGCCGCTGCGAAGAACTACATTACTGGTGGGGAATACCAATCTGCGTCTGGGTCGGATGCGACACCACCACAACCACCACCGACCACTCCACAACGACATCGACGATTGTTGAGCCACCCACCACGACAACAACCACAATAAACCCATGCGGCCCATGCGAAGAACTACACTACTTCTGGGGCATACCAATCTGCGTCTGGAAAGGGTGCGATTCGACCACAACATCCAAAACCACACCCTCTTCCACATCAACAACCACCACGCCTAGTACCACCTCAACAACAACTCCCTGCGGCCCATGCGAACAAATCAGATACTTATGGGGAATCAGAATCTGCGTCTGGGTCGGATGCGACTCAACCACAACAACACAACAAACCACAACCACGTCAACCATCATAGAGCCGCCAACCACGTCAACCACCATAATACCTCCAACCACAACCACCACAACAATAAACCCATGCGGACCATGCGAACAACCCTGGATGCTCGGCGGACGAATAACCTGCATCTGGACCGGATGCCCCACAACCACAACAACCATCATAGAACCCCCCGCAACAACGACCACAACAAAAAACCCCAGCGGCCCAACCGAACAAAAAAGGAACATGTGGGAAACCCCCACCAGCGTCAGGAA
>CABMCB010000072.1 GCA_902384455.1 uncultured archaeon
TGGCTCTTAGGTTTGCTTGGGCGGGGTCTGGAGGAGTTATTGTTATGGTTCGTATTTTGGGGTTAAGCGTTGGGTCTGGTATTGGGGGTGGGCTTCCGTCTGGTTTTCTGCCTGTGAGGCATTCGGTGAGGTTGATTATATTTTGGTCTATGTGGGCGTTGCCGTTTGTTCCTGGAACTCCGTTTCCTATGAATAGGAATATGTCTTGGCGGCTTGTTTGTTGGGCGAAGTAGGCTTCTTCTTCATCGCTTTCTGTTTTGATTCTGAACTTCCACCTGCCTTTTCCTACTCCGTTCTCTATGTCGCGCAGTGTGCGCGTTATTGTCGTAAGTATCTGACTGTCTTCTCCCAGGATTAGGACGTTTATTTCTGGCGGGAGGTTTCTTAGTTCAGGCGGTTCCGCTCGTGCTGCAGCACTTATTATGACTTCACGTCCGCTGTTGCGTGTCACGTCTAAATAAAAAGCATGTTCAGGAAAAAAACGTTTAGTCGGTCACCTTAGGACGTCTACGCCGCAGTTTACGGTTAGTAACTCCGGGTGCGGCCTCTGGCAGTAGGGTTCGAATTCTTTCTTTATCGGTTCGCTGCAGTCTATGGCCTTGAATGGGGGGCAGTAGTATCCTGCGGGTGGTTTGGGTTTGTGGGTGTTTCTGTAGTCCCATCGCGACGTGTCCTCGAGGAGCATTTTGTGGCCGTATCTGTTTTGGAGTTTTAGTAGTGTGTTGGGGTACTGTTTTTTGAGCCAGTAGGTGTCTTGTCCGTCGTCGTATGTTACGTTGATTATTTGGGCGGGTATGACTCCTATTCCGGTGGTTACTACGTCTTCGCCTGAGTATGTGATTCTTGCGGTGTGGGCGGAAGGCGTTCTTACGCTGGTTGAGGCCATAGGGTCTAGTATCCTTACGTACTGGCTGAATCCTTTTTCCATGGGGAGGCTTCTTAGGGCTATGGGCAGCTGGTCTTCGAAGAGGTCGCCTCTGTTGAGGATGACGTCTTCTTTCCCTTCTCCTTGTCCGGGCTCGGGGCTACGGTACAAAAGCGTGGGTTGATTCCAGTTTTGGAATTCCTTGTAAAGCATTCCCGGCCACTGCTGCGCGGACACCGTCGCCTTAAGCGGGAGGAATACGTTGTCGCGCTGGACGAGGAATTCCGCCATAATACTTGTCGGATAGTTTACGGCATTGTAGTCTTCAATTGTTGTGTAAGCGAGTATTGGCGTTGAGCCGGGCGTGTTGTTGAAATTTTTGACGTGGTATATGCCGTCGAAGTAGGCTGCTTCCGTGAGCGTTATCGTCTGGTAGTTTACTGGTTGGCCGTCGACTATTCTGCTGCTGTTGTATACGGCGTATTCTGTGGCGCCGTCGTCCCACATTTTGTTTTTGGCCCAGGAGAGGTTGTTTATGGAGTTGTATGCGGTCTGTTGTATTGTGGGTTGAGGTAGTGTTGGGGGTGTTTTTGCGGGTTCATAACTTGTTGTTGTGGAAGTTGTTTGGTCTTCTCCCCCTCCAAGGCATCCTGCGGTGAAAAGGAGGATTAATGCGGCAAAGAGTATGCGGCAGCTCATATACATGGAATTTGCAGTGCCCGCATATAAGCGTCCGTCCGCATCTATCTGAAGCGGGCGAATGCGGCAGTTGCGAAAAACATCAACACCGACGTAAGCACCACCGCTCCTCCTGTCGCCACGTTTAAGTAGTACGCAAGCGTTATTCCCGCAGCCGCAGACGTCACACCATAAGCCAAAGAAAACGCGATTGCCTGCCTGAAATTGCGCGCTAAAAGTATTGCGGCCGCAGCCGGCACCACAAGGAAAGACGACACAAGAAGTATCCCCACTATCCTCATTCCGGCTACGACTGATACGGCGGTGATTAGCATAAGCATTAGGTTGAGTCGGTCGACTTGCAGGCCTGATGCTCTTGCTGAGTCTTCGTCGAATGTGGCGTAGGCAAGCTGCCTTCCGGTCAAAGCAACCGCCGTGAAGACGATTACTGCGAGTGCTGCGACAAACAGTATGTCTGTTGTTGTGACTGAAAGCAGGCTTCCGAAGAGGTAGCTAAGGAGGTTTACGTTGAATCCTGCGCTTGCGGAAGCGGCAACCACCCCCAAAGCTAATCCTCCGCTGCAAAGTATCTGCACCGCCGCTTCCCCGTAAACTCCCGCGCGGCCCTTAAGGTAGTTTATCAGGAAGACCCCAATCACTGAAGCGATTAACGCGAGAGGCAGAGGTGCCGCTCCAAAAAGAAGCCCCAACGCGATTCCTGCAAAAGCTATGTTGGCTAGTCCTTCGCCTATGTTGCTTAGGCGTTTGAGCACTATGAAGATGCCTACGACGCTTAATGTCGCAGCTGAAAGCAGTCCCGCCATGTATGCGCGCTGCATGAACCCGTAGGTGAGGAAGTCCGGGAGGTTCATCCTTTTTCCTCCGCGTTGTGGTGATGGTGGTGGAGTATCTGCTGGTTACCGAAAATCTGCTTGATTCTATCTTCAGTGAACTCCTTTGAGGGGCAGTGGTAGAAGAGGTTTCCTGCCAGGCAGACTATCCTGTTTGCGTGCTGGGTTATTACTCCTATGTCGTGGCTTACCATGATTATTGTCATCCCCTCTTTGTTGAACTCGTGAAGCAGGTCGTAGAACCTTTCGTGGCTTTCAACGTCCACCCCCGCGGTAGGTTCA
This sequence comes from uncultured archaeon, assembly GCA_902384455.1. Classification (GTDB taxonomy): domain Archaea; phylum Altiarchaeota; class Altiarchaeia; order IMC4; family SCGC-AAA252-I15; genus CABMCB01. The sequence continues at coordinate 2,677 of CABMCB010000072.1, forward strand.
TCAAGGACAAGCAGCCTGGGCTTTTGGGCAAGCGCCCGCGCGATGAACGCCCGCTGCTTCTGGCCGCCGGAAAGCTCTCCGATTCGTCGGTCGGCAAGGTCTAGTATTCCCACCTTACTTAAGGCGTCATCGACTATACGCCGGTCTTCCCCAGCAATTGACGGCCCCATGCTGCTGGCAGAAAGGCGGCCCATTGTTACTACGTCTCTTACTGAGGCTGGGAAGTGGATGTCGAATGATGTTGCCGTCTGGGGCACGTATCCTATAAGGTGTTTTTCTTTGAACTGTCGTTGAGGTTTGCCGAAGAGCCGTATTTCGCCGCATTTGGGCGTAAGCAGTCCCAGAATGAGTTTGACCAAAGTGGTTTTTCCTCCGCCGTTGGGTCCAACAAGCCCCACGAAGTCGCCTTCCTCGATGACTAAGTTGACTTTGTCAAGGACTGATACTGGGCCGTATGAGAAGCATGCTTCGTGGACTTCTACGACGGGATTCTTCATTTTCATGTTGCTCCTTTGCATCCGAGCGCCGTCTTCAGCGCATCAAGGTCTTCGCTAAGTATGTCTAAATAAGTTTTTCCTGCGGCAAATTCTTCGGCTGAAATCTCGTGCGCAGTCGAAACGTCCTCCACTTTGATGTTGGCTTCGCTTGCGACCGTTTCCGCAATCTTTGGCGACGCGGTTTTCTCAAGAAGGATGACGGTTGCGTTGAACCGGCGGGCTGTCGAGACTGCTGCCTCCAAGTCCCTTGGCGCAATCTCGGATTCAGGCGAAAGGCCTTGCAGGTAAATTTGCGTGAAATTGTAGCGTGCGGCGGGATAAGCGAGGAATTCGTGGTTTGTGAGTACTACGCGGCGGGCGCAGGACGAAAGTTCCTTTTTGTAGCTGGCATCAAGCGCCTCAAGTTTCATTCGGTACTTCTCGGCATTTTTCATGTAGTCTCCGGCATGCGAAGGGTCTTTTTCTATGAACGCGGAAAGTATCGCATCAATCTGCGTCTGCGCAAGCACAGGGTCCTGGAACACATGGGGGTCAGGAGAGCCGGCCGAAACTTCGCCGCTTACCCCACTGAATATAAGCGGAGTAATATTTGCGGACGCATCCACAACCAAAAGATTCACGTTGCCAGCTGATCCCACAATCTTGTATGCCCACGGCTCAAGGCCCAGGCCGTTTATAATGAAAATGTCTGCGGACGCAATTTCCTTCGCTTTTTGGGGTGTTGGCTCGTAGCTGTGGGTTTCGCTTCCGGGAGGAACTAAAAGTGTGACGTCGGCGTATTCGTCCCCGATGTTTTTCGCCATGTCGTAGAGAGAGAAGATTGTGGCCACAACATCAATTTTTCCAGTCGAGTTCTGCTGTGTAGTGCCGTTTAGGCAGCCTGCGGAAAACACAATAAACAAGAGCAAAACGGCAGGCTTCTTCCCATCCATACCGTTGCTTGGGTTATTAATATTTATAAATAAGTTAATAACATTCCGGCGAAACCCAAAGGAAATTATTAAAATGACAATAGTAAGCCTGTCTCTGCCTGAAAACCAGCTTATGGAACTCGACGCAATAGCCCGCAAAGGCGGATACGGCGGAAGAAGCGACGCGCTGCGAGCGGCAGTAAAACTGCTCTCCAAAGAGCACTCCAAAGAAAAATCCATAAAAGGCCGAGTATCCGGCGCGCTTCTTCTTCTGCACGACGAAAAAGACGAAGCCGCATTCACGGAAGCACGCCACCGCTACGAAGGCCTAATCAAGACGCTCGTCCACAACCAGCTGGGCAACGACAAATGCCTCGAAGTGTTCATATTCGAAGGAGACGCCGCCGACGTCCAAGACCTCATAAAGGCCCTCAGGAAAAGCGGCAAAGCAGAAGACATAAAACTCGTCGTCGCGTAAGGCGGGCTTTTTTAATCTTGTCTCCTAATTTCACCGAGTCAGTTTCATATTTGGTGAACATAATGGTTGTTTCAACAAGCTTGGGTTACCCGCCGATTGGACGTGCTCGTGAGACGAAGTTTGCGGTAGAGAAATTCCTTAAGGGGGAGATTACTGAAGTTCAGCTTAAGATTGAGGCGGACAAAGTACGCGACCAGATTTACCTGGCCCACAAGGACGCGGGCATCGACCTCATACCCGGCAACCAGTTCACATACTACGACTTCATGTTCGACTTGTCGCTCACGTTCGGCATGCTGCCGGACGCAGTCGTTAAAGGCGACATGAAAGCGTATTTCGCTTCTGCGAAAAGCTGGGATATGACAAGGTGGTTCACCACAAACTACTACATACTGCCGCCCATATTCGAAGGCAAACCTTTTGCGCTCGCAAGAAATTTGGCTTTAGAAGACTTCGAGTACCACAAAAAGAAGTTTTCCGCCAAAATCAAGCCGGTCATAGTGGGGCCGCTTTCTTTCGTCCTTGCGGGGAAGAACAAAAGCAAGAAGACGACTGAGGCGCTGGTCATGGAAGTCGCCGCAGTATACCAGACGTTAATAGCGCAGCTGGAGAAGGCCGGCTGCGTGGACGTCCAGATTGACGAGCCTATGGCGCTTAAGTTTCCTGAGCACATGGGGCTTTTGGAGAAGGCGCTTGTTGCACTCCGCCCCTCAAACTCTAAAATCAGAATCCACCTTGCGACGTACTTCGACGATGCGGGAGAGCATGTTGAAAAGCTGATGAAGATGCCCGCTGACGTCGTCTGTTTCGACGTAATCGAAGGGAGAAACGCGTTGAGGAAGTTGCGCGACGGAAAGCTGGTGCCCAAAGGGAAGAAAGTCGGGGTTGGGGCAATACACGGCAGAAATATCTGGCGTGCCAACCTGCATGAAGCAGTGAAGGAGACGCGGAAGGTTGCCGACTCAATCGGGACGGAAAACGTCTACGTCCACTCAAGCTGCAGCCTCCAGTACGTTCCCCACACTCTCAGCGCCGAGCCGCGGATGAAATCCGAGATCCGCCAGCTTATGGCGTTTTCCGACGAAAAGCTCAAGGAGATTGCCGTCGTAGCCAAAGGAGTCAACAAAGGCGACGCCGCAATCCGCACTGAGCTTGCCGCAGAAGAAAAGCACATCGCCACACTTCGCGACATAGTCTACGATGCCAAAGTGGCGAACCGGATGAAGGCGCTGACTGAAAAAGAATTCACCCGCCCGCCTTTCACCGAACGCCAGAAGGCGCAAAAAAAGGCGCTCAACCTCCCCCCGCTTTTCACTTCCACAATCGGAAGCTTCCCTCAGACGCAGGAAATCCGCAAAGCCCGCGCAGACTACAAGAAAGCGAAAACCGACCTTGACGCAGGAAAAATAACCAAAGACGCATTCGCAAAAGCGGAAGCCGCATACAAGACATTCATCAAATCTGAGATAAAGAAAGTCATAGAACTCCAGGAAAAAATAGGAATCGACGTCCTAGTGCACGGAGAGCCTGAAAGAAGCGACATGGTCGAATACTTCGCCGAACAACTCAAAGGAGTCGTCACAAGCGAAAACGGCTGGGTAAAATCATACGGCACAAGATGCGTACGACCCCCAATAATATACGGCGACGTATCAAGGCCCACACCGATGACCGTGGAGTGGATTACTTACGCTCAGAGCTTGACGAAGAAGCCGGTGAAAGGCATGCTGACTGCGCCGACCACAATATACAACTGGAGCTTCACCCGCGTAGACATACCCCTATCCGAATCAGTCAACCAGATAGCGCTCGCGCTACGCGACGAAATAGCAGACCTAGAGAAAGCAGGAATCAAGATAATCCAGGTGGACGAACCCGCCCTCATAGAACGGATGCCGCCCCACGAACCGGCAAAAACCAAATACCTCGAAGACGTAGTCCGAGCATTCAGGCTCGCCACCGCAGGAGTAACAGCAGCAACCCAAATAGTAACGCACATGTGCTACGGAAACTTCGGCGAAATATACCCAAAACTACTCGAAATGGAAGCCGACGTATTCACATTCGAACTAACCAAAAGCGGCCACGACCTCTACCCCCAATTCACAAACCCCATATTCACACGCGGAATAGGCGTCGGAATATTCGACGTACACAACCCCAAAGTAGACGCCAAAGAAACAATCAAAAACCGCATAAAAGAAGCCACATCCAAATTCCCCCTCGAACTAATATCCATAGTCCCAGACTGCGGCCTAAAAACCCGCGGATACGAGGAGACCGTGCCCATGCTCACCAACATGGTTGAGGCTGTGAAAGACGTTCGAAAGACGCTTTAGTCTTTGCGTGGCGGATAGTTTGTTAACTATCGTGAACTTTTTTTAGGGTGGATTCCCAATAGAAACAAAAAAATGCCGGAATTCCCCCTAGACCCAAACAAAGACGAAGACATACCCTCACCTCCAGTTTGCACCCCACTATCGCAACTTAAGGAAGGCGAAGAAGCAGTAGTAACAGGATTCATAGGCGGCTGCGCATTCACACAACGCCTAACAGAAATGGGCCTAAGAAGAAACGCCAAAATCAGAGTCCTAGTCTCACACGGCGGCGCAGTCGTAATACAAACAGGAAACGTGAAAATAGCGGTAGGCCTAAACATGGCCCGCAGGATACTAGCGAGGAGGTAGAGTTTGGAAATACGCGTCGCACTGATAGGCAACCCCAACGTAGGCAAAACCGCGCTATTCAACGCATTAACCGGCTCCCGACAGCACGTAGGCAACTGGCCCGGCGTCACCGTAGAAAAAAAGGAAGGATTCTACACCCACAATGACGTCTCATACCACGTCGTAGACCTGCCAGGAACATACGGCCTGACCGCACGCTCAACGACAGAGGCTATAGCGCGAAACTTTCTTTTTGAGGAAAAGCCCGGCATAGTCGTGAACATCATAGACTCATCCAACATTGAAAGAAACCTGTATCTTACTCTGCTTTTGCTTGAAGCTGAAGCCAACGTCATCGTAGCCCTCAACATGACTGACATCGCCACGCACAGAGGCAACGTAGTAGACGCCAAAAAGCTCGGTGAGTTGCTCGGCGTTCCGGTCGTACCGACTGTAGCGGCGAAGGGCGTGGGCATCGAAGACCTAAAGGAGGCGGTACGTGCAGCGCCAAAAAGAAAAAACGCGTTTCAACATCCATCATACGGCGAGGCGGAGAAATACATACGTCAATTAGAAGAAGCAGTGCGAAAAGACGAAGACCTTCTGAATAAAGCCACGTCATTCTGGATTGCAACGCGCATCCTCGAAGGAGACCCCGACATCACAGCCCTCGTTAGCGCCTCAAACAGCAAAAAAAAGATCCTTGACGCCGTCTCCGAAGCAAAAAAAGGGTTGTGCGATGAACCCCGCATAGTTTTAGCCGACGCCCGATACGCTGCCGCAGAGAAGATAACGCGCAGCGTTCTCGTCCAAGACCACACTAAAGAGACCTCAACATCAGAGAAACTCGACCGAATACTACTCCACAAAATACTAGCCATACCCCTAGTCCTATTCCTCATGTGGGCGGCCTTCAATCTCACTTTCACCGTTTCAGCTCCCTTCGTAAGCCTCATAGAATCCGGGTTCTCATATGTTGGGGCAGCTGTGGATGGCCGCATAGCGAATGCGGAGTTGAATTCTTTGGTTGTGTATGGGGTTATCGGTGGGTGGGGTTCTATTGTTGCGTTCCTTCCGCCGATATTTTTCATGTTTCTTGTGTTGTCTTTTCTTGAGGAGAGCGGTTATATGGTGAGGGCTGCTTTCGTTATGGATCGGTTCATGTCTGTTATGGGTTTGTCGGGGCGTTCGTTTATTCCGTTCGTTCTTGGTTTTGGCTGTAACGTTCCGGCGATACTGTCTACGCGTGCTATAGATGATCGTAAGGAGCGTTTTGTGACTTTGCTTGTCACTCCCCTTATGAGTTGTCAGGCGAGGCTTCCGGTCTATATTCTGGTTGGCGGTGCCTTTTTTGGGGAATATGCTGGTTCGGTGGTATTCTCTTTGTATCTTTTGGGTATTGTGTTTGCTGTTCTTATGGCTCAGGTGCTTCGGAAATTCGTCTTTTTGGGTGAGCCTGAGCCATTGTTTATGGAGTTGCCGCCTTATCATGCGCCGGATTTTGCGGCAATGTTGCGTCATGCGTGGCGGCGGTGCATGATGTTTTTGCGTAAGGCGGCGACGGTGCTTTTTGTTGGCTCCCTTTTAATGTGGTTTGTATGTACTCATCCGTGGGGTGTAGGCGGCATCGGGGAGTCTTACGCTGGTATGGTGGGGAAGGTGCTTCAGCCGTTGTTTTCTCCGCTTGGTTTCACATGGCGGGGTGTTGTGGCGCTCTTGTCTGGTTTCATTGCGAAGGAAATCGTCGTTGGGACTATGGGTGTTTTGTATGGTGTTGGTGGCAATGAGGCTGCTCTCCAGGTTTCCATTGCGCATGATATGACGCCGCTTACCGCGTACGCTTTCATGGCGTTTGTCTTAATCTATACTCCTTGTCTTGCGACGATATCCGTAATATGGTCTGAGACTGCTTCGCGCAGGTGGGCTTTGTTTTCCGTTGGATACAGTATTGCGCTGGCGTATTTGGTGGCGTTGGCCATTACTTTCGGGGGGGCGTTTGTTGGGTCTGGTGTGAGCTCGTGTGTGAGTGTGCTGACTGAGTGTGCGTTTTTGGCGCTTTTAACGGCGACTTAACTATATTTAACAATGGCTAATGTGATGCCTCAGGAGATTGAGGTTTGGTATATTATTCCGTCTCTTCGTCGTGAGATAGCCAAGCATTTGGTGGCTGAGAGGGGTTTTCCTCAGAAGAAGGTGGCGGGTTTGTTGGGTGTTACCGAGTCTGCTGTCAGCCAGTACCTTAAGGATAAGAGGGCGAAGGGCGTGGATTTCAATCCCGAAACCAAAAAGCTCATTTACGATGCCGCTGATAGGATTGGCGACAATAAGGCGTCGGCTTTGGAGGAGATTTGCCGTCTGTGCGAGGCGGTGAAGGCGTCTAAGTGGATGTGCAGCGTCCACAGGAAGTATGACGAGAACCTTCCCGGCAACTGCGACGTTTGCGGGAGAAGAAAGTAAGTCTGCCCCTTTATGGCATATTTATATATTAACGATAGTTAATACTGCTTACATCTCCCCTATACAGCACCTTCCCCATGCAGGAACACAAAGTTCACCCTCCGGCAATACACGCGCACCCCTACGAAGAGAGAATTCGCCTCAGAACGCCCCCCGGAATAAACCGCGACGTAGTAGAAGCAATAAGCCACTTCAAAGGCGAACCCGAATGGATGCTCGCGCACCGACTACAATGCCTTGAAATATTCGAGAAAATCCCAACGCCAGCCTGGGGCCCAGACTTATCTAACCTGGACCTGAACGCCATAACCTACTTCATCCAACCCCCAGCCGACAGAAACAGCCGGACATGGGAAGAAGTGCCCCCAGAAATACGCGAAACATTCGAACGCCTCGGAATCCCCCAAGCGGAACGCGAAGCACTATCCGGAGTAGGCGCCCAATACGAAAGCGAAGTCGTCTACCACAACATGAAAAAAACCCTTGAAGACCAAGGCGTCACATTCATGGACTGCGACCTAGCGCTCAAAAAACACGAAGAACTATTCCACAAACACTTCATGAAAGTCGTACCCCCAAACCTCCACAAATTCAGCGCACTACACGGCGCAGTCTGGAGCGGAGGCACATTCCTACACGTACCCAAAGGAGTCAAAATAGACCTGCCCCTGCAAGCCTACTTCAGAATGAACGCCCTCAAAATGGGGCAATTCGAACACACACTCATAATAGCCGAAGAAGGCGCTCAAGTCCACTACATAGAAGGATGCAGCGCCCCAATGTACCTCGGCCAAAACAGCCTCCACGCAGGATGCGTCGAAATACACGCCAAAAGAAAGTCGCGCGTCCGCTACAGCAGCGTGGAAAACTGGAGTAAAAACACATACAACCTCAACACCAAAAGAGCCCACATATACGAAGGCGCGACAATGGAATGGGTCGGCGGCAACCTAGGCGCAGGAGTAACAATGCTCTACCCATCAAGCGTACTCGTGGAAAGAAACGCCCGCGCAGACCACATAAGCGTAGCATACGCAGGAAAAGGCCAAAACCAAGACATCGGCGCCAAAATATACCACATAGCGCCCAACACCAAAAGCGTAGTCAAAAGCAAAAGCATAAGCAAAGAAGGCGGCATCACCACATACCGCGGAATGCTCCACGTATCAAAAGAAGCGCACAACTGCATGGCAAGCGTAACATGCGACGGACTAATCATGGACGCAGAAAGCAAAAGCAACACACACCCAGTCATGAACGTCCAAAACGAAAACGTCGACATAGCGCACGAAGCAACAGTCGGCCGCATAAGCAACGAGCAGCTTTTCTACCTCATGAGCAGAGGGCTAAGTAAGGAGCAGGCGATTCAGATGATTGTTTCAGGGTTCATAGAGCCTGTAGTAAAGGAGCTGCCGCTGGAGTACGCGGTGGAACTCAACCGCATAATATCGATGGAAATGGAGGGGAAAGTCGGATAAGATGGAGGAAGACCTAAAACGCCACGTAAAGAAAATTGGCGAAAAAACGGGCGAACCAGACTGGCTCACAGAAATAAAACTAAAAGCAGCCCACGAATACGCCCGCCTACCAGAACCGTCACCCCGCCTAGGACTACACATAAACCGCCCAACAGACCGGGGAAATTGGGCAAAACTACCCACACACCAACGCGACCTAAGGTGGACCGGCACAGGCGAAGTACTAGTCCAACCGCTGACAGACGCCGCCAAAACAAACGAAAAAGAAGTCAGAAAACTGCTGTACTCCGAAGCCGCATACACGGCAGGCCGCTATGAGGCGTTGCATTCGGCTTTGGTTTCGCGGGGTCTTTATGTTGATGTTCCTGACGGGGTTGGCGGCGTGAAGATTATTATCGACGACGTTCTGTCTGAAGGCGCGTCATATGATCATCTGCTTGTTCATGTCGGCAAGAATTCGTCTGCGACTATTGTTAACCGCCGTTTAAGCGAGGGGTTAGGAAGCGCTTACCACAGCGAAGGAGCGGAGTTGTTTTTGGAGGACGGGGCAAATTTGACTTACGCTCCCGTTCAGGCATATGGCGCGGGAGTCCGCCATTATGAGACGCGTTGCGCTGTTGTAGGCAAGAACGCGCGCCTCAATTTGGTGACTTCGGACGCAGGCGGGTCTTTGGCTCAAGTCGAAAGCCGCACGCGCCTTAGCCGGCAAGGAGGTCAAGTCAACATAATGGGCCTGTTGTTTGGGGGGCTTGAGCAGACTATCGACGTGAACGTGAGCGTCCTGCATGAGGCGGCAAACACGGAAAGCAACATTCTGCTTAGAAACGTCCTTGCGGACAAAGCCAAGGCGATAGTCAGGGGACTCATAAACGTCGCAGAAAACGCGCCTTCAAGCGTGGGATACCAAAAGGAAGACACTCTCCTCTTGTCGCCCACAACCGAGGCGAGCGTCATACCAAACCTAGAAATAAACAACAACGACGTCCGGTGCACCCACGCATCCAGCATAACCCACATAGACGACGAAAAACTGTTTTACCTCAAATCGCGCGGAATACACCCTGAAGAAGGCCGCAAGCTCATCATCGAAGGGTTCATCGAGCCGATAATGAAGGCGCTTCCGGAGGACACTACGCGCGCCACATTAAGCGAGCACATACTCCTTCAGGCAACCCATAAACCACAATGAACGCAAAAAAAATCAGGGCGGACTTCCCGGTCCTCACAAGGAAAATCCACGGCAAACGCCTGGTATACCTGGATAACGCGGCAACAACGCAGAAGCCGACGCAGGTAATAGACGCACTTACGAACTACTATACCGGCTACAACAGCAACGTCCACCGGGGGATACACACGTTAAGCATCGAAGCCACAAACGCCTACGACGAAGCCCGTAAAAAAATATCTTCGTTCTTCAACGCGCAATACGACGAAACCATATTCACCCGAGGAACCACAGAATCCATAAACCTACTCGCATACACCCTCGAACGTTTACTACCCAAAGGCGGAGACATAGCGATAACCCAGATGGAACACCACAGCAACCTGGTGCCCTGGCAGCAGTACGCCCAAAGAACAGGAGCAAACCTGCGCATAATAAAAATCGACGAAGAAGGACGCCTCGACATGAACTCCGCAGAAGAAACGATAACAGACAAAACCCGGATACTCGCGTTCGCCCACATGAGCAACGTACTTGGCACAATAAACGACGTAAACGCGCTCACCAAAATAGCCTCCGACCACGGCGCCATCACAATACTCGACGCCGCACAAAGCGCAACCCACATCCCAATCAACTTCAAAAAAACGTCCGCCGACTTCCTCGCCGCAAGCGGACACAAAATGCTCGGTCCAACAGGCATAGGCATCCTAATAGGAAAAAGAGAAAGACTCGAATTGCTTCCTCCGTTCCACTTCGGCGGAGAAATGATACGCGAAGTCCACTACAACAAATCCATATGGAACAACCCCCCCTACAAGTTCGAGGCGGGAACCCCAAACATCGCAGGCGCAATAGGATACGGCGCAGCAACAGACTACCTAAACAAAATAAGCATGAGCGAAATACAAGAACACGGAAAAAAACTCACCTCCTACGCGATAAAAAAACTAGAGCAAACAGGCGCCACAACATACGGCCCCAAAGACAGCGACAGAGGACCGGTCATAAGCTTCAACCTGGACGGGATACACCCCCACGACGCAGGAAGCCTCCTTGACGACCAAGGCATAGCGGTACGCGCAGGACACCACTGCGCAATGCCACTCATGGAACTGCTTCAAGTGCCAGCCACAATACGCGCAAGCTTCTCAATATACAACGACAAAGACGACGTCGACGCGCTAATAGACGGCGTCGAATACGTGAAAAAAGTATTCGGAGGCCGCCTATGAAAGATTCCTCTTTGATGTACACTGAGGCGATACTTGACCACTACAAGAACCCCCGAAACAGCGGGAATATCGCTGACGCGCAAATCAGGCAGCGCGGAATCAACCCCATATGCGGCGACGACATAGAGTTGACTTTAAAGGTAGAGGCGGACGTGGTCAAAGACGCCAAATTCACCTCAAACTCATGCGCCATAAGCACCGCGTCAGCCGACATGCTACTAACTAAAATCAAAGGCAAAACAATCGCGCAAGCCGAATCAATAACAAGCGACGACGCGGTGTCGGCCCTGCACATACCCATATCGCCCGCCAGAATCAAATGCGCGGTGCTACCTCTTGTCACATTAAAAGACGGCATAAACTCATTCAAGAAAAAAAGCAAGGAAAACAAAACAAGCACCACGGAGTAAAACAATGACAGGCCAACTCGAAATAGTGGACCTCCACGTCTCAGTCGGAGGAAAAGAAATACTCAAAGGAATCACACTCACAATACACGCCGGAGAAGTCGTCGCGCTAATGGGCCCAAACGGCAGCGGAAAAAGCACCCTCTCCTACGCAATAGCCGGCCACCCAGACTACGAAATAACCCGCGGAAGCATAATCCTAAACGGCAAAGAAATCACCCGCGCCACCGCCGACGAACGCTCACGGCAAGGCCTATTCCTATCCTTCCAGTACCCAGTGTCCATACCCGGAGTAACAGTCGCCAACTTCCTGCGGACCGCATTAAACGCGCACCGCCCCCAAAACGAACCAATAGACGTAATCGAGTTCTACGAGCTGCTGAACCAGAAAATCAAGGCCCTCAAAATAAGCGAAGACTTCGTAAACAGGCACCTTAACGAAGGATTCTCAGGCGGAGAAAAAAAGAGGATGGAAATACTCCAAATGTCAATACTCACGCCAAACTACGCAATACTAGACGAAACAGACTCCGGACTAGACGTAGACGCCCTCAAAATAGTCGCCGAAGGAATAAACGCTCAAAGAAACCCCAACCTAGGCGTACTGCTAATAACCCACTACGAACGCATACTCTCCTACATAAAACCCGACAAAGCAGTAGTCATGGTGAAAGGCCGCATAATGGACTCCGGGGGGCCTGAGCTGGTCAGGGCCATTGAGGCGGAAGGATACGACCGGTGGGTAAAGGAGTAAGACCCCTAAGTAAGCCGCAGTCGGTCGGCCTTAGTTTGATTTGGGTGCGGGCTGGACTCTACTTCTTCTTCTCGTATACTACGGCTGGGTCGAACTGCGGTTTTTTGCCGTCTACGAGTTTGAGTTTTCCTTTACCCAGTTTCCTGTAGAAGCATGTGTTGTAGCCTGTGTGGCAGGCTGCGCCGCCAATCTGGTCTATCAAAAGCACGAGTGCGTCCTGGTCGCAGTCGACAAGAATCTCTTTGACCCGCTGGAAGTTGCGGCTTGATTCCCCCTTCTTCCACAGTTTGTTCCTGCTTCTGCTGAAGTAGGTGGCCGTGCCGCTTTTTACCGTCTCCTGAAAAGCTTCCTTGTTCATGTAAGCTACCATCAACACTTCCTTGGTCTTGTAGTCTTGGGCTACGGCGGTAATTAGGCCTCCGGCCTTATCGAAGTTGATTACAAGCGGCGCGTCAGGCGCCTCGGTTTCGTTTACTGTCATTTTTTATCTCCTTTCTGTAGTGAACCCATTATCTTCTTCCATTCTCCTTCGGGCAGGACGCGTCCTGAGTCGGGCAGCATTATGGGGACGTCGTCTTCTACCTTGTATGTTCGCCTGCAGCTTTTGTTCTCGCACACGAGTGAGACGCCTACTTGTTTTACATGCGTCTTGCAGACGGGGCATGCTAGTATCCTCAGAAGCTGCGAGTCAACCATCAGGTTACGTATTGTTTTCCCAAACCTAAATACGGTGGGGGGCAACTACTCAAGAGCCTAATGTCGGTGTCACAGCCAAAATCCTAAAGCGGATTGTGAGAAATTTTGCGATTCAATTGCAGCGTAAACGATGTAATACAAGCAGAGGTTGTAATCACGGATTAATTTAAATAACTCTTAAACGATAAGGTGCAAGCAGGCCTCAAAGATAAATCCGCAGCAACTGGCGGACTTCCGCGTCCTCTAGACCTAAATGCAACACTTAACCCAAAAGAAGAGTTGATAAAGGATAGGTGGCTTTGTACTGCGTATGAGGCGTGGAGAATCAAAATCCACATCATAGACCACCTCGCCGAAACCAGCCGGAGAACAGGCTGCCCTATGCTCGTTGTAGCTAACGGCACCAACGGAAAACACCTTCTTGAGGCCATGAAGCACGAACTCGACGCGGAAGGCATAAAATACGCCAGCAAAGACGTTAGTTCAACCCGCATGGACATGGAGCCAAGACACGTTCCGACAGACCTTTTTACCGAAAGAGAGAAACACGTTTTAGCCGGAAAACCGCACATAGTCGTCGTTCTAGACACTACCACAAGCACTTTACTCCCTCCGGCATCCCATGTAGGCTATCAAAACTACTTTGATTTCTTTCCTTTCCAGCCCCCGTACCAGTTCGCCATATCCCATCTGGGAAACGTGGGTGTTTACTCAGGCAGGCAAAGCGGAAATCCCCTGTACGCCAGCCGAGAAGTTTCAGAGTTACAGCCGCCCATTGTAGTGTTTGCGAGCGGCAGCCTAAGTGACGCCGACCCCAGGATTACCGACTCTTTAACACAGATGGTCTACGCCCCAGGAGCATGCGACAGCAAATTCATATGCGAACTCGAGAACGTGAGGGTACATGACGCCCAAACCAAAAAAAGTATACCTATCGCACAGTACAGTTACGAGAAAGTCAAAGAAATTTGCGGCGACAGAAGATAACGCATTTAACGCCCTCCTACTTCAACTCAAGATGCTTTATGCCGTTCATGTACGGCCTTAGGGCGTCGGGAACTGTGACTGAGCCGTCTTCCTTCTGGTAGACTTCGAGTATTATGCGAAGCGCCCGTGCGGTCGCAATCATGGTGTTGTTTAAAGTGTGGAGCGTCTCCTTGCTTGCGCCGTGGCGGCCCATCCTTATGTTGAGGCGGCGCGCCTGGTAGTCCGTGCAGTTGCTGCAGCTCATAAGCTCAATGTACTTCTGCTCTCTCGGACTCCACCCTTCAACGTCGTATTTTTTCGCCGCAACCGTCCCTATGTCGCCTGTGCACACGTTTACGACGCGGTAAGGAATCTTAAGTTTCTGAAGCAGGTCTTCGCTGTTCCTCAAAAGCTCCTCGTGGAATGCGGGGCTGTCCTGCGGCTTACAGAAAATAAACTGCTCAATCTTGTTGAACTGATGCACCCTAAACAATCCGCGCTCGTCCAGCCCATGCTTGCCTATCTCCTTCCTAAAGCAGGCGGAAACTCCCGCATACTTAATCGGCAAAGCATCCTCAGATATCACCTCATCCATATGGAACGCCGCCATAGGATGCTCGCTTGTGGCAATCAAGTAAAGGTCGTCGCCTTCAATCTTGTACATGACGTTCTCAAAGTCGGCAAGGTCAGTGACTCCCTCGTAAGGGCGCCGTCGCATCAAAAACGGCGGCGCAACAGGAGTAAAACCCCGCTCAACCAGAATGTCCAACGCAAGACGCTGAAGAGCCAAATCCATCAAAACAAGCGGCCCCTTAAGCGCATAGAATCCCGCGCCGCTAACCTTAACCGCCCGCTCAAAGTCTGCGCCGCCCAAAGCGACGGCAATCTCCCCGTGATGCCTGATGGAAAACGCCGGCACATAAGGCTCGCCAACCCGACGAACCTCCACATTATCCTCAGAAGACTTCCCAAAAGGAACAGAATCATCAAGCAAATTAGGCAAAGAAAGAAGCAACTTATCCCCCCTTTCACGCAAAGAAGCAAGCCCCTCATCACCCGCCTTAATCAACTGCGGAATACGCTTAGCCTCCTCAAACACCGCCGACACGTCGCGGCCATCCTTCTTCCCCACCTTAATCTCATCGCTCAGCTTGTTCCTCCGCGCCCTAAGAGCTTCAACCTCCTTTTTTTTCTGCTTCCACAGCGCATCCAAATCGACCAGTTCATTAAGCCGTTTGAGGTGGGCAGCATCCCCTCTACGGTGGATGTTCTCCTTAACGCGCGCGGGATCATCCCTTATGAGGTTTATGTCAAGCATACGCAGGCAACTATGGGATTCGCAGAAATAAAACCACTGCGAAGTCACATACGCGCATCCAGCCTGAACCCACCGAAGTTCAAGGCGCAAACGCCCCCAAAAAAGTTTTTATAGGCTAAGAGATAATACTACCTCATTTTACCATATTGCGAGAATAGGAATAGGTGAACAATCAAATGACTACGAAGGGGAAATCGACCGAAAAAAAGTCCTCCGCCAAAAAAGCGGGGGCGCCAAAAAAAGCAGCCGCAAAAAAAACTGAAAAAACCGCAAAGCCAACCGCCAAAAAGTCCACCATAACCAAAAAAGCGGCAAAAGGCAAGAAAGGCGACGAAAAATCCAAGAAAAAACTGCGCCTAATCGACGAACTAAGCAAAATAGAAGACGAAAAAGACGAAGCACTCAAAGGAATAGAAGAAGAAGAGCGCGTCGCATACCTAGAAGAATTCCGCGACGTAGAAGCCGCGGAAGAACCAGCACCCAGCAGCGAAGAATTCTAGGCCCCAGCCTACGGTTGGGGCCGAAATCCTTTTATACTGCTAAACGCATTATTGGCTACACTTACTCTTCACGTCTAATCTGAAGGCTTAAAAAATGGACGATAAAGAAATCAACTGGATGGTGGGCGGCGAAGCCGGTCAGGGAATAATGACTTCCGGCGCGATGTTCGCCAAAGCCCTAATGCGCGGCGGCTACCACGTATGCGACACAGTCGAATACCCCAGCCTCGTGCGCGGCGGAAACAACACTTATACGGTGCGCGCAAGCACACAGAAAATCAACAGCGTAAGGCAGAACCTTGACGTCCTAATCGCCCTCAACAAGGAGACTATAGAACTCAACCAGCAATTCGTGCAGCAAGGCGGAGTAATAATATGGGACGGAGAATCCAAACCCCTTGAAGAATCAGAGAAGAAGCAGAAGGGCGTAGAATACATAAGCGTACCATTCGCAAAAATCACCGCAGACGTAGGCGGACCCGCAGTAACCCAAAACACGGTCGCGGTAGGCGCAAGCATGGCGGTAATCGACTACGACCTGTCCCTATGCGAAGCAATACTCGCCGAAACGTTCGGAACAAAAAAGAAGGAAGTCCTCGACATAAACATAAAGGCGATACGCGGCGGATACGACTACGTAAAACAGAATTACCCCCACCTAAAGTTCTCAAACAAAATCAAGGCGGGCGCAAACCCCAACCGCATCATAGTAGCAGGAAACGAAGCATGCGGCCTGGGCGCAATAAAAGCCGGCCTAAAACTCTACTGCGCCTACCCGATGACGCCCTCCTCAAGCATCATGCACTACATAGCAACGCAGGAGAAGCCACACAACCTGGTGCTAAAGCACGCCGAAGACGAAATCGCCGCAGTAATACAGGCGATAGGCGCATCATACGCAGGAATACGCGCTGCAACCGGAACAAGCGGCGGAGGATTCGCCCTAATGACCGAAGCAATGGGTCTCGCCGGAATAACCGAAACGCCGATAGTCGTATTCGAAGTTCAAAGGCCAGGCCCCGCAACAGGCTTACCTACTCACACCGCGCAAGGCGACATAAGGCAGGTGCTGCACGCCGGCCAAGACGAGTCTCCTCGGGTGCTTCTTGCTCCTGGAGACGTCACTGAGGCGTATGAGTACGCGGCTGAAGCGTTCAACATCGCAGAGAAATACCAGATTCCGGTCATAGTCCTGTCGGACAAGTACTTGGGCGAAAGCCACTTTTCCGCAGAACCATTCAGCAAAATCCCATACACAGTCGAACGCGGGAAAATAATGTCCGACGAAGAAGCCGCCAAACAAACAGGCGACTTCGCCCGCTACAAAGACGCCCCAGACCACATAAGCGTCAGAACGCTCCCCGGCCAAAAAGGAGGCATACACCGCGTAACAAGCTACGAACACGACGAAAACACCTACCCAAGCGAAAACCCCACAGTAAGACAACACATGATGGACAAACGCATGGGCAAAATGGACGCAATCAAAAAAGGCGTACCCAAACCCAAATGGCACGGCCCCAAAGACGCAGACGTCACCCTCATCGTATGGGGAAGCGTCAAAGGCCCGGTGCTTGACGCGCTGCCAGCCCTCAAAAAACAAGGAATCACGGCAAACGTCCTACAGATAACGACACTATGGCCTTTCCCAATCGAGGAAGTTAAGGATGCGTTCAAGCACATAAAGAAAAGCATAATAATCGAGCAAAACTACTCCTCGCAGCTGACCGGCCTTATGCGCGAAGAAGCAGGGCTTACCCCCGAAATCAAAATCCTAAAATACGACGGACGCCCATTATACCCTGAAGAAGTGGTGAGGGAAGTTGCGGCCGCAATAAAGAGCAATGAAGCACGCAGAGTCGTGGTTACACACGTGCACCCGAAGGAGGGCGACCCGCACCCTGCGGGGGTTCAATGAGGAGGTAAATAAAGATGGTTACAATGCAAGATCTGGCGACGAAACATAACCCCAACTGGTGCCCCGGATGCGGGGACCACGCGATACTGGCGGCACTAAAAGGAGCAATAGTCGACGTAGGGGTGGAGCCCCATAAAATCGCCGCGGTATCCGGCATAGGGTGCGGAAGCAACCTTCCCGGCTGGCTCAACACTTACGGGTTCATGTCGCTTCACGGAAGAAGCCTGCCTGTCGCCACAGGAATAAAGCTCGCCAACAAAGACCTGACTGTAATCGCAGTAGGCGGAGACGGAGACGGATTCGGAATAGGATTAGGCCACTTCATACACACCGTCCGAAGAAACATCGACATGACGTACATAACCCAAGACAACCAAGTATATGGGCTCACCACAGGGCAAACTTCACCCACAAGCGCCAAAGGAATGAAAACCAAGAGCACCCCGATGGGCGTGCTTGAAGAACCCATAAACCCGCTTGAACTCGCAATAGTGTCCGGCGCAACATACGTGGCAAGAGCGTTCGCAGGAGACGTAGTCCACATGCGAAAACTAATCGCAGACGGAATAAGACACAAAGGATTCGCCCTAGTCGACGTATTCCAACCGTGCGTCAGCTTCAATAAAATAAACACATACGACTTCTTCAAGCAAAACGTATACAAACTAGAAGACGTAGGACACGACCCCGCAGACCGAGAAGCCGCAATGCGAAAAGCATTCCAAAAAGACAAACTACCCATCGGCCTATTCTACAAAACAACCGCACAAACATATGAAGACGGCCTTCCTCAGATGGCTCAGTTGCCTCTTGTGAAGCACGACATCAGAAACGTCGACATATCAGTCGCCCTTAAGGAGTTTATGTAGGAAGGTTCTTTTATTTCTTCCGTTATTTTCGGTTAGGGGTTTTTGGTGAAGGAGACGACGTGTTTTTATATGGGTATTCACTATTGTTAAGAAATTAACAATCCTGAAGAAGGTCTTAAAATGATTTACAACAACGTCCTGGAAACGATAGGAAATACACCGCACGTCCGCCTAAACAAGGTGACAGGCCCCAAAGACGCGGAAGTAGTGGCTAAACTGGAAAGCAGAAACGCCGCATTCAGCGTCAAAGACAGGATAGCCAAATGCATGATAGAAGAAGCCGAAAAAGAAGGCGTCATCACCAAAGACACCACAATAATCGAACCCACAAGCGGAAACACAGGAATAGGACTTGCGATGGTGGCGGCAGTCAAAGGATACAAAATAAAACTCGTCATGCCGGAAACAATGAGCATGGAACGCCGAAAACTACTCAAGGCGTTCGGCGCAGAAATCATACTAACAGAAGGCCCCAAAGGAATGGGGGGCGCAATAGCCAAAGCCGAAGAACTTGCGAAGGAAGACAACCACATATGGATTCCCCAGCAGTTCAAAAACAAAGCCAACGTCAAAGCCCACTTTGAAACCACAGGCCCTGAAATACTGCGGGAAGTAGGGAAACTGGATGCATTCGTCGCAGGAGTAGGGACAGGCGGAACAGTCAGCGGCGTGGGGAAATACCTAAAGCAAAAAATCCCCAACATAAAAATCATAGCAGTAGAACCAGCAACAAGCCCCGTACTATCCGGAGGACAACCCGGTCCACACAAGATACAGGGCATAGGCGCAGGATTCGTCCCCGAAATATTCGACCGCCAAGTAATCGACGAAATAATGCCTGTAGCCAGCGAAGACGCATTCAAAACGTCAGCACTGCTTGCCAGAAAAGAAGGGTTACTCGTGGGAATAAGCGCAGGCGCAAACGCATACGCCGCACTTAAAGTCGCCAAAAAAATAGGCCACGGAAAACGCGTCGTAGTCGTACTCCCCGACACGGGCGAACGCTACCTGTCCACACCGCTCTACGACGAATTCTTAGATGAGCCTGTGATATAATTAACCGATGCTTGACACCCTAAGGACCGCATACAGGAAAGACCCCGCCCTCAAAGGAGGAATAAACGCGCTCGAAGTCTTCCTGTACCCCGGAGTCCAAGCAATATGGGCCCACCGCGTCGCCCACGCACTCCACACGCTTAAAGTCCCTTTTCTGCCCCGCCTCATAAGCCAAACAAGCCGCATACTAACTCAAATAGAAATCCACCCTGCCGCGCAAATAGGAAAACGATTCTTCATAGACCACGGCGCAGGAGTAGTCATAGGCGAAACAACCGTCATAGGAGACGACGTAATGATGTACCACGGCGTCACGCTTGGCGGCCACGGCTGGTGGACTGACGCTAAAGGAAGCAAACGCCACCCCACAATAGAAGACGGCGTAGTCATAGGAGTCGGCGCCACAATACTCGGGCCAGTAACAATCGGGAAAAACAGCCGCATAGGAGCAAATAGCCTGGTAATCAAAGACGTCCCAAAAAACAGCACCATCGTAAGCAACCTAGCCAACTACCTAATCAAAGAAGGCAAACCGGTAGCGGAAAAAGACCAAACCAAACCCACAGTCCCAGACGCAGCATGGTTCGGCGACCGCGACAAACCCAAAAAAGAAGGGCCCGAATACTCAATCTGAACGTTGAATGCTTAACCACTCAGTTTTTTGCCGAAGTATGCGGCGATTATGAATGTTGCTGCGAGGTATATGATTAATCCTTTGTAGTCTGCGGGCGGTTTGGGCGGTGCGTCTAACGTCAGGTTGTATCCTCCGAATTCGTCGTCTCTGTCTATGAAGCGCATTTCCTCCTTACTGCATTGTATTCCGACTAAAGTGAAGTTGTTTTCCTTAAGCAGTTTTCTGTCGTCGTCTGAAGGGGTGCAGCATCTGCTGCACGGACGCGTGATAAGCATGGCGTTGGTTTTACAGTCGGACGCATTGAAAGTCAAGTCCATTGAAGGACACGTGGCATTGAAAGACGGCGGAAACACCGCCGAATCAATCATGTACGCTATGCCCTTGTCTGTCGCATTAAGGCAGATTCCCCGAGTACTATAACGCATAATGTTGCGGCCTTCTTCTGCGGTGCTGTTGCGCCAAAGCTGGTTGAGCGCTGAGAGTATCTCCGGCTGGGCGCGAACCGTCTTACTGGGGTTCACCGCCGAATTGTTGCAGGACCGTGTGGCATTAAAGCAAGCGTAATCGCAGTCTGAAATAGGCAGTGAAATGCACAGGCTTACGGCGGCAACGCAGGCAGCCACAAGGATTATTACCGTCCGATTCACTTTCCAAGTCTCTCCCAGCTGGTACTGCCGTCCTTACCGTCAATAAGCCTGATACCCTGCCCAAGAAGAGTGTCTCTAATGGCGTCGGACTCGGCCCACTTCTTCTGCTTCCTAAGCAGGTTGCGTTTCTCTATCAAATCCGCCACATCCTCGCCCACCTCGCCCTCGTCAAGAGAAAGATTAAGGCCGAATACGTTTTCCGTGTCTTCGACGGCTTTTAGGGCTTTTTTGAGGGCGTTTTTTGATGCTGGTGCTTCGTCGAGCAGAGTGTTTGCGTCGCGTATGTAGTCGTAGAATGCTGCGAGCGCTTCTGGGGTTGCGAAGTCGGACTCCATCGCTTCGTTGAAGGCCGTTGTGAACGCGCTGGTGCGTTCAATGAGTTTTTCGTCGTTGCCGTCTGACGCCTTCTCGTCTTTTTCTGCGAGAGTGAGGCGTTTCTTGAAGTTTGTTAGGCGTTTGAGGCTTTCTTTTAGGCCGTCGAGTTTTTCGGGGGTGAAGTCTACTGGTTGGCGGTAGTGGTTTCCTATTACGAATAGGCGGAAGACTTGTGGGTCGTATTTCTTGAGTAGTTCTTCTACTGTGAGGAAGTTGCCCAGGCTTTTGCTCATTTTTTCTCCGCCTATGTTTAGGAAGCCCGTGTGCAGCCAGTATTTGACGAAGGGGTGTTCGCCTGTTGCGGCTTCGCTTTGGGCGATTTCGTTTTCGTGGTGGGGGAAAATCAGGTCTACTGCGCCGCCGTGTATGTCTATTTTGCCTCCCAGAAGGTCAGTGCTCATTGCGGAGCATTCGATGTGCCAGCCGGGACGTCCTTTGCCCCAGGGGCTGTCCCAGCTTATTTCGCCTTCTTTGGCGGCTTTCCATAGTGCGAAGTCGCCGGGGTTGCGTTTTTTTGGGTTGGGTTCTACGCGGTGTTTCTGGAGTTCCTCGCGGTTTTGCTTGGAGAGGTTTCCGTACTGCGGGAAGCTTTCGACGTCGAAGTAGACGTCGCCTTCAAGCGCGTATGCGTGCCCTTTTTTTATGAGTGTTTCAGTGAGCGCTATTATCTGGGGGATGTACTGGCTGGCTTTGGGGTAGTGGTCTGCGCGGCGTATGCCCAGTGCGTCTTGGTCGGATAGCGCGTGTTTTGCGTACTCCTCAGAAAGCGTTAAAGGCGGAATGTTGCGTTCATGACCCCTCTTGATGATTTTGTCGTCGACGTCCGTGACGTTTTGCACGCAAGTCACCTTGTAGCCCCGCTGCATCAGGTACCGCCGTATGACGTCGAAGGCGATGTATGTGCGGGCGTGGCCTATGTGCATCCTGTCGTATACCGTGATGCCGCACACGTACATCTTGACTTCATTCTTGTGGTTGGGCTGGAAGTCTTCGACGGTTCTAGACAGCGTGTTGTAGACGCGCGGTGCCATAGCTTAAAGAGATAGGAGAGACGGTTAAAAGAGCGTCATAGTCACTCCGGAGTGGCAACTTTGTACAGCGGCCTTTGGTCGACTATTTCTATTGTGAAGTCTCCCATTGCGTCTATGGATTTCTGGATGTCTGTTCCAGGCTTGAATATTATGTATCCTGCGTGCGTGGGGTCGTTGAATGTTATGGCTACTTGATACACGCCGGGTATGCGTCCTCTCTGGATTTTCTGGCCGAAGCTTCTTTCTTGGCCGTATCCGTAGACGCAGATGTATGCTTTCCATGAGTCTTTGGGGTATGTGGATGTTTCTTCCCAGATTTGAGGTTCTTCGTTTATGCCTTCAACCTTCCATTTGCATTGGCCTGGGGGTAGTGTGGTTGTTGTTGTCGTGGTGGTTGTTGTGGTTGTTGTCGTGTGGGGTTCAAAGAAACTCATGCTTTGTTTTAATGAGGCTCTGTCCACCACCCACCATACAGCGGCTCCTCCGATAAGAAGGGTGCCAAGCATTATGAACACTGAGGCGACTGCCACAAGCTTCTTGGTGGTTGAAACCATTGTGTACTAACTTATGAGGGGCCCTATTAATAGTTCCTGAATTAGGCCGTGCGTGAAACCAGCTTCACGTTAAACATGAATGTTATGCCTGCGTAGGGGCTGTTGTAGTCCACTATCATGTGGGTTCTGTTGACTGCGGTGACCCTGCCGTCGCCTGAAGACGTAGTAACAGGCGAGCCAACGGGCAGAACAGGCAGATTCACGTAAACATACATGTTGTCTGCGGTTACGTTAGCCGCTCCGAAAGGCGTTGAAATGGTCGCATTGGCGCCGGGATCATGCCTCAAAGTCACTGTTCCGTTGCTTACAGCCACAACTGTCATAGGCCACCCGTCAGGTCCGTCTGTTGCGTCCCCCACGGCGGGTGCGCGAGAAGTCACGCTCTCGTATGCTGCGGCGGTCGTATTCTGGAAGCGAGGACTCGGCTGGCTCAAAAGCACGGCCTCAACCTTGGATTTACTTACTGTTCCATAAGCCTTTTCAGGGGGGACGGTGACGTTCTTGTCCTGCCCCACCTGCATTCCTACGACTGCTTCGTCAAGTCCGTCGATTACGTACCTTTCGCCGACGATGAAAGCAAGCGGCTTGTAAGTGCGGCCGGAATCATATATGCCGTTTTGGCGTGCCACCGACTCTATCGTGGTGTCTGCTATGCTGCCGTTAATGAAGTAGCCGATGAAGTCTATGGAAACTGAATCTCCCTTCTTAGTTTTGCCGTCGTCGGGTGCGGGCGGCGCAGTCGTAGTAGTAAAGACGTTTACTGGTGTGGACTCTCCCGTCTGACGGGGAGTTGCGGCGTATATTATGACCGCCAGCACAACAGCGGCGGCAATCAAAATAACATGTGAATTTTTCATTTTGTATGGAAGCAATAGGGGCCTCCATCTTATAAACCCCATTTGTTTCATCCAAGAAGCCCGACGTTTCACATTCTGAAACGCCTGTTTCAACAAACATCTTAGCTGGTTTCAACCCAAGACTCCTACAACGGGCAAACGCCCTAAACAAAAAATGAAAACAACATGGAAGATAGCCGGTGGGTTGCTCACGGTCGCATTCTTGGCTGCCGCAGCATCCGCCTACTGGAACGTAAACCCCAATCGGGGATGGAAGAACGCAGACTTAGGCGGAGGAATGATGTGGCTTGACAACTTAGGCAACATCTCAGACAGGCCTCACGGCCAAGGCATGATGAGGCAAAACCCGGGCAACGACTCCAACTGGTCTAACGGATTGGGTCTGATGAAGCGCTTCGGCAACGAATCTAACTGGCCTAGAGGAATGGGTCCAATGAGGAACGCATTCGAAAACGAGTCAGAAAGACCGAAAGGAAACTCAACCTGGCCTCATATCGCGTGCGAAGCATACTTGGCGCTGCAAACCGCTCTTGAGAACGGCGACTACGGAACGTGGCTGAACGTAACACAAACGTACGGCCTCAAAAACCGGAACATGAGTGAACAGCAGTTTGAAGCGCACTCAACAATGCACAACGCGCTCGAGTCCGGAGACTACGGCGCTTGGGCTGCGGCAAGAGAAGACTTAGGACTTCCCGCCCTCCCTGAAGACGTCTACGATAAGATGCGCGAGCGCCATGAGCAGATGGATGCATACCTAAACGAAAGCAACGGCACATGCCCCAACTTAATCGGGCCTGTTAAGGCTGTTGCCGGCGGATTCCGTCAGGGATTCAAGAACGGGTTTAAGGACGGTTTTATGAGCGGATTTAATATGGGGCGAGGAAACTGCCAGCGAAGGCAAACAGCCGAGGACGCGCAAAACGCGTAATTTCCCCCTTTTTTTCCTTTCTTTTTCACATTGATTATGGAAAATGGCACAAGGAGTACCTTTTGCGGTTGGGAGCAGACTGGCGCACCCCATGATGTACCAACAGCCGATTTTGTTTAACGTGTTTTTAGTCCTCCTGTTCATTTTGGCTTTCGTCGCAATACTATACTGGCTCTTCAAAAGTTCACGTCCGACGCCGTCGAACCCTCTGGAAATAGCCAAAATAAGGTACGCTAAAGGGGAATTAACCCGCGAAGAGTACCTGCACCTAAAAAAAGAACTGGAGACTTAACGCATGGAAGTATCGGAAAAACGCCTACTAATAGCCATATTCGCAGTATTCCTGCTTGGCATACTATTCTCCATAGTCAACGGCCTATACACGGAGGAAACTGGCGAACCAATACCTTTGATTGTGTACGGGCTGGCGGCATTAAGTTTGGGTGTCGGCGCCTTCCTAGTGCTTCTGTTCCAGTGGCGCATAAGCCAGGCGCAGATGCTCCACGTCCTTAAGGCGCTGCCCTCCGACGAAAGGAAAATACTGGAGGTTCTGGTGAAGGAAAAGCGGATAGAACAAAGCTACCTAGTCGCAATGACCGGCCTGTCAAAAGTCCGCGTAAGCCGGACGCTCTCGCGGCTAGAAGGCAGAGGAATACTCGAGAAAAAGCAGCTAGGGAACACGAACCTCGTGGTACTAAAAATATAGTCTCAAAAACTAAGGGTGCACCCGCCAGTCCCTGATCTTATCCAAAGACGGAGGCCACTCGTGAAATCCCATCATGGGCACCTGAGGATAATTGTGCTTTCTAAGCAGCCCCTCCACGTAACCCCTGTTTTGCGGAGTGCTTAAAACAGCCACAAGCTGCCAATTCAAATCCGGAGAGTCAATGTTGACGTCCCGGTTACCTTCCTGCTCGGGGGTCGGCCTAATCACGAGCAATACTCCCGGAGGCATAAACTTCCCAAGCCCTCTATCCTTCACTCCCGCATACTGCTCTATACTAAGCTTTACCGAGTCGTTTTGGGTGACTGAAATGGTCCCCGGCGGGTCAAAGCTCGAGGAAGACCCTCCTTCCGTCTGGTCTATCTGAGTGGAAACGCTTCTAGCCTCCAAAATGCCTTCCAGACGCCATAGCCGCGTCCCATGATACTGATAATTGGGCAGTTCACTTTCGCGTTGCCGGCAACGCACAGGCAAGTATTGAATCTCCTGGTTAGCATAAGCCATCTCTTCAGGCGTCTTTTCTCTGCCCAACAAACTCATCTTCCTCAAATCCGCGGCCCAAAGAGCCTTCTGTCGCGCCTCAGGTTCGTTGCCTTCCTGCCTGTAAATTTCTCCTTCGACATCCGCAACCTGCGCCCTCAATTCAGCCGCCTTTTTCCACGAATCTATTGTCCCATCCTTATGGAATGCTGCAATAGCCGCATCACGCACCTTTTTTCTGTCCAAAAGCTGCGCTCTTGCGTCAAGATGCCCAGCATCCTGTTGAACGGAACCTAATGCATCCACATGCTTATCTGCTCCTGGATGAGGAACGACTTTGGGCATAGTAGTTACCTACGCGCATTTGACTGTATTAAAAGGCAGGCGCAGATTCATCGAATTTTTATTTTCAGCCGGGAGATTCTACTGCATGGCGTCCGTCAAGGTTGTGCAGCAGGGTCTTGGAGTCATAGGGCAGTCTATCCTGAAGGAACTTATCTCACGTGGCTACGAAATAGTCGGAGTAGTCGACAAAAGGCCTGACTTAAAGGGTAAACGGCTGAAGGACTTAGGGTTCACCGGGAAGTATTCAGACCTTGCCATCACTGACGACTGGCGCAAGATAATTGAAAAAACGGAAGTTGACGTTTTATCCAACGCCACCGTATCAAAATTCGACGTACTTGCGCCGGACGTAAAGGCGATGGCTGAATCCGGCAGGATACGCGCTGTGATATCCACATGCGAAGAACTCTCGTACCCCCACCTAAAGCATAGAAAACTTGCTGAAGAACTTGACCAAACATTAAAGCAGAGGCATGTCTCATTGCTCGGCACAGGAGTAAACCCCGGCTACGTAATGGACACACTACCA
The DNA here is from genome assembly GCA_902384455.1 of uncultured archaeon. GTDB lineage: Archaea > Altiarchaeota > Altiarchaeia > IMC4 > SCGC-AAA252-I15 > CABMCB01. The sequence continues at coordinate 29,158 of CABMCB010000072.1, forward strand.
TTGGTTGCCTCAGCCCCATGCCTGACTGTAGAACGCATAGAAATAGACCGAATAATGAACGCCTCCTTAAGGAGAGAAGCATTCCAACGCAAAATCGGCGCAGGCAGCACCCGCCAGCAGTTCAATCAACTTGTAAAAGAAGGCAAAATAAGGCACGTAGGCCTCACTGAATCAGTGGCTATGATGACGGCCGCATTAGGATTCGACATACACTCCTCTGACGTGGAAATCAAGGAAAGCGTCCCCGAACCCTTACTAGCCAAATACCCCGTTAAGACTGAGTTCATTGAAGTCGCACCCGGAAACCCCTCCGGGGTACACCAATACGCCACCTGCAAAATCAAAGGCAAAGAAACAATCCGACTCAACTTCAAAGCCGCAGTAGACCTGCAGGAGTCTTACGATGAATGCAGGATTTACCCGAAAGACGGCGGCGAGCCAGCAATGAAATTGCGTTGCGTCGGCGGAGTATTCGGCGACACCGCAACAATCGCAATGATAGCAAACTGCATACCATACCTGCGTACGGCCGGTCCGGGACTTAAGACGATGCTGGACGTGCCCGCAAGATACAGAAAAAACTGAGGTAAGCGGAGGGAGGGAGTCGAACCCCCCTATGCCGGTCTGCAGCCGGCCCCATAGCCGATCTGGCACCTCCGCGTAAAGGGGAATTTAGGGTTAAAGAGTGGGGGGTTGAAGTTTAAGAAGATGCTTTTGAGGCGCTAATAAAATGGGGGGTTGGCCTGCGGTGTGTGTCTGCAGGCCTGTTTGTTGTTTTGTCTGTGTTTATTGGACTGTTAGTGTGCCTACCATGTCTCTGTGTCCGCTTCCGCATCTGACTGAGCAGTAGTATGTGAATGTGCCTGTTTTGTCTGCGATGAAGTCTGCGTCAGCGGTTTTTCCTGCGGGTATTACGACGTTGACGTTGAGTTCGTCTATTGCGAATCCGTGGGCTACGTCTGTGCTTGTTAGGTGGATTATTACGTGGTCGCCTTTGTTCACGGTGATTGTTGCGGGGTCGAATGCGAATTGTTTAGCAGTCATAGTGAATTCTTTAGCTGGCGCGGTTGCGACTACGGTTGTGGTTGTTGCTGTCGGTTGTTGGTTTATTTGGGTGGTGGTTGTGGTGGATTCTTGCGTTTGTGTTGGTTGCGGTGTTTTGGCGGGTTCTGTTGGCGGTGTTGTTGCGGGTGCCTCTGTCGTCGGTTTGACTGTCGTTTGTTGGGGAATTGTCGTTGGGGTTCCGCTTTGTTGCGTTTGCGTGTTGTTTGGTTCACTTCCTAAGCATCCTGCTGCGATTACGGTCAGCAGGATGGTTAATGCTAGCAGTTTTTTCATTCGAGTCCTCGTGGATACTTAATTATCGTTAACCTTTATAAACTATCGTTAAGATAACTAATCCTACAAAGGTGAAACAATGGAAATCAAAAAGAAAATGCAGGACGCAATAAACACGCAAATAAACAAAGAGTTCTACTCGGCCTACCTCTACCTGTCGATGGCATCCTACTTCGACAACATGAACCTCAAGGGTTTCTCGCATTGGATGAAGAAGCAGGCTCATGAGGAGTTGACTCACGGCATGAAGTTCTATGAGCACGTCACAGACCGCGGCGGTGTCGTGGTTTTGAAACCTATTGCCCAACCGCCCGTCTCCTGGAAGTCTCCTGAAGCCGCGTTTGAGGAGGTGCTTGCTCACGAGCGGAAGGTGACTGAATCAATAAACCAGCTTTATGCTCTGTCAAAATCCAGCAGCGACACCGCAGCCGAAGTCGCACTCCACTGGTTCATAACAGAACAAATCGAGGAGGAAGCGCACACAAGCGAAATACTCGCGAAAATCAAAGCCCTCGCCAAATCTCCAAGCGGCCTGCACATAATCGACAAGGAACTGAAGAAGCGCGAGTAAACGCTTTAAACAGCCGGTTGTCCGCCAAAAACATGGCGGGCAAATATTTTTTTTTTATTCTCCTTTTTTGCTTTCTTCCTTCTTCTTTTCCTTCGCAAGAATCTCCGGTTTTTCTATGAGCTTCTCCAAAAACCTCAGCATAAGCCGCACGGGCGCTCCAGTTCCCCCCTTGGGGGTGTAGGCGTTTCCTCGGCTTACGTAAGCGGGGCCTGCGATGTCCAAGTGGACCCAAGGCGTATTCCCTATGAAATGCCTGAGGAAAACGGCCGCGGTAATAGTGCCCGCTTCGCCCTTCGACCAGCCGGTGTTCTTTATGTCAGTAATGTCTCCTTTAACGGCCTCATCAAACTCAGAAAACATCGGCAGCTGCCACGCAAGCTCCCTCGTCTCCAAGCCAGCGTCCACCAGCTCCTTCGCCAAAGCATCGCGGTTAGTCATAACCCCAACAATAACCTCGCCAAGCGCAACAACACAAGCGCCAGTCAAAGTCGCAATGTCAACAATCAACTTAGGCTTCCGCTTAGACGCGACAAACAAGGCGTCCGCAAGAATCAGACGGCCTTCCGCGTCTGTGTTTCCTATTTCGATTGTTTTGCCTGAGGCGCTTTTGATTATGTCGCTTGGGCGGTAGCTTCCTCCGTCCACGCTGTTTTCCACAAGAGGCGCGACTACAAGCAGGTTCATGGGTAGTTTGAGTTCGGCGGCCAAGGCGATGAGCGCGTAGGATGCTGCGGCGCCGCTCATGTCGTCCTTCATGTTCTCCATGTAGCCGGTAGGCTTAATGTTGAGGCCTCCGCTGTCGAAGCAGACTCCTTTGCCTACGACTGCGTACAGGTCTTTCGATTTGGGGTTTCCTTTGTATTCGAGCATGACTAAGTAAGGTTTGTTTACGCTTCCTTGGGCTACGGCCAAGAGAGTGTTCATTTTCTCCTGCTTAAGCTTTGTTTGGTCCCAGACTGTGAGTGAAAAACGGTGTTTTTTGGCGAGATTCCTTGCGACGTCCACCATGTACGCGGGGTTGACGACGTTAGCTGGCCTGTTCACCAGGTCTCGGGCTAAAATCACGTTCTGGGCGATTAGTGCGCCTTTCTTTGCGCCTTTCTGTACGGACTCGACAGGCAGGCCGTCAGGCAGAATTAACGCCTCTTTCACTGTAGTTTTGGGGTTTTCCTTTGACGGCGTCTTGTATTCGTCGAAGCTGTAGTCCCCAAGCAAAAGTCCCTCGGCCGCCGCCTGCCCTATGGCATCCGCTGTGAGGTCTTTAGAGTCTAATTTAGGCAGGATGAGCGCGAGAGAGGAGTATTGTTTGGCTTTCACGGTGCGGGCGGCTGAACCCGCAATCTTTCTTATGGTGTTGGCGGAAACTTTCTCTTTCTCGCCGGCTCCCGCAAGAAGCACAGCTTTAGCGCCGATTCCGCCTGTCGTATAGAGTATGTTTTGGCTTCCTTCATCAGCTACCTTAGGCTTCTCCTTAATGAGCTTCTGAGGCAGACCCTTCAGCGCGCGGTTAACTGCGGCCGGTATGATTATTCCCTTGTTTTTCTCCTTGAATATGGGCGCCACTAACACGTCGACCTTCGCTTTTATCGGGTCTGTTTTCTGAACTGATACTTTCATAGCATTCACCTAACGAACATTAATCAGCCCCAACCCTCAATCTTGATGTTCTCAGCCGGTACGCCAAGCTTCTCAAGAACAGTCTGGCATTCCTGGCACATCTTCATCATACCGCAGACAAAAGCACGTTTGGGGCGGCCGTCCTGCGGAACGTATTTTTCGAGGATGCTTTGTACGTGGCCGCGGTCTCCTTTCCAGTTTTCGTCGCGGCTGCATATGGGGTGGAATATGAAGTTGGGGTGTTTGGCGGTCAGTTCTTCTATTTCGTCTTTGAAGAGGAAGTCGCTTATGTACCTGAATCCGAAGAAGAGGTGGACTTTTCCAGCGTGTCCTTTGGCGAGCAGGTCTTTGTATATTCCGCGCATGGGCGCTATGCCGGTGCCTGCGCCGATGAGGATGACGTCTGCGGTTTCTCCGTCAGGAACAGTGAAGTGGCCGAAAGGCCCGCTTATCTGCACTACGTCGCCTTTCTTTAGGTTGGATAAGTATTTGCCTGCTTTTCCGTCTGGGACGATTCTTATGCACAGTTCTATGGTGTTTTGCGACGGCGGGGAGGCGATGCTGTAGCTTCTTCGGGTGAGTGTGCCTTCAGCGTCGGTGAACTGTATCATGAGGAATTGGCCTGCCTTGAATGTGAATGGTTTTTCGGGTGTTAAGGTGAAGAGAGTGTGGTCTTCGTTTAGTTTGGCGATGTCTGTTACCGTTGCTTTCTGGGGTTCAGGCGGCATCTTTTTCAGAGTTTTTCGTATGTTCTCTTGAGGAGTAGTGCGTCGCCTTCGATGTTTGGGCTTTCGCAGACGACGACTCCGGATATGTTATGTGTTTTGAGTATTTTAAGCAGAATCGGGTACTGCATGTCGCTTTCGTCAAGAAGCAGATGGTTTTTTTCCCCCTTATCGCCGTAGGCGATTCCCGAAAGGTGGGCGTGAAAAGACGAAAGCGCCCTACTCCCAAGCGCATCTTTAACCGCCGACACAACAGCCTCCCATTCCTGCTCCGTGTTGAATTTTCCGCCGCTTCTTGCGTGCAGGTGGCTGAAGTCAACGCAAGGCAGAACGTTGTCGAATTCGGCCGAAATCTGAAGCAGTTCCGTAAGACTTCCGAACTGCTTCGCTTTCCCTGTCGTTTCGGGGCGCAAAGTTACGTTTAAGCCTTCATCTGTGGCGGCCGCGGATATGTTTTTGAGGGTGTTTCTTATGTTTTCATACGTCTTCTGCGGGGTGTCTTTGAGGTAGAAACCGGGGTGAAAGACGACGCTTCCGCCTCCGCACTGGTCAAGCCGTCGGGCGGAAAGCAGTATCCGCTGTATGCTGGCCTCCTTCTTATCTTCTTCGACTGCGTTCAGGTTGACGTAATACGGCGCATGGCAGGATAATGTGACGCCGTGTTTTTTCGCTGCTGCCTTGACTTCCGGCGCCTTCTGCTCGGAGACGTTCACCGACTGGACGAATTCCAGTTCCATCGCATCAAGCCCTAACTCTCGGACTCTCTCTATCCCCCTGATGGTGTCGCGGGGTTCTGTTGAAAGGGGTATTCCTGCGGTTCCAAAAAGTAAGCTCATGGAAAATCAACGTGTTCAGTCTGAAATCACGCTTGGACTGAAATCCTTCAGTAGGGTTAAAATGTTCGGTAAGTCAGTAACATTCTTGTTATACACTATCACCCAAAGAGACTGCTTGGAATCCAAAGCGTCCGAAGAAGCGATGCCGTCTGCGTTAGTCAAACGATACCTCAAATCCGCCAAACAAGTGGGGCAGTCGGTCTCAAGCCTCAAAGTGACCTGCGTATAATTCTCTGATACGCCCGCTATAATGGAAGTGGTCGTAGTCGCCTCGGCAGGCACCGTGTTGGTCACGACGCTAACCGGCAAAGATGCCTTCAGTAACTCTTCCTGCGACATTTTCACGGCCGCTATCTCGTCGTTCCAGAAGCCTTGGCCCCATTTGTCATCCACCGTCACGACCACCTTCAGAAGCGAGCAGTTGGTGAGGTCCTTTACCGCATAACCCTTTATGTTGCATGAAACCCTAAGCCTGTATTCGCCAATTACCGTCCTACCCCGCATGCTTTCTTTGCTGTAATAGTCCTTGCGGGCTCCGCGCCCAAGGAGGAAAAAGTTATCAACCGGCTTGTTGCCGCAAAACAGCTTAAAGTTGTCTATCGGGTTGTCCACCTGCCAAAGCTTAGTGCCAACGCCCCAGTCAGTGAGGTTAAGGAAGACGTCATTGAACTTCACGCTCGAACAATTCATGACCTCCATAACATCCACGCCGATGCTTCCGCACTCGCCACAAGGCCCGCCGCAGTCAATCCGCTGTTCCCCCTGATTCAAGACGCCGTCAAAACACGACGCATCCACTGTGGTAGTCGTAGTCGTTGAAACCAATGTTGTAGAAGTTGCCGGAGACAACCTATGCAGAACCGGCTGGCTGACTGTTGCGTTAATGGACGAACGAATCTTGCCGACAAAATCCGACACAGAACCCACCGCATTCTCCTCCATCCCAGCAATACCCCCCTCATGATAACCCTCAGCAGTCGGAAAAATGAAATAATAGCAGGCCACAAAAAACATAATCTGCATCACCAAAACCCCCGCAATCATCAAAGCATCCTGCTCAATAGAATACGACGCATCACCCTCCGGCCGCTCATCAAGCGCCGACTTAATCCAATACAAAACGTAAATCAAACCCAAAGTGAGAAAAAGACCGTTGAACTCCGTCACGGCCGGAACAAAAGAAATCCAGTCCGCGTTTAAAGCCCCTGAAATCAAGGCTGCCACGCTTGCAGCCAAGATGTAAGCGGAAGAGATGAATCCGCCCTTAAGCCCAATCCAAGTCACCCTCTCCGCCGTAAACTCAGTCCTCCTTTTTATCCGGTGGTGAATGACATGCTTCTCATACTTGTCCAGAGACTTCGCTATGTCATGGTGCACTCCCCACCCAAAAGACTTGCGATTAACGCGAGTCGCCGGCTTCTTAGCCCGCTTAACAGGTTGGCGCTTCTTCATCACACTTGATTACCCACTAAGACCGCAAAACGGCCTAAACTACCGTCAACACCCCCGACCGGCGATACATCGGCTGTAAGGCCGGTTTCGTCGGAGAAATTCATCCCAGTAAAAAGAAGGACGAGGCGGTTAAAAACGCTGAAACCGCCGTTACGGCGGCATTAACGCAAACTTAGATATTTAATGAATACTGACCATGTGAAAGTGATGGCCCCCCTTGCGACTGTAGTCATACCAGTCCTGAACGAAGAAAAGTACCTTCCCCTGTGCCTAAAGAGCTTAGGCGCACAGACCGTAGGGAAAGAAAACATTGAGGTCATAGTCGTAGACAGCGGAAGCACGGATAAAACAGTGGACGTAGCCCAAGAATGGGGGGCACGCGTCATAATGGGGGAAAAAAGCATACCCCTCAACCGCCAAAAAGGAACGGACGCCGCCTCAACCGAAATAGTCTTATCAACAGACGCAGACTGCATCCACCCCCCAGACTGGATTGAACGGATGCTTAAACACCTTGCAGACGAAAAAGTGCTCGCCGTATCCGGCCCCACAAAACCCATACCTGAGGAATCAATTTGGCTGGACAAAGCCTGCTACTTCATCGGAAACCTCACACTCCTGCTCCTGCACCGCCTCTTCAAGAAAAGCTGGTTTAGAGGAAGCAACAGCGCCTACCGCAAACAAGCAATAAAAAAAGCGGGCGGATACAACCTGACCCTTAAGGCCCGCGAAGACAGCGACCTCTCAAGCCGCATAGACAAACTGGGCAAAACAAAATTCGACTGGAACATCGTCGTCTACACAAGCATGCGCCGCCGAAAAAACCAAGGATGGCTAAAGACCCTGCGATACTACGTAGACACGCCAATCCACCTAATAACCGGCAAAGTCTACTACAAAAAAGCAGAAGACAAAGAATAACCGCATTATACCCCCTATTTATCGAACAAACTCCTCGTAATTAACCGCAATGCCAGCTCCCGCCACCCCCTATGTAAAAGGCTCGACAAACACCTCATCACCCCTCCTAGAACCCAAAGAAATAGAACCAATAGAAAAAAACCTCTTCACCAGAGTCTGGCTCACCCGATTCAGACCATTCGGCGTAGACGCCCAGCCCATAGTGGAGCCGGCTGAAGCTGCCTTAAGAGGACATTCACCCGCAGAAGTAATCACCATAAAAGACTTAGGCCAATGGGACTCCCCCCTGTTAACCGACAGAAACCAGCTGAAAGCGGGCATTATAGGCGTAGAAGTCAAAACTAGAGAGCAACTTGAACTGGAAGAAGTCCTCCTAGACCGACAGTCGACAATAAGCGAACGATTCACCGCCCTAAAAGGCCTCATGACTCTCGTCGAAGAAGGAAAGATAGTCCCACCAAAACCCATCCCAGAAAGCAACAACCACATACACACATGGGCCTCATTCAGCCCCTACTCGCCTGCGGCCGCAGTCTGGGCGTCATACCTTGCAGGCCTAGAAGTCACTGGAATAATAGACCACGACACAATCGCAGGAAACTACGAATTCATGGAGGCGGCGCGAATCTGCAAAATCAAGGCCACAAACGGATTCGAGTTGCGCACCAACGCAGGAGACGACCCCGAACTTAAGGGGCTAGTATGGAACTACCCCGGAATGCCGGGGGTAATCTACTTCCTCGCCCACGCCATACCTGAAGGCCGCCTAAGCGAATTCCAGACTGAAATAATAGACGGCATACACGAAGCCAAAGACCGCCGAAACCGCACTATGATCGAAGGCGGAGTGTTCAGAGGCCTATACGACGGAGTGGAGCGGGACATAGAATGCAAGGGCGTAAACGGCCTGCTTACTGAAATGGGCGCTGGATTCACAATAGACTACGACAGAGACGTAGTGCCCCTGACATTCAAAGAAGGCGACAGCAGTGAGCACACGGAAAACTCCACAGACCGCCACATCATGCTTGCTGTAGCCCGGAAAATAAACGAAAACGTGCCCCCCGAAGCAAGAGCAGAATTCTTAACGCGGCTGTTCGGAAGGCCCCTGTCCGATAAGGAAGTGAAAATGATGGGCAACGAAGAGGACTTCAAAGACCTGCTTAGGGCCGGACTACTCAAGCCGAAAAGCGAAAAAACGCCTAACTCCGTCCTAATAAACCCCGACGAAAGGGAATGCCCCAACATAAAGGAAGTCTCCGCAAAAATCAAGAAACTCGGCGGCATACCCGTCTACGCATACCTAGGCGACCCCACATGCCAGGAAGAACAAAACCTAGAGAAAATAGTCCAATACCTCGCAGACTCCGGAGTCGAAGGCATAGCACTAATGCCCCACAGAAACACCCCAGAACAAATAGAACGCATCTCAAAACTAGCAAACAAATACGGACTACTAGTAATATCCGGCGTAGACATAAACCGCCCAGAACAACCACTAATACACCACCGCGCCAAAGCCGAAGACTACCCAGAATTCAGAACCGCAGCAAACGCCATGATAGGCCACGAAAGAATGAGCGTATTTGGGGACTGCGGCTTCCTAAGCGACACACTAGCAACAGCCATCCCAGACCGCGTCCAACGGCTGCAATTCCTCGCCAAAGTAGGCCGCCTAAAAGGAATAAGCGAAGACTCAATACACGCGCTCTCAAGCAAACCCCCCGAAGAAGTCATAAGACTGATAGACGCAGGCCTAAGAGAGTTAGGCGATGCCAGACTATACGACGCGGAATTAAGAGTTGCCGCCTAAAAACCCCTCTACTGCGTGAAGTTGAAATCCACTTTAGGCGCGTTTTCAGCTCCTGTAGACGCTTCAAAGTAAGCGTGGGGCCCTAGTCCTGCGATTCCTGCGACGAAGCTTGCGGGGAAAGTGCGTATTTTGGCGTTATACTCCCGTGCGGCGTCGTTGTACCTCATCCTTTCGACGCTGATTCGGTTTTCAGTCCCTGAAAGCTCATCCTGCAATCTAAGGAACTGCTGGTCAGACTTCAAGTTAGGATAATTCTCCGCGACAAGAAGAAGCCGCGCGATGGCGCCGTCAAGGCCGTTTGCCGCGTTGACTTTTTCGTCCACCGTCTTGGCGTTCTGCCACTGGCTTCTTAACGCGGTAACCTCAGTGAGCGTAGATTTCTCGAAGTCTGCGTAACCTTGGGCTACGGAAACAAGATTGGGAATCAAGTCCGCCCTCCTCTGATAAACCACTTCGACCTGCTGCCACTGCGCCTTTACTCCTTCATCCATATTCACAAGAGTGTTGTACGTGCTCCAAACGTAAAGCAGCGGAATGAAAGCGAAAACAAACAAGACTGCGACAACGCCCAAAATAACCAAAACCTTATTATCCATGCTACAAAATGAGGCACAGGAAGTATTTAAGCCGCTACCACCTGCCGCCTGCTCCTCCCCCTCCGCTGCGACCACCTCCAAAGGCGCGGCCGCCGCTTACTGCCCTATTTTTTCCTCCGACCCACTGGCGCATTAATGCGATTAATGTCAGTGCTGCGATTCCTACGGAAAGAATCTGCCAGTCGTCTATAAAATAAGCCCAAATGACTGTTACTGCGGCGCAAATCAGAAGAAATGAAGTGGGCCTCACCATCTGCCGCTTGCTCCTCCCCCGCCGCTATGTCCTCCCCCGAATCCGCCAAATCCGCCTCCTCCGAAACCTCCGCTGCTTCTTCCGCCGCCGAATCCTCCATTACGGATTATTCCTCCGCCAGGTCCTCCGCCGTATTTGATTGAGAGGAAGATTATCAAAAAGACTACTCCGAATATTACGAGTATGACGATAATCGTAATTACGACATCTGTCGTTGTTTCAGGAGACTCCTCCAATCCGACCTCAGGCGTGCCCTCCCCTGATACATACGCCTGAATCTGCTGCGCAGCGCCTCTAAAGCCGCCGTAATAGTCGCCTCCCTTAAAGGCCGGCGCAATAACCTGCCTTATGATGTCGCCCGCGCGGGCGTCGGTTACGACCGGTTCTAGGCCGTATCCTACTTCTATTCTGACTTGTCTGTCTGTTATTGAGGCGAGTATTAGGATTCCGTTGTCTTTCTTTTTTTCTCCTATGCCCCATTTTTCGAAGAGTTTGACTGCTGCTGTTTCTATTGTTTCCGTGGGCGGTAGCTCTTTTATGGTGACTATTGCTATTTGGGTTCCGTTGTTGTCTTTTATTGATGTTAGGTATTGTTCTAGGTCGTTTCTTTGTTGGGGCGTCATGACTTGGGCGTAGTCGTTGACGTATCCCGTCGGAGTCAGGATTTTTATGTCTTCGGCGCTTGCGTAGGATGCCAGAATAAGCAGTACTGTCAGGGCTGCGAGTTTCTTCACGTTTAATTGATTGTTGATGGGGGTTAATATCAATGCTTTTTTCTGGTTGTGTCATGGATCGTATGGTCTGCCGCTTGCGGTAAACGTCTATCTGGCGTGCAATACGGCGCAGTAAGGCCTTTTTCTTTGGCGCTTTTGCTTGGTTTGCTTGTCTTGTCTGCTACCTTTTTGGTGTGGAAAAAGAGAAACTATTTAAAGAGTCATGACTAACTTGATAATAGTCATGACAGATGTGATTCGCCCCCCTGTATCAGACACAGAAACATTCGACCACGCATACACAAACATACTTGAAACGCCGGAAATAAAAGCCGTCGAAAGCATATTCAAAAGCAAAACACCCGAAGAATCATTCCGCGCCGCGCTAACCCTCGCCGCAGCATTCACCCAAATAAACGAAAACTCCCGAAAAAACAACCTCGTATTCAGGCAAATAAACGCCAAACTAGACCGCCTCCAACTGCTTTCTGAAAAAATCGACACGCTCAACGAACAACTCTCAGAAATCACCGAAAGACTCGACGCAATAGAAGCAGCCGCACCCCGCGAACACAACAGTCCGGAACTGTCAGAGCGCGACATGGAAGTCCTCGATTACGTAAAATCAAACAAAAGAGTCTGCGCCGAGGACCTGCAAGAAAAATTCGAATACAAAGGCAGAAACGCCGCAAGCGCGCGCCTACACAAACTATTCCGCGAAAACAAGCTGGAAAAAGTATACTCCGGCAGGAAAGTTTACTACCAAATCAAGGAATAAGAATCAGTACATCACCCCAACCACCCCCCCACCCCCAGCCGGCCCCCACTGGCTGGGGGTGGACATGCTAACCCACAAGCGCTAAACGCAAAAAGCGGGAAGCGCTATAGACCCACCACCCAATACACCCACCCGCGGGCTAAAAATCGCGGGTGGTCATGCTCGCCACAAAAAAGGAGGACGAAGGCGAGAGTTCCTCGCCGCGTCAAAAAAGACGCGGTAATCAGCCAATCACCCGCGCCCCCGCCAAAAAGCGGGGGTGCTGGGAAAAACCTACTTCTTCGCTTTAATTAATTCGGATATCCGCACCGTCTTTTCCTTAAGAAGCTCCTTTAGGTTGGTCCTGTAGTTCTCCTTCGCGTACCCCCACTTGAGTTGGTCGCGTCTTTTCTCCATTATCTTGCTGAAGTCAAACCCTCCGTACTCCCACGGATGGATGAAAAACACTTTATTCTCAGGCCTTGGGAAATGGCGGATTCTATTAAACCAGGAGTTGCTGAACCCAAACAGTTTGCCGCCGGAATATATCGGCGCCTCCTCTATGACATGCGGCTGCTTGTGATAAAACACGACGCTGCTGTCGTACTCGAAAATGCGTCGGACGCTGTCCAACACCATGTTGTTGACGCGCGCATAAGGCGCCCTGAACCCGCTGGGCTTGATTCCATGCTCATTGAAAGCCTCCATCGCCTCAACGAGCTCGTGGTACACCTGCAAGTCCCTAAGTTCAGTCAAATCAATGTGCCTAAATCCGTGGCAGCCGATTTCGAATCCCTTAAGTAAGTCTAATACTTCGGGTTTTTTGTCAAGAAGCTCCCCCGTAACGAAAAATGTCGCGTCGGCGTTCGCCTCCCGGATGTCCGCCACGAGGGCTGTAAGCCCCTCGCCCAATCCATCTAACGACTCATAGTGCGGAGGAAAATCAGGTTCGACATCGACTGACAAAGCAATCATCAAAAACAATTATGTACGGCCGGATTTAAACGAGTTGCTCAACGAACCAGCGGGGGTCGAATGGCTTCAGGTCGTCGTACGTCTGGCCTACTCCGACGTATATGATGGGTTTTTTGGTTTCGTGTGCGATGCTTATGGCGCATCCTCCGTTGGCGTCGGCGTCCATTTTGGTGAGTATGACTGCGTCTATTCCTACTGCTTGGTGGAACTCCCGGGCTTGTTGTACTGCGTCGTTTCCTGTTAGTGCGTCGCCTATGAATATTTTGAGGTCGGGTTTGTTTACGCGCACTATCTTCTTGAGTTCGTCCATCAGGTTTATGTTTGTTTGAATTCGGCCTGCGCTGTCGGCGAGTACTACGTCTATTTGGCGTGCTTTGGCGTGTTCTATTGCGTCGTATATTACTGCTGCGGCGTCGCTTCCTTTTTTGTGGGCGACTACCGGGGCGCCGACTCTGTCTGCGTGTTCCTTGAGTTGTTCTATTGCGCCTGCGCGGAACGTGTCTCCTGCGGCGAACACTACTTTGAGTTTGTGGTTCATCAGGTGGCGTGCGACTTTAGCCATCGTGGTTGTTTTTCCTGTTCCGTTTACTCCGATGAAAAGTATTTTGTATGGTTTGTTTGCGGCGTTGATTTCTGAAAGGAGGTTTATGGGTTTGTCCGGCGTCAGAGTTGTGAGTAAGACTTCTTTGAGGGTTTCGCGGACGCTTGCTGCGACGTCGTCTGAAGGCAAGTCGGTGGATAGCAGCCTGTTCTTTATTTCCCCGGTTATGTAGTCTGCGGTTTCCACCGCGATGTCTGACTGAAGCAGGTCAAGTTGAAGCTGCCAAATAAGGTCCTCTACCTCGCCTTCGGAAAGCCGAACTTTGCGGGTGAAAAGCGACTTGACTTTGCTTACCGCCGACAGCCTGGGTGCCGCGGACGCCTTCTCCTTCTTCTGCGCTTCCACCGCCGCGCGGCTGACTGTGACTTCAGCCTCAACGGTTTCCTCTTCAACTACGACTTCAGGCAAAGCCTTAATCGGCTCCCTCTTAGTCGGATGATGTATGGCGGAGTCTTTTTTTCCGGCGGCCGCAACCTTTTGCGTCGCCTCAACTTTGTGGGGGGCTGTTTCGTCTTTTTTCTCGGTTGAATGAGTTGATGCTTCAGGCGGCTGCTTTTCTTCCTCCTGTACTACCCCCTCGTCTGGGACTGATTGAGCTACTTCTTCGCTTCGCCCTATGAATTCAGCAAGCCGTTTCTTGAGTGCTCCAAACATGTTTGTAGAACAAAAATTACTGTGCTCCCGAAGCCATCTCCTCAGCCCTCTGGTTGAGGCGGCCAAGTAAGGCGGCCATTTCGTCGGCTGTTTTGCTTAGTTTGTCTTGGGTTTTGTTAAGGGACTCTTTGCGTTTGGTGAGGAATGCTTGTGCGTCAGGCAGTTTCTTTTCCACTGATATTCTGGCTCCAACGCCTACAAGTATGTTTGTTGGGTCTGTGACCGTCGCTTTTACGAAGCTGTCTGAGCCTAAAGGCACAAGTATTTCTGTTCCCTCCTTTGTTTCGGATAGTGCTTCAAGGGCTTTTTCCGTCTGAGCTATCTGGTCGAGGGCTGCGGCCACCATCTGGAGTTGTTGTGTTGTCGCTTCCAGTTGGCGTCTTAGCATTTCGATTTGGATTACTGCTTCCTGCAGTTGTTTTGAGTCTTGTTGGTTTTGGGGTTTGTTTTCTTTCATCCTTTGTTGTTTAGTGTTTCTACTACCTTGCCTTTGGCTATGAGTATTATGTCTGGTTGTCTTACGCTGAATATGCCGTTTTCTAGTACGCCTGGTATGTTGTTTAGTTCGGTCTCAAGTTGCAGTGGGTCGGCGAAGTCGAGGTTTTTCACGTCGAGTATTATGTTGCCGTTGTCTGTTGTGTATCCTTTTCTTTCGGTGACTTCTGCTTCTAGTTCTGTTAGTTCGCGCGTCACGTATTCTTTGGCGAATGATATGACTTCTATTGGTAGCGGGTAGGCGCCTATTTTCGGTACTTGTTTGCTTGAGTCTATTATGCAGATGAATTGGTATGATGCGGAGGCGAGCACTTTTTCGCGGGTGAGGCATCCGCCTCCTCCTTTTATGAGGTTGAATTTCTTGTCAGCTTCGTCTGCGCCGTCCACGTATACGTCCAGTTCCTGCGCCTGCTGGAACGGTATGACCTTGAGTTTCAGCGCCTTAGCCTTTTTCTCCGTGTCGCCGCCTGAGGCCACGCATACGACGTCTTTTTTGCTTTTGGCGAGGGCTTCTATGAAGTAGCCGGATGTGGTGCCGCTTCCCAAGCCGACTTTCATCCCGTCTTCTATGTATTTGAGTGCTGCTTCTGCAGCCGCCTTCTTTTCTGATTCCTGCTGCTGGGCCATTGTGGGTTAGAAGATGGGGGCATTGCTTATAAAAACAGAGGAACGGTTTTCACTCCGGTTTTTAACATCAACGCCAATAACAATTCAGGCCTCTTTGAGGTGGTTTTTGATATGAAAGCTAATGTTGGAACAATTGACCGTGTTGCGCGGATTATACTGGGTTTTGCGTTAATCGCATTTGGCGTTCGCCAAGGCGGCACATTAGGCCTTCTTTTGGAGGTTGTTGGTGTTGTGTTTCTTTTTACGGCAATAACCGCGTACTGTCTGCTGTATCAGTTGTTGGGTATATGTACTTGCCCTAAGGAGGCTGGTGCGAAGAAGCCTGCTGCGAAGAAGTAGCGGGGTTCAAGAAGGGGCCGAAGTTGTTGTTTTAAGGTTTATCCGACGAACTTCGGTCTTTTTGATAGCAGTAGTGGTAGTGGGAGTTTTTTTGTTGGTTTGCCTTCGGTTTTTTGGTGGATTTCTTGCGCGAGTTCTATGAGTGTTAGTGTGCGTTGTTCTTTTTCGCCTCTTATGCGTGCTTGGAATTTTTTGGTTTCCTTTTCTTTGTCGCCTATGACGAGTATGTAGGGTGCCCATTCGCGTTCCGCTTCTCTTATGCGTCGTCCTACGCTTTCGTTTCTGTCGTCGACGTCGGCGCGGATTCCTTCTTTGTTGAGTGCTTCTGCGGCTTCGATTGCGGTTTCGTTGAAGTTTTCCGACAGCGGCAGTATCCTGACTTGCGTTGGGGCAAGCCATAGGGGGAGCGTTGGTGTTCCGCCTGCTTCTTGTGTGCGGTGGGCGTTTTCAAGCAGCGCGTATATGAGGCGTTCTATGGCGCCGGATGGGCTGCAGTGTAGGACGAGGGGGTGTTTTTTGCTTCCGTCTTCTGCGACGTACGTCATGTCGTATCTTTCGCCGTTTTCCACGTCAATTTGGTCTGTGGATAAGGCGGATGCTTTGTCTAATGTGTCGACGAAGTTGAACTCATACTTCAGTACAAAGTAGAAGACGCGTTCCTTCCACATCTCAACTACAGCGGGCTTGCCCCATTCTCTCACCAGTTCGGTGAGGAACTCTTTGTGTTCGCTGTAGAAGTCTTCTGTGACTCGGATGGCGAGCTGCAGGCCGTCTCTATCTATTCCTGCTCCTTCTACTGTGTCGAGGCATAGTTTGAATCGTGTTTTGTATTCTGGTAGTGCCTGTTTTACGTCTGCGACGAGCGCGTGGCAGTCTGGCATTGTGAATGCGCGCAGGCGGCGTAGGCCTGTTAGTTCGCCGCTTTTTTCTCGGCGGAAGCTGTAGCGTGTGAGTTCGTAGAATCGGAGGGGGAGTTGGCGGTAGCTTATGGTGGCGTCGTGTGCTATGAGGAATTGGCCGAAGCATGCGGCGAATCTTAGGAAGAATTTGCTGTCGTCTGAGAGTACTGTGTATTGTCGTGCGGGGAAGCGGTTGAGGTAGCTTTTGAGGCTTTTGTGGTTGAAGTCGTACATTATGGGTGTTTCGACTTCCATTCCTCCGTAGGCGACTATTTTTTCGCTGACGTATTGTTCTAGGAGGCTTTTGATGAATCGGCCTTTTGGGTAGTACCTTAGGTTTCCTGCGTCGCTTCCGGGTTCGTAGTCGACGAGTTCGAGGCGTTTCATTAGGGCGACGTGGGGTGGTTCGCGGTCTACGGCGCGCACCTTCTGTGTTTCGTATGTGGCAAGCTTTTTGAGTCCTATTTCCCCCTTGTAGTCGTAGTCGGCAAGGGGCGTTAGTTTTCCGTCCTGCGTGAGTATGTGCCAGGTGCTTTTGAGTTTCTCTTCTTTTTTGAGTGCTTCTGAGACGTCTTTTTCCTCGCCTTTCTTTTCTGCCCCCTCATTCTTTTCGCCTTCCGCGTCCGGCAGCAATGTGCGCGATAGCTCTGAAAGGGGGTGGCCCTTGCATTTTATCTCGAAGCTTTTGTACCAGCCGAACGGGGCGTAAATCGCTTTGTCGCCCCATTTCTCCTTAAGCAGAGCGTGCGCGTCAGAAAGGATTTTCTGGGCCGTCTTCGGGTCTCCTAGGTTGCTTGATAGGTGGGCGTATGGGTAGAGGGCGACGTTTTTTGCGTCGACTTTCTGCGCCAGGGAATTAACTTCATCCACAAGTTTCTTTGTGACGGATGCCGGATTCGTTTCGTCCACTTTTTCTACTGCGAAGAAGGCCACAAGCACGTCGTCTTCGACGCCTCCGGTCTTATCTCTTGTTTCCTCAGCGAAACTGCCGGCCTTCTTTTTGCTTTCGAATCGAAGGTAGTCGCTGTGGACGAGCAAAACGCGCATGGTAAGAACGAGGAGGAACGGGCTTAAATCTTGCGTGCGCCCGTTTAATTTGTTATACGCCCTAAGTATGAGTCGATGAAAGTCAAAGTTGAGCTTTGGGTCGCAGGCTTAGTTGCGCTTTCAGTGCTTGTCGGCGTATACGCATATCCTCGTATGCCCGATTTGATGGCCTCCCATTGGGACGCTCGCGGGGAAGTCAACGGTCACATGTCGAAGTTTTGGGGCGTGTTTCTGTTGCCTATTGTGCTTGCCGGAGTTGGCGGTATTCTTTTGGTTTTGCCGCGTATTGATCCGCTTAGGAAAAATATTGAGTCTTTCAGGGATTATTTCGATAGGTTCATCATTTTGATTTCCCTGTTTTTGTTTGTTGTCTACGTGCATACTCTCCTGTGGAATGCTGGCGTCATGTTGAATACGATGGTTTTGGTTTCAGTGGGTTTGGCCGCCGTATTTTATTATTTGGGTGTTTTGCTTCCTCACGCTAAGAGGAATTGGACTGTTGGAATTCGGACGCCGTGGACTTTAAGCAGCGAAGTCGTCTGGGATAAGACTCATGCGCTTGGGGGGAAGCTGTACAAGGCGATGGGTGTGATTGCTTTGTTGGGGGTTTTCGTTCCTCAGTATACTCTGGTGGTCGTAGTGGTCCCTATAATCGCTCTTTCTTTTTATCTCATAGTCTACTCTTTCTTGGAGTTCAGGAAATTGGAGAAGTGATGTTTTTCTGATTTAAGGGCGTACTGCGGGGTATTTAATCATGTTGAAGACGCCTCAAGGGAACGGTGACGTTGGACGGCAGAATACGGCTGGTGAGGGGGTCTTAAGTTCTGATTCGTCGGGTTTAGCGCCTGAGTGTATTGTTTCGGGCGGGGCAGGTAGCATAAGCAAGTTAGAGGGATCTAAGGGGGTTTTTGGGCGTACTTTTGCGCCGGACTCGCTTAGAGCGGGTATTACTTTTGCCGGGCAAACTTGGGCTGACGCCAACTACGCGACGTTTCCTGCCTTTTCTTCGACCCTCATAAGCGACCACGCTATGACCTACTACCACGTGAAGAAGCTTCAGGCGGTGGATGCATTGCCTCATTCTGATATTGTCGTCGTATTCAGAGATACACACAGAGACGACCACATTCCAAGGATCCCCTCTCCTATTAATCCCACTCTAGAACAAGCTTTGGATTACCAGCAAAAAGAGGTGCACTCAGTCAACTTTAAGGCACCCCTTGTCGGCGACGGAAGCATAGGCGTCTTAGTTGAAGTCATACCAGACCGAATAAATTCCGTGCAATTAGGTAGTCGCATAATAAGCAGCCGCCTTTGGGACGCCAAAGGCGACCAGAGATCGGACGAACTATGGGACATGCCCGCACCCGAGGCCGATAAAAAAGGCGTTTTGATCGTCCGATGTAGGGAACGTGAAGTCCCGGAAATCCTGCGCGAACTTTCTGGGGGGAGGCCACATGTTTTTAGGGGGCGGGTTTTGCATCTTGTTGATGATGATGCTTTTGTTGTTGATCCTGTGGCTAGTCCTAGTCATGAGACTTCTCCTGTTGTTGATCACAGGCAGATTGAGTTGTTTAGGGAGACTCAGCGTCATCTTGTGGAGATGGGTTTGGGGGCTGCTCCTTCGGTTGTGAGTTTGCTTGGTTGTTCTATTGAAGGGAATAGTTTTGTGCCTCCTGTTAGTGTCGGTTACATTGGGAACGAGGTTGCTGAAGTTCTTGCGGGAGGATTCAGTGTTCCCGTAGTAAGAAGTGAACCTCATAGGGATGGGCGGGTTGAGATTGAGCGGCAGATGGACGATTCTAAAACTAGGTCTCATGCTTTTGTTGCTGCTGCTGTGTATGGAGACGAGTGGTCTGATCGTCATTTGAGGGCGGCTGCTGGGGATGGGGATTCTTCAGTTAGGGCTGATGTTGCTTCTGCTTTGGCTTGTAGTCCGTCTCCTGTTGCAAGGGGGCTTTCTGAGCGGCTGCTTGGGGATGAGGCGTCTGCGGTGCGTGCTGCTGCGGCGAAGGGTGTGTTTCTATGGGAGGGTTTAGCTGCTTTGCGTCGTTTGGTTGCGTTTTTCTTGGAAGAGCAGCGCAGGTTTGCTGCGACGGCTTTAGTGAACGGGACCTACGGTCCTGTTGGCGGTGGGTTTTTCGTGGACGGCACTAGGCAAGCTCATATTGATGTGGTCGGCGTTTTGCATGACGAATTCTCTAATCTACTCCATCACCTTGACGACGGCGGTAGGGCTTCAGTCACAAAGTTTAAGGGCGCATTAA
>CABMCB010000073.1 GCA_902384455.1 uncultured archaeon
CAGCGGTGCCAAATTTGGCACCGCTGGATTGAGCATGAGAAAGACCGACCCCAAAAACCCCAAAAACAATATACTCGAACCAAGCATTTAGGTATATAAACAACCGTGCTACTCAGTGCCTTGTCAAGCGCTGGCTTGCGGGGCGCAGTGCGCACCGCAAACAGTACTTAACTCGATACGGGTCTGAAAAGACACGTATGACGGACTGAGACCGCCAACATTAATACGGCTAACGTGTGGGAGCTAAGAGAGGTATCAAGTTAGTAGCGTCCGTTTATGACCTCTCACGGCGAAAGGCGTCTTTGAAGTCTTGCACAGGGTTAACGTTAGGGTATCGGTTACCTGACCGAAAGCGCGGATTCTACCGAACAGTACAGAGCTAAAACGGCGTCCTAACGCCCGTCCTTTTATCAGTGAGAAAAACCCTCTTTAGGCTCACGGTTTAAGCGTAAGTTTTACAGAGTCAACATTTGAGTATTCCCCGACGTTATTCCCTTCGTTTTTGCCCGTGTGGCACAAACAAGTAGCATCCGCTACTTATCAAAAAGGGATAAAAATGTCATTCCTCAAAAAATTTAAGGATGCTTACCAAAACCTTACCAATAACATACCAAAAGCGGAAGAAACCCAACCGAAAACGGAAGGAACCCAACCGCAAACCAACCAAAACCATACCGAAAACAGCCAAAAACTAACCCTAGACAGCGGCAACAACATATCCGACTTCCCCCTACGTTTTAACCTGATTATTGGGAAAATGGGATACGGAAAAACCACAATCTCAAAAGGCATACAAAATCACTATGCCGATAATGGCATTCCAGTTGTAAACGTTCAAATATTGGCAGACATGGAAAACGCAAAAGAGTGCGTTTTAGTCTTCGACGACTTGAAAAGAGATTTAGCGAAAAGTGCTTTCGAGAAAATTGTGGAAAACATTAGAGAGATACGCCACAAAAAGCTAATAATTATTTTCAGCCATCACATGCTCGACGACGTACCTAAAGAAATTCTACAGCTATGCGAAAAAGTGATAATGTTTAACAATTCAATCCAGCTAAATAGCCCAATGGCAAAAGTTAACTATGTTATCACAAAAGCACGAAAAGAAGCACTGCACGATTTTGTTTTGACCCTTGAGCACTATAGATATGTGATAGTTAAAGAGGGCAAAATATTCGGCGACTATGCCAACACTGACATAAGCCCAATAGTCGGCGACACAGGCGGCGCAGAGATAAAGCTTATGGGAAAAAGCGCAAACGGCGCACCCATCCAAATCTTAGACACAAACGCAATAATCCAACAGACAGCCAGCCAAGAAACAGACCTTAAAAAATTGGTAAGGGAAAAATGCCCCGAATATGATTACTTAACGGTTACCGAGAAAATAATCCAAATACAAACACAGTTTCCAAAACTTAAACCCGCAATCATTGCCAGAATAGTAGGAACCACAGCAGACAATACTTGGAAAACGTTAAGCAATGCACGGAAAGGCGGCAAGCTTCCCAAAAAAGAAATAGCAAAACCAATTCCCAATTTTGCGGTGTAAAAACCGCTCTTTGTTTGGATTGCTACATGGCTAAAACTACACAAAAGGGAACGTTAAAGGGGATTTATTCAAGTTTCAATTAATACAAAAGAGCCGCTTACAGCCAACGTCTTAAAGACTGTGAGCGGTTACTTGTGCAGTGCGGTTTTTACTGTGTGCGTGTCGTTTGCAGAGTTAAGGCTACCTATAGGGCTGACCCTTATAGGCGCAAATTCACCCAGATTGCTTAAAAGTCCTCATCTCTCCAACCGTGCGGACTAACATAAGCGTTAGCCCTTAAAACCACCGCTTAGGGAAACAATGCTATCCCTATTCGCCTACCTTACGGAAAATGTAGGAGACATCCTAGAAGGCTTTTTCTAGGGGTATAAGCTGTTTTGGAGAGACCCCAGACATTACTCTAGTTATCTGTGACGCATGGCTTAAACGCCTTGCCGAGTGCCGACGGAACTAAAAAGCCATCGGTGCCCAGCTTTTGCTCTAAAGGCTGGGGGGGATAAGACAAAAAGGGAAACTAGGGGAGAAAGCGAAAGCGATTTCCCGACATGTTGAAAAATCATAATCGGCATGTTAGAGAGACAATGACGCAAACGGCTAAGGCACAGTCTAACCACACTATAAAAAAGAGTAGCGGACGCTACTCCCTTGGGTGCTTTAATGTTTAAACTAAAAATCGACACAAAAAACGACAGTTTTACCGACGACCCTCGAATGGAAGTTACAAGAATCTTAAACGACGCAATTGTTAAGTTAGCGCAAGGCAACGACAGCGGCATACTCTTAGACAGTAACGGCAATAAAGTCGGCGATTTCACGCTAACAAAAAGATAAACCTCTTTTCTTTTTTTTTGGGTGCACATGGTACAAGCTTAACACATCCTCTCTAGTAGGCTTTGCCGAATCGAAGGAACCGCTTAAGCTGTACCGTGCACATTTGGGTGCCTCAATGGTTAATCAGGTATGCACAAACATAGAGCTAAAAGAAACCCCTCCACGGCGATTAAACCCGAAAAAGCGAAAGCTGATTATAAGCTACGTTGACCAACGAAAAAGACCCCGTATCGAGTGGGTAGCTAGGCAAATAAGCAGAGACCCACGGATAAAAGCGGTTTTCGGATTCAAGCCCCGACGCATCAAAAAAGAGAAACAGCAGACTCAGCGGACAAAAAGCAGACCTAACAGCGAGTTTAATAGATTAGTGGCTAAATCGCTCTAATCTTTCTTTTTTCATGGGTGCTTAGATTGGTAAAAAACAAAAAACCAGAGTTATCTCTTAGCGAAAAGCTTGAGAGAACCGTCGAAAAAGAGAACAAAAGAGCCAGCAAAAACCATGCCCTTTATGCAGAGGAATGTAAGCGGCAAGGCGTCAAAGTTGGCGAGCCTATAAGCTTAATGGACATGATAAAAAAGCGTTAAGCTTTTTCTTTGGGTGCAGTATTAATGGCTAAAATTAAAACTGAGAAATTCGTGATTTCCGTAACAAACGTGCATACCCATTCGTACCTATTCGACCTTTTACAGGAAGCTTTAGAGAAAGCGCAAGCTAAGGGACTTATTGATAAATGGCGATTAGACGAAAAAGGAAACCGTATGCGTGGGGCGACAGAACGCCTCTAATACCGCAATTTTTTTCTTGGGTGAAAGGATAAGGCTTCAGTACGAGAGGCAACGCTAGACCCCACACTCTAGCGCCCTCTTTTGGGTGGTCAAGTATGCCGTCAGATGTCGAAAGACCAAACTCCGAAAACCGCAAATTGAAGGTTTACAGGAAAAAATGTCTAACTAGGGATTGCGCTGAATGTCCCGTTAATTTGATGATTAAGAACGCCGCACAAATTCAGTACAATTAAACCTTTTTTCTCTTTTGGGTGCTAAAATTGGTGAAAAATATAGAGGATACTATTTTCGACGATGGTCTACCCGTGAATATTAACCCCATGATTAGCCGCTTGCAAGAAATCGTAAAAGAGTGCCAAGATAAAGGCAAAGATTACAAGCAAGACCCCAGAGCTAAAAAAGTCATGTGGCTAATTAACGCGACATTCTACAATAACCACATAGGCACTATTGACATGCGCGAGACATCGATAGCCCTTAAAGCAGAATAGGCACAAGCCTAACCTCTTTTTTCTCTCTGGGAGCTAAAATTGGAAACATCGCAGTTAAAAATCGAAGTTCTCAACCCCCAACCAACCGAACAAAACCCGTACATCGTTAAAGATTACCCGTGGGGACGCAGACTCAGAACCCAACAACGCCGATACGTCGAAACCATACAAGGAAAAGGCGAACGCTACGTTATCCAGACCCAAGACCCACGGGACGGCAATTGGTGCAACCCAAAGAAAAGCATTTACTCAGCCATCATTATCCTCTATAAAGACCTCTCAAATGGCTACATCGAAGCCTTGACCTTCAGCCCCGACTATACCGAAGAGAAAGACTTAGAGGAGTTCTTGCAAAAAGTACCATTGGCGTCCCTGTCAGAATACCAAAAAGGGCAAGTCGCAAGGGCTAGAGCCATCTACCGAGTGCGGAAACACATCAAATACACGGTAAAAACCAACCCGACAGAGGCAGAAATCAAGGAATCGGAAGAGCGCGAGAAAAAAGTCAACGTCAGCTTAGCCACACTGTTAGCCGAATACACGGGGGAAGAAAAAACCAAGCTGGGCTTAAAGTAGCCCCTTTTTTGGGTGATACAATGAAACGGTTTTCGGTAATGTTCCAGTTGGAAACAGACGACGGCACAACAATAACCAAGACATTCACCGACAAATGCATAAACAACCCAATAAATGACTCTCAGAAACTACTTGACAGCTTGAAAGAAAAAGGCTCTAAAGCTATGCTCCCAGCGTCCACAACTTAACCTCTTTTTTTTCTTTGGGTGCTTTTGGATTGGCTCAAACTCAGACGACCCTCGGAACCGAGAAACAAGCGGTTAATGTGCCCATAGGCGGGCAAAACATTTTCGAGGAATACATCGAAAATAAACAAAAAGTCACGGTGTACATACAATGGCTTGGGCAACAAATTCCAGTTACAGGCGTAATAAAGAAGTATTCTAAACCCTTCGTTAAGCTTCAAGTCGGGAACATAACAAGAATCTTTAACGAAAACAGTATCCGAGAAATTGCGCCGAGACCGTGACCCCTCCCTTTTTTGGGTGCAAAAATGAATCCAAGAATAGACGTATTTGAATCAACAGACAAAAACGGCTTTATCCTCATATTGGAAAAAGACAGCAAGTCAAAAACCACGCCTTTCGATACGGAAGTGTATCGAATTACTGAGGACTCTATTACTTATCTCTCTAACAGTGTAATCGCCAAAAATGAATTAATTGGCGACTTGATACTCAGAGAGGACACCCCGCAAAAGATACAGCAAAACATAGAGGCGTGCCTTCAGAGGTTCACCGTTTAAACCTCCAACATCTTCCCTTTTTTTGGGTGAGACCATGCCAGAGTATAAAGTCGAATTAAATGAACGCACTTATTTCGCAGTTGTCAAAGGGCATTTAGTTATCGGTTACGTGGCAAATAAAAAGCTACAGGAACGTGCTGAATCGTTAATGCACCTGCAACATCAAGGAAGCATAGACCACGCTGAGATTATCGGAGAAATCCCCGTAACCACTTCAGCCCAGACTTTGCGAGAGGAAAA
>CABMCB010000074.1 GCA_902384455.1 uncultured archaeon
AAAACCAACATCATCATACCAACGCCCCGCAATCACCCCACGCCCGCAAAACCCATCGCCTACACCCCAACAGGCGCCCACGCAAACAGCAGAAAGACAACGACCACAACCAATCCCCCCCGCAGGAAGCCCAATAAGAAACCGCATACAAACAGTCGCCGAAACAGTCGCCCGCTGGGAAAAACGCCCAGTAACAGACGTGCTGTCAACTGAAAAAGAACTGATAACCCAAATAATACTCCTATCCGACAAAAACAAAGACAAAGGCATAACAGAAAACCACCTCCTATCTGCCGCAGAAGAAATGGTGGCCGGCGAATTCCACGACGTACGCCTACACAGGGAAACATTCGACCCCAAGCACGTCTCCGAACTCATAAGGCGGGCGGAAAACGCGGCAGCCAAAGGCAAATAAGCCCAATGGAACAAAAGGGCCTTCTTCTTATCTCCGGGGGCGTAGACAGTCCCGTCGCAGGGAAAATCCTGATTGACCAAGGAATCAAGCTTACGGCAGTGCACTTCGACCTGCAGCCGTACACCGATGACGCCCCAGCAAAAAAATGCGTTCAACTAGCGCGCCAACTGGGAATAAATCACCTAACGATAGTCCCAATGGGGCCCGCATTCGCCGCAGCATCCCACGTAGAACACCGCCTATACTTCGTGCTAACCAAACGAATGATGATAAAAGCAGCCTCAGACCTCGCAAAAAAAGAAGGCATACCCTTCCTTGTGACAGGCGAAAACCTCGGGCAAGTAAGCAGCCAAACACTAACAAACCTCTCCGTCATAGACGCAGCAAGCCCCATACCCGTAATCCGGCCTCTATTAGCCTACGACAAGGAGGAAATAATAGACCTCTCGCGGAAATTGGGTCTTTTCGAGGTGAGCAGCGGCCCTGAAGTCTGCGACGTATTGGGTCCGACGCACCCAAAGACGAGGGCGAAAATAAGGGACGTCCTAAGGGAAGAAGAGACGATAATGCCCCAAAAACACATTGATGAGGCGCTTTCCAAGGCCGTAGTGCACGATTTCTGAGGTCGTCTACATAAGTCCTTTTATTCCTGCGGCGAGCATTTCGATTCCGAGCGCCAGGATGAACAGTCCCAGCAGTCTTCCTGCGAATTTCAGCAGTTCCAGGTTTATGTTGGGTATCAGCCGGGCTGTTGCGTTGAAGAATATTCCAACGAGTATGAACGCGAGCAAAAGGTTGGCGAACACGTTTGTTATGCCTACTTCGGCGGTGGTGAGAATAAGGTACGACAAGGTTGCCGGGCCCGTAAGCAGGGGTGTCGCCACCAGCGAAATCACCGATTCCTCCTTGCTTATGTCGCCTTCCTCGTCTTTGCTTTCCCTGGCCATGCTCAGCCCCAGAAGAGTGATTATGATTCCCCCCGCGGTGCGGAAGGAATTCAGGCTTATCCCGAATACGTCAAACAAAAGCGGGCCGAAAAACAAAAACATTAGCGCAACAAGGAACGCCAGCAAAGTGGCTTCTAACGCGATTTTCTTTTCGTCCATCCCTTTTCTGCAGGCCACAAAAAGCAGGGGCATTGAGGCTAGGGGGTTGAGCAGGAAGAATATCTTGATTATCATGGGGACGTCAACGTTCATGAGGCACACCTTGTTTTTTTTTCTGTTAATTGATTTTTGTCGCGCAAATATAAGAGGGTGGTTTTGGTTGGGAAATGGCTTAGTTAAGGGTCTTTGTTGCGCGAAGTGCCTTAATTGTGCGGTGGGTGCGTTTTTATACTTAAGTTATATATTTATAACATTAAGTGAATTTATTCTAACAGAATGTGTTAAATAAATCACTAAAATAATGTGGGGTAAGCAACTGAAATGAAAGAAAAACAATTCAAAATAACCCGGATTATAATAGCGGCAATACTCTCCGCAATAGTGGGAACCAGCATAATACACGGCAACACTACATTGCCCATAATTGCGGTCATAACTGCAGTGGCCATCATGCACATACTGAAACGCCAAGTCACAGACGTGCTCGTGGACGAAAGAATAGAAAAAGTCGCAGGAAAAGCCGCGCAAAAAACTCTCACAATATGGGCAACAGCAATGGCCGCAATAAGCGTACTGCTTATCGCCTACAAGGATGTCCTGCCTCAATACACCCAAACAGCATACGCCCTATCATACTCGACGTGCGGCTTACTTCTTCTGTATAGCGCACTATACCATCATCTTTACGGTAAACCAGATGAAGACCCGGATAAAAGAATTCAGGGCTAAATACGACCTGACTCAGGAAGACCTAGCAAAAAAAGTCGGCGTAAGACGGGAGACCATAGTCTTCCTGGAAAAAGGAAAATACAACCCAAGTCTGCGGCTTGCCTACGACATATCCAAGACGCTTAACTCAAAAATAGAAGAACTATTCCTATTCGAAGACGAAGACGACGACTAAAAACGTGAATTACCGCCTTCATCCATCTTCACCAACCATAGCTGTGCGCGCGAGAATAACCCAACGCCTTAAACGCAGGAAGCGCTTTAGGGAAATTTTTCGGCGAAGAAAAAAGAATTCTAAGGCCAGTTGTCACCTTATCCCACGCCGACAAACTACCCATCTCAACAGGAAGAAGACCGGCCAACCGGGACAACTCACTTTCCTGCAAAGAATACAGCATGTTCTTCCCCGCAAGAATCTTCTCGTAAGGCGGAAACTCCTTCCTCCAGCCGGCCTCATAAAAAGACAACCGGGCTTTAGACGTATCATTTGCGGATAAAGCATCAAATGCCACCTTAGCGGCAATCTCCCCAGACTTCATCCCCAACGCCGTCCCACCCTCAAATAAAGGGGACGTGAAACCTGCAGCATCACCCACAACCATAACCCCGTCAGAAAAAGTACGCGAAACAGGCCCGCCAGCCGGAATAAGTCCGCCGAACGTCTTCACAATACCTTTTCCTTCAAGGCCTATTTCGGCGATGAAATTGTCAAGGTATTTCTTCGCGTTGGTGTTGTCGTCCGTCACGAGGCCTACGTTAGCCCTGCCGCCGCTTTTAGGTATCACCCACAGGTATCCGTGGGGGGCAAGGTGCGGCCACAGGTAGAAGTCCAGGTATTCTCCTACTTCTATGCCCTTCATTTCGTATTGGATGCCTACGACGGTTTTGCTTCTTTCGTTTAGAGAAATTAGGCGTGAAACTACCGATTGGACTCCTGAAGCGTCTATCACTATCCGCGCTTCCTCCTTTGAGTTTCCAATCTCGGCCTGCCAGATGCCGCTATTTCTGCTTATTCTGGTGAGTCTGCTGTTTGTGCGGACTTCGGCTCCTACGTCTTGCGCTTCCTTAGCCAGCCACCCTTCAAATAAATGTTTTTCAAGGACGTAGCCCGGCTCAGTCACATTACGTGCTATGCCCGCAGGAAATATTGCGCGTATGCCCTTGACGGAACGGGAAAAAACAGACGACGGCGGCTTTTTGGGCAGCCGGTTTAAAGCGGTTTCAGATAAGCATTCGCCGCAATGAACCGGTTCGCCGACATTAGGATGCTCTTCCACCACGAGGGTTTTAAGACCTGCGGAAGAGGCGGTCCATGCGGCCGAGCATCCTGCCGGTCCTGCGCCGATTATCAGAACGTCCCAGGTGGTCATCCTAAGTCAATAAGAAGCGTACATAAAATATTCCGGTGTCAGTTGTACGGCTGAATCTACCGTAAGTAACCCCAGGTGTGGAGTCTGTCGCTGTCTTCAGTCCAGCGTTCCCCAATGTCTAGGCGGTAGTATTTGTTGGGAAGTATCAGGTTGTTCACTCTGTTGTACGCCTGGTTTCTGGCCTGCTGCATAGTGTACCCGCATCCTACGACTGTGAGGACTACTCCGGCTCTGCCTGCCACGACCCATTCGTCATCGACAATTTTCACGTCTTCAATGTGGATTCCGTCCTTGTTGGGTTTCTTGAATATTATTACTGCCTCTTTGGAGTGAGTGTTGAACGCTTCGTCGTCGTCGAAGGGATACGGGGAGACGACTACGCGCACTCCCACCTGAAATCCGCTTCGCGCCTTAAACGGCGTCTTCTCGCCCTTAGCAAGTTGATAGAGGAAGTCGCTGATTGGCGTCAACATACCGTCCGCTTGAATGAAAATCGTCGGATAACCGAACCGCGACGTGAACTCCAGCGGATACACTCCATTGCTGTTGACGATACAGTTGATGTCAATGTAGCCCACATAATGCTCCTCCCTCAACTTAGGCTCCATCTTAAGCAAAGTAGCGTTAAACAAACTGTTAGGCGGACTCCAAAACATGCTCGTACCCATCTCACCAGTTGAAGGCCCGATGTTGCCCGGGAAAAGCTTCTTGTGCTCGAAGTTAACGTTAATGGGATGGACGAACTCGTGGCCGTTGAAGAACGCTCCCACAGCGACCTCTACTCCGCTGATTCTTTTTTGCAGCTGGAATTCCTTCACCTTATCCGACCAAACTCTCTTGTAGTGCTCGAGCACCTCAACGACGTCCCGTCCTGTCTCGTCTTCGCCAACGAAAAGAAGCTGCTTCTTGTTCTGCGCTTCGCCGCTGGGCTTAATCACATACTTGTTGGGGTGATTCTGAACATAAGCGATTGCGTCATCAAACGAAGTGAAATTTTCCTGAGGAATAATTGCGATTCCAGCCTTCTTCAACTCCTGCTGGCCGAAGCCCCTGTCGTCCTCAAGCTTGTCCGTGTAAGGAGTTCCTCCGACAACAAGCTTCCCTTCATCACGCATTTTTTTCGCCTTAGTGCCTTCACCCAAAACGTCGTCAAAAACGATGACGTCGGCCCATGCGACTTCGTTTTCCCAGTTGTCTACTTTGGGCACGAAGCCGTCTGCGATGTCTCTTTGGTTCGGGTCTTGAATGTAGTATTTGACGTTGTGTCCTTCTTTGAG
The DNA here is from genome assembly GCA_902384455.1 of uncultured archaeon. Taxonomy (GTDB): domain Archaea; phylum Altiarchaeota; class Altiarchaeia; order IMC4; family SCGC-AAA252-I15; genus CABMCB01. Next base: position 4,898 of record CABMCB010000074.1, read on the forward strand.
CACCTGCCAGGCGGTGTCTCCAATAAGCGCGTCAAGTGAAATGAAAAGAAAATTTTTTGGCTCCATGTAATTTACTTCGAGAATGAATATGCACGCGTCTGAATAAAAAAAGGCAGCATTTTTTCTATTGATTCTGTTTTATCCTTTTTGAGTAAACCACTTTGTCGTCGCCGTCGTCGAAGTAGTCTTTGACGCTCCCTTCTCGGACGTAGCCCATCCTCTCGTATAGGTGTCTTGCGGGCTCATAGTCCTTCTTCGACGAAGTTTCAATAAAAATGATTCGCCCACCCTTAGATTTAACAAGCTCTTCGACGAACCTTAGTATCTTAGAGCCTATGCCGGCGCGCTGCCTCGTCGGCGAGACGCCAAGCCAATAAATCTCATAAGTCTTGTTCCCCAAACCCAAACCGAAAGAAACGAATCCGGCCACATCCCCATCTACATTATAGACGTAAGTAAGAAGTTCGTCCCCCTCAGGGAACTTCTCATAATGCTGGATGCTGTTCGCAATCTCATCAACCTCATCCTTGATGAAAACCCTGACGTCAGAGGCGATGCTCTTTATCCTAACTATGTCCTGAGGCTCAAACTTCCTAAAATGCGCATCAACAGCAATGGAAGAAGTCATCAAACCACCACACACAAAAAGCATGCGGATGAAGAGCGCCCCAGCCGGAATTCGAATCCGGGTCACGGCCTCGACAGGGCCGTATGATAGTCCGCTACACCACTGGGGCTTTTGTGCTCTTTGCTTTTTTTTTCCTCCGTTTTTGTTTTAACGGCCCGCGCCGTTTTTTTTTTGTTCGACGCGTTTTTGAGCCGTTTATCCCGCCTCCCGGATTTGAACCGGGGATCTTCCGGTGGCCGCTGGTTATGCGGAAAACAGCTTATAGTACTGTTTGCCCAACTACAGCCAGACGCGATAACCAGGCTACGCCAAGGCGGGATTAGCTTACAATATACACTTCGTCTCTATTTAAATCTCTTTTCGTGTGTCGGCTTTGGGTGGCGGTTTATTAATGTGGTTGTGTGGTTTGCTGGTGGATTCTTCTTGTTTTATCCTATTGTTACATATACTCAATTGGGTCTTCCAGTATGGCTGTCGCTAAGCGACCTAAAGGCGTCATTCATGAGCATGAGGGCATAGAGATTCGTCCTGAGGGTCTTGTCGTTAGGGATCCTGATTTGTTGTCTGGTCTTCCTGCTGACGCGAAAGTAACTGATGTTTTCGGGCAGATGACCCCTAAGCAGTTGGGTGCGTTCGCTAAGGGGGTTCATCGTAGGATGCAGGATAAGGGTTTGTCTGCGGATGAGCAGAAGGTTCTTGGGCAGACTCTTGCGGCGGTCAGCCATCATATTCTGGAAGAGCATGCCGGCAGGTTTCTTACTGCTGACGGCGGCATCCCTAAGGAGTTGAGGGAGAAAAGGCAGAAGGAAATTTTGAGGGAGCAATTGGACATTCGGGCGAAAGAAGCTGACGTTTTATTGCAGCATTGGAAGAATAGGTCTGCCGGCCAACTGGCGGTTGATTCCCTCAGGGTTGAGACTCCTGTTTCGCACGAGGAACGCATTAGACGGGAGGAAGTTTGGAAGAACGTGACTTCTCCGGAGGCTTTAGACCGTCTTGTCGGAGCCACGACTTTCCAGCCTGGCGGAGTCGATGTTCTAAGGCGTGGCCGCGTTGATGAGTGGGGGAGCAGGACGGGTGGCGGCGACTGGAGTATGACCGTAAAATTTGATGACGCTAACGTTACGTTCAGTTCTAAAACAAATGGTTATACGATAAGTTTGGCTGATGATGCGGAGCACGTTTACTTGGTTCGTAAGGATGGTCGTGTTGTTCGCGCAGGCAGGGAGGTGGCTGAGTCGGCTAAAGAGGCCAGCGGTTTTTCGCGTCCTGGCAGCGTTGAGGAAGTAACTGATGATGCTCTTTGTGCGCGGCTTCGGGGTCTAAGTGACCAGGTGGCGGGCGGCGAAGGGCGGTTGGCTTCTCTTACTGTGCGGCGGAATTTGGCTGGTCGGCAGGCGTTGACCGCTAAATACCAGTATGGGGAGGACGGCAGATGTAAAGCCACTTATGGTTACTGGCGGTTGTCTGAGGTTCCTGGTCCGGAGGGTTCTCCTCCTGTTCAGCAGTGGGAGCTTGACCGTGAAAAAAGCACGACTGCAGATAAAGCGCCGTTAATCCGCAGGACTAAGACGCCTGTTGAAGCGGATGCTGCGCGCGAAGTCCGAAACGCAGCCGCACCAGGGGCTTTCGGCGCTGTTGCGGCAGGTTTGGCGGTTGGCGTCGAAGGCGACGAAATAACTCGCGCATCCCACATACGCACGCGAGCGCTTGGAATCCTTAATAGCGACGCAGTTAAGAACGCTCAAGACGAAACTCAAGCCGATGATTTCGACGCCCCAAAGGCGAGAAAACTGGGTGAAGCCGAGTTGTCTCAAAGTCGGTGGACTTTGTGGCAGAAAATTTGGGGGCGCAAAAACGACAAAATCCAGATGTCCGGCGAAAGGCAGCATGTAGCAGATGCGGCTTGGAGCCAGCTTTCAAGGGAAGAGCAAACAGAAATAACCGCAGGAATACGCAGGCAATACCCTAAACTGCCCTCAAGTCAAGTTGAAATAGAAGCCAAACGGCTCACCCTCAACTTCCTGCAGAACATGTCGCAGGAAAAAGACATTACTACCGCTTCAACGAACGCCGACGTGGGCCGCAGAGAAAGAGCCGAACTTCTACGCGAGCAGCAACGCCAGCAAGCGCCTCAACGACAACAACCCCCTCCTCAAACCCTGCCAGAACAAAGAATAGACGCTCCTCCCCTCGAATTACTCCGGGATGACTCCACAGAAGAAATCCGGCCGCCCAGACGGCCCGTAGGGCAAGTACTTACCGGATTTTTCAGAGGCCTTTTCAGAAGAAGGTCGGAATCGATGGACAATTTAGCTCCGCTGCCTCCGGATCAGTCGCATGTGATAGATTCTATGCCCCATGAGAGTGATGATCCGAACGTGAATGCCCGAAAGCAGCCTGTCTCAGACGATACGCCCGCCATAAAGCCCCCCAGAAGACGGTTTTGGGAAGGCTGGCTTAGAGGTCACTCCCAGCAAGAAGACGGCGACGAAGCAGAGAGAAAAGCCGCATAATTTTTTTGCCTCCAACGTCCCTCTTCCCTACTCCTTTTCCCACAGCCGCAGTACGTCGTGCGTCAGTCCCATGTATATTGACGCGGCGACGCCGAACAGTATGGTCAGCCAAAACAGGTAAAATCTTTCCACGAGTGTGGCCGCAAGTGACACTGACGCTGGGACGCCCGCCAGGCTGAAGACTCCGGTTCCGGCCGTCTCCCATAGGCCTATGGCGCCGGGGAATATTGATATGTATGCGGTGGCTGCGACGGTTATTCTTCCGGCTGTGACTTCTCTCAGTCCGAGTGGGTAGTTTAGCCACCTGAATATGAAGAATAATCTGAGTATTGAGACCACCCAGACCATAAGGCATGTTACGAATCCTCCTATCATGACTACGGGGTCGTAGGCCGTCTTCTTCATTGTTCCTCTGAAGTGTACGAGCACTCCGTCTATGCGGCTTGCTGCGTCTAACGCGTGTTTCCTTAGGAATGATATGGGGATTTTGGTTCCGACTTTGATTGTGTAGTGTATTACTCGGCGGCTTACCTTCTCGCTGACGATGAGGATGCCGCATGTGGCGGATGTGGCTACGACTATGAATCCGCACGCTATGAGCAGGGCGGTGACTTCCCCAGTCCCCCATAAGCTAAGGCTGATGAGGAGCGCTATGGGGATAAGGCACAAAGCGACTAGAGTCTCAATGAACATGTCCACGACAACAGACGCGGTAGACTGGCCTGTGGAAATGTCTTTGTGCACCTTAGGCAGCAAATACGCCCTAAACAACTCTCCGCCTGCAAGCCCTATCGGCGTAAGGTTGTTCATCATCCCGCCGATAAGCGACAAAGGAAAAACCTTCTTGAACGGCACATGATGATGGCGCAAAACAATCCACCACTTAACAGTCCACAAGAAAGCAAGCAAAACCTGCGAAACAAAAAGAAGAAGAAACTGCTCGAAAGTAAGCTTCTGAAACTCATGAAGAACCTTCTCAGGCCCAACGTAACTTAAAACGGCGCCGATAATGAAAAAACCCACGGCCAACAAAATAATCGTTGTCCCGTGCTTTATCCCGCGCTTAAGCAAACCCATGATTTACCTAAGAAGATGCTCCGTTAAAAAACCAACGAAAAACCAGGAAACACACAACACCCAACACCTAACGCGCGCTTATAAAGTCTGCTTCCATCGTCCTATTCACCCAACAAAACCGCCGAAGTAGCTCAGGAACCTTTTTCTTTCTTTAGGAAAGAAAGAAAAACGTTCACGAAAAAGAAAGAAAACAACAAAACCAAAAAAACACATAAAAAAGCCGAAGTAGCTCAGTTGGTTAGAGCGCCAGACTCATAAGCAGAACCCCTTTTCTTTTTGAGAAAAAGAAAAGGTGTTTCATCCCCAAAAGAAAAAAACTTTTGGCGGGCGCAAGAAATGCTGGGACTTCAAGATAACGCTGAGTTATCTGGAGGCCGCGTGTTCAAGTCACGCCTTCGGCAAATTCTTCTTTATCCTTCAGTGCAGCATATTTTCATTCCGCCCTTCTGGTCGGAGCATAACCCCCAGGCGCAATTCGTGCACACAGGATCTTTGTGGCCGCAGAAACTGCATGTGGCTAGAGTTTGGTTTCTGATTATGCCTTTGGAGTTGTTGCCAACTAAGGTCTCGCATTTTTTAATTGCTTGGGGGGCGACTGTTGCTGCGACGGCGTTGGAGTCCATGCAGGGCGCTGCGAAGCCGAATGGTCCTTCCGGGTGGTCCGGCGGGCAGTCGTTGCAGCAGTAAACGTAAGTTGTTGCTCCTCCGGCGTTTGTGTATGTGGGGTATGAAAATAGGGATATTCCCTTTCCAAAACCCTTCTTGTTGCAGAAACCCTTGATGGGATTAGGTTCGGTAGTCAGCTTGTTTGAGCTCACGAAAGGCCCCTTCTCGTACCCTGCCGGGCAGGTGAAGCAGGTTGCCGGTTGGCTGGGGTCGAAGTTGTGTGGTCCGCCGAAGTAGTCGCATGAGTGGGTGCTTATGCCATTATCCTGTAGGTACATGGAGCACGAGTTGTCCCTCGTGGGATTCAAGCCTCCTTGCAGTGGGTCAGTGGTCACGCAGACGGACGGCACTCCCTGAGGCCCGTTGGTGAGGCATTCTTTGTAGCAGCCGCAGCAGTCTGATGCGGTGAATCTGCGGCCTGCTTTCTGGGCTGCAAGGGTTGCCTTGCATGCGCAACTGTCAATCGTCTTGGTGTAACCGAAGAAGACGGCTTCGCTGCATGCGCGGTTGCAGTTCATGTTCCTTGTGGGGGTTGTGCCGGAGCAAAAGACGTTTGCCATGTCGGCAACGCACACCTTCTCAGGCACTTCAGCAAGGGGTTCCTGACAGGCGACAGGATAGTCAATGGGGTTCGGCCAGCCGCCTGTGTGGGGGAAGCAGCTGTGTCCTACTTCATGGGCGAGCTGGCAGTTGGCTTTGCATTTGTCGAAGGAGTCTCCAGTCTGGCATTTCATTGCCCGAAGTGTGCTGCTTGGGTAGCTTCCGGGCGTTATCCTCAGAAGGTCGCATTCGCTTTGCTTCATGCACACGCTGCAGCTTGCTGCAACGCATGATGCAACGTCCGCTGTGCGGGAGCAGCCTATCGTAACGGTAGGGCAGTTTTGGTCGCACATTCCCCCGATTTGACTGAAGTATCCGCCTCCTTGTTGGCCTAGTCCTGCGGGCGTTGGGCCTGCGCCGGTGGGAACTCCCATAGGGGAAGTGAACAATCCGCCTGGCAGCCCAATCGGACTGGTCATCAATAAGACTGCAAGAGCCAGCAAGAACAGAAGCGGAGTACTCCAACGGAGGTTTGATGCGTTTAAGCCATCCACACTACGAGAAGTCATGTTAAATTACTTGTAGAAAATCCTATTAAATTAAATTTGAAAAAAAGAGTTTTGCTCGCATTCGGCACTGTCAATTTAACCGTTTTTTGCTTTTGGTTTCCTATTTATTACTGTGTCTAAGGACGCCCGTAAGCGTGAGGCGGACAGGCAGGCCAGGCAGGATGAGCAGGTGCTTCCTCATCTTAGGGATGCGAGGCCTGATTTTGTGGCTCAGCTTAGGGAGTTGAAGAAGGCGACTTTAGGACCTGAAGATTCGCAGCGGGCTGAGGGTATGGCACCTAAGGATGTTCTGGATTTTGCTCGCAGGCACGCTGGGCGGCTTGGTTATACTGACGGCGATTTGGCTCTTTTGAGGGACGCTTTGCATGCGGGAAGCAAACGGCTCAAGGACACGAGCATTGGGCTTCGTACTGGGGAGTTTGTGTCGCGGTTTGTTGCTCACGTGGAGGAGCACGCCGGCTTAAGTGTAGGTAAGCCTGCGCGTAGGGCGGCGGTTCCTTTGGATTTGACTGCAGCTTTAGGTGCTCCTGTTCCGTCTGTTGGTAATATCCCTTCGGCATCTGTGTTGCGGATTCTCGCCGAGATGGGAGTTAGCATTAGAGGATCCCCTTCCGAGACGGTTGACCCTAACAAGCTGTACATTGGGCCGAGTAAGCCTGTGGACGAGTGGTTTGAGCATATGAACAGGGTTTTTTACGGGGTGACTGGTCGGGGCCTCTATTTTTATTTTGATACTTTGGTTAGTGAAGACCCTATGACTGGGTTTGGGTTGGCTAATGATTTTCATGCTCACCTGAGGGGTTTGGCTAAGGTGCCTGATGAGTTGGTTGTTCATGAGTATGGGATTGGAAACGGGAATTTGTCTGCGGCTTTCCTCTACCGCATGAGGGCGCTTGATGTAGAAAATGGGACTGATTATTTCAGGCGGACGAAGTGCGTCTTGTGTGATTTCTCGGATGAAGTGCTTACGACAGTGAGAACTAACCCTTTTCTAATGCAGTTTGAAGACAACCTTGTTTTCGCCAAACTCGATGGGGAAAAAATGCAGCCCTCAGACTCTGCGGTAGCTCCTTACTTTAGGGACGGGTGCGTCCAGAAGATGTACTCCAATGAGCTTGCCGATGCGCTCCCTGCACAGGTTGTGACCCGGCCCGAGGGAACACTCGGAATCGGGTACGTCCGGCCTTATTTGAAGAAGGATGTGCTTTCTCATCTTGGTATCACTGACTTGGATGGTCTTGTAAGGGATTATGCTGCCGGGGACGTCGAGGCATTGAAGACGTACCCCGACTTTTTTCTGGCGCTTGACGTAGAAACCCCTTTTGTTCCTGCAGCTCCTTCTGAAATCCGGGAGTGGAATTTAGTGGACGGTTTCCTTAAAGAGACTGGTGGGGCGAGCTGTACGGTAAACTACGGTTTCCACAATCACCTTAGGGCAGTGCGCCGTCTTATGGACGTTGAATGCGGTCAAGGATACGACATTTTCGACGTCGGAATAAGGAATCCCTCAGAGGTTCGTGAGGGAGGTACTATAGCGAACACTCGCGGAGACATGTGCTTTTGCGTGAATTTCGTTTTGGCCTCCCGCAAGTGCCCTAGTTTGGGTTTGGGGGTTGTTGCTCTTGAGCCTCAACTTACTTTCATAGGGCGGGAAGTTGAGCCTGCAGTGCCTCTAATAGACTTACTCGCTACTCACCCAGGTTACCCTCAGATAAAAGACGACGATCCGACTAAGCAGGAATTCATTAAGCTGGTGAGCGCCTGCTTGAATCCTCACATAGATAACGTCATTCACCGTTTCAGCTTCAAGGAAGCTCTCGGAGAATTGGTTAATGGCCTGGCTGCAGAAGGTGCCCTCGAAGGTGTGCCCCCGGATTGGGTCCGTTACCTGCGTTCTGAACATGTAATAGATGCAGAATACGAGAGACTACAACAGGATGGGACACTCGGAATAAGGCACCAGTTCATCCTACTTCCCAGAAAAACACTCGAAGCATCCATGGAAGGCCTCGAAGAGTTGGGCTTCTCCCGCGAGGCCGTCTTAGGGTTGTTTGACCGCTCTGTGGAAAGGAGCGAGACAGGCGAGTTCACCCACATGCGGGTTACGCCGTCTTAACGGGCGTTTTCGGCTTATTGCGGCCTCTTTTATCCTTATGACGTGATGATTTAATCCTTATTTCGTTGTATGGCCCGTTTAGCGCACGTTTCTGGTATTGAGGGCATCAGGGGTCTTACGGAGGATGAGGCGGCTCGTAGGTTGAAGGAAGACGGTTTTAATGAGCTTCCTATGGGTAAAAAGCGCACTATTTTCGATATTGCGTTGGAGGTTTTGAAGGAGCCGATGTTTTTGTTGCTTCTTGCTTGTGGGAGCATTTACTTGTTTTTAGGGGACGTTGAAAGCGCATTTATGCTTTTGGCTTTCGTTTTCGTGGTCATTGGGATAACTATTTATCAGGAGCAGAAGGTGGAGCGGGCGCTGGAGGCTTTGCGCGACTTGTCGAGTCCTCGTGCGCTTGTGATAAGAAACGGCGAGTCTAAGAGGATTGCTGGCCGGAACGTTGTGCGCGGCGATTTCATCGTTCTTACTGAGGGTGATAGGGTGCCTGCGGACGCAGTGATTATTTCATGCAGCAACCTGCTTGTGGACGAATCATTGCTTACTGGGGAATCTGTTCCGGTTAGGAAAGCGGTTCCTGAAGGTTCTGTTGCGTTAAGTCGGCCGGGAGGGGATGACCTGCCTTTCGTTTATTCGAGCACCCTTGTCGTTCAGGGTCACGGTATTGCTGAAGTGAGGGAGGTGGGATTGCATACTGAAATAGGCAAGATTGGGAAGGTGCTTCAGACGCTTGAGCCGCAGAAGTCTCCCCTGCAGAAGGAGACTGAGCGGCTGGTTGAGGTTTTCGCCGCAGTCGGATTGGTGGTGTGTTTAATCGTGGTTGTCGCTTACGGGCTTACTAGCGGCAGCTGGATTGCCGGCATACTTGCGGGATTGACTCTTGCTATGGCGCTTATTCCGGAGGAGATTCCCGTGGTTTTGACCCTATTTTTGGCGTTGGGCGCCTGGCGCATGTCGCAAAGGAACGTCCTCACCCGCCGGCTTCAGGCGATACAGACGCTGGGCTCCACCACAGTGTTATGCGTGGACAAGACGGGGACGCTGACGTTAAACCGCATGACGATAAAGAAACTGTTCGTCCCCCAAGAATTATACACAATAGACGCCTCCACATCAACTCTCCCGGACAACTTCCACGAGCTCGCTGAATTCGCAATACTCGCCAGCCAAAGAGACCCTTTCGACCCCATGGAAAAAGCGATAAGAGAACTGGGGAAAAAAACGCTATCGCACACGGAGCACCTGCACGACAACTGGAACCTAGTGCAAGAATACGCCCTGTCAAAAAAACTCCTCGCACTATCACACGTCTGGAAATCCCCCGACGGAAACAACTACGTGATTGCCGCAAAAGGAGCGCCCGAAGCAATATTCGACCTATGCCACCTACCAAAAGACAAAACCAAAGAACTAAACGTCAGCGTACAAGACATGGCCTCAGACGGCCTAAGGGTTTTGGGTGTGGCGCGGTCTAAGTTCAGGCATCAGGAGCTGCCAGACGACCAGCACGACTTCAACTTTGAATTTCTGGGCCTCGTAGGGTTTCAGGACCCAGTTCGGCCGATGGTGTCTGAGGCTCTTGAGGAGTGTTATGAGGCGGGTATTCGCGTTGTAATGATTACTGGAGACTATCCTGTCACCGCAGTTAATATCGCCAGGCAGATTGGTCTTAGGCCGAATGATTCTGTGATTACGGGTTGGGAGCTTGATGGGATGGAAGATAGGGAGCTGCAGAAGCGCATTAGGTCGACTAATATTTTTGCGCGTGTTGTGCCTGAGCAGAAGCTGAGGATTGTGGATGCTTTGAAGGCGAATGGCGAGGTGGTGGTTATGACTGGCGACGGGGTTAATGATGCGCCTGCGTTGAAGTCTGCGAACATAGGTATTGCTATGGGAGGGCGGGGGACTGAGGTTGCGCGGGAGGCGAGCGCATTGGTTCTGTTGGACGACGACTTTTTGTCTATTGTGGCTGCCGTGCGTACTGGGCGGCGGATTTTCGACAACATTAAGAAGGCGATGGCTTACATACTTGCGATTCACGTTCCCATCGCGGGCATGTCTCTTTTGCCTGTGCTTTTGAAGTGGCCTATCGCTTTGTTTCCGGCTCACATCGCTTTTTTGGAGTTGATTATCGACCCTGTTTGTTCTATTGTTTTTGAGGCGGAGCCGCAGGAGAAGGACGTGATGAAGCGCAGTCCCCGGCGGTTGAATGAGCCTTTGTTCGATAGGAAGACTATTGTGCTGAGCCTTATGCAGGGTTTGTTTGTCTTGTTTGTCGTGGCGTTGGTCTTCAGGGTCGCTCCTTTGTTGGGGGAGTCTGAGAGTCAGGCTCGCGCTCTTGCTTTTACGACGCTGGTGCTGGCTAACATACTTTTGATTCTCACCAACCGTTCTTGGAGCAGGACCATATGGGAGACGTCAAAGACGCCCAACAGCGCTCTCGTGTGGGTGTCGGCGGGGGCGCTTATTTTCCTGTCGCTAGCGCTTTATGTGCCGTTTCTGGCGTCCGTATTCAAGTTCGGGCCTATGCATCTTACCGACCTAATCATATGCGGCGTAGCAGGTGTCGTGAGCATAATGTGGTTTGAGGCGCTCAAGATGCTCCACAAAAGAAAACATTCGACTGGATTTTAACGGTGTGCTTTACTCCAGGAACCTGTGCGTAAGGTTCATCACGTCCCTGTAGGGGACTGCCCCCATAAGCTTCCCATTTTCGTCAGTGATGGGTATGGCCCTAAACCCGTACCTTGCGAATATCGCGTAAGCGTCTTTGAGGGTGCTCTCAGGCTTAAGGTCGATTATTGTGGCGCTCATTATGTCCTTAAGGTGGGCGTCGTCTTTAGCCTGCATAAGCTCCTTTATGTCTATGACGCCCAGAAGCTTCTCATCCCCGTCCACGACGTACATGTACATCACGACGTCCTTGTCTCTTGCCTTAATGTGGAACTCCTTCCTAACTTCCTCGGCCGTGTCGTCTGGGTCGAACTTAATGAGGTTGACTGTCGCAAAATTCTGAATCTTTTCTTCCTGCTTCTCAAGGATGGACTTAATCTTCTTAGACTTCTCCTTGTTCAACAGCCGGATTATCGCCTTGGCTTCTGTAAAAGGGAGCGCAGACAATACGTCTGCCGCCTGGCCGGGCGTCATCTCGTTGATGAGCTGCACAACCTTCTCTTTTCTTAATGACGCAAGAAGCTGCCTCTGAACGTTTGGGTCAATTTCCTCCAGAGTATCCGAAGCGTGCTCTGTGTCCAGTTCGGCAAAAAGCATAATCCTCTGCTGGGGATCCAACTCCTCAAGGATGTCTGCAAGGTCCACGGGCGGAATGTCAGCAAGCCTCTCCTTAAGCACCTTAAGCTTCACGTCCCCCCTGAAACTGCTTATCTGAGTGGGAAGAGGCTGAATGTACGTCCAAGAAATAGGCTGATCCCTGATTTTATCCGCAAGCCGATAAATGAAATTAGCGACACGCTTGAGGCCCATACGCCTTAGCAGGCCGTATTTGCTGAGGTCGACTTCGCTGGCGTAAAGCTTGTTGTTTCTTAGCGCCATTTTGACGTCGTATACGACTTCGACTTCCCTGTCTTCCATGTCCAGCACTTTTTTGTCCAGAATGTGGTCTTTCAATAGAACAGTTTCTTCGCTGGGTTCGCCTTCGTATTTGCCTAAGCTTTCGATGTCTACGGCGATTTCCTTTGGGGTGATTGACACTACTTTCACCCATGGTATAAGGAGTGAGGGGTTGCCGAATGAGCGTGTTACGTAGAATTGCGTGACTTCGGGGAGTTTGCCTTTGTCGTTAATGACCATGTCTGCGAGTTTGCCTATTTTCTTGCCGTTTTGCGTCACGCGGGCTCCCAGTATCTCGCTTAAGTAATATGGCTGTTCAACGAGGTTGTTCCCCAAGCCGTTCTCGTTCATGTTCCATACCTCATGTCTTCACCAGGGTAATAAACTTGTAGAACAGAAGCGCCACCAGAAAAAGTAGGTAAAGCCTAAGCATCAGAAGGGAGAAGCTGACCAGCGGCGTAATCTTTATGCGCGGCGTTGCATATTTGCGGTTTATCTCAAAGATTTTCGAGAAGTTCTCCTCTATAAAACCCGACACGCCCTCCCTGATTGTCTCAATCATCTTTCCCATTTTTTAACCTACCCCTGTCCCGAACCAAATAATCCGGGGAACAACGCGCTTACTCCGTATAAAGTGGACAGGACGATTATGACAATGACAATAGTGCCGCTGATGACGTTCTGCATTGTCGTGTTCTTGTACTTCCCCATAAGCTCCTCGTTGTTCAGCATGAGTATCAAGAAAACAAGGATTGCCGGAAGCAGTGTTACGGCGATGACTTGAACGAACAGGGTTATCAAAACAAGAGGTGCTTTAGGGATTAGGGTCACCATCCCTGCCGTAATGAGCGCAAAAAAGTAGAACGCGTAAAACCAGGGTGCCTCCCTCACCTTGTTGTTGAGGGAATGCGCCCACCCGAATACTTCGCCGAATGCCCATGAACTCGCCAGTGAAATGCATATAGCGCCAAGTAGCCCTGCGTTGAAGAGGCCTATTGCGAGGAATGTGCCGACGAATTTGTCTATTCCCATTATGACTTGTGCTGCTTGTGCTGCGCTTTCTATGTTCATTCCTTTCAGGACTGTTCCTGTCACGATTATGACGAAGACGGCTACTAGGACTGTGAACATTGAGCCGAGCAGTGTGTCTACTTTGCCCCAGATTATGTCTTTTTCCCTCATTCCTTTGTCGACTACTGCGCTTTGCTGGAAGAATATCATCCAGGGGGCGATTGTGGTTCCTATGTTTGCCATCAGGAAGAAGAATATTGTCTCGTTGAATCCTCCGGGGAAGTGTGGGATGAGCCCTTGTGATATGATGTTTGAGACTGTGGGTCGCACTAGGAAGGCGCAGGGTATGTAAATGAGGTTTAGGGCGCAAAACAGCATGGCGATTTTCTCCCACGTCCAGTAGCGTCCCTGAAGAATCATGGCCCCCATTATCATGATGACCACGAATATGGTGATTACCGGCGGGATGTTGAATATGCTCATGGCGGCGGTCATTCCTATGAACTCTGTGACGAGCGTCAGCCAGTCTACAAGTATGAGGTCAAGCAGCGAGAACCATCCCCAGAATTGGCCGAATGCGTCGAATATTGATTCTGCATGTCCTCTTTTGGTTACTGCTCCGAGGCGGACGGTCATTTCTTGGACGTAGTATGCGACTGGCAGAAGCAGGACTAAAAACCATATGAGTTCGTATCCGTATTTTGAGCCTGTTGCGGCGTATGTCGTTATTCCTCCGGCGTCGTTGTCGGCTAGCATAACTATGATTCCGGGGCCGGATAGTATGAGGTATAGTTTTATTGCTTTGGCGAACCTGCGGTATCTGTAGAAAAGTTTCGAGAAAAAGTTCATACCCCCCACAGATCCGTTTGATGTCATCACAATACCCAGATTGTTTGATAAGGAGGGGTATTCAGGGTATAAAAACGTTTAAGGACTTTTCCTTTGGTGACGCTTCTGAGAGGGTCAATCTGCCGCCCAAACTAAAATCAGGTTATGTACTGCCTAGTGTTTGACGAATCGAACTGCTTGACTATCTCTATGGGCGCACTGCCGTCGGGCTGAAAGCCGTATGACGGATAAATCAGGCTGGGCAGGTACGGCTGTATGTCAAATGCAAGCTGGGTTGCGGTGTCGAACTCCCCCCACGCTCTTTTGCTGATGTCATATGATTTCCGCCGGGTCTCATCCTCATCCTCAAAGCCCAAACTGTGTATGTACTCGTGAAGCAGAAGATGGCGGCCGTACGGCTCAAGCAGGCTTGGTTGCGTCTCCATTATTCTTCGTATGGGCGTCTTGTTGATGACTATTATGTTGGAGTAAAGCGGATAGTACGCTCCTATGAATCCCTGCGGCATAGTTCCCATCTCCTGCAGGCCCAGCATCAGTCCGGCTCTAGAGCGTCCTTCGTGTTTTCGGACTGCCTCTTTGACTTCCTCGAAGCTTTCAGTAAATACTTTGTTTATGGAGCGCCAGCCTGGCTCTAATTCTTCTTCCATCATCTGTCTTGTTGGCGCGCAATAATTTAAATCCGCCGGTAACCAGAAGGAAACCTGATTACGCAGGCAAAATACGTATGTGCGGCTTTTGTGTTCGCCGTCTTTTTATCCTTCTTAGCCAATTCTTCAAGGAACATGTCCTCCAAGTTCAAGCCGATTACACTCAACGACAAGCCCCTATTTGACGGCTTCTTCAGAAAGCACCCCCAGAAAATATCAGAGTACACTTTCACCAACCTGTTCTGCTGGCGCAGAATGTGGAACTACCGCTACGCAGTCATAGACGGCCACTTAATCGTGGAGTCGGACGAAAAGCAGGGGCCTGCCTTTTACCCTCCAGTCGGTCCAGATCCTGCGGGAATGATTAAGGCACTTTCTAAGGAGTATCCGGATTGGCATTTCAGCATGGTCGAGGAGGATGTGGCGTTAAAACTGAAAGACTCCTTCCTGGTGCGCAAGGACGAGGACCAGCGGGACTACGTTTACCTGACAGAAGACCTTCGCGCTCTCCCCGGAACAAAGTACTCCGTCAAAAGAAACTTCATCCGCAGATGCCAGCAGCATAATCCGGAAGTATGCGCTCTCTCCGACGAAAGAGTCCGCGAATTCATAGAAATGCAGGAACGCTGGTGCGACGAACACAAATGCCTAAGCAACAACCAGCTTACCTCCGAAGACGACGCAATAAAGCAACTGCTTACAAACCACAAAAAACTAGGCGTCTTGGGCGTCTGCGTCACAATCAACGGACAACTAGAAGCGTTCGCACTCGGCGAACCAATCAACCCCTCAACATACATAGAACACTTCGAAAAAGCCAGCGTAAAATACGACGGACTATACCAGTTTGTTCTGCATGAGTTCGCTAAGTCCATTCCCCCGCAATTTAAGTTTCTAAACCGCGAGCAGGACCTGGGTGTGGCCGGGTTGAGGAAGGCGAAGTTGAGCTGGCATCCTGTCGGGTATGTTGAAAAGTATTCCCTTCTGCCGTCGGCCTCAGATTAATTTTAGTCGACGAGCATTGCTCCCGCGTAGTCGGGGCTGTTTAGGAAGTGCTTTAGCAGCGGGCTTATTCCTTCTGTGTCCAGCATTTTGGCGTAGGCGAAGAACGTCCTATCAACTGCGTTTATCGCTTTTTCGACGTCGCCTTTTTCCACGCTGCCTCTGCCTGCAACTGACGCAAACACCTTGCTGTACCATTCGATTGAGGCGTAGGCGAGCATCATTATGCGGTAGTTGTCTTGAATCTCGCCTCTGGCGAGAGTCTTCCTGTACTTGACGTTGTGGATGAAGTACCTGTCCACAAGCCCGTCTTCCGCCCACCTGACCTTAGACACCTTATCCGGGTCTATCAGTCCGACGCCTTCCACCATAACCTGCCTGCCTTGAGTCAGTTTAAGGTAAGTCGCCGCCTTAGTGATGGAATGAGCCAACTTGTTCTTGCCTTTGAACCTGAACGCAGTAACCACAGAAAGTATCACTCTACGTTTACCCGGAGAAGGCCGTATTCTTTCTGCTTCTGTGTTAATCTCCGTCAATTTGGCGGTTTTGAAGTATTCTTCAATGTTTGGCTTGTTTTTTCCTTCTTCAATGAGGATAAACCCTGTAAGCAGGCGTTTCTTCATTGGAGTTGTGTCGTTGAAAACGTCCAGAATCCTCTCTTCAACGGCTTTGTAAGATTCCCAATCAAGTAGTTTTCCGTTGTATTTTGGAGTTGCAATATGCATCTTTTTTCGGGCAGCTGCTTCTTCTGCGAGCGCAGCAATCTCTTGGTCCTCCTTAACGTGAGGTCCTTTGTTTGCCGTAACTGCCGGGCAGGCAAACGACAGGTCCACGTAAGTGCCCTCCGGCGTCTGGATGAAACTGTAAGGGAAAACCCGGCAGGTGAAAGGCTTGGAGCTCGAACCCAACTCCCCGTGTATCCTGCATTTGTTGTCCGACAGGAAAACGCATTCGTCTTTATCGTTCAACTCAAGATACAGTTTTCCCCCAACCTTCTTGAAAGGGTTGCTCAACGGATCCTTAATCCGAGAGGACTCAACCTTAACCTTAGAGTCCTCATCCCCTTCAATCACCCACCTCATGCAGCACTCCCCGCACAAACTGCATGAGTAATTAGCTTCCGGAAAAATCAGGTCCAACACTTCACCTTGCGTTACTATCCTCCTCCCAGAGGCCGAAAACGTTCCCTTCAGTGTCCTCGCAGGTCGTCAAGTATCCCCAGCCTGGCACAATCATCTTCCTTTGAAGCACTTTGCCGTGGGCTTCCTCCACCAGTTGGGCGTATTTCTCGACGGATTCCACTCCGAAGTAGTTGGTTATCTTCTGGTTGGGTGCCCCCCTCTTGCCTAATCCTCCCGCCACGCCGTCCTCTCCCTTGAGGCCTTTTGTCTCAATGAGGTAGTACTCAATGGGGCCGGGCGGCCGTATGATTTTCCAGCCGAAAATTTTTTCGTAAAACTTTTTTGCCCGTTCGGGGTTTTCTGCGGCTACGTCGAAGTGGACTATAGTCGGCATATCAATTACCTCTTACTCGAGCACTGCGCCCTTGTCTGCTGTGGAAACGTGTTGAGCGTAACGCTTCAGGTACCCTGTGAGCTCTTTCTTGAGGATTTTGCAGGAACTCATCCGTTCTTTCAGCTGCTTGTCCGTGAGTTTGACGTTAATCTTCCTCTTGTGAATGTCGATTTCAATCACGTCCCCGTCTTGCAGAGCCGCTATCGGTCCGCATGCGGCTGCTTCCGGGCTTATGTGGCCTATGCATGGTCCGCGTGTTCCTCCGGAAAACCTTCCGTCTGTAATCAGTGCGACGGAATCCGACAGCCCCATCCCTGCGATGGCGGAAGTCGGAGAAAGCATCTCGCGCATCCCAGGGCCTCCCTTTGGTCCTTCGTAGCGTATGACTACGACGTGGCCGCCTTTGACTTTGCCGGATGTTATGGCTTTCATTGCGTCTTCTTCGCTTTCGTACACCATTGCTTCGCCCGTAAACTTCATCATTTTGTCGCTTACTGCGCTTTGTTTGACTACGCAGCCGTCTGGGGCTATGTTTCCTTTCAGTATGGCCATTCCCCCCTCCTTGTGGTAGGGGTTAGAGAGCGGTCGGATGACGTTTGGGTTTGTGACGTGGCCGAGTGAGGCGATTTCCTTTATTGTGAGTCCTGACACTGTGGGGTTGTTTTTGAGTTTGGGGTTTAGTACGTTTAGCATTGCGGGTATTCCGCCTGCGTATTCGACGTCTTCCATGAATGTTTCTCCTGAGGGGCGCATGTTGGCTATGTGCGGAGTTTTGCGTGAAACGTCGTCGAAGAGTTTCAGCGGGAGTGTTTCGCCTGCTTCGCGGGCTATTGCCGGCAGGTGGAGGGTCGTGTTTGTTGAGCCGCCCATTGCGTTGTCCAATACGACCGCGTTGTAAAGAGAGTTCTTGTTGATAATCTTCTTC
Organism: uncultured archaeon; assembly: GCA_902384455.1. Taxonomy (GTDB): domain Archaea; phylum Altiarchaeota; class Altiarchaeia; order IMC4; family SCGC-AAA252-I15; genus CABMCB01. Next base: position 22,529 of record CABMCB010000074.1, read on the forward strand.
GTTGTGATTCCTTTCCTGACGAGCTCAACTATTCTTATTCCGCTTTCGTAGGCGATGCGCTTCTTCTTCGCAGACACCGCAAGCGCGGTCGCGCAACCAGGCAGACTCATACCCAACGCCTCAGTCAAGCAGGCCATGCTGTTTGCGGTGTACATACCCTGGCAGCTTCCGCACCCCGGACAAGCCTCCAACTCAAGGCTGCAAAGTTCTTTCTCAGATATCTTGCCCGCCTCAAACTGCCCCACAGCCTCAAAAGTGTCTCTAACGAGATCCAACCGTTTGCCCTCATACCTTCCGGTAAGCATGGGGCCGGCAGTCACGACGATAGCGGGAACATCCAAGCGGCTTGCGGCCATAAGCATTCCGGGAGTAATCTTATCGCAGTTAGTCAGAAGCACAAGCCCGTCCAAAGCGTGCGCTGAAGTCACGGCCTCTATTTCATCCGCAATCAGCTCTCGGGAGGGGAGCGAAAAGCGCATTCCAGAGTGGCCCATCGCAATCCCATCGCATATTGCGGGCACGCCGAATATGAAAGGTGAGCCGCCTCCAGCCTCTACGCCGCGCTCAATGTAGCGCTCAAGCTGCCGCATGTCCACGTGACCCGGCACCAAGTCCGAGTAGGATGAGGCGATGCCTATGAACGGCTTTTTCATGCTACGCTGCGATAGGCCTGTAGCGTAAAGTAGCGCCCTGTTTGGTACTCGCTCGAACCCTTTCTTGATTCTGTCGCTCCTCATGTTAAACCATCATTTGCTCAAGAGAAGTTAAAAGAGGTGCTATTGTTCTCCTAACGCTGTTTTTACGCGCTTTAGTAGGTCGTCGTTGTCGAATGGTTTTTGTATGAAATCCACGATTACTCCTTCCTTAATCATCTTTTCTTTCTGGTCGTTGGTGAATGGGACTGCGCTGACGTACATGCATTTTATTTTGGTCAGCTCGTGGTCTCTTATGTTGCGGATGAGGTCTACTGGTCTGGTGCCGGGCATCATTAGGTCGAGAAGTATGAGGTCGGTGTTTTCGTCAATCAGCTTCCAGGCTTCATCCGCGTTGGATGCGCGCTTAATGTCGTATCCCTGGCCGCTTAAGGCGAGTTCTATCGCCTTTGCTATGTGCGGTTCGTCGTCCACAACAAGAATTTTTTTTGTCATCCTACTTCCCCCCGTTCTTTTTTGGTAGTGTGAAGTAAAAAGTGGTTCCTTTCCCCAGTGTGCTGTTGACCCAGATTAGCCCGTTGTGCGCCTCGACTATTTTCTTGCATATGTACAGTCCTAGGCCGCTTCCTCCTATTACGCCTGTTTTTGATGGGTCCACTTGGTAGAATTTGCTGAATATCTTGCTTAAGTCTTCTTTGGATATCCCTATTCCAGTGTCTGACACCAAGATTAAGATGTCGTTGCCCCGTGATACTGCTTCGACTGTTATGCTGCCTTGGGGTCCGGTGAACTTTATGGCGTTGCCAATTAGGTTGTTGAGCACGTCCGTTAGCCTGTCTAAGTCGCCGTAAGTAAGCGGCAGCTTTTCAGGGATACGTTTAAGGAGAGTAATCTGCTTGTCCTTGGCCGAAAGCGCGAAAGAACTCAATGCCTTGTCTATAAGGGCTTCAATGTCGACGTCGCTCATGTGCATCTTGATTCCCACGTCAACCTTGGAAAAAGTAAGTATCCTGTCTACTATCTGGCGCAGGCGCACAGCATCCTGGACGATGTACTCCATCACTTCCCTCTGATTTTCGCTTATAGGCCCGACTTTGTTCGTACGTACCGATTCGGCGAAACTGAGCATGCTGGTTATAGGCGTCTTCAGTTCGTGCGTGACTGAAGCGAAAAATTCCTCCTTTAGCCTGTCTATCTTCTTGCGTTCGGTCACATCCCTGAATATGACCTGAATAGCAGACTTCCCCTGGTACGTCAACGGCGCCGCAGCAATTTCGGCTTCGAATGAGTTGGTGTCAAGCCTAAAGAGCGTCATCTCCATCTTCTGGATGCTAGATTCATCCTTTTCCATCTGCCGGAATTTCTCTTCAATACGCGCTATTGAGTCCGGGTCAACGAAGTTTGCCATGCTGCTGCCCAAAAGTTGTTCTGAATTTGAGGCGCCAAGAAGCATAGCCCCCGCCGTGTTGATGAATGCGAGTTTGCCTTCTATTACCACCGTTATGCCGTCTGGAGACAGCTCAACCAGCCGGCGGTACCTCTCGTTAGTCTCAACCTGATCATTTTGGGCGCTCTCCAATATGCTGAGCATGTCGTTGATGGAATTCCCCAAACTGGAAATCTCATCGTCGCCTGCCGTATTAACCCTCGTTGTGAGGTCGCCTTGCGTCCCAATGTCCTTAACTGAGAAACTCAAGCGCGTCAAACGGGACAACACAGTGGTTTCCAAAAGAAACATCATGACCACCTCAATAACCACTCCGGCAGTAACCAGGTACAGCAACAAATAACGGATTGTGCTCTGTCCCTGCTGGTATATGCTCCGCGGGGTATCCACGCGCATCACAAGGGCAGGTCTGCCGAAAATGTCCCCCATTAAAGTATAACCTGCGATAGTGGTCTCGTTGATTGTATGGACATAAACAGGGGTCTCATTAGACAGAACTAACTTAGCCTCCTCAACGTCAGAAGGCGCATCCAAACCGTTCAACTGGCTGACTCGTATGGACAAACGCGTAATTTCCTCCAGCTGACCTACCTCATCGGCGTCTAAATAGCGCCCCATAATAAGGGTGCCACGTATAGGGCCAGTCTCATAGCTTGTCACAATAGGCCGTGAAGCAACAAGCATGGGCCCTTCAGGCAGAATGATTATTCCCGCTATGTAGGACGTGGGTTCGGTGTGGTTTAACAGGGTGCTTTCAGTCAGGTACTCTTGCATGCCTGCGGGCGCGTCAGTCCTGTACCCTTCCTTGTAGTTGTAGTACTTTCCGTACATTACCTGATCTGAGGAGTTGACGTAGAGCATAAGGTTGAGTTTTAATGCCACTATTGCCTTGTCCTGTAGGTTTGATTGTATGTAATCTTCGTTTGAGTCTTCGACGAATCTGTACGTGTCGTCCCATGCGGCCCAGTCTATGGACAGTGTTTTCAGGGTTTCGATTTCGTCCTGGAAGGCGTTTGTTGCTCTCTCCACGTTTTGGCGGGTGTTCTGCTCTTCTAATTCAGAAAAACTTTTTAGCAAGATGATTTGGGATGTGGCGTACACCACCAGGAAGAGGCTTAGGAACGTTACTCCAATGATAAGAAGGGTCTTCCTGCGAAGCTTCATGGTTTTTCCCCAACTTGATTAGGGCTTCATAGTTTATCTACTGTTGAGTCCTCATCTGACGAGGCGGCCGGCCCGCGGGGGCCGCGGCGCGCGGGGGGGGGGTCGGGTGGATCGGGGGGGTTAGGGGGGGGTGCCGGA
>CABMCB010000075.1 GCA_902384455.1 uncultured archaeon
AAAACAGTCCCCGGCGTCGAGATAGACTTTCTTATCTAACCCTTTTTTGGGTGAATCCATGACAAAAACATCAAAACAAGTCGAAGCGGAAGTAGACCAATTCAGCAGAGACACCAATCGAACAATCCTCAAAGTAACAGAATGGAAAACCCCTTGCACATCATACCCTTTGATGGCTTTTGGCGCTTACGATAAAACACCTGACGCCCGAATAGTTCGGACCCGACGTAACAAAGGACTAGTTTACCCGATGGAAGACGTAGACGGCTATGGCTATTGGGCAAATCTTGTACCCATCAAAATTACGAGCTTGGAAATCAAAGGCAGAACATGGATGACTGACGAACCAATCAATTGGATAGGAATGCAACGTTTCGCTGAAGCCGCCCATGGTAACGTCTTCGTCGCAGGCTTAGGTTTAGGAATGCTCTGCCACGCCCTCATCAAGAATGACCGAGTAAAAAAGGTCACTGTTCTTGAGAGAGAAAAAGCAGTCATACAAATCATCGGACCGCTCGTTAAGCACCCCAAAATCGAAATTGTCGAAGGCGATTTTTGGAAAAGCCCCATCGTAACAGCCGCTGACGTAGTCGACGGCAAAATCCAGATAAAAGAAGTGCCTTACGACACAATAATCTTGGACATCTGGGTCTGGGGAAGCGAGAAGGAAGGAAAGAAATTTCAGTCGGAGATTTGGCGAGCCATCGGAATGTGCAAAGTTGCCGCCCCCTACGCAAACGTCTACGTATGGGGGTTAAAGGAAAAAGCCTACAATCCCGCAATTGAAGACCCTGAAAAAGTGGACCCCGACAAACCCTAAGTAGCAACTGCTACATTTTTCTTTGGGTGAAATCATGGCTGGAAGCCCTGAAAAATTAGAAACGGAAGAGATGAAATCCAAGCACGAAATACCCGATTGCTCTAAATGCAAACTACTTGAAAAGTGGAAAGCAAACCAGACAAAAATCGTGAAACGTAAGCTGGATAACATCTACAAACTGATAAAAGAAGGCAAGAACGGGAAACCTGAATTGCTTGAACAAGCCGAGAAAGAAATCCTTGCGCTGTACGTAGCCGCACCATGGGAAAAATCTGCGGAAACAGCGTAACCATTTCTATTTTTCTGTTGGGTGAAGTTATGGGCAAATGCCTGTTATGTAAAACCAAGCTAACTGATGGAATGTCGAAAGCTATAGCGGAAGTGGAGAAACCCGAAGAACTACAATTCAACAAGGCAAAAACAGTCCGAGCCAACATCTGCACGAACTGCGTCACTAACCCGCAAGTTATCAGATACAAACTAATCAAAGTTGACCCGAAATGGATACAAAACCCCAAGCACAGACCACAACACGGCAAGCCACCAATTAAAATCTAACCTTTCCTCTTTTTTCGTGGGTGAAAACTCAAAAATGAGCGAAGAAAGTAAAAAAGTAGAATTCACAGAAGCAAACTTCCAAGAAACCATCGAAAAAGACAAAACAGTCCTTGTGGACTTTTGGGCTAATTGGTGTGGACCCTGCCGAGCCTTAGCCCCAACCATCAAAACAATCGCAACTGAATACGAAGGAAAAGTCACAATCGGCAAACTTGACGTCGACGAACAGCCAGCAATCGCAGAGAAGTACCAAGTCTTCAGCATCCCAACGATGATTCTTTTCCAAGACGGCAAAGAGGTCGACAGAATCGTTGGACTATGTGCCAAAGACAAAATAACCGACATGATAAAAAAGCACCTTTAGCTTTTTTCTCTTTTTTTGGGTGAGAACAGTTGGACTATAGTCAGAAACGCAAGCTTGAGAAAGACAAACCGTATAAGATAAAACCGTTAAATCGGAATATTGACGAAACAGTCAAAAACATGCTTGAAGCAAGCAAGAAAATCATTTTTTCTCTGGGTGTATTAAATGACGGAAGTAGAAGTTGAAAAACCATCAGAGACGACAGCGCCACCGATAGAAACGCCACCACCAACCCCTGAAAAAGTCAACATAACAGCGGAACCCTCGCCAATCGTACAAGTCCCAGAGGAAAGCGTAAGACTCGCGCCCCCTCAACCAACCACCCAGAAGAAAAAACGCATTCTCAAAACAAGCATGAATGTAGTTGCCGAAATACAAGGCGACTTTTTGTACCTGTTAAGAGAAAGCCTAAAACTTCTCAAGGAAATGGTCGACGAAATCCCCCTTGAATTCAGTCCATCCGGGCTAACAATCAGAGCTATGGACAAATCGCGGGTAGCCATGGTAAACATGAACTTCCAACGCGAACAGTTCCTATCTTATGACGTTAGCAACAAGTCTCACTTTAAAGACGCCCCGTTGCCGGTAACGGTTTGCGTAAACATCGACGACCTACTCTATTGCATCGATAAAACCGTCAGCAAAAACGCCACCATCAAAATTGACCTAAAACTGCTTTTCGGCTCACAGCGCACCACCGACGACATAACGGTGTACAAGCCAGAAAAGTGCCCAACCTGCCAATTAGAAGTCGACGGCAACAACAACATTTTAGCCTATGACTACCGCGAAAAACATCCGAAGAGCTACAAGTGCCGAAAATGCGGATGGCGCGGCAAAGCAACCTCTCGCAAGAAAAAAGTCAAAACATGGAGAACTGACCTTCTAAACGAAAGCAAATTCAATGTCGAAGTCAGAGACGACGGCACCACCGACATCTTTGAAATCAACGCAATGGACGACGACGGCGAAACAGTCCCCTTGCCAAAAATCAGTTTCCAAGCCAAAATGAAGGTAGTCACCAAAAAGCTGAAAGAAAAACTCGAAAAGCTCAAAGTCAAAACAGACCACGTTCGCATCACAGGGTCCCGTGAAGGACTCATCATCGAAGGCGGCTCAGACTACAACACCGTTAAGAGCGGACGAGTTGAATTCTTGCGAGGCTCAGAACACCTGCTTGATGCAGAGGGAGACAAGCAAACATCGGTTTACTCGCTCGGCTACTTCCCCGACTTCTTAATAGATAAGGGGAAAATCGCAGAGAAAGTAAGCCTTGAATTCACCACTGACATGCCCTTTAGAATCAAGTGGGAAACGCCGGACAGCCTCAAGCACACGCTTGTTGAATGGTTCTTGGCGCCGCGCATCGAATCAGAATAAGTAGCAGTCGCTACTTTCTTCCCTTTTTTATTTGGGTGCTATTATGAGCGAAAAAGAAAAGAAAAAGGTAGCTGAGAGCGCAAGGAAAGCGCCCTCTAAAGGAAAATTACAAGAACTCATTGGAGAAATTGAGCAATCCCTTGAGGACGTTTCAAGTGACTTAGAAGGCGACGAATTCGATAACGACGAACGCATTAACCTAGAGAAAGTTCTGCGAAGAGTTCACGAGCAAGTGGAGAACAAAGCGGTAAAAACGGCGCTACTTTCAGTCGGCGAGCTAAAAATAGTTCTCAAAGCGCACTTAGCCGATACCCGAAAATACCCAGATAACCTGACTTCCGAAGAGTACACGGTTTTCAGCGCCATCGCTGACAGGTTAAAGCTACCTCATGACCTGCCCTTATCGACAGCGGCAGAGCTAGTCTTAACGATGTTAAACCAATAACATCCCCCTTCTTTTTTGGGTGACATCATGGATTGTCCAGACTATCATGGCGAAGAAAAAGGTAAATTAGTCAAAATTAAATTGGTGCACATCGGCGCAGTCGGAAAAAGACCATTATACGCTTGCCCAAAAGATGGGCACGTATTTGTGGACCCCAGCACACTGCCAAGCACTTAACCTTTTTTGGGTGAATTAGTTGGAAGAAAAAAGACGACTTGAATTAATGACTTACGCAATGCAATGCTTTAACAAAGGGA
>CABMCB010000076.1 GCA_902384455.1 uncultured archaeon
CCAACTACGCCCATACCACAGCAAACCCCCCAAACACCCCCAGAAAAACCACCTGCGGCACCTGCCCCGACAGAACCTGAAAAACAACCCGCCGTACAAAAACTCCCACCCGAAACCCGCCCAGGAAAAGCAATTACCCCCCCAACCCCAGCACCCTCACCCACAAAAACGACGCCAGACACGACAACCCCCTTCAAACCCACAAAAACAGACGTACCCGCAAGCAGCTTCAAAAAACCAACCGGCTCACTAAAACTAAAAACAAAACGCCGACGAAATGTATAGCCTCAAAAGAGTAGGGGGAGGCGACGAAGCAGGACGAGCCGCAGTCATAGGGCCGCTTGTTCTAGCAATCGCAGTCTACGACGACGAAGGACGAAAAACAATAAAAGAACTCGGCGTCCGCGACAGCAAACAACTATCCCCCAGACAAAGAGAAGAACTCGAACCCCACATAAAAAAAGCGGCCGTAGAATGGGAGGTAATGACCGTATCCGCTTCTGACATAGACCGCAGACGATTAATAGAAAGCCTGAACGCAATGGAAGCACGCGACACAGTCGCATTAATAGGCCAGCTAAAAAGCCACCCCGACTCCATAATAATCGACGCAACAGACAGCATAGCGGAAAACTACCGCCACCGCATCCTACACCTGCTTGCAGAAACAAACGTCAAACACCAACCAACCCGCATAATAGCCGAACACAAAGCAGACGCAAACTACCTCGAAGTATCAGCCGCAAGCGTCATAGCCAAGGTGGAACGCGACCGCGCAATAAAAGAGCTGGCGAAACAGTACGGAGACATAGGAAGCGGATACCCCGCGGACGAAAAAACAATCGCCTTCCTAAAACAACTTAAGGCGAAAGGCGAATACCCACCTTTTGTCCGAAAAAGCTGGGAAACAATAGAAAAAATAAAGCAGACCGCCCTCTCAGACTTCTAACCCAAAAACCCCAAACAGTAATGGTTTTTAAAGGATAACCGCACTATACTTAGAATATTCGCAATCTCAAAATGGGCTTAAGACCAGCGAAATGCTACCGGTGGGACAGTCCCGCATACACTAGGACTAGTAAGAACCCTGGAGACAGCTTCATAACCGGAATACCCGGAAGCAAGCTAATCCACTACAACATGGGCAACGTAGCCGCAGCAGACACATTCGACACCGTCATATCAATAGTGCCCAACGGAAACATCATCCTGCGCCACAACGCGCTAGAAGCAGCCCGCATATTCGTCCAAAAAGCCATCGAAAAGAAGCTCGGAGTCTCAAACTACTTCTTCAAAGTACGAGTCTTCCCCCACCACGTCATACGAGAAAACGTAATGGCCACAGGAGCAGGAGCAGACAGAGTCCAAAGCGGAATGCGCCAAGCATTCGGAAAACCAATGGGACGAGCCGCCCGAATACGCACAGGACAACCCATATTCTCAATCTACTTCAACAACGATGAAACCCGCCTAACAATAATCAAAGGCGCAGTCAAAAACGCAATCAAAAAACTACCCGGCGACCTAACAATCACGCTACAACCAAGCGAACGCAAAAAATGAGCGACAAACCAGCCAAACTAAACGTAGCCGCAACAATCCGAGTTCTACCAGACGCCGTAGAAACAGACCTAGACGCAATAACAAAAAAAATCGCCGAAATCACAGCCCCATACGGCCGCGTACACAGCTCGGAAAAAAAGCCCATCGCATTCGGACTCAAAAGCCTTGACGTAGTACTGCTTCTGGCCGACAAAAAAGGCGGAATAGACGAGATAACCGAGAAAGTCAAGGAAATGCCGGGAGTAAGCGAAGTAGACGTCATAGACGTCAACCTCGTATAAGCCCCTTTATTCTTGTTTGCGCCCCGAAATCCTAAGCGCAAAACCCACCACCTGCTCGGCCGCAATACCCCCTAAATCCCGCCCCCCAAGGCTCAGTCCGACGAAAGGCACAGCAGTAATCTCGTTCACGTAAAAATTCCCCTGCTTATCCAAAAGACCATCCACCGCAACCTGCCCGAAAGAACCAAGTAAAGTCTGAATCTCATCAACAACCATATTCGCCCCCAAAAAAACATTACCCGACGCCTTCGCCCTCAAAAAAGCGTCATCCCCAAAAGCATCCAAAACCCTATCCAAAACAACCTCATCACCACCTCGCGCCGCATTAGACACAATCTTGCCCTCAGCACCCAACCGACCAAACGCCGCAAGAACATTCACTCGGCCTTCACCATCCCTCTGATAAAGAACCCTCACGTCAGGAGTCCTACCGTCAACTGTAGCGACATCAATAGCCTGCTGCACAATATACTCCTCTCCCTCAACAGCCGAAACATTCATGGCATGTTCGACAGCTTCACCAAGCCTGTCTTGCGAAAACCTCCATGACTCACGCCGGTACCTGACTTCAAAACCCTCGTCAGTCCTACGGATTCCAGCCACACCAACGCCCCTCTGCCCGAAACGCGGCTTAAGAACGACTGAACCATACTTATCCATCAAATCGCCAACAGCATCCAAAGAAAAAGGCAAAGTCTCAGCAACCCGCACATCACCCTCCGACCCCAAACCAATGCCCGCCAAAAAACTGTAGACCCTAAGTTTGTCCCAACTAAGCTCCCTCAAAGGAAGAGGATTAACAAACGGCCTCCTTTCCGCAAGCTCGCGTTCCACAGCCATAAGCGTTGACCTAACCACCGGATTAGGGTGCCTTCCTCCCGTCATCCTGTCATAAAATACGTCCGGCAAATCCAACTCCCTCCGCCGCCACTTACCTTCATCATCAAGAACATACCCCTGAGCCTTCCCAGCTCTAACGTCCAACTCCATAGGAGAAATAACGGCGACTTCAGCGTCGGCATTACGGGCCGCAGCCGCCAGCTTACGATAATACGAATCAGCCACCCCAAAATCAGCCTCCCCCCCATCCAGTCTACCTACCATCCCCTTCTCCTGCTGGGACCTGTCTAAAACGCCAATCCTAACCTTCATCATTACCTACCCAAAGTCTAAGGATAAAAGCAGCCACCTAAAGAAGCAGCATGACGACTGCGATAGCAATCATCAAAAGATGCCTGCCCCGATTCCACCGGCCTACTGCGGTACCATCTCCCAAAGGCGCTGGAAGCAAAGTCATAAGAGCCAGACTGGCGTTCACAGACACGAAAACGTCAGCCGGATCCCTAACGAGAGTAAGAGGCGTAAGATAAAAAATAAGGAAGATGCCCGCCAAAAACAGATTCGCGGCAGCACCAGCAGCAGCAACTTCGCCAATAAGATTACCCTCCGCCTCATGGCGAAGCCGCACCCTACCAACCGCAGCAGCGACAAAACCATACGGAAGAAAACCCGTCAAAGAAGTCAACAACGGAAGAAAAAACAGGCGCTTATCAACCGTCTGCTCGCTTTCATTATGGTTGTGACGAGCCATATTCTTCTGCCCAGCCTCCTTAAACAGAAGCCCCATAAAAACCGCAAACACAACACAAACAACAGTGGCAATAGTACCAACATCAACCGACCCATGAGTAAAAAAAACAACAAACGCCACCGCCAAAACCAAACCCGCCTCCATCAAATCCCGGCGCTCAACGTCACTAAACTCCCGACTATCCAAACTAATATTCACGCCGCGATGATCACCCTCATACACATTAACATCTTTCAGGCCCATACTTAAGAACCACCACCCCCACCAAGCAAACGACGAATATCCCCAACATCAAAACGAGGAATAAGACGACGAGTACGGCCGTGAACACCTTCGACGTATAATGCGTCTATGATGCGCAGATGCTCAAGCTTCTTCACCAGCTCATTGTACTTTTTGATTCCAACACCTGTTTTCCTCCGGTACACCTCGTAAACGCGCCCTGAAACAGGATCCTTAAGCTCCGCTATAGTCAAAAGCAGAGCCTTATCCTCATCCGACAACGCAGAAAGAACAGAAGAAAGCTCCGCAGCAGAATCCTGCCGCGAAGCCGAAGCATAAACATGCTTTTCTGTCACGGCCTTAACCGCCTCCTTTTCGGCTTCATAAACCGCCTGCCTCATAAGTTGGATTCCGAAACGCAAATCTCCCCGCTTCACCGTCTCAGCGACGACTGCGTCCAAAGCGCCTTCGGAAAATACGTCCGCATACAAACCGTACCTCACCCTGTCTTTGAGTATGTCCCTAAACTCGTCTTCTCCGTAAGGCGCAAAATGAATGTGCAAGGGATTAAACACGCTCTTGGTCTTGTCGTCCAAGCGGGACAAAGCGCCCGCATCAATCATAATGGCGACTACCCCCACCTGAGAGTAACCGTAAGTGTCAGACGCCTTAAGCAAATCCACCAAAACCTTGTCTGCATGAGAATTCAACAACAACGCATCAAACTCGTCCAGAAACACGGCCAAACTCCGTCCGTCTTTAGAAAGCTTCTTGAAAACCTTCTCTTTGACCGATTCCAGAGGTTTTCCGGTGTCCGGCAAATAAACGTCGAAAAGCGCTTCATGTATCTTGGCGAAAACAGCGTAAGGTGTAGTGGCGTCTTCGCAGTTGACGTAAACCGGAAGAAGCTTGTGGCTTGTCTCCTTGACTTCTTTGAGCATGAACTTCACTGCCGTAGTCTTACCTGTCGCGGGAGGGCCGTAAAGCAGAGTGTTCATCGGCGGCTGACTGCGGAGGCCCGGTTTAATGGATGCTGCCAGTGCCTTAAGTTGTCCGTCACGGTGTCTGAAGTCTGTTGGAACGTAAGTTGGGGTGAAAACAGACTCGTCTTTGAACAAAGTCTGGTCATCCAGAAGGAGGCTGCCGCGTTTCACGTTGATTTCTGTTAGCTTTTTGTTAGGTTGGAAGAAAAAGAGTCGGGTATGAGCTTTGGGGGAGGTTTGCACCGCACATGCAACCATCTCAGCTTGTGGGAACTGAGATTTTGGCATACTTGGCGGCTTTAACGCAGGCAGTCCGCCGCCGCAGGCACCCATGTCGCCCTTTTTGGGTATATTATTTTGCGGTTTAGGCGGACGTCTGCTTTTTCCCCCGTTGCTCATACCCGGATCCAAGCGGATTATGAGCCCAACCACCCCCTTTACTTGGTTAAGGTTTTCGTTTGGGCTATAAAAAGGGTTTGCCTAGAGCGCAAGGGAAAAGTGAGAAAAAACCGCAAAAATCTACTCAAAAACAAGTAATAAATCAAAATTGAGTATTTATAAGGTGTCTTAACCTAAGCCTAACGCCACAAAAAACAATGAAAGAAACACTCAAAAAAGCCACCGACATACTCCAAAAAGGCGGCACAATACTCATCCACGACAACAAAGACAGAGAAAACGAAATAGACCTCGTCACAGCAGCCGCACACACAACACCCGCCACAATAAACCAACTACGCCAAGACGCAGGAGGCCTAATCTGCGCAACAATACCCCAAAACATAGCAGAAAAAATAGGGTTATCCTTCACAGAAGACCTCAACAGGGAACTAGCAGCCCGCCAACCGCTTCTTGCCGCCGCAGCATACGACCACCTGGCATACGACTCAAAAAGCAGCTTCAGCATCACAATAAACAGCCGCACAACCCGCACAGGAATCACAGACACAGACAGAAGCCGCACACTACAAGACCTCGCAGAACTAATCGCAAAAAAACCCACCACAAAAACATTCGGAAACACATTCAGAACACCCGGCCACATACACCTGCTCATAAGCAGAGGACTCAAAAACCGGCAAGGACACACCGAACTCGCAGACGCAGTAATACAACACACAAACCTCCCCCCCATAGCCGTAATATGCGAAATGCTCGACTCAAAAACCCACAAAGCACTCTCACCCAAAAAAGCACAAGAATACGCCAAAAAGAACAAGACAGTGCTATTATCCGCCGAAGACATACTGCAAGCGGAGGGGAACTAAAATGGTGAGAATAGGACTCGCAGACACCACATTCGCACGCTACGACATGGCCAAAGCCGCACAACAAGAAATAAAAGAACACCTCGAAGAAGCAGCATTCACCCGCTACACAGTACCCGGCGTCAAAGACCTGCCAGTCGCCTGCAAAAAACTAATAGAAGAAGACAAATGCGACATCGCCATGGCATTCGGAATGCCAGGCGCAAAACCAATAGACAAAACATGCGCCCACGAAGCATCAAACGGCCTAATCACAGCACAACTAATGACAAACACCCACATAATCGAAGTATTCGTCCACGAAGACGAAGCCAAAAACGACAAAGACCTCGCACAACTCATGGAAAAAAGAGCACGAGCCCACGCACGCCTACTATGCGAACTAACGCAAGGAAAAAACCACCTAACACCCAAAGCAGGAGGCGGCCTACGCCAAGGGAAAGAAGACGCAGGCCCACTAACAACATCACACTAAAAAACCCAAACGGAGAAACCAAAAAAAATGGCATACAAAAACCCAACCCTCGGCATAGTCGCCAGCGAATTCAACTACGACATAACAAACGCAATGGTCGAGTTGGCCAAAGAGCACGCCGCATTCCTCGGCTGCCCAGTAACCCACATAGTAAAAGTGCCCGGAGCATACGACATACCGCTCGCAGTCAAAAAACTAATGGAACAAGACGACGTAGACGCAGTCGTGACTCTGGGAGCAGTCATAGAAGGCCAAACTGAGCACGACGAAATAGTAATCCAGCATGCCAGCCGAAAGATAATCGACCTATCACTGCAATACAACAAACCCGCAGCACTCGGAATAACAGGGCCCGGAATGACACGCCTACAAGCACACAGCAGAATAGACTACGCCAAACGCGCAGTAGAAGCCGCAGTCAAAACACACAAGGCGCTAAACGAAATACGCTGAATTTATAATAGTATGAATACTAATATACTACAGTAATATACATATTTTTATACTGGGCTTCCGTTGTCATTTATTGATGGCAACGGTCTCATTGGACATAAAAGACCTAAAGAAACCAAAAATCACTCTTACGCGAACTTTTGTCAAACAAATGGGCTTGTATGGGGGTGAAATTGTTTTAATACGAAAATATCGGCGTGAAATATACGTGTCAATTATCACAAAAAAAGGGGGTGACTTGAATGATCATCGGGGCTGGTAAAGTAAAACTTAAGAAACGGGGCGGGGAGATTTGGATGCCTGAACTGGTTTTTTACCAGATTAAGGCATTCAATCCGGACGTAATTAAAGTGAACGTAATAAGCGACGCAAGAATGGTCTTCAACCCACCGTCCTTATGAGTGCGCAGTCGGGTGTAACTTCAATGAATCGGTGTGCTGTGCCTTCGCTGTAGGCGTTGCATTGGTTTTCTGGCAGGTTGTCGACTGGCTGCCTTGGGTTGTGGGCGACGTCGCAAACCCAGTCTGGATATTCTTCAATGGGGTCGAGTATGCAGGGGCCGTTTGTCAGGTTGGCGCTTGATGTGAGGATGTGTTTGCAGTAGTTTATGCATGTTTTGGTGGCGTTATTCTGCTCGTTTTCTGTCTGTTGTCCTATGCATCCGGCGGCTGCGACGCCTATAAGTACGGCGAGAAATAGGTGTTTCTTCATCTAAAATTATCTTGGGTCAGCCAAGATATAAACCATTTTTCTTATCTGCAAGTGTGCAGTCAGAGAAAAAAGTATCTCAAATACGGTCGTTTCTATCCAGTGATGGACGTTGCTGGACAGTTTTATCCTATCTAGGCTGTTTCCACTCGTCTGGAAGAATGTTGTAAGGGTCGTAATTCTTCTCTCTTTCCTGCCTTTGTTGACCCCTCTTCTCCACCTCGACGATGTAGTTATGCACGAACGGCCCTCTCATGTTATATACCCCTCAACCAGAGTATAAAAATATACATACTACTGTATCCAATGAGTATCCATACTATAATATTTTATATAGTTTAATTTCGTAGACTATAATACGTATAATATTCTCTCAAAAACCCATGGAGCTCGCAGAACTTGATAGCATAGTTAAGTGGCTGAACATCACTCAGCAGCAGCACGACGTACTCTCCTGCATCTATGCTCTTGAAGAACAAAAAAGCGAAATCAACCCAAAAAACATTCTTGACGCCTATAAAAAAACTTATAGTAAAAGCATCCAACCGAGCAATCTTTTTCCATTACTGAAGACTTTGGTGGAACGGGACATTATTATCAAAAAAGAGAAAGCCAACTACGCCCTTAACTCTGAAGGCATTAGAAACCAGCTTCTGACCAGCCAACGAATCATGCAAAAAGAACTTGAAGATCAAACCTATGTGATAGACCACATTGACGAATACTTCAAATCAATAGCAAACCACGAAAAACAGCCAATTCTGAAATACTACTCCTATACAGATGGCTTTGAAAAATTGGCCGAAATACTCAAAAGCTGCAAAAAACACTATTGCACTTCAACGTTCCCGTACATAGCGTGGATGCCGACATTAGCCTACCAGCGAGGAGTGGAAGCCTACAACAACGTCCTGTGGGAACGGTGCCTCACGAAGAAAGTGCTCGAGGTGACTTACTTGACCCCCTTAGACATGGACCTCCTCTACAGCCGGGCGATGAAAGTGTTTGGTGTCGATAAACTGGCTTACGCAGAGTGCGAGTCCATGTTAAACAAGGTCGAGGCTCTTTTGGAACGAAATGAAAACCTTGACATAAAATACCTCGAAAACCCAGTAGGTTTCTTCGTAATGATACCCGAAAGGAATAGTCCAACTGATGTTTTCATATTCCTTAGGGACGAGAACCGTGAAGTTATAGGTTATATTTACATCAACTCTGAGGACATAGCTTACCAAGCCAAGCAGCAGTTCCTAAGTGAAAGTAAGCATGCAGTTTCGCTCAGGGATCCAAAAGGTAAAGTAGTCCTAAAGAAAATCCGGAAACAGTTCGCCGAGAAATACGCCCACAGTAAGTGATTGCTTGTATAATAACGGGGAATTGTGCGGCTCCAACCGGCATTAAATCGTTTTTTAACCCAAACGTGTTAAGATAAGGAAAGTTGGGTCTACATAAGTAGGGGTCACAGATGGCAGAAAAAAAAGAGAAGCAGAAAATTTATAAAGACCTTATTGTTCATCCTGAACGGCGGAAAACTTCAGAACTAGTCCGCCACACCGATGATAGTCCCGGAACAAGGTATGTAGCCCTAGACAAAAAAATTCTGTCTGAATCGACAGTCTATCAGGCCGTCAGGATAATCAAGGATTTGAAGGTTAAGCCACCCGAATACGTAAAGTCTCACTCTCATACGGTCGACAGCACTTATATTTTCTTGGGCGATAACGAAGACTTAAGCGGGCTTAAAGCCGAGGTTGTTCTTGGAGACGAGACCTACGTCATAGATTCTCCTGCATCCATATTCGTTCCTAAGCGTTTGAATCATTCTGTTAAGCTAATAGGTGGTTCTGGCCTATTCATAAACACCGTACTAAACGGCGATTATAATGAAGCCACGTACTGGTGATGTCTTAAGTTGGGATAATGTCACTGAACCGTTGCAGCCAACTTATTCTCTAAGTCAGGTTTATGATAAACTCACTCAAAGAAATTTGGGTGTCTATAACAAGATCGAGCAAAAAAAGATTCGTGCGGCGTCAGTGGCAATCATCGGGGTGGGTTGCGACGGAGGAATGGACGCTTATATATTGGCGCGTATGGGTGTGGGCAAACTTGTTCTTGTCGACTTTGACGTAAACGAACTTTCTAATTTGAATCGCCAGCCCATGTCGACTTTCTCCACATTGGGTTTGCCTAAAGTGCTTGCTGCAAAGGCCATTCTCCACGACATGAACCCTCTTGTTAAGGTTGAGGCTGTAAACAAAGCGGTAGAGGAGGATAATGCCGAGAAAATTGTGAAAAAAGCGGATGTAGTCCTCCAGTGTACTGACAGTATGGTTGCGCGTATTGTTACGGTTAGGGCGTGCATTAAGGCTAAAAAGCCTTGTATAGTGATGACTGGTCAGCCTCCTTTCAGGAGTTTCGTTTCAACCATACTTTCTCCCGGGCCTTCATACGAGGAGCTTTTCAATATCGGTTTTGTTAAGGGTAAGTTGTTCAAAGGTAATCCTAAGCTAGTCGGGAAGGTGAGGGGCCTTAAGCGTGAGCGTGCGTTGCATGCGAATAAGTTGCGTGCCTCTGAGGGTTGGTTGCAGAAGTATCTTATGGCTGAAGCTGGTTGGGGTATTACCCCTGAGAGGGCTTATTTAACTTCTGTTTATCAGGTTCATGAGGCGTTGGCTTTGATTACTGGTCGTTCGCCTAAGGCTGTTGCTCCGAGGGCTTTTGTGTCTGATTTGAATGGTCTTTCGGAGTTTGGGCGGCCTGATGTTATTGCTGCTTTGTTGGATCCGCCTAATGGCAGGTGGTGGGATTACCGTATGTTCTGAAAGATGGTTGAGCTTCTTGACAGCACTTTGCGGGAGGGGTGTCAGGCGCCGGGCGTTAGTTTTTCTGTTGAGCAGCGTCTTGAGGTTGCTTTGTTGTTGGATGAGTTTGGCGTGGATTTTATTGATGCTGGTCATCCGGTTGTTAGTAAGGACGTCCTTGAGGGCGTTAAGTTGGTTGCTGGGCAGGGTCTTAATGCGCATGTTATTTCTCATGCGCGCGCCTGCAGGAAGGATGTTGATGCTGTGATTGATTCTGGTTCGGAGTGGGTGGGCATCTTTTTGGGCGTCAACAAGTTTAGTCTGCATGAGAAGGTTCATTGCAGCAAGCGCGAGGCTTTTGACATGGTGGTCGACAGTGTTTCTTATGCTAAGGCTCATGGTCTGAAGGTGCGTTATACGCCTGAGGATGCTACTAGGACTGAGTGGGCTGATTTGGTTGAAATTAGTTTGAGGGCGGTTGAGGCTGGGGCAGATAGGATTTCGATTGCTGATACTGTGGGTGTTTCTACGCCGGGTAGGATGGCTGCTTTGGTGTCTTATTTGAAGGGTCGTCTGCCGTGTCCGCTTAATGTTCATTGCCATAATGATTTGGGGTTGGCTGTGGCGAATTCTCTTGCGGCTTATGAGGCTGGTGTTACTCTTATTGACGCGTCTGTTAACGGGTTGGGTGAGCGGGCTGGTATTACTCCTCTTCATGAGATTACGGTGGCTTTGTCTTATTTGTATGGTGTTAAGAAGTGGAAGCTTGATATGTTGCCGGGTATTTCGCAGGTTGTGGCGAAGTATTCGGGGATTCCTGTGCATCCTGAGACGCCTCTTGTGGGCAAGTATGCTTTCACGCATACTGCTGATTTGCATAAGAAGGCTGTTAAGAAGAATCCTGAGTCTTATGAGCCTTTTAGTCCTGATATGGTGGGGCGGAAGCGTTCGTTTTCTCCGTAGGGGGTGGGTTTAGCGCGGCTTGTGGTTGCGGGTTTTTTAACTTCCCTGGTGTAAGAGAATAAGGGTGTTTAAGGTGCCTTCATACGTTATCGCATCGACGACGTTGAGCGTTGACGGCAGGGTTGCTTTGCATGACAAGCCGATTGAGCTCACTAATCGCATAAGCGAGTATCATATTCAACGGTTGCGAGGTAGCGTTGACGCAATTATTGTGGACGTGTCTGCCTTCCTGAAGGGAGATCCGTTGTTTCCAGCTAAGGAATATCATCATAAGCATCCTGCGATAGTCATTGTGGATAAGAACGCGGATCTTCCGCCGAATGCCGCCATCCTTAAGCAGGCAGACCATCATGTGATTCTTGTTGTCGGAAGGAACGCTTACAACACCCGCATTCAGCGTTTGCCCAAAAGCGACAGATTCGAAGTCCTCCAGAACAGCGGCACTAATGAAATAAACTTAAAGAGTCTTCTTGTGGACTTGTCGCTTAAGGGCATGCGGCGTGTGCTGGTGGAGTCGCAGGGCAATTTGATGAGGCGGTTTTTTGAGGACGGTTTTGTAAGCGAGTTGTACGTTACTTTCGCCCCTACGATTGCCGGGGCAGGCGTTGATTTCCTCCATGAGACTCTTCTTGAGCCGGTGGATTTGAAGCTTGAGGGCATTATCCAGTTTGGGGACCATGTGGTGCTTCACTACAAGGTTAAGTCCGATGAAATAGTGGTGGAGGGTGCGTCTGAGAAGCCGGCGGAAGGCGTTAAAGGTTCATAAGCTTTGGCTTCCTAGTTTAGTAAGGAGTTTCATGCACAGTAATTTTGCGTTAGTTAGTGTTCTGTTTCTCCTGGCCTTCGCAGCCTTCTATATAGATCTTGGTGTTCCGTCGGGGGCTGTTGAGCGTTCATCGTTGTCCGTTGGTAGCCCCACTGCTTTCGCCATCTCCAAGCAGAAATCTGACGCTAATAAACAAATTACTCCAAGCGCTTTGGTTAAGGCTAGTAAGTCGTTGTCTGTTCGTATAGAGGCGGCTTCGGCTGGGGATACTATCCCCGCGATAGTCTTCCTTAAGGAGCCGAAAGGTGTGGGTCCGGTAGGTAAAGGGGGGCGTGTTTCTTCTGCGGCCGTTTCTGCAAGGGATTCGGCGGTTCGGGATGAGCAGGCTCGGGTTTCTGCGTCGTTGTCTGGTAAAACTCGGGTGACTCGGAGTTTGTCTTACATGAATGCGTTGGTTGGTGAGTTTGATGTTTCGGATCTTAAGATGCTTTTGAACAGCCCGTATGTTGATTTCGGGTACTTTGACGCTCCTGTTCGCATTATTGATCCGGTCACGCAAGATGCTCAGACTTTTCTTGCCGTAAGCGTTCCTTCAATAGGCGCGACTGCTGTGTGGGGCAATTATAGCGTTTCAGGTAAGAACGTGACGGTCGCAGTGATTGATACCGGAATTGATTATACTCACCCGGATTTGGGCGGATGTTTGGGGCCTTCTTGTAAAGTTCGGGGTGGTTATGATTTCTATAATAATGACGCTGATCCTATGGACGATAATGGTCATGGTACTCATGTTGCGGGTACTGTGGCTGCTAATGGTACTGTGCGGGGTGTGGCTCCTGGTGCGAGTTTGTATGCTGTTAAGGTCTGTAGTAGTTCGGGTGATTGTTCTAGTTCTATGATTCTTGCGGGTGTTGATTGGGCTGTTGGTCATCAGGCTGATGTGATTAGCATGAGTCTTGGCGGGTACTATAACGTTAATGTGAATGATGGGTTGGATGGTTTGGAGGTTCATGCGCTTTCTATTGCGGCTAAATACGGTATAGTGTCGGCTATTGCGGCGGGTAATGGCGGTCCCGGTACGAATACTATTGCGTGTCCTTCTTGTAATCCTGATGTTCTTACGGTGGGTGCTGTGAATGATGGTGGGACTGTTAGTCAGTCTGATGATACGGTGGCGTCTTTTAGCGGGAGGGGGCCTAGTGCGTTTGGGCGTCTTGATCCTGATGTTTCTGCTCCTGGTGTGGGTATTGTGAGTACGTGGGTTGGTGGTGGGTATATGTCTTCTGATGGGACGAGTATGGCGACTCCTCATGTTGCTGGTGTTGCGGCTTTGTTGCTTGAGGCGGAGCCGGGTTTGTCTCCTGCTGGGGTTAGGGCTCGTTTGATGAGTACGGCGTTTCCTGTGGTGGGTAAGGTGTTTGAGGTTGGTGCTGGTGAGATTAACGTGTATCGTGCGCTTTCTTCGCCTCTTGATGTGTCTGTTGGGGGTGGCGATAGGTGGGAGACTGTTGTGATGCCGGGTTTTGTGCGCGTTGTCAATTTGACGTTGACTAATCGCGGCAATAGTACTCTCTCTGTTTGGTTTAGTGCTGAGAATCTTTCGGATTTGGAAAATAGTTATTTAGTGTCTTCTAGTTGGTTTACTCTTCCGGGCAACATCAGTTTAGCGAGCGGAGGGAGTGTGGTTCTGCCGGTTTCTTTGTGGGTGCCGTCTAATCAGCCTGCTTTCACTTACGGCGGCGTAATCAAGGTTCATTATGGCGGTGATTCGCTTCAGGTTCCTGTGGTGGTGACTGTGCCTTTCATTGGTTATGGTCTTATTAACGGCACAGTCAACGACTATCAGTATTCTTACCATGAGGGTGATTGGGTGTATTACCTTCTGGTTAATCCCGCTTCGTCGTCTATCACTGTCGTTTTGAATTGGAGCGGCTCAAGCGACCTAGATTTGTATTTGGTTTCGGACGACGGCGATATAGTGGGGACAAGCGACAGCGCAAGTAACGTTCAGGAAAGCGTCACTGTGTCGCCTCTGGCATACAGCCGGTATTGGGCGTTAGTCCGTTATTATACGGGTTCTGGAACGGTTCCTTATAATCTTACGGTTTCGTATGGCGGAAATCTTTCTGTTACTCCTCCAGTGTCCCAGATTAATGTGACAGGCAACCAAACAGCCAACATCACTTACGCCATCTACAACAACGGTCCTGCGGCAAACGCTGCGGCTTCACTCCGCCTGCTTAACAAAACCCAAGGCGTTACCCACGACATAAACCGGAGTTTAAACCCTCTTTTGTCGGACTACTGCGCGTTCCATTACCTGCGTTCATCGGAAGGGTTCAATCTCAACAACTCGGTCTTAGCTTCCGCGAACATCACTTGGAGTCACACTAACGACCTTGATTTGGTGCTTGGTTACATCGTGGGCTCCACCAACTACCGGTCGAGGATATC
This sequence comes from uncultured archaeon, assembly GCA_902384455.1. GTDB lineage: Archaea > Altiarchaeota > Altiarchaeia > IMC4 > SCGC-AAA252-I15 > CABMCB01. Next base: position 14,532 of record CABMCB010000076.1, read on the forward strand.
AGGCGACAGCAACAACACGTTATCAGGAAACTACTTTGAGGCTATTGACGCCGCAAACATAAGGGGCATGGCGAGAACATATGACGACGTGTTCTTTGCGGTCTGCAATTTCGGCGGCGGAAGCTTCACCGGCGTGTACAACCTGTCAATATGGGTCTACGACGAGGCGCCGTGGCCCGCAGCTTCGGTTGCTCCGTCTTCGGTGACGTTTCCTGCGGGTGGAACCGCTAATGTGACATTGACGGTGAATGCGCAGGGGCTTTTGGAGAACGCCACTTACGACGCCTACTTCACAGCATTAAGTCCGCAGGGACTAACTCTCGTAGAGTCTCCTCTGCTGGTCAACGTGCTCCCCCAGGAAGTTACTACGACCACAACCACTACGACCACAACGACAACTACGACCACAACCACTACGACTACAACAACGACGTTGCCGGCCTCAATTCATGATTATTTCGGTCGTTTGTTTTCCGGTTGGAACCTGATTAGCGTTCCGCTTAACGTTTAATCCTCTTTTACGTCGTCATCTCAAAATAGAAAACAATATGGTCCGTTTGCAGCTGGCTCTCGACTTCGTGGACTTTGATCGCGCTTTGCGTGTAGCTGAAGCTGTGGCACCTTTTGTTGATGTTATCGAGGCGGGCACGCCTTTAATCAAAAGCGAGGGTTTGGGTGCTGTTAGGCTGTTGAGGAAGAGGTTTCCTGGCCATCAGATTCTTGCTGATATGAAGGTGTTGGATGCGGGGCGCATTGAGGTTGAGTCTGCGGCTAAGGCGGGCGCTCATTTGGTGGGCGTTGCCGGGGCGGCGTCTGATGCTACTGTTAGGGAGTGCGTGGAGGCGGCTAAGAACGTCGGTTGTCTTGTTGTGGCAGACTTGATTGCTGTGGGTAATCCTGTTAAGAGGGCTGGGGAGCTTGAGGCGTTGGGAGTTGTTGGTGTGGCGGTTCATTTGGCTATTGATCAGCATATGCAGGCTAAGAATCCTCTTTCTACTTTGAGGTTGGTCCGTAAGACAGTGAAGATTCATGTTTACGTTGCCGGCGGTATTACGCCTAAGTCGGCGGCTTTGGCTGCTAAAGCTGGAGCGGACGTGGTCGTTGTGGGCGGCTACATCACTAAAGCAGAGAATCCCGGTAAGGCGGCGAAGGCGGTTAAAGCCGCGATTAAGACGGGTAAGGCGCCTGCTGAAAAACTGTTTGAGCGGACTATCGACGTGAAGAAGCTGCTCAAAAAAGTGTCTTCAGCCAACCTTTCAGACGCAATTCACAGGAAGGGGGCTCTTTCCCACAAAATAAAGCCGCTTAAGGAGGGTTGTAGGGCGGTGGGGCCTGCTTACACAGTCAAGACTGTGCCTGGAGACTGGGCCAAGCCCGTTGAAGCAATAGATTCCGCCCCTAAGGGGAGTGTCATAGTTGTGGATGCGTTGGGGAGGCCTCCTGCGGTTTGGGGTGAGTTGGCGACTCGTAGTGCTTTGTTGAGGGGTGTTTCTGGTGTTGTGGTTTTTGGTGCTGTTCGTGATGTGGGTGATATTCGTATGTTGGGGTTGCCTGTTTTTGCGTCTCATATGTCTCCTCATGCTGGTGAGCCTAAGGGTTTGGGTGAGATTAATGTGCCCGTGAGCATTGGCGGTGTGGAGGTGAGTCCTGGGGATTGGGTTTTGGCTGATGATGATGGGGTCGTGGTGTTGCCTTCTGGGAGGGCGGTGGAGTACGCTAATCGCGCGGTGGATGTTTTGGAGAGGGAAAATAGGATTCGCGCTGAGATTAAGTCTACTAGGAAGGGGCTTTCTGAGGTTACTCATTTGTTGAAGTGGGAGAAGGCGAAGTAACCTGTTGGTTAGTTTTGTTTTTATACTCCTCTAAAGCGATAAATAGAAGTAGGTGAGTTTGCCTGGTTGTATTATGGCTCTTTCGAATCAGAAGACGTTGGGGGTTGCGTTGGGCGTGTTTGCCGTAGCCCTTATTGCGCTTTTGGCGATAGTTAAGGTTCAGGTTGATGAGGAGGGGGCTTTTTTGTGTAAGCTGGTTGATGAGTCCCCTAATTTGACTATGGACCAGTGTCCTGCGCACAACAACAATGTTTCCTGGTTTATTATTGCGGGTTTCGGAGTGGCTTTCCTAATCATTGCTATAGCCGGTTACTTATTTTTGACTGCGGGAAAGGAGGCTGCTGTTGCCGTTGCTGCTGTTGCCGTAGAAGGCAAGCAGTTTAAGGAGGTTGACGTTTCAGCGTTTGACGAGGAAGAGAAGGCAGTGTACGAGTTAATCAGGAAAAATGAGGGCTCAATGTACCAAAGCGACTTGGTGCGGGAGTCCGGCTACTCCAAAGTCCGCGTGACCCGAATCCTTGATAAGCTGGAGAGCAAGAAAATAGTCGAGAGGAAGCGGCGGGGAATGGCCAACATAGTAGTCCTCTCGTGAGCCGTATACTAGAGTATTTAAGTCTCCGGTTGTCACTACATATACTCAGCTGTTGGAGGTGAAAACATGGCGGACACAAAGAAGAAGAAACCCGGTTGCGGCTGCTGCTAAACATAAGGCAAACCTTGGTTGAACAAGCAATATCCCTTTTTTTAATATTACCTTAATTTTCCGGTTTACCGCTGGCAAGCAACTTCAGTCTGAAGCCACTCCGTAACCATCTGAGGGGCTTTGCTTTTTGGGAAGGCCCTGACTTTGATTTTAACGTGCAATCCGGTTTCCGAGAGAACCAGTCGTCCTTCAGAGGCCTCTTTTACGTTAAGCCGCAGGAAGAAGTTGCCTTCTTCGTCTAAGCGGTTTTCCGCGTCTTCCCTGAGGTGTTTGCGTTCTTTTCTATCCAGGTTTTCAGTTAGCAGCGTGATGAACTTCTTGACGTCGCGCTGGCGCGTCGTCTTAGCAATCAAAACAGTCAGCTCAGTCAGAAAAACGCCTCCGTCCTCTTCGGCAGATAGAGTTTCAGTTTGGATTTCAGCGTCGGGCAGCAGATATTTGAGGGCTCTTTTTGCCTCAGGAACATCCTCCTCCTTGGAGAACACTCTCAGTCTGATGCTTGACGCGGGAAGTGGGGCCACTATCTTATTTTGGCGCCGACCGAAATGTCTTCTGCGGGAGATACAAGCACCACTTTCTGTCCGTCGTCTGCGGCAAGAAGCATCCCTTTGCTTTCCAAGCCCCTAAGTTTGGCGGGCGCAAGGTTTGCCACCACCACGATCTTGCGGCCGATAAGCTGCTCTTTAGTGTAGTGTCCTTTGAGTCCTGCGACTAGTGTTCTGTCTGCGCCTTCGCCTACGTCCACTGTGAGCGCGTATAGTTTGTCGGCGTTGGGGTTGTCTTTCACCGTTTTGACTACCCCCACTTTCATTTCGACTTTGGCGAACTCCTCGTAGGTTATTGCGGCTTTTGTTTCCTCTTTTTTGGGTTCTGTTGCTGTCACTTTGGTTTCCCCCGTTTTTTTCCCGCTTAAGTATTTTTTCTTGAATTCCTCCACATCCTCATCTTCTATTTGAGTGTAGAGGGCCTCTATTTTTCCTATTTTGTGTCCGCCTGTTATGAGCGGTTTTTTGGCGTCTTCCCAGCGGACGCCGTCCTTCATTTTAAGCATCGAGCGCACTTTCGCTCCGCTTTCAGGCAGGAACGGTTCCATGAGCACTGACAGCGACGCGGTGAGGTTGGCGCATATGTACAGTGCGTTGCTTTCTTTGCCTTTCCACGGCTCCTTCTTCTGGAAGTAGACGTTGCCTGCCGCCGCCACAGCCAGCAGCTTCTGCTGGGCCGCCTTAAGTTTCCTGTCGAATATGAGTTGGCCTATTTCGTCTGGCGCTTTTTCCATTAGGGTGAGTATTATTTTGTCGTCTTCGTCTAGTGTGGCGTGTTTGGGTATTGTGCCGCCTTTTTTCTCTATGAATGTGAGCGTTCTGTGTATGAAGTTTCCGAGGGTTCCGATGAGTTCCTTGTTTACGTGCTCTTTGAATTCGGTGAAGTTGAAGTCGCAGTCGCTTGTTTCGGGGTTTATGGCGATGAGGCCGTAGCGGACTGCGTCGACGTCGAATTCGGCGAGTATGTCGTGGAGCCAGACGACCCAGTTGCGGCTGGTGCTCATCTTTTGTCCTTCGAGGTTGAGGTATTCGTTGCTTGCGATAAGCCACGGTAGGTTGTATGTGCCTTCTGCGAGTAAGGTTGCTGGCCAGATTATTGTGTGGAATGCGATGTTGTCTTTTCCGATGAAGTGGACGATGCGCGTGCTTGCTCCTTCCTTCTTTTTCCAGTAGTGTTTCCAGAGGTCGGGTTTACCTTGTTTTTCCGCCCATTCTTTGGTGCTGCTTACGTAGCCGATGGGCGCTTCGAACCAGACGTAGATGACTTTCCCTTCTGCGTGGGAAAGGGGGACGGGTATTCCCCAGCTCATGTCGCGGGTTATTGCGCGGTCGGTGAGGCCTTCGTTTATCCAGCCGAGGGCGAAGTGCTTGGCGTTTTCGGGCCAGTGGTTGCATTCTTCGGTTATCCATTTTTTGAGGGGTGTTGTGAATTTGGAGAGTTCGAAGAACCAGTGTTTTGTGTCGCGCATCTCTGGTTTTTGTTTGTCGAGTATGCTGTATGAGTCGAGTAGTTCGTGGGGTTCGAGTTGTTTTCCGCATTTCTCGCACTGGTCGCCGCGTTGGTCGGGGCTTTTGCAGTGGGGGCATGTGCCTCTGACGTAGCGGTCGGGGAGGAAGCGTTTTGCGCCGACGCTGTATGGGCGTTTCACGGTCTCTTCGTGTATGAAGCCGTTTTTGAGGGCGGAAGTGAAGAATTGCTGTGAGAGTTCGAAGTGGACTTTCCGTGCGGTGCCTGAGAAGTTGTCGAAGCTGATTTGTAGGGTGTTGAATGCGTCTTCCTGGATTTTGTGGTAGCGGTCGACGATTTCGCGCGGGGATACGCCTTCCTGTTCGGCGGCAACCGATATGGGCGTCCCGTGTTCGTCTGTGCCGCATATGAAGACGACTTCTTCGCCGCGCATCTTCAGGTAGCGCACGTAGACGTCTGCGGGCAGGTATGCGCCTGCTGCGTGGCCTATGTGTAGTGGGCCGTTTGCGTATGGTAGTGCGCTTGTTACGAGGTAGCGTGTTTTGTTTTCCACGTTTTTTTTTATTTGATGTATGGTTTTAGTTTGGCTATTATGTTTTCTTTGGGTTGTGCGCCTATGATTTTGTCGACTAGTTTTCCTTCGTTGAGTATGAGTAGGGTGGGTATGCTCATTACTCCGTATTGTGCGGCTGTTTCGTTGTTTTCGTCTATGTTCAGTTTGCCTACCGCTATTTTGCCTTTGTATTCGCTTGCTATTTCTTCCACTATCGGGGCGATTCTTCTGCATGGTCCGCACCATGGGGCCCATAGGTCTGCGAGTACGAGGCGGTTATTTTTTACGTAGTCGTTGAATGTTTTGTCTGTTAGTTCCGTGGCGTTTTCACTCATTGTTTATCACCTTTTTGATTCTGTCGAATGCGCTTGTGAGTATCTCTTTGTTTGCGCTTCCGTATGAGATGCGGATGCATTCTGCTCCTCTTGTGCCGAACGGGCTTCCGGGTACTGTTCCTACTCCTGCTTCTATGAGTTTGTCTGCTAGCGCCAGGTCATCCCATCCGTCGAAGCGTGGGAATACGTAGAATGCGCCTTCGGGTTTGTCGCAGACTACGCCGTCGAGGTCTTTCATTAGGTTCATTACGTGGTCTCTGCGTTCCTTGAATGTGTCGCGCATCTTTTTGGCGTACTCTCTGGCTTCTGGTGTGAATGCGGCGACTGCTCCGTATTGGGCGAAGCTTGTGCAGCAGGAAAGGCTCATCTCCTGGATGAGGTTCATTGTGTCGATGAGCTCTTTCTTGGGGCTTGCTCCCCATCCTAGCCGCCAGCCTGTCATGGAAAGCCATTTGCTGAATGCGCCGACGGTGAGCGTTTTTTCGTAGTCGCTTCCTGGGCTGTATACGTCGCCGCCGTAAGTGAACACTTCGTACACTTCGTCTGAAATCAGCCAGGCGTCCTTTCGGGCGCATATGTCGGCTATCTGCTTGAGCGTCTTCTTGGGTATTACCGCGCCTGTCGGGTTGCTTGGGCTGTTTACGAGCACCACCTTGGCGTCGCCGTTCTCAAGCTCCGAAAGGAAGTCTTCGCCTGGAATAAACCCTTTTTCAGCGGAAGTCGGAAGCCACTGGACGTTACCTCCTGCGTACGCCACCATGTCCGCGTAACTGACCCACGCGGGGTTGGGTATTGCGACAGTGTCGCCGTCGTCAACCAAAGCGAGGAACGCCTCGAAAAGCACCTGCTTGCCTCCTCCGCTCACAATAACACGGTCAGCATCAACGCCTTTAACGCCGTTTTCCTTCATCAGTTTCTCAGAAATCCTCTGGCGTAGCTCGGGAATACCCTTCCCCGGAGTATAATGCACCTTCCCCTCATCAAGCGCCTTCTTGGCAGCCTCCTTGACCACCGGAGCAGTATCGAAATCAGGGCGGCCTACAGTGAGGTCTATTACGCCGGGCTTCTTGGCTAATGCAGCATACTTGAACGTAGCCGAAGGCTTCACATCCGTAAGTCGAGACGAAAACTTCATACCTCAAGTAATGGGTAAATACTGCTAATAAAAAGGCGCGGCCTCAGAGTTCCGTGTATTTGCTTGCTTTCCCGTATGATTTCTCAATCGGGTATTTTCTGCCGGTCTTTATGAGTTTTTCTTGGAACGCCTTTTTGAGGTCTATGCCGCATTCGTGGGACAGAAGAAGCAGCGCGTGGAATACGTCCCCCATCTCATCGGCAACTTCCTGCTTCTTCTTAGGGTTTTCCAGCATCAGGCGCTGTTCTTTTTCATCTTTGAATACGAAATGCGAGAGGAGTTCGTTGGATTCGACGCTCAAGTCCGCGGCCAGTGCGCCCGGAGTGTGGAATTTTTTCCAGTCGCGCGCGTCCCTGAACATAAGCGCTTCATTCAGAAGCAAATCTAAGTCGCTTTGCATACCCTCATCTTGTGCGAAAGATAATAAGAGCTTAGTGCTGGCCTATTTTGACAGTATATTATTCCAAAATGCGTAAGGATAGCGTAATGGTCGCGCACAAGATTCGTCAATACAAATCATTCGACGTTATCGGCGAGGACGGCTCAGTAATCGACGACCACCTGAAAGACAACCCCGAAACAGTCAGAAAAACGTTGGATGGAACGTTTAAAATACGGGCCGTTGACACTGAAGGCCGGGTGCGGGAGATTCCTAATCCTGTGGTTTTGCAGAGGGCTGCTTCTATGGGTGAGAATGGCCGGGAGTTTGCTCACGAACTCAACAACCTCCTGCAGGTGGCTGGAGGATACGCCGATGAAATGATCGAATACCAGCCGGTGAAAGGCTTACGCGAGTTTAAGGATGCTGTTATCGGTTGCGTCGACGTGACGAAAGAATTCTTTTTGGCCGTACACAGGTTTCGGGATGCGAGAACAACAAAGACTTACGTTAGGACGGAGCCTGAAGCCCGGCATGTTATATCTTTGGCTGTGGACTTAGGCAAAAATGCCGGCAGAGCAATCGGAGAAATGGATGCCGTGCTAACGCGCATTCATCCACCAAAAGACGATGCTGTTGGTTCTGCTCCCGACTTGAGGTTGAAGACTTTCAGCGACTATTACCTCACCCTGGAGGGCGCCGTATCAAGGGCTAAGAAGCTTCTGGAAGTCTATGAAGGCACCACATTAGGCCATACGCTGGTTGAGTCTATTTCGCCTGTTGACTTAAGTGAAATCGCCCTAAGCAGCCTTCGGGAAATAAGCCTTTTCGGCGATTTCGCTGATGTGCCCATAATACAAAATATCTCGGACGGCCTGCCGAAGGTTGCTGCGGACCCGGACCGTCTAAGGCAGGTCGGAGTCAACTTGATTAAGAACGCTGCGGAATCCTGCGTGCAACGCAGGGAGACTGAACGAGGCGGAGAACCGTTGGGGGGAGTAGAAGTGCGCCCGCTTTATGTCTCCACTTTCGCGGAAGGCGGAAACTCGATTTTAGAAGTCAGAGACGAAGGAATGGGGATAACCCCTGAAAACCTGCAAAGAATAATCACGGAAGGCGACTTAACCACCAAACCAACCGGCCACGCGCTTGGGCTTAGGGCTTCAAGGAAGATTGTTGAGTCTTATGGGGGTAGACTTGAAATTGAGAGCGCCGGCTATCTGATGGGGGCTACTGTCAGGATGGTTCTGCCGGCGCAGAATTAACCCTAATCCCAAGATATTTTTGCTCGCGATACGTAAGGGTAGTATAGTGGACTCTTATATTGTGTTCTTGCAGCTCTCCTTAACATTCATCTTTGCGCTCCTTTTCGGCATTGAGCGTCAGCGTTCCCATAAGCCTGTGGGATTCGGCACATTCATCTTCGTAGCAATCGGAGCATGCGCATTAGCAATCACAGCAACCAACCTCAACTCCGAAAACCCGCTCCCACTCCTTTCAGCAATAGTATCCGGAATAGGATTTTTGGGTGCGGGAGCGCTGCTTCGCCCATCAAGCGACAAAATATTCGGCGCCACCACCGCCGCAGGAATATGGGTGTTCGCCATAATAGGAATACTCATAGGAGTCAACGAATACGGCCTTGCCATCAGCGTCTACGTGCTAGTGTGGGTGACGATAATCGCCGACAGGTATCTTGCATCCCGCGGAATAGGGTTCTACCAGAAGAAGCTTACTATAACGACTGGAAAGCTTATGGACCCAAACGACGTGGACTGCGAGCTCTTAGACTGCTCTAAAAACCACAAGCTTCTGGTTACCGACGTAGACAAGAAAGGCGACCGCATAACCCTCACTTTCATCATCGAGGGCACTTCGGAGGACATCCGCAAGGTCACGGGCAAGCTTGCGGCGTGCGAGTGGGTTGCGGCGTTCCACGTGGAATAAATTTCCGGGAATCTGCAGTATTTTTAGTATTAAAGCTTAGACTGCGGGGTGATACTCTATGGCAGTTGCTACAGATAGGCTTCGCACATCCGCGCAAGATGCAGCAGCGGGACCTCGCACTTCAGTACTCAACATTGATGCTATGGCCAATGAGACGGCCGGAATGTCCACTTTAGAGCGTGAAGGAATTTTTAAGGCGCGCGAAAAGGAATTCATTGCTGCCATGCCACAGATAGTTGCAGCTCTTGAACGACCGCAGACTCACACATGGGACGGAGACAGGCAACGCAATGAATATGTCCGAGACATGTTCACCTACTTTGCGGCAAAACGCGGCGAACAGGAAGCAATCAAAGCCCTCGTAGGCTACGTACACGACTGGAGACCGCCAACCAACGACGAACCCCGCCACAAGGACACGTCTGTCCTTAAACCCGCCGCCGAAGCCTTATTCGGAATCTACGACAGGGCATCGCCAAGCGACGCTGCGTCGGTAAGTGTTGCGCGAAATACTCTAAGCGCGGCAGGGACACTTTTGAGTTCCTGCAGACCAGAACACTTCTCCTCTATGGCCCAATTAGTCGAGCACGCCGAAATCATGGCTCAACACAACCCTCAATTGCGCGAGCAAATAGACGGCATAATAAGGCTCCGTAGGCCAATCGACCAGTGGGAAGCCACAGGTCTTGGGCAAGGGGAATGGAGGAATCTGTTCGCAAGGATGAAAGACGAGAAAATAGGGATTATGGTCGCCCGCGGTGCTGGATCGAGCACTGGAAGACGGCCCGCTGAAGTATTTTTCATTACGCCTGACATGATGCCGCCCGGCATAACAAACGTCATGGAGGAGTCGCGGCTTGAGCACTCGCTGGCAGGCAGTCTGCTAGGGCATCTTAGGTCGTCGGCGCCTCAAAACAAGGGCGACTTGACCGCGTACGGCGTGCAGAAGGCGACCGTCAGTATCGTCAAACTCGACGGCATACAAGGTCAAATGAGAGCCGGTCTACCCGCCGCCAATAACACGGCGCGTGAGAGCCGGCCTATGATGGCGTCCGCTCATGTAGATGACTCACTTAATCCTGAGGTTCGTGCGGCTGTGCTTGCCGACGTAGTCGCGGACGAAACGCTCGTTAAACCTCTTGTCACTAAATTTACGACTGGCGTACAGCGTGGCGAATACCCTAAGGCAGGCGAAGTCCACGGTATTCAGACGGCATTCTCCGAAGCAGTGGGCGCTAAAGTCATTGAGGCTGCGGTAGGTTTGGTAGACGCCGGCAGAATATAGCGTTTGCTTACTTCACTGCCGCAATGCGTTCGACGATAAGCAGGGCAATAGCTTCAGCGTCCGCCGCCGTAACCCCATCTACGTGAGCGTTAAGCACCGAACGGCCTGTGGCTGTGGAGACGTATATGTCGTAGAGGCCGAAGGCGAGGTCTAGTATGTCTCGGTCTATGAATACTTCCTGTATTTTGGTGAAGGGTATGGTTAGTTCGCGGCTGCCGAACACTCCTTTGCGTATCACTAGGACGTCGCTGTTTGCGTCGTAGAAGTATTTCCTTAGGTACGCTTTTTCGTAGAAGTACTTTGCGATAAGCGTCGGAATCGTGAGTATCACCGCGGCCGCCAGCAAGGCGTTTATTGCCGGCCACCGGGTTATTACGCCGGCGGCGAAAAGCAGGATTATAATCAAAGCGGGGATTATCGTCCACCACAGGGTTTTTTTGAGCGGCTTGCGCTTTGACAGCGGGATTCTGGTTACAAGAGGGTTTTCTCCTATTTTGGCGAGGTCTACTCCCATTCTGTCTGCGATAATCTTCTTCAGTTTGTCTGCGTCGGCTTCCAAAAGCGCGGGAACCGTCTCGTTCATCGTGGTCATGGAAACTGCGCGCCCCTGCCCTTCCTTTCCCACGTAATCTTTAGCCCCCGTCTCGAAAGTCACTTCCGCAAGTCCTGCGAAGCTGTCTGAGAATGAAATGTGCTTCTCTATGTCCTGGACTTTGGTGTAAGGAATCTGCTTTACCGTGGACGCAATGAATTTTATGGAAATACGCACAACGTCGGAAGCGACAGCAAACGAATACGAAACGTTGAGTACGACGGCCTTCACTAAAATCCCTAAAACAACCGCAACAAGAGCCAAGCCTGCTACTGCCGCAAGAATGAATACTGCCGGCAGAACCCCGCGTTCTCCTGCGGCGAAAACCAAAAGAAGGACGACGAGAGAAACCACGTAAGCCGCGAGAATAAAGCAGAAGGCGACTAACGCACTATACCTCGCTGAACGCAGGAAAGAAAGCTTAAACGGATTCTCAAGCGTCTTAACGTCCGCCCTCCTCACTGCGGCCTTCGCTGTTGTTGACGTGGACGTCGCCGCCTGCTTTGAAGCTTTTTTGCTTCTTTCTAGGATTTCTTCCCTCGTTTTTTTGGCGTCTTCGGATAATACGAAGTTGAGCATCGCCTGTGCGGCGCTTGTGTCAGTCATAGTCTTGACAAGAAGAGTGTGGATTCCAAGAAACCGCTCCAAAACCCCCTGAGTGTCCTCGACGTCCTGAATGTTGCGGTAAAGGAATATGTTCTCCCTCGGAATCAGAAAGCCGGTTCTAATGAAAACCCCATCCTTCCTCAGCTCATACCTAATCGCCTTAAACTGAAGGTACCCTATGACCGCCGCCAGAGGCGAAAGAATTGCGAGAGGCCAGAAGAATATGGCTAGGAATATGGCTGCGGAAAAAAGGTATGACAGCATTAGAATCCACATTCCAGCGTTGCTAACTGGAATGGATTTGACGGCCGCTTCAGCTGCAGTGGTTGAGGCGACATCCTTCTTCGCCGTTCCCCCTGTAATCCACTTCAAAAGTATTCCCCTTAGCGCCTGCGCGTCAGCGCTCCCTACGCCGTCAATGTGAGCCTCCCTCTGCGAAACGTCTGTAGCAGTGGACAAATGAAGGTCATACAACCCGAAGACGCGATCCAACAAATCCTGATCCAAATAAACATCCTGAACCTTATGCGCCGGCACAGTAATCTTCCAGCGCCCGAAAACTCCTTTGCTTATCACCAGGCCGTCGGGCGTGAGGTCGTAGAAGTAGTTGTTGTAGTAAAGCAACTGGTAGTAAAACATGAATCCAGCCAAACCGAAGAGCAACACTGCCGCTCCCGCAAGAATAAAGAAAGCTACGGCAGGGGAAAGAAAAGCCAGGGCGGCGGTGAGAGGTATGGCAATGAATGCGGCCGAAAAAATGAGGCCTACTATTGGGGAGAGCGTTTTCTTGATTATCTTGATTTTTTTGAGTGGGTATTGTTGGATGAGCGTTTTAGTCGGTGACATTTTTTGCCTCCTTCATTTTCGTAAATAGCGCGTCCTTGAGTTTTTCCGCGTCTGTTTTGTCTAATGCTGGTATTGATACGGCGCCTCCTCCTATGGTTGCAGTGAATACTGTGACGCTCCACATTCCGAATAGTCTTTCCACGAACGTCTGGGTGACGTGGATGTCTTGGATGTTTTCGTAGGGGATGAGCGAGTAGCTGTATTTTATGATTCCCCGCCTTACCAGCAGGTTTCTTTTTTCCAGGATGAAGATGAATTTTCTGAGGGAAAAAACGGAGTAAAACAGGGTTAAAGTCAGCGTCAGCGGAAGAATCAATATCAAAGGAAACAGTATGACGCTGACAATCAGCGTGCCCCACAAGGAAGAAGCAACATATCCTATTTGGGCGTTGGGCGCGAAACTGCAGAAGTTTTGTCTTCCTTCGGAAAGAAGTAGTCCGCCGCCAAAATCCTGCTCAACGACCTTTTTCCCGCCTTTAGAAACACCCGTCTTCCTCATAACCCAAACACATAAAAACAAGGCATCCCACGCCTAAAAACAGGCGTTAGAGCCTCCCGTTACGGGCTAAGACGGGCCGTCCTTATCCGTCATATTCCGTCGGATATCTTCGGTCGTTTCTTTCTTTGAACCCGAGGGCCTTTCTTTCTTTTCTAACGAAAGAAAGGGGCTCTAGTGGACCCGCCCGGATTTGAACCGGGGATCTCCGCCGTGTGAAGGCGGCGTCATAGCCAGGCTAGACCACGAGTCCGGGTGCGTGTAGAGAAGGATAAATAAGATGCGTGTATGGGCCCGCCCGGATTTGAACCGGGGACCTTCGCCATGTCAAGGCGACGTCATAACCGAGCTAGACTACGAGCCCGCGTGGTTTTTAGAAGTGTTTTTGGGGCGTGTTTGTTTAAATATGCGCCCCAAGGGTTTGCTTTAGTCGTTCCGGCGTTTGCTTTTGCCGAAGCCGCATTTGGCGCAGGTTTTGTGTACTGCGTGGAAGCTGAATTCTCCGCAGCGGCCGCATCTTGTGTGGGTGCGGGGTTTGTTGTGTTTGCCGAAGCTTGGTGTTCCTTTGGTCATCTTTTTAGCTTACGAAGACTATCATGTCGCCGCGGACGAAGAGGGTTTTGAATTTCCTTTGTATGTCGCCGTCGGTGTATGCTGCGTCTTCTAGGACGAGGTTTATGTGTATGTCGAAGGCTTTTAGCCTGCCTGATATTTCCATGCCGTTTTTGAGGCGCACGAGCACCTCGTTCCCCAGCGATTCGCCGAGGGCATCAAGGGGTTTCATTGGTTCCACCGCAAAATAAAACGCTAATATACATTCGCGGTATCCTATATAAGCATCATGGGTTCAGGTAAGGAGGTTTTTAGGCGCACAAGAAAGCTTCAGGCGTCGCTTGAGGATGCGGGGGAGCAGGCGCTGTTGGTGGGAAACAGGCGGAATGTTTTTTACCTGACTGGTAAGGATGCGGGGCGGATTGTTGTCACGCCCGACGAGAGCGTTTTGTTTGTGAGGCCTTTGTATAGGCAGTTGTATTCGTCTTTGTATGGGCGGGGTTTTCCTCATAGGGTGGTGGATTTTGAGGAGGGTGCTATTAAGGGTTTTTTGAAGAAGGAGGGTGTACGTAAAGTTTGTTTGGATTCTGGGAGTGCGGGTGCTTTGGCCGATTACCGCAAGAGGTTGGGTGTGCGGGTTTCTGTGTCTGATTTGGTTGAGAGGCAGCGTGCGGTCAAATCGGATTTTGAGGTTGATTTAATCAAAAAGAGTTGTCGCATAGCTCATGACGCGGTTTATTTTGCTGGTTGCCTTCTTAAGCCGGGTAAGAAGGAGTTGGATGTGGTTGCGGACGTGGAAGCGTTTATCCGCCGCCGCGGGAGCGAGACTCCTTCTTTTGACGACGGGATGCTTTTGGCGTCGGGAAGGCGCAGCGCAGACATCCATGCTCGCCCAGGTCTGTTCCCTCTACTTCGCGGACCGGTAGTCGTGGATTTGGGGGCTAAAATCGGCGGATACAACAGCGACGTCACCCGGACGTTCGGGTTCGGGCGCTTGACTGCGCGGGAAAAAGAGGTTATGGATTTCGTAAGAGAGCTTCAGCAGTCTGCTGCGGATTTAGTGCGTCCCGGAGCGGTTGCCGGAGACGTTCACAAGTTCGCCGAGGAGGAACTGAAGAAGGCGGGGTTCATGTTCCACCATAATCTAGGTCACGGAGTCGGGCTTGACATCCATGAGCTGCCTAATCTTTCAGGCAAAAGTGAGGACGTCTTTAAGCCCGGCATGGTCATAACGGTGGAGCCGGGCGTTTATCTGCCGCGCCATTTCGGAGTGCGGCATGAAGACACATTCCTTGTCACCAAAAGCAAACCAAAGAATCTGACTGCTTAAAGAAAATTCAGACGGCCCTTGCGCGTTGCGCAGCCTGCTCTTGCATGTCGAAATCCACTCCAGACGCCTTCTCCAGATACTCAAGTGTCGAGGCCTTCGCCAGTGCTTCTACGTCTTCTGTTTTTGCCGCGGTTGGGTATTGCGCTGTGTCTTGTGTGGCTAGCTTTGTGAGTGCTTGTTGGGTTTCTGGCGTTAGCATGTTCCAGGCAAGCATTTTTGCTTCGGCCTTAAGTTCTTCGGCCGTTTTTCCTTGTGTTTTGCGTGCGGTTTCTCGCATGACTTTTATGCCGCGTTTCCTTTCTTCGGTGCTCATTGTGTCGCCGTATCTTAGAAGTCGTTCGTCTAGAACTTCTCCTACGCCCATTGGCTGTACGTCGAAAATGGTTCGCGGTTGCCGTTCTCCTGTTACTGTGACTGGGGAAACGCGTGTGACTTCGTCTCCGGGAGGTTCTTCCCTTTGCTTTGGGCGCCGTCCCTCGTAGACGCTGTCCATATTGTTTTATTAGACGCATTGTTCCCATAAATACGGATATGGCGCGTAATTGGGTTAAGGAGCGGCATCGTAAGATGGATGTGGCTGATGAGCGCGTTAGAATACTTGCTTTGGCGGCGGACAAGGCGGCTGTCGCGGGAGATATTGACTACGCCGACCGTTATCTGGCTATTGCGCGCAAAATCGCCTTAAGGTCGTCTGTGCCGTTGCCCAAGCAGGTGAAGATGCGCCTATGCAAAGGTTGCCACAAGTACCTTATGCCCGGCAAGACGTCGCGCGTCCGGCTGAACTCGGAAAGCCATCGCGTGGAGACAAAATGCCTGTCTTGTGGTCGCGTTCAGTGTTCGCCTTATTTGAGGGAGCAGAGGGTTAGGAGGAAGAAGAGTGGATGATGTGTCGGCTACGATTAATGTGGGTAAGGGCGGTTTGTCTGAGCCTTTGATTAAGCATATTCGTTTGGCTTTGTCTAAGCATGATGCGGTGAAACTGAAGTTTTTGAGGTCTTCGAGGGAGAAAAGCGACCGCAGGAAGCTTGCTGAAGATGCGGCTTTGAAGTGCGGGACAGTTTTGTTGGATGTGCGGGGCAACACGTGTCTTCTCATGGGCCGTAAAAAGGATTAAAACCTGTGCGTACAATATCTTCCTATTATGAACGAAGATAATATTGCTTTGCGTAGGCGGCTTCAGTCTAAGGTTACTAATTCTCCGTCTTTTGCTTCCATAGGTGATGAGCGTAAGTTGATTATGCGTAAGTCCGAGATTCGGCGGATTGTTTTGGATGTTTTGAAGCCGTATTCGCCGGACATTACTCTTCTTGCGAAGTCGCTTGCTGATTTGCCGGGTGTTGACGGAGTGAACATAAGTGTCTATGAGATTGATCATAAAGTGGAGAACGTCAAAATCACTGTTGAAGGGGCGTTTCATGATATCGAGGCGATTAAGCAGGTGATTATGGATTCGGGCGGGTCTCTTCATAGTATGGATGAAGTTGCGGTGGGTGTGCGGTTGGTCGAAGAGGAGGAGACGTTGCAGGATCGTACTAGGGCTTATGAGTGAAGAATTAAAGACCTCAGTGGAGACGTATCTCTCTAACGCAAAGCCTCTTTTTTCGGGCTTAAAGGCGGTTAAGCCGGCTTCTCTTGATGGTGCTTTGAAGCTGGCTGAGGAGGCGAAGACGATGGCTCTTGCTTACTACGAGGATGCGCTGCATTTTCAGGAGAAAGGCGAGTATGCGCGGGCGCTTGCTGCTTTGGAGTATGCTGAGGGGTGGCTGGATGCCGGAGTGCGTTTGGGGTACTTGAAGACGACTTCTAAGAGGGACGGCGTCCTCTAAGTCGTGTTTCCTGACGTCTCGTTTGCCGTCTTGTCTGCAGTTACGTTCGCCTCTGGTCTAGTCTCATTGGTCGGAATGCTTTTTGGGGTGGTGGTTGTGTTTGCGGGCAACGTCTGGGTTGTAGAGTTCTGTGTTGTGGCGTTGTTTGCGACTGCCGCAACAGTAGTCACGGGTGCTGGCGCCTTAAGCGTATCATTGCCGTAAAGTATCTCCCAGATGTTCACGTACCCAGCCGCAGTCTCAGCAACCTTCTTGAAGTGCGTCAAAGGAACGACGTCCCTGTTGTATAGGCCTACTTGTTTGTATTGGTCTAGGTAGTCTCCGAAGTAGAGGCGCGTCATCATGAAGTCTTGGAATGGTCCTGGCGCGAACACTAGGGTGTTGTATGTGGGTACGTAGCAGATGCTGTTTGTGGGCAGTTGGTTCCAGTTTAGGGCGCATGTGATTATTCCTGGTTTGCCTGTTGTTTGGTCTGCGATTAGCGGCTGTACCCCTAGGATGCTTGCGTCTTGGCTTTTGGTGAACGTGGTCCAGGGTATGCTTCGTCCTGACTGGTCTATTATGACGTATACTCCGCTTATCTGGTCGTTCTTTATTTCAAAGTAGAATCCTGGAATCCATGCGTTGCAGGCGAATACTAGTCTGCGTATGTCGCTTACTGTGCCGTCGTCGGCTGGAGTGTAGCGGGGAGTCAGCTGGCTGAGTTGTGGGTTGAAGCTGCATTGAGCGTATGTGGCGAATGAGCCTATGGCTCCCGTGTCTATGTTTCCTGTGGCTATTTCGTGTAGGGCGCTTCCTTTGCCTATCATTGTCCAGTCGATTACGGTGTATTTGAGCGTCCTATTTTGTTTCGCGTAGGCGTCGTTGTAGACTTCCACTGTCTTGAATGCTTCTTCTTCGCTTGTTTTGTTGTAGAAGAATCGGGCTACGTCTTGTATTTCGTAGCTGTCTGCCTGCAGGTTGTCTATGAGTACTGGGCGTCGGCTTATGCTGCTAATCCAGTGTCCGTAGTCCCACCATGTTAGTACTGCTGCGTTTGATTCTGTTTTGTTGGCAATCCACATTAGTGCGTCGTCCCAGTAGTAGCGGTCTTCCATTGCGCCCATGTGGAATATGGCTGTTCCTATGCCGAATTTCTGGAAGTTCCATGTTCCAAGGACGGGCATGTAAAACATGGGCGTGAGTATGAGGAATATTGTGGGCAGAGCCCTAAGTCCCTCCCAGTCCTTCTTGTTGAGTGCGGCGTACAAGGCTACGCTGCCGCCCAAAACCATCACCGGCACGCTTGACCCGAAGAGCCACGCGCTCTTGTTGTAGGAGCCGTATAGCATCGGCAAAGCGTAAGCCAAAGCGAACATCGCCCCCGTCTTATTGTACTTCCACGCGAGGTAAGCAAGCACTGGAATCATGACTAAACCGTAAATGAAGACTATTCCGTGGCGGCCGTATCCTGCGTTGACGAATTCCATTAGTGTGTTGGCGAGTGGGTTTTGTTCTGCGATTGTGACTCCGACTACGTCGGTGTTTCTGGAGCCCTCAAGCGTGAATATCATGTAGTCTATTATCTCCATGGGGCTGTGGTATGCCAAGTACACTGCGGAGGCGGCCAGAATCAGTATTCCTATTGGCATAATCCATTCTTGGAGGCGCAGTTCCAGTTTGGGGCCGAGTCCTTTTCCTTCTACCTGGTTGATTCCGTTCTTTCTGACGCGGATTAACTCCAAGATAAAGGATGCGGCTATCCCTATGAGCACCGGCAGTCGCCCTATGTTCGGCGGTAGAGAGTAGGCGAAGTGAAGTCCTCTTTCGTGCAGTATTAGAGGCCACATTTGGCTGCCGATTAGGAATGTGAGGTAATACGGCATTATGGCGACACAGCTTTTGTTGTGCTTGTAGCTCATCAGGGCGTAGACGAATGAGTACGCTCCCAAGACCACGTAGATGTACAGGTATGCGCTCCAATCTACCCTCAAAAGGAAGAAGCTGTAGGCCGCTACAAGAGCGTATTTCATGCTTTTTCTGTTGACTGCGGTGTGGAACAAAAGCAGGCTTGCTACTGAAAGCATCATTCCTAAGGCGTCGTCTTCAGCGTAACTGCCTACCGCTTTAGAGGCGAACGCCGGCGAAAGCATGAGGGCGAACGCGGCAAGGAATGCGGCTACGTAAGCGTAAGGCTTGTCTTCGTTGAAGAGGGCCAGCACAAAAAGGTACACAAGCAGGATTGTCACCGCTCCGATAAGCCCCGGCAGAATCATGGCGGCGTCATACATGCTGATGCCGAAGCTGTTTATCATGAGGGCGTAGAAAGCGTAAGTGAAAGGCCACAGGAACGGGGACTGTGTGTTGTCCAATCCTGACGGCCAACTGTTCCATTGCGGGTGGCCTATGCCTCCGCGTAGCGGGTAAACGTATGTTTCCCAATCCGGTATGAAGCCTGTTTCGTAGACTCCTGTCGCCCACTTATAGTAATAGTACGGGTCAAGTTCGGCGAGGTAGGCGCTTGTGACCGCGGACACCAAGTGCAAAAGCAATGTGGCCAGAAACAGAGAGATGACGATTGAAATCTTGAAGTCGATTATGTCGTACGCCCCAATCACGTATCCTGCGGCGATTATTGAAACTCCCGCAGACAGAAACATCACGTCTTGGCCGGTGTAACCGCCCAGTTGGTTGCTCTGGTACGCGAGTATTCCCGCAAGAAGAAGAAGCGGACCTATCCCGTAAAGCCTGGATGACTGGCCTCCTTTCACGTAGTCGTTGGCCAGGTACAGCGCTGCGATGCCTGCGGCAACAAGCGCGAAAGGAGTTGCTGAAGGAATGAATCCGTCTGCGCCGAAAATTATCCTCATCAATCCGAGCAGGCTCGCCCCCAAAGCTATCGCGAAAAGCGGGTCTGAAATGCTAATCTGGAAGCGGTCGAAAGCTCCGTGACCTGCGTGCGCTTCCTTTACGGCTGGTTCAACCTCTTTTTCAGCGGTATTCGGGGCGGCCGCATGGGCGGCCTTATGGGTTGCTCCCTCTCTTCTTTTAGTCATTTTAATTTGATTTTTTTAGCGGCCGAATCGTCGGTCGCTTTGTTTGAATTCAGAAACTACTTTGGCGAGGTCGTCTTCCGTTATTTCCTGCCATAGTTTGTCTATGAAGTATATTTCGCTGTAGGCGGACTGCCACAGTAGGAAGTTGCTTATCCGTTTTTCGCTTGTGCGGATTATGAAGTCTGCGTTGTCTTTGACCCAAAGGTTGGACTGGATGTTTTCTTCTGTGATGGGCAGCCCCTTTTGAGCCAGTTTTGAGGCAGCAAAAACAATCTCCTGCCTTCCGCCGTAGGCCAAAGCCATGTTGAGGCGTAGGCCGTCGTTTTTTTCCGTGTGTTTTTCTAGGGCGCGCAGGTTTTCTATTAGTTCTGTGTTGCCTGTGATTTCGTTGCTTTTTTGGGTTAGGTAGTCTATGTCGCCGCAGATTTTTATGCGGATTTTGGCTTCTTTTATCCGTTGGTCTGTGAGCGCCTTTTTGGCGTGCTCTGAGAATACCTTGAACAGGGCCTTGATTTCGTTGTCTCCTCTTTCTTTTATGTTTTCTGTTGAGAGGGCGTATATGGTGACTTCATTGATTCCGTACTTTGGGCACCATTGAAGCAAGTCGTAGAAGCGGCTGATTCCGCTTTGATAAGATTCCGCAAGGCTGCCGATGCCTTTCTTTCTCATGTACCGGCGGTTGCCGTCCGGGATAATACCAACGTGCATGGTTGCTTCTAAGCTAATAATCCTACTATCAATGGATTAAATACTAATATATGTATATGAAACCGATTCGGGTGCTGGATGCGTCGGCTATCCTAAGAAGCACCCTGGATTTCTCAGGCGGAAACTACCTGATGCCACATTCAGTAGCGCAAGAAGTGCGTGAGGGAAACGAAGCGCTGGCGCTTAACGCGGCTATCGAGGCGGGCGCAGTCAAGATTGAGGAGCCGACAAAAGACGCGTTAAAGACGGTAGAAGAAGCCGCCAAATCGTCGGGGGACTTAGGCGCATTATCCAGGCCGGACTTGGACGTTCTGGCTGTCGCATTCAAAAACAAGGCGGCTATCGTGTCCGACGATTATGCCGTTCAAAACGTCGCCCGCCGCCTCAAACTGAACGTAGAGGCCTCCTTCCACAAAGGCATAAGAGAGGAAATCACCTGGGTTTTTGTTTGCGGCGGATGCGGGAAGGAATCTAAAGAAGGAATAAAAGAGTGCGCAGTATGCGGCAGCCAAATCAAAAGAAAAAGACGCCGCTAAACTACCCGACAACTTCGGCTGCGCCCTTAAGCATCAAATATACGGCAGCGCACTCCGGAAGATTGATTTTTTCGCCCGCCTTGAAAGGTCCGTGCTGAATTCCTCCGATGTCGAACTGAGGCACGTCCTTAATCGTCTTAGCTGTGGTTGGTTCGCTGCTGAATGCGACCGCGTCCGCAAGAGGGTCGAACGAATCCAAATCTTTCACGACTTTCGCAATCAATCCGCTTCCCGCATGCAAAGTGTCAGGAACCCTAATCAACCTGCTTAAGTCGCCAGTCACCTGCTTGTCCGCGTCGGCAATGGCGGTTACTGCCATGGTTTTTGCTTCGTCAAAAACTCGTTTGCCAACCAACGCCAAGAGGTAAGACCAGTTTCCTTCGTCCAGTTGCGTAAGGAATTTCTCCCGTTTCTCTATTATCTCCTTAGCTGTTTTTTCTCCTATGCCCGGTATGTTGGTGAGTTCGCCGTCAGGCTGGGTCAGAATCTCCCTTGTCTTAACGTAGTACCTGCCTGCCCATCCTGAGTCTCCTTTCTTTGGGCCGCCTACTATTTCGACTCCTGTGTTGGTCTGCTTCCAGTAGAATGGGAATGTGAGCTTCTTTTTTCCTTTCGGGTCTCTTGTTTGCGCGTCTGGGATGGGTTTTAGTCCTGTTCCTGTGACGTAGTCCACTAGTTCCTTGCGTTCGTCCTGGCCCATCCGTTGTACTCTGTCGCCTCTTATGTGGAAGTGGTATCCTTTGCTTCCGCTGAAGTTTACTGAAACTTCGTTTTTCTCAAACCCGAAGTCGGTGAAGATGAAGTCGGAGAGACTCAAAGCTTCGTTTTTGGCTTTATCCAAATCTTGCGTATTAAGGTAGCCTGTTCTCATGGGCACATCCAAGTCAAACACCACGTCTGCGCCCAGCCACTCTTTGGCGGCCATCGGCTGGTTGGCGGGATACCTGTATAACGCGGTGCTGTAACTGAGGTAGAATGGGGCGTCTCGCTTTAGGAACTGGTGGAACTCGCGAGCCCCCGCGAAGCAGAAGTGGCGCACCTTAATCTTGTCCTCCAAAGTTCCGTAACCGAATTCCCTGCGCTCAATATCAGGCGGCTCCTGGACGGTATGCCTGAAATAATAGTCCTTGAACTTCTTTTTGAGGAAAACGCGCGTCTCAGTCTCCATGCAAACAGTTTCTTAAACCCCCTCCTTAATAACTAAACGAAAATGACGGACTACGGGGCGTTGGGGTTCAAATGCGGCCTGGAAATCCACCAGCAATTGGACACCGCAAAGCTGTTCTGCCCGTGCCCGTCAGTAATGAGGGAAGACGCCCCGCACCTAATCGTCCAAAGGAAAATGCGGGCGGTAGCAGGCGAACTGGGCGAAGTCGACCGCGCCGCGCTACACGAATTCCTTAAGGGACGCACACTACACTACGAAGCGTACCATGACACCAACTGCCTCGTGGAACTTGACGAAGAGCCCCCTCACGACCTAAACAACGACGCACTCGAAGTCGCACTCACAGTCGCACTACTATTGAACGCTCGGCCCGTGGACGAACTGCACGTGATGAGGAAGACTGTGGTTGACGGAAGCAACACCACAGGATTCCAGCGCACAATACTTGTTGCGGAAGACGGCTTCATAGAGACTTCTTTGGGGAAAGTGGGCGTGCCGTCAATCTGCCTTGAGGAGGACGCCGCCAGGAAAATATCCGAGAAAAGCGGCGACGTCACATACCGTCTGGATCGCCTGGGCATACCTCTTGTGGAGATAGCCACAGACGCCACCATAAAATCCCCCGAACACGCCCGCGAAGTCGCAGAAGCCCTAGGAAACATGCTTAGAGCCTGCCGCGTCAAAAGGGGGCTTGGCACAATACGCCAAGACCTCAACGTCAGCGTCAAAGGCGGAGCCAGAGTGGAAGCCAAAGGCGTCCAAGAACTAAAGCTCATATCAGAAGTAGTCAAAAAAGAAGTCGAACGCCAGCAGGCTCTGATTGAAGCCCGCGAAACCCTCAAAAAAAGAGGGGTAACGGAAAAAGACTTCGACGCCCACCCCACAGAACTAACAGACCTACTCAAAAACACTCAGTCAACAATACTCAAGAAAAACGCGGAAAAAGGCGGCATAATACTCGCAACCAAACTCAAAGGATGCGCAGGAGAACTCAAAGGCAAACTAGGCCCAGAACTCGCAGGATACGCAAGAAGCCTAGCCGGAGTCGGAGGAATATTCCACAGCGACGAACTACCCTCCTACGGAATCACAGCCGAAGAAGTCGCAGCCATCACAAAACACCTGAAACTAACCGAAGAAGACGCATTCGCACTCGTAGCCGCACCCAAAAAACAGGCCGAAGAAGCAATCAAAGCAACAACAACCCGCGCAAAAAAAGCCCTCCACGGAGTGCCCGAAGAAACAAGACGCGCACTGGAAGACGGCCGCACCGAATTCATGCGGCCTCTGCCTGGTTCAGCGCGGATGTATCCTGAGACTGATGAGCCGCCGATTGCGGTCACGGCCGAAAAGATTGCGTCCCTTAAGTCGCGTCTGCCTGAGCTGCGCCAAGACAAGGCAGCTCGCTACGAAAAGGCGGGATTATCAAAGGAACTTGCGGGTCAGCTTGCCAAATCGCAGGAATCAGCCTTGTTTGACGAGCTAATCGAAGAAACCAAAGTCGATGTGACGATGCTTGCTCACCTTCTCCTTCAAGCCCCAAAGGAAGCCAAGAAAAGATTCCAAGCTTCAACCGAGTCCCTAACAGACGGCCACTTCCGCGCAACAGCCCACCTTCTTGCCGAAGGCAAAATAAGCAAGGATGCGGCAGTGGAACTGCTCGCTAAAATATCGCAGCACCCGAAGGAAGACGTCCTTAAAACTGCGGAAAAAAACAACCTCACATCACTCTCGGAAAAAGACCTGAAACATCTCATAGACGAAGTCAAAAAGAAAAACCCCGAAACAGCAGGAAACCCAAACGCAATTCTCGGCCGCATTATGGCTGAAGCCAAGGGGCGGGCTGATCCCGCCACGGTGCTGAGGTTGCTGAGATGATGAGGGTTTTTCGGTTTTTTTCCCTTAAATGCAATAGAAATACACATTCAAAATGAGTTCCGTTGCGTTTAAACCGATTTTTTTGTCGTTGCTTATAGCCGTTTTTTTCTCCCACTTAGTGTCTGCTCAGGGAATCGGCGACGGAAAAACAAACATCAGCGTCGTAATCCTCAATGAGCCCCCCAGGGTGGACTGGGTGAAAGCCACCGACCCCTTCATCTTATCCTCCAACAGCAGCGTCGGATGGTGCAACATAACCGCGCGGGACCCAAACGGCGGAGACGACGTAGTCCTAGACAAAATATTAGTGTGGCATAAAGAGACTTCCTCCGAGTCGTCGCCAGACAACCCAGAAGACCACTACACATTCAAAGAAGCGATGGTCAAAGACTACCGCACAGTATACCGAGACCTATACGTTCCATTCCGCCTTCAAGGAGCCGCAAAACCCGGCGAATGGATATGCAAAGGCTACGTGAAAGACCACGAAAACCAGTCCGCCAACGGCCAGACAAACTTCACCGTCATAACCGCCTCATGCTACAACAACTACTTAAACGAAGGCGAAGAACTCACAGACTGCGGCGGACCATGCGCCGCCTGCCTGATAGCGACGCCCGCATACATCGAAGGAAACATAGGGTCTGAAGTCAACGCCACCGAAAACCTGACGACCAACATCAAAACGCCGCACATAATCACTGAATACCAAATCACAGACCTAACATCGCAGGCAGGCACAATACCCTCGCAAAACATTCGCATCCTGCCCGCGAACATAAGCGTGCCAGGAAACGAAACCAAAACATACTTCCCAATAATATACGTCAACCTCCGCCCGGCAGCGGCCGGCGCGGGGGGCTCGGGGGGCGGGGCGGTTCTACGAGAGCCGACTGGGGCCGCCTCGGTCCATCATTATTTTTTTGCAGGGCATTGTTCCTTTTGGGGGGTTGGAGGGTCGGGGTATTGGGGCGACGGGGCGGCCAATTGTTTGGGCGTTTGGGTTTGGGTTAGGGTGCTGTCGTTTTTGGTTATTGTTTGGATTGTGGTGCCTGTTGGGGGGGTTATTGTGAGTAGTGTTGTTTTGCTGTCGTTTTTGCCGTTGAAGTCTCTGGGTGTGGCGTTGCACCAGAGGGTTGTTGAGGTTTTTTGGCGGAATACTGGGTCTGTGACCGTTAAGTAGAGGATTTGCGGTGGGCTGTTTGGGGTTGATGCTTTGACTGTTAATGTGAATGTTGTGGTTGCAGTCGTGTTTGTTTTTACTGTGACTATTCCCGAGTATGTTGCGGGGGATGTTGCTGGGGGGATGTTGA